>CAWCVF010000011.1:0-60162 GCA_963798835.1 uncultured Actinomycetota bacterium | reverse complement strand
AAGCACGCGAGTTGTTGGGGCGCTTTCGGGCGTGCCGGCAGCAAGTCTGTGACCCAAACTTGTATTAGGCAAGCTGCGGAGTGACGCAGGAAGGTAGCCCAACCCGGGCGATGGTTGTCCCGGGCTAAATGCGTAGGGCGAGATGTAGGCAAATCCGCATCTCACGTGCCTGAGACATGACGGCTGGACGGACCTCGAGTCCGTCGAGTGGGTAATCCTATGCTGCCTAGAAAACCTTCGTGAGCGAGTGCTAGAGCCGCCCGTACCCTAAACCGACTCAGGTGGTCAGGTAGAGAATACCAAGGTGATCGAGCGAACCGTGGTTAAGGAACTCGGCAAAATACCCCCGTAACTTCGGGAGAAGGGGGGCCGACCATGTCTATGGATTTACTCCGGACGGCGTGGGAGGCCGCAGAGACCAGGCCCAAGCGACTGTTTACTAAAAACACAGGTCCGTGCTAAGTCGCAAGACGATGTATACGGACTGACGCCTGCCCGGTGCTGGAACGTTAAGGGGAAGTGTTAGTCGAAAGGCGAAGCACTGAACTTAAGCGCCAGTAAACGGCGGTGGTAACTATAACCATCCTAAGGTAGCGAAATTCCTTGTCGGGTAAGTTCCGACCTGCACGAATGGCGTAACGACTTGGGCGCTGTCTCGACCACGGACTCGGCGAAATTGCACTACGAGTAAAGATGCTCGTTACGCGCAGCAGGACGGAAAGACCCCGGGACCTTTACTATAGTTTGGTATTGGTGTTCGGTACAGCTTGTGTAGGATAGGTGGGAGACTTTGAAGCAGTCACGCCAGTGATTGTGGAGTCAACGTTGAAATACCACTCTGGTTGTTCTGGATATCTAACGTAGATCCATTATCTGGATCACGGACAGTGCCTGATGGGTAGTTTGACTGGGGCGGTCGCCTCCTAAAAGGTAACGGAGGCGCCCAAAGGTTCCCTCAGCCTGGTTGGCAATCAGGTTTTGAGTGTAAGTGCACAAGGGAGCTTGACTGTGAGAGAGACATCTCAAGCAGGGACGAAAGTCGGGACTAGTGATCTGACGGTGGCAGGTGGAAGCGCCGTCACTCAACGGATAAAAGGTACCCCGGGGATAACAGGCTGATCTTGCCCGAGCGTCCATAGCGACGGCATGGTTTGGCACCTCGATGTCGGCTCGTCGCATCCTGGGGCTGGAGTCGGTCCCAAGGGTTGGGCTGTTCGCCCATTAAAGCGGCACGCGAGCTGGGTTTAGAACGTCGTGAGACAGTTCGGTCCCTATCCGCTGCGCGCGTAGGAGTCTTGAGGAGAGCTGTCCTTAGTACGAGAGGACCGGGACGGACGAACCTCTGGTGTGCCAGTTGTTCTGCCAAGAGCACGGCTGGTTGGCTACGTTCGGAAGTGATAACCGCTGAAAGCATCTAAGCGGGAAGCACGCTCCAAGATGATGGCTCCCACAGGGTAACCTGGTAAGGCCCCCAGCAGATCACTGGGTGATAGGTCGGATGTGGAAGTGCAGTAATGCATGGAGCTGACCGATACTAATAGGCCGAGGGCTTGTTACTACACTCATGTTTCGCGTCCACTGTGCAGCTCCCGAGATACGGTCGGGAATTTGCGCCCTGAGCTTGTCGAAGGGTACAAATATCCGCTGACATCTCCATAGAGTTTCGGTGATCATGGCGAAAGGGAAACACCCGGCTCCATTCCGAACCCGGAAGTTAAGCCTTTCAGCGCCGATGGTACTGCACGGGGGACCGTGTGGGAGACTAGGACGTCGCCGGACATATAACACCTCAGGGTCGGTCATTCGTGACCGGCCCTGAGGTGTTTTGTCAGCGGCGTTTGATGAGGACTTGCATCCTCACCGTTTCTCCGCACAATGCAACATATGAAGGCCGATTTCGGCAATTAGGGTCAAATTTGTGGCTTTGTGCGTAGATGCGGCGCATTGGCCCAGGTCTTGGCTGGTGGGCTGAGGTAGACGTTGCGTGGTGGGCTGTGCGGCTGATGGGGGTAGCGATGGATACAGATGAAGCTGGAGGGGCTGTCCCGCAAATCCGGTACGCCAAGACTGAGGACGGCTACATCGCTTACCAGATCTTTGGCCGGGGCCCGCAGGACCTGATGTTGATTGGCAATTGGGCGAGCAACATCGAGGTGATGTGGGAGCACCCGGCGATGGCGCGCTATCTGAACCGTCTCGGCCGCTTTGCCCGGGTCATTTGCTTTGACAAGCGGGGTGCTGGTCTTTCGGACCCAGTGGCCATGGGCGCTCTGCCGACGCTAGAGCATTGGATGGACGACGCACGCATCGTCCTGGACGCCGTTGGGGCTAAGCAAGCCTCTCTCATCGGAGATGCTGAAGGCGGTCCGATGGCCATGTTGTTCGCTGCGACCTATCCGCAACGGACTCGAAGCCTGGTCCTGGTGAACACGTTCGCGAGGATGCTTCGGGAGCGCGACTATCTGATCGGGATGCCCAAGGAGGCGGCGGAGCGGTTGCTAGAGATTTGGGAGGCATCGTGGGGGACAGGAGTCGCGCTGGAGCTTTCCGCACCCAGCGTCGCCGGCGACTCCCAGATGCAGCGTTGGGTTGGCCGCTATATGCGCCTCTCGGCGCCACCGGCCGCAAGCACTCGAATGTACCGATGGGTGCTTCAGCTCGACGTGCGGTCGGTGCTGTCCAGCATTCAGGCTCCAACGCTGATCTTGCATCGTGCTGAGAATCGGCACTATCGAGCGCCAATGGGCCGGTATCTGGCCGAGCACATTCCCGGCAGCAAGTATGTGGAGCTCCCGGGAGCTGACTGGTACCCGCCGTTCGTGAACTCCGAGCCGGTACTTGACGAGATCGAGGAGTTTCTCACTGGCGCTCCTCCCGCGCCGGCGCTGGACCGGATTTTGGCCACCGTGCTGTTCACCGACATTGTGAATTCGACTGATCTTGCCGCCCGACTTGGCGATCAGCGTTGGCTGGAACTGCGAGCTGCGCATGACCGGTTGGTACGAACCGAGCTCAACCGTTACCGCGGGAACGAGGTAACCACCACCGGAGATGGATTCTTGGCGACCTTCGACGGCCCCGCTCGCGCCGTGAAGTGCGCCTCGGAGATCGCTTCGGCTGTCCGGTCGTTGGGAATGAAGGTTCGAGCCGGATTGCACAGCGGTGAGGTCGAGATCCAGAACCGGCAGATCGCAGGGATCGCGGTCCACATCGCCGCGCGTGTGATGGCCCTTGCGAGCGATGGTCAGGTGTTGGTGTCTGGGACAGTGAAGGATTTGGTAGTCGGCTCGACGATTCGCTTTGCTGATCGCGGTTCGCATCAGCTTCGGGGCGTGCCAGGCGATTG
Source organism: uncultured Actinomycetota bacterium (assembly GCA_963798835.1). GTDB lineage: Bacteria > Actinomycetota > Actinomycetes > Propionibacteriales > Propionibacteriaceae > Microlunatus. The sequence goes on along the minus strand of CAWCVF010000011.1, from coordinate 56,816 downwards.
GCGGCTGTTCGAGGTCATTGGGCTGACCTGAATTGCACGGCGTTGATCGCAAAGGGGCTCATACGCCGAAGTGCGCCGCAAGCACCGAGCGGTAAGCGTCCATGATTTCGGTGGCCGCACGCTGATCAGCTGCGGTGGGCTCTTGTTCGCTGATCACCGGCACAGGCCAGTCGGGAAGCGTGCCAGTCAAGGCCCAAGCTGCCTGCCGCGCAGCGCCGACCGCAACGCTTTCGAAGGTGTCTGTCACCACGATAGGTAAGCCGAAGACTGCCGTGGCGATCCGGCGTACGGCTTCAGACTGTGAGGCGCCGCCGGTCAAGGTGATCGAGGAGATCTCCCCAGTCTGCTCGCGCAGCACCTCGACCCCGTACGCGAGGCTCCACAGCACCCCCTCAACGGTGGCGCGTGCGATATTGGCGGGCGTCATGTTCGCCAGCGTCAGTCCGACGAGCTGGCCGCGCGCATCGGGCAACGGCGGCGTTCTCTCACCTTCGAGATAGGGGATGAAAGTGAGGCCTCCACTGCCCGGCTCAGCGCTCAAGGCCAGCTCGCTGAAGTCAGTCAGCGTCACACCGAGTACCTGCGCGGCCGCGACGAGATTCCGAGCGCCGTTGAGGGTGCACACCAGGGGAAGGAATTCGCCGGTCGCATCGGCGAAACCGGCCACAGTTCCGGTCGGCTCGTGGGTCTGCTGACTGCTCTTCGTAAAAGCCGTCCCACTGGTGCCCAGTGAGACCACGGCTGCGCCGCTGGCCACGCCGAGACCTAAACCCCCCGCCATGTTGTCGCCGGTACCAGGCGCAATGGCTATGCCGTTTGGTGTGTAGCCGATCACCTCGTTCGGAGCGGCGACTCTGGGTAGCTCGAGATCATGACCTAACGCAAGTTCCACAAGATCGTTTCGGTAGCGGTTGGCGGTCGCGTCGTAGTAGCAGGTGCCCGATGCATCTCCGCGATCGGTCGTAGGAGAGAAGCTGCGACCACCGATCTGCCAGCTCAGCCAGTCATGAGGCAGCACAACTGCCGTGGTCTTGGCCGCATTCTGCGGTTCCACACGAGCTAACCACCTGATCTTGGAGACTGTCATGGAGGCCACAGGTACCGAGCCGACTGCATCCGCCCACTGCGTAGCGCCGCCTAGCTCAGTGATCAAGTCTTCTGCGTCGGCGCCAGACCTGTTGTCATTCCACAAAAGAGCATCGCGAACGAGGTCGCCGTTCTCGTCGAGGGTCACCATGCCGTGCTGCTGACCACCGACCGCCAGTGCGGCAACCCCGTCAAGGAGTCCAGGATCATTCGCAGCTTCTTCGTAGGCGGTCAGCCAGGCGGATGCCGACACCTCGGTGGCGTCTGGGTGCGCCGCACGAGCAGTTCGTACGATCGATCCGGTTTCAAGATCACACACGACGATCTTGACTGACTGTGTCGAGGAATCGACTCCGGCGACGAGTGTCATGAGGTCCCTCCAATGATGGTGGTGATGCCGCGTTCCAGAAACGGTTGCAGTGCGGCCTGACTGGGAGCCCCGGACACAGCAAGTGAATCTATGTGATCAAGCGATGCGAACTGGACGAAGGCTGACACGCCAAGACTGTGCTGACTTGCTAGTGCAACGACCTTGTCTGCGCACCCGACCACCGCTTGAGACACGGCTGCCGCAGCCGGAGTGGCCTCGGTGAGCCCATGATCAATGCTGATACCCGCCGGACAGACCACGCTGACCTCGACGTGCAATCGCTCCAGTTCACTGACCGCCCAGTCGCCCTCTTGTGCCCGAGTCACTGGTGAAACGGTGCCTCCGATGTTGTAGACCTCGAGCCGACTGGCTCGGGAGAGCACAATGGCCGCGTCCAGGGAGTTGGTGGCAATTGTCAGCCCGTGGGCGTCGGGCTGGGACCCCACCATGACATGTGCCAGCGCAAGCGTCAGAGGTCCTGTGCCAAGCAAAATCGTGCCTCGCCGTGGTAGCTCATGCCACACTCGAGCGGCGAGCGCAAGATCATCTTGGGCGGTAGGCGGCTGGTTGTTGAGCAGAACGAGCGGACCAGCGGCGAGCCGAACTGCGCCACCGTGAACTCGCTGCAGTTTTCCCGCGCTCTCCATCGCGCGGAGGTCGCGCCGAATCGTCTCCTGGGCGACGCCCAGTCGATTCGCGATGTCGACAACGTCCACACGACCATCGGCGGTCAGCAGATCGGTGATCGCCTGATAGCGAGCCGCGGCCTGCGCGTGCTGGACGGTCACACTGCCGCCTGCCAACCGGGCGGCGTAGGAAAAATCACGGATACACCTCGTCGCCGTTGACCGAATGTCTGCAAAAGATCTCTGAATCTCTTCCTATGCCGGAGGCTAGCGCAGCCTTGGGCGGAGATCTAGTGCCCGATGTGCTGGTGCTTCCCGGTCCCTTGCCCGTTTGCAGATCCTTGATTGGGTGGGTTACGCGACGTTTCGGTCATCCATGTGAGAATGTGCCCAGAGAGGCAACTATGACGATGTATCCGCCAGAGCGACAGCGGACGATCACCGATTTGTTGATTTCCCACGACGGCCGCCGGGCCAGTGTGCTGCAAATCTCCGAGCAGCTGAAAGTCACAACCGAGACCGTACGGCGCGATCTTGATGTGCTCGAGCGCCGCGGTGTGCTCCGCAGAATTCGGGGCGGGGCCGAGCTGCTGGACTCCACGCCGTTCGAGCAGGCGTTGGCCGCCCGGCATGCGGAGCAGTTCGAGGACAAGCTTGTGATCGCGCGCAGAGTCGCCCACGAACTTCCGGAGGACGGTGTCGTGGTGCTCGATTCCGGTTCTCTGACGTTGGTCTGCGCTCAGGCCATGCCCAAGGACCGCGCTCTCGCCGTGGTGACGAACAACCTGCCGGCGGCCCAATATCTGGCTGACTGGGACAACCTGCGCATCTTCACACTCCCGGGAACCATTCGAGGCCTCACCTCGGCCGCTGTGGACGCGTGGACTGGCCGCCGGCTGAGCACACTGACAGTTGATCTTGCCATTATCGGTGTCAATGGCATGACGCCGACTCATGGCTTGACGACAACGAACCCGGAGGAGGCGTCGACCAAGCGAGCCATGCTGCTGTCCGCGCGGCGGCGCATCGTACCGGTGATCTCCGGAAGAATCGGCCGCAACTCGTTCTGCTCCTTTGCCGCTATCAACGAAGTCGATCAGGTGATCACCGATGCTGCCGCGAACCCTGACATCGTCTCTGAGCTTGCTGCAGCCGGTCCGGAGGTCGTGATTGCGACCTAGGGCTGTGCCGCCCTAAGTCGGGAGCAAGCCCGCAAGGCAATAATGAGCCCGTGGCAGAGCAAGGGCGGTCCAACGGTTCCCGACGCCGAGTGTCAGGCGGACGGCGCCAGAGTTCGGAACGGCCGACAGAGCAGCAGCGGTCGCAACACCGCGGTGATTCGCAGCGCCGGAGGTCAACAAACGACCCTCAGCGGTCCTCGACTGGCGCACGGCCTGGTCTGACCCGTCGAACGAACGAGCCGCCTGTTCCGGAGGGGGTGGATACTCGGTCGCTGCACGCCTCCGTACGCGCAGAACTACGCGGCCTGCCGAAAGAACTTGCCGAAATCGTCGCGGCGCACCTCGTCGTAGCCGGTCAGCTCGTGGACAGTGATCCCGAGCTGGCGTACGCCCATGCTGAGGCGGCGCGTCGCAGGGCCGCTCGACTGCCCATCGTTCGCGAGGCGGCAGCTGAAACCGCGTACGCGGCCGGCCATTATGACGTTGCGTTGAGTGAATTTCGTGCGCTGCGGCGGATGACGGGGACGCAGGACTATCTGCCGGTGATGGCCGATTGCGAGCGGGCGCTCGGTCGTCCGCACAATGCGCTGAAGTTGGCCCGCGAGGCGGGGCGGCCCGGGCTGGAGCCGGCGCTGCGGGTCGAAATGATCATTGTCGAAGCCGGTGCGCGACGCGACCTAGGCCAAGATCATGAAGCGCTACGTCTGCTGGAACGTGCCGTTGCGGCCATCCGCCCTGGGGCGGTGCCTGCACTTGCCGCGGCCCGGTTGCACTACGCCTACGCCGATGCCTTACTGCACACTGGCAAGGATTCGGCTGCCCGAGAGTCGTTCGCGGCCGCAGCCAAGCTCGACCATGATCAGCAGACCGACGCGCAACAGCGAGTGGAAGAACTCGACGGGATCTCGATCGATTACGACGACGATGAGGACGACAGGCTGCATCGGGAGAGCCAGTGAGCGCCAGTGAGATCATCATCGACTCCTATGACGCGGTGTTGTTTGATCTTGATGGTGTCGTCTACCTCGGTCCGGTTGCCGTACCGGGCGCTGCAGAAGGGATAGCAGCGCTTCACGAGCGTGGCACCAAGATCGGTTTCGTCACCAATAACGCCGCTCGGCCACCTGTCGCTGTCGCTGATCATCTGGTGGAGCTAGGCATTCCAGCGACCGCCGCCGACGTCGTCACCTCCGCTCAAGCGGCCGCTCACCTCCTGACCGACCGCTTTGGGCCTGGCGCGAGAATCCTTGCCGTCGGGGGCGAGGGGGTGACGGTAGCACTGAGCGAAGTGGGCCTGGTGCCGGTGCACTCGGCGGAAGACAATCCGGTAGCGGTTATCCAGGGCTACGGTTTCGACCTTGCCTGGCAGGAACTCAACGAGGCCGCGATCGCCATCCACCACGGGGCGCATTGGGTCGCGACGAACATCGATCCGACCCGCCCGACCGATCGTGGGCTGGTTCCCGGTAACGGCGCAGCGGTGGCCGCCGTACGGATGGCGGTGGCAGCGGAGCCGGAGGTGGCCGGCAAGCCCTACCGGCCGCTCCTTGATGACACGGTCAGCCGCCTCGGCGCTGCCCATCCGCTGTTCGTCGGGGACCGGCTCGACACCGACATAGCGGGGGCGGTCAATGCCGGTCTCGACAGCATGCTCGTGCTCTCCGGCTCCCATCGTGCCGCGGAGTTGCTTATCGCCGCGCCGGGGCAGCGGCCAACCTTTGTCGGGCAAGATCTTCGAGCGCTGTTACGTCCGGCGCTGGCCATCAACCAGAGCGGCGGTGAATTCCTTTGTGGTCATGCAAGCGCCTCGGCTGAGGGTGGTCGACTCGTCGTACGGCAGAACGGATTGAGCGGCGTAGAGGCAATTTGGGCTGCTGCGCATGCTGCGTGGTGGGCTACTGATCATGGTTTGACTGTGGACTCGCACGATGCCCTCGCCGATCTTGCCAGGAATGATCATGTTTGAGTGACCCTGCGGTAACGTTCAATGCGGCGTTGCCATCCCACCGGTCAGCATGGCCGGGGGAGAAAGGTATCCAGAAGTGACCGAGGTATTTCAGACCTATATCAACATGGTGACTGGTGTCACTAAGAGCACCCAAGCCAAGGCGTCGGCGACTGCTCGGGCGATGTTCAAGCAGGCAGGCCTGGAAGATGTCGCCGCGGAGGCGAGCGAGCGCGTGACCAAGCTTGCCGAAGAGATCATGAACGCCAGCCGGGTCAATCGAGAGCTCTTGCAGAACTTCGTGGACGCGGAGGTGGACAAAGCGACGGCGCGGTTGGGCTTTGCGCGCGCCGAGGATGTCCAGGCGTTGCGTGCGGAGGTCGCTTCCCTGCGAGAGCAACTGGATGAGGCAGTGGCGCGTGGGGCACAGTCCGCGCCAGCGAAGAGGGCTGCTGCTAAGAAGGCGTCCGCGCGAAAATCGAGCACGACAACGACACCGATGAAGAAGGGGACAGCGGCGAAGTCTCCCGGACGACAAGCGGCAGCCAAGAAGGCAGCAACCGCGAAGCGTAGTGGGCAGTCGGCCAAAAGATGACAGAACGCACTCGCGATGAGTTCGAGAATGCAGACCCGACGAGCGACCCGCCGCGGACTGGGAATCCCACGGTGGACGATGCGCTCCTTGGGCTAACTGAGCTGGCTTCGACTCCACTTGTCGATCATCATGATCGACTGGCCGACGTTCATGCTCTATTGCACGAAGCCTTGGATCGAGGAGATGAGGATCAGTCTCACGACGTTGAGCCGGCTTGAGCGGTGACCGAGCGCCTTGATCTGGAGATGGTCAGGCGCGGGCTTGCGCGATCGCGTAATCAGGCTCAGACGATGATCAACTCGGGCGAAGTCGTGGTGAACGGTGCTGTGGTAGAGCGGCCTGGCGACCGAGTGACGCCTTCCGCGGACATTCGTGCAACCCTCGATCCATACGTCTCGCGAGGTGCGCGCAAGCTCATCGGTGCGCTCGACGACCTCCAGCTCGGCGTCGCCGGACGAGCCCTCGATGCTGGAGCCTCGACCGGTGGGTTCACCCAGGTCTTGCTCGACCGCGGCTGCCAAGAGGTGATCGCTGTGGACGTTGGCAGTGATCAACTGGCTCCGGTCTTGCGGAACGACCCGCGCGTCCGGGTGTATGAGAAAACGAACCTCCGGGATCTGCGGCTTGATCATGTCGGAGGCATCCCGGTCGATCACGTGGTTGCTGACGTCTCTTTCATTTCGTTGACCCTGCTCATTGGCCCGCTCTCCTCAGTCACTCGGGACGACGGCTGGCAGCTATTGCTTGTCAAGCCACAATTCGAGGTTGGACGGGAGCTGTTGGGTAACGACGGTGTGGTGAAGACGCCGGCTCACCACGTCCTGGCACTGTCGAACGTAATCGAGGCGGCGGCCGAGCACGGCTGGCACTGCACCGCAGCGGTTCCGAGCCGGCTTGTCGGCGCTGCTGGGAATCGTGAGTTCTTTGTCTTACTGCGGCGGTCAGCGGCACCACCGCCGGAGCTGGATCTGTCCGCACTCGTGGCGACCTAGCTGAGGATCTCACTCGGGTCGTTTTTCCGCACAGAGCCACGAATGCGGCCCAAAACCGGGGTATGGGCTCTCATTCATGGCCTTGTGCGGAGAAACGCTAATCGCCCGGTCAGACGCGCCAGCCGCGCCGAGCGAGCTTGGCGAGCGAGGCAATTAACATGAGCACGTGACCAAGGCTGCAGCCCAGGGAGATGGCGAGCAGGGCGGCGGAGAGGCAGACTCGGTACGCCGCGTCGCCGTCCTCACCCACATGGGCCGACCGGCCGCGATCGCCGCAGCGAATCGACTGATCGAGGGGCTGAGCGCGGCCGGCATAATTTCGGCACTACCAGCCGGTGACTTGCCAGCCCTCGATGATCGGCTCGCGCACTCAGTTATGCCGCTGTCGAAGCCGGTCAAGCTCGAGGACGGGATCGAGCTGATGGTCGTCTTGGGAGGCGACGGCACGATCCTCCGCGGGGCGGAGTGGGTGCTGGCCAGCGAGATTCCGCTGTTGGGCGTCAATCTCGGACACGTCGGTTTCCTTGCCGAAGCGGAGTCTTCGGAGATCGACAGCATCGTCGCCCATGTAGTACAGCGCTCCTACACAGTCGAAGAGCGATTCACCATCGACGTCACGCTCCGCGATACGAAGACTTTTGCACCGGCGTGGTCGTCTTACGCGATCAACGAGGTCTCGATCGAGAAGGCTTCGCGGGAGCGGATGCTCGAAGTCTTGGTCGAGGTCGATGGTCGGCCGCTGTCACGCTGGGCGTGCGATGGAATACTGGTTTCCACACCCACCGGCTCGACTGCGTACGCCTTTTCCGCCGGTGGCCCGGTGGTCTGGCCAGGCGTTGAGGCACTGCTGCTGGTGCCGCTCAGCGCGCACGCGCTGTTCGCCCGACCGCTGGTGCTCAGTCCGACCTCGACGGTCGTCGTTGAGGTTCTCGATGTCTCGCGGACCTATGGTGTGGTCTCGTGCGACGGGCGCCGCTCAGTTGAATTGCGGACGGGCATGGAGATTGAGGTCACCCGGGGACGACAGCGGCTTCGACTGGCCCGACTTTCCCAAGCGCCATTCACCGACCGGCTGGTGCAGAAGTTCGGTCTGCGGGTGGAAGGCTGGCGCGGCTCTGCCGACCCTGCCATCACCATGATCGACACTCCTGCATGATCACCGAGCTACGGATCGCCGACCTCGGTGTGATCAACGACGCGATCATCAATCTGCATCCCGGTCTCACAGTGGTTACCGGTGAAACCGGCGCGGGGAAAACGATGATCATCAGCGGGCTCGGCTTGCTGCTCGGTGGCAGGGCTGACCCGCGATCGGTACGCCGGGGTTCGGAGCGGGCCCGAGTGGAAGGCCGCTTCAAGATCGAAAACGCTGAATTGCTGCAGAACGTGCTCGAGGCTGGTGGTCAACTCGACGACGACGAGCTCATCGTTGCCCGCCATCTCACTTCAGCCGGCCGCTCTCGGGCCTATCTGGGCGGTGCCCAGGTACCAGCCAGCGTCTGCGCCGAACTGACGGCCGCCCTGGTCCGCATCCATGGCCAGGCAGAACAGGAACGCCTCACCGAGGCAGATCGGCAACGGGAGCTGCTGGACCGCTTTGCTGGTGCCCCGGCGCTCGAACCACTGAGGAGATACTCCGCTCTGTGGGCAGAGGATCGCGCAGCACGGACGGAACTGACACAGCTGCGATCTGAAGCGCAGAGTCGAGCCCGCGAAATCGATCTGTTGAGCTTCGGCCTGGATGAGATCGAGCGGGTGGCCCCTTCCTCAGGCGAGGACGTTGCCTTGGCGGCCGAGGCGCTGCGTTTGCAATCCGCGGACGATCTTCGGGACTCGGCCGAGTCAGCCGTTCAGGCACTCGCCGGGCCAGATGATGAAGCCGGCGGCGCACTGGCCATGTTGTACGCGGCACGGAAAGTCTTCGAATCGGCGACCTCCCGGGATCCGTCGGCAGCTCAGCTGGGCGAACGCTTGGCGGAGGCGAGCTACCAGCTCACCGATCTCACTGCCGATCTGGCACGCTACCTGGACAGCCTGGAAAGCCAACCTGGCCGGCTGGAACAGATTGCCGAACGCCGAGCTCAGCTCGCGACGCTGACACGAAAGTACGGCACCACGTGCGACGAAGTTTTGCAGTGGGCTGCCGAGTCGGCGGTACGGCTTACCGAGCTCGAGCAGAGTGATGAGCGGATTGCCACGCTGGAACAGCGCGTTGCGGACCTTGGCGTCGAACTCATCGAGCTCGCTGCGCAAATTGGCGCGGCTCGTCGCGAGGCTGCGGCCAGATTCGGAAATTTGGTGATTGATGAACTCGCCGCCCTCGCGATGCCGCACGCGCGGTTGAGCTTTGAGGTAGCAGGCGCCGAGCTCGGGCCTTCTGGTGCCGACCGGGTCGAGCTGCTGTTTGCAGCCAATCCGGGGAGCGAGATGCGCAGCCTCGGCAGGGTGGCCTCCGGAGGTGAGTTGTCTCGAATGCGGCTCGCCTTGGAAGTCGTTCTTGCTGCCGATCACGAGGCCGGCACGCTCGTCTTCGATGAGGTCGATGCCGGGGTTGGTGGCAAGGTCGCCGTCGAGGTCGGACGTAGGCTCGCCCGGCTCTCGCAGCACAGCCAGGTAGTGGTCGTGACCCATCTCGCACAGGTCGCCGCCTTCGCTGACCGGCACTATGTCGTCGTCAAGGCCGACGACGGCCAGGTGACGACGAGCGGCGTGGTCCAGGTGGCTGAGAAGAACCGCGCGGTGGAGCTGGCACGCATGATGGCAGGGCTGGATACGACCGAATCGGCCCTGGCTCACGCGGGCGAGCTGGTGGAGCTTGCCGCATCGGCACGGGCGTCGAGCTAGCGTCCGACGTTCTGCCCGAGCGGTCTCATGAGGCTCTCATCTGTAGCTGCATAGCTTTCCCAGCATGCGGGTGTTGGTCGTCGAAGATGACCTACCGATGGCGGCTGCGATCAGGCGCGCCTTACGTGCCGTGAACGTAATCGGCGACGTCGCAGGTACTTCGGGCGCGGCGTGCGCCATGCTCGCGGATAAGGCGTACGACGTCGTCGTGTTGGATGCCATGCTTCCCGACGCGGATGGCTTCGTCACCTGCCGCCGGCTGCGCAGCTCGGGGGAGTGGACGCCGATCATCATGGTGGCCGCACGCGACGGGGTCGATGACCGAGTGCGCGGGCTGGATGCCGGCGCGGACGACTATCTCAGCAAACCATTTGCTTTTGGGGAGCTGCTTGCGAGGATGCGGGCGCTAGTACGGCGGGACCCCGGGGAACGGCCGGTGATCATCCAGGTGGGTTCATTACGTCTCGACCCGGCGTCGGCTCAGGTCTGGCGAGGAGATCAAGAGATTCGGCTGTCCACTCGTGAGTTTGCGCTCCTTGAGGCGTTCATGCGGAGCCCCGGCCAGGTTCTCAGTCACAGCCAGCTGCTGGACGCCGCATGGGACATCGGACACGAATACAAGTCCAATGTCATAGAGGTTTACATCCGCTATCTCCGCGAAAAGATCGACCGGCCGTTTGGCGTACGTTCGCTGGAAACCGTACGCGGGATGGGCTACCGGCTGCGCCGCGACGGCGGCGGATGAGGCGACGGCCGGCTGCCCCGCGCCTCACCATGGTCGCGAGACACACATGAGCTTCTCTTTGCCTCGGCCCCGTCCGACCCGGCGCCGCAATCGTCGAGTCTGAGTTCGGTTCGGCCGGGCTCAGTCGCAGCGATGGCTCGGATTAGCGCTTTGCTGAGGGCGATATAGCAACGGTGGGAGGATGGACGGCGACATGCGACTTCCCACCCTGCTGCGCAGGCGCGCAACACCGAACCAGATCGGTGGTGTAGTGCGCCTAGATCGGCGTACCAAGAACCTCACCAAGCGCCTGGGCCCAGGCGAGATTGCGATCATTCATCACGGTGATCTCGATCGGGTCAGCGCAGAAGCTCTTGTCGAGGCCGGTGCCGCTGCTGTGGTGAACGCGGTGTCCTCGGTGTCCGGCCGTTATCCCAACCTCGGGCCCGGGATATTGCTCGAGGCCGGCATCCCGTTGATCGACAACGTCGGCGATCACATCTTCTCCCGGGTTCATGAAGGTGACCGGCTGATTCTCGACGGTGGCAAGTTACTCGACTCGTCAGGCAGCGTGGTCGCGGAGGGCACCTTCTACACCACCGAGATCCTGGAAGATCATCTGCAGTACGCCCGCAATGGTCTTTCCGATCAGATCGAGGCGTTCGCTGACAACACGATGACTTACCTGCGCGTCGAGAAGGAGTTGCTGCTCGAAGGCGTCGGGGTGCCCGAGGTTGGCACCCAGATCGAGGGCCGGCATGTCTTGATCGTGGTTCGCGGCTACGACTACCGCAGCGATCTTGCCGCCCTGCGTCCCTACATCTCGGAGTATCGCCCTTTGCTGATGGGAGTCGACGGCGGAGCCGATGCCCTCATCGAGGCGGGCTATCAGCCCGACATGATCATCGGCGACATGGATTCGTGTTCGGATGAGACATTGCGATCCGGCGCGGAACTCGTGGTGCACGCCTATCACGACGGGCGAGCGCCCGGGTTGGAGCGGATCGAGAAGCTTGGCTTGCGGGCAGTGGTGTTCCCGGCCCTCGGCACCAGTGAGGACGCCGCGATGCTGCTCGCCGATTCCAAAGGAGCGAGCCTGATCGTCGCGGTAGGGACCCATGCCTCGCTGGTGGAATTTCTGGACAAAGGTAGGGCTGGCATGGCCTCCACCTTTCTAACTCGGCTCCGGGTCGGACCCAAACTGGTCGACGCCAAGGGCGTATCGCGGATCTACCGCAGTCAGATCAAGACCTGGCATTTGATCTTGTTCGTATTGTCTGGCGTGATAGCGCTGTTGACGGCGCTGTTGTTCACCGACGTCGGCTGGGCCTTCGGCAATGTCATCGCTGCCCGAATCCGCGACTTGCTCTACTGGATAAAGGAACTTTTCACTTGATCAACTTCCGCTACCACATCGTGTCGTTGATGGCGGTCTTCCTTGCCTTGTCAGTAGGGATTGCAGTGGGCGTGTCGCTCAGCCCATCGGTCGACCAGGGACTGTTGCAGCAAGCCGCGCAAGATCGCAAGCAGGTGACCGACCTGCGCACCGAGCTGGATCGACGCAAGGCACTGGACAACTATCGCAATGCCTACGACGAGCAGGTCGGCACGGCCGTCACTGCCGGTCTCATGAACGGTCAGCGCGTTGCGATGGTCGCCATGCCAGACGCTCCCACCGACGTATTGCGTACCATCTCCAATGCGGTCGTCGGAGCCGGCGGAACCGTGGTACGCGATGTCAAGGTCAATGCCGACGCCTTCGACCCGGCAAAATCTGAGAGTGTGACTCGGGCCCTGAGCAACTATGTGGGTCCACTAGGGCTGAGCGACGCTATGTCTTCGGCGACCCGGCTTGGCGTCGCGCTCGGCAGATCGATCGGATCAAAAGACCCCGAAGATCGTGATGCGCTGGCAATTGCGGTAGGAGAGTCGCTTGAGAACCGTGGCCTGGTCACCATCTCCAAGGACTCGGCAGCCCAGGCCCAGCTGATCATCGTGGTGACGGCTCCGGCATCGGATCCCAGCCCAACCCCAGAGCAACTTACTGAACACGTCGAGTTCGATGTGGGATTGACCAATCGGGCTGGGGTGGTGCTGGCCGGCCCGAATAGCGACGATATTGAGGGGACCGATGTGCTGGCGGCGCGGTCCGACCCAACGGCGGTCGATAGCCTCAGCTCTGTGGATGTGGCCGACTTGAGCAGCGGCGTCACGACTGTCGTCTTGGCGGGCAAGGAACGACTGCTCGGCCGGCCGCCGCAGCACTACGGCGCTCTGGCCAAGGCGGACGCACCGCTGCCTGACCTGCCGGTGCGATAGTGGGGCGCGGACTCCTGGCCTGCGTGGCCTCTGGGGTGGCTGCCGCCTTGGTTGCCGCGACCGCGAATCAGCAAACGTCTGAGGCACAGCTGGGGTCGCGCTGGATGCGAACGAACTTCGCCGGGAAAAGGGTGACCCTTGCGGAGGGTCCGATTGCGATAGTCGCCCTGCTGGCCGGCGCAGCAGTGGACGGGTTGCTCGACCCGTCGGGCCGCCGCGGGCTGCCCGTGGCCGTAGCCGGCTTCGGATCTGGGCTGGTCGGCGGGTATGACGACCTGTACGGGTCCAGTCAGGCCAAGGGATTCCGAGGCCACCTTCGGGCGCTGCGATCGGGCCAGCTGACCAGCGGGATGATCAAGGTCATCGGCGTCAGCGTCAGCGCGGCCGCGGCCGCAGCCCTGGTGCAGCGTGCCCGGCCAAGCTGTCCGAAGCCGGCGTGCCGAGTCGTTGACGGCCTGGTCGACACCACACTTATCGCCGCAACAGCCAATCTCACCAATCTGCTCGATCTCCGTCCGGGTCGCGCTGCGAAGGTGATCATCTTGCTCGGCTCGGGTCTTGTCGGCTTCGGTTCGGCACCTGCGGTCGGTGCGACGGTGGGCAGCCTGCCGACCGACCTAGCAGCCAAATCGATGCTCGGTGATTGCGGCGCCAACGCCCTCGGAGCCGCTGTCGCGACCGCTGCCGCTGCGGCGCTACCGCGTTACCTGCGGATGATCGCCGGAGCCGCGGTCGTGGCGCTCAATCTTGCCAGCGAGCGAGTGAGCTTTACGGTGGTGATCGAACGCACGCCGCTGCTGCACTGGCTTGATCAGCTGGGCCGCCCTGCGCGGGTAACCGCCATGCCTGACAGGCAAGCGTGAGAGCCGGTTTTGGCTCAGTCGCCGCCGGTGTTGCGGGGCTGACCCTTGCGTCGCGGCTCGTCGGATTCGGCCGGTCACTGGTTTTCTCCAAGACAGTCGGCGACACCTGCCTGGGCGACACCTACAACGCGGCCAACAGCCTGCCGAATGTGTTGTTCGAGATCGTCGCGGGCGGCGTACTGGCCGGCGTGGTGGTTCCCGTGGTGGCGCGGCATGTTGGCGCGGGTCGGGACGAGCACGCCTCACGTACCGCCTCGGCGTTGATCACGTGGACGCTGCTCGTCCTGACCCCCGCTGGGCTGGCGGTGCTCGCCGGTGCGCGTCTGTTCGCCAGTGCCTTTGCCAAGGCAGACTGCGTCGGAAGCGCTGATACCTTGGCCGCGCTCGTTGTGATGTTCGCCCCGCAAGTATGGCTGTACGGCTTGGCGGTGGTCAGTGCCGGAGTGCTGCAGGCGCACCATCGATTCCTCGCGGCCGCCGCCGCGCCGCTGCTGTCCAGCCTGATCGTGATCATCGCTTATCTGAGCTACGCCGCGGTCGCCGGTCCTGGCGCCAACACCGACCCGTCCCAGCTCACGGCTCAGGCGCTTGCTGTCCTCGGCTGGGGTACCACCTTGGGCGTATTGGCGCTCGCAGCGTGCACGCTCGTCCCACTCGGCCGGATCGGGCTGCGGCTTCGGCCGCGGCTGCGGTTCGCCGAGGGTGACCGATCAGTGATCATCACCATCGCCGCGGCGGGCATCGTTGGGTTGGTCCTGCAGCAGCTCAGCGTGTTGTTGATCAGTTGGTCGGCTCAGCAAACTGGTGATCAAGGTGCGTTGACCAGGTTCACCTGGGCAAACGCCATCTACCTGCTGCCGTACGCGGTGCTTGCGGCCCCACTGCTGCAGCTCAGCTTTCCCAGACTGGCTGCCGCCGCGGAACAGGGCCGAGGCGATGTCAGCGAGGTGCTTGCCGAAACCGGCCCGGCCACCGTAGTGATGGCCTGGCTGGGAGCAGCTTTGCTCGTGGCCACTGCTGTGCCGGTTGCGCGGGTGTTCGTTCTCGGCCCCGGGTCGGAGCGCACCGGTGCGCTGGCCTGGCCGATCGCGGCGTTCGCGCCTGCCGTGGTCGGATTTACCTTGCTTGGCCTCGCCTCGCGTACCTTGCTCGCGCAACATCTCGGCAAGGCCTCGGGCGTTGCCAACGCGAGCGCCTGGGCCGTCGTGATCATCAGCGTGGCGATAGTGCGGCTGGTAGTTCCCGGTGACTGGCTAGTGCCGATCATGGCCGGCAGCGTGTCACTCGGAATGGCTGTGGGGGCAGTGGCGGGCTGGCTGCTGCTGCGGCGGTCGGGCATGCCGGCCATCGGATTGGCCCGGCCGATGTTGGTCGGCCTTGCGGCTGCCGTACTGGCGGGTGGCATCGGTGCGGCCATATCGCGCCTACTGAGCGAGGTGGGCATTCTGACAGCAGTGCTCGGCGCCTGTGTTGTCGCATTGTTGTGTGTCTTAGTCTTCACAGCGATGCTGAGACTCCTTGCACCCTCGGTCCTGTCCCAGATGTGGGCGCTGCGGCGTCGTACGCCATCGGCGGAGGTGGGTTCGTCATGAAGGTGGCGCAACTCTTGACCTCCAGCACCGGCGGCATCGGGCGACACGTTGCGAGCATCGCCCCGAGGCTTGAGCAACGCGGCCACCAGATTCGGGTGTTCTGCACCGATGCCACGGCCGAAGCCCAGGGCTTCGAGAAGCTGGGACTTGACGTTGGGCCGCTGACCAGCCCGCGGCGGTTGATCGGCGCCGACCTGGTGCACGCGCACGGGCTGAAGGCGGGCTGGCTCGGCATCCCGATAGCGTGGATGTATCGAGTGCCGCTCATTGTCACCTGGCACAACGCGGTGCTGGGTGACGGGATTGCGCCCGCAGCGGCGCGCCAAACCATGCGAGCGGTGGCTATGGGAGCAGATCTCACGCTGGGCGCCAGCCGTGATCTTGTGGCACTGGCAACCCGCTTGGGCGCCCGAAACGTGCGACTCAGTCCCGTTGCGGCTCCGGTGTTGCCGCCCGCCAAGACGAGTCGGGCAGAGCAGCGCCGCAGCCTCGGTGCCGGGCCAGAGGACACGGTGACCGCGACGGTAACCCGGCTGGCCCCGCAAAAGAACCTGAGCATGGTGCTCGACATTGCGGCGGCCGTACGTGATCGACCCGACCTGCGGTTTGTCGTAGCCGGCGACGGTCCAGAACATCAGAAGCTGCAGCGCCGCATCGCCGACGAGCGCCTTCAGGTTTCCCTGCTGGGCCGTAGCGACGATGTTGCTTCGCTGCTCGGGGCAGCTGACCTCGCCTTGTTGACCTCGACCTGGGAAGCACGTGCGCTGGTCGCTCAGGAGGCGCTGCTTGCCGGCGTACCGCTGATCAGTACCCGTGTCGGTGGGATCGAAGAGCTGGTCGATTCTGCGGCAGTGCTGGTTCCTCCGGGCGACGTCGACGAAGCGGCGCGGCAGATTACGGCACTCGCCGACGACCCCAGCGAACGTCATCGGCTCGCCGAGGCCGGTCGGCGTCGAGCTGCTACCTGGCCTACCGAGGACGATGTCGCTGATGACCTTGCCCGTACCTACGTCGCCATGACTCGCAACAGGCGCTATAAGGGCTTTTGGAACTCCTCCGGCGGGTTCACCGTGCGCTAGCACTCCACGACGTAAGCTGGAGGCCCGTGGGATACCGCGAGAGATTTACCAAGCACCTCTTTGTCACCGGAGGCGTCGCCTCCTCGCTCGGCAAGGGGCTGACGGCTTCCAGTCTCGGCAACCTGCTTGTTGCCCGCGGGCTCAGTGTGTCCATGCAGAAGCTGGACCCGTATCTCAACGTCGATCCCGGCACCATGAATCCGTTTCAGCACGGCGAGGTGTTCGTCACCGAGGACGGGGCCGAGACCGATCTCGACGTCGGTCACTACGAGCGCTTCCTCGACGTCAATCTTTCGGGCGAGGCCAACATCACCACGGGCAAGGTCTACTCCTCGGTGATCGCCAAGGAGCGGCGCGGTGACTATCTCGGTGACACGGTGCAAGTGATCCCACACATCACCAACGAGATCAAAGATTCGATGATGGCAATGGGCGGGCCGGGCATCGACGTGGTCATTCATGAGGTTGGTGGCACGGTCGGTGACATCGAGTCGCTGCCATTTCTGGAAGCGGCGCGTCAGGTACGCCATGACGTGGGCCGAGAAAACGTCTTCTTCCTGCATGTTTCCTTGGTGCCGTACATCGGTCCCAGCGGTGAGCTGAAGACCAAACCGACCCAGCACTCGGTTGCGGCGCTACGGCAGGTTGGTATCCAGCCGGACGCTGTGGTGTGCCGGTCTGATCGCGACATACCGGATTCGGTGAAACGCAAGATCTCGTTGATGTGTGACGTCGACGAATCCGCCGTCGTGGCCGCCATCGACGCACCGAGCATCTACGACATCCCCAAGGTGTTGCACTCCGAAGGCTTGGACGCGTACGTCGTGCGGCGGCTCGACCTGCGCTTCCGGGACGTGGACTGGACACGCTGGAACGACCTACTTGATCGCGTTCACCATCCGAAGGAAGAAGTCACGATCGCGCTGGTCGGCAAGTATGTCGATCTTCCCGATGCGTATCTCTCGGTGTGCGAAGCACTGCGTGCTGGCGGCTTCGCCAATCACGCCAGGGTGATCATTCGCTGGGTGCCTTCCGACGACTGCCAGACTCGGGAGGGCGCTGCCCGGGTGCTCAGCGAGGTGGATGGCGTCGTCGTCCCGGGCGGCTTCGGCATCCGTGGTGTGGAAGGCAAGGTCGGCGCAATCCGCTATGCCCGCGAGAATCAGATCCCGATCTTGGGGCTGTGCCTCGGCCTGCAGTGCATGGTGATCGAGGTGGCGCGACATCTTGCCGGACTTGATGGTGCGGACAGCAGCGAGTTCTGCCCGGACACGCCGCATCCGGTGATCGCCACGATGGCCGAGCAGGTCGCGATCGTTTCCGGCGAAGGCGATCTTGGTGGATCGATGCGCTTGGGTTCCTATCCAGCGGAGCTGCTGCCTGGCTCGGTGGTCGCCAAGCGGTACGGGCAATCCCATGTCGAGGAGCGGCATCGGCATCGCTATGAGGTGAACAACACCTATCGCGAGCGGCTGGAGGACGCCGGTCTGGTGATCAGCGGGACGTCGCCGGACTCCAAGCTGGTCGAGTTCATCGAGTTGCCAACTGACTCCCATCCCTACTTCGTTGCGACCCAGGCCCATCCCGAGCTCAAGTCGCGACCCACCAGGCCGCATCCGCTTTTCATCGGTCTCGTCGAGGCTGCACTTGATCGTAAGCTGGCGACCCGGCTGCCCGTCGACGAAGATCATCGATGATCGTTCTCGGCCGTGACGAGCTGGTCGACGTTCCGCTCGCCTGGCCGGTCGAGTCGTCGACCGTGCTGGCTCGGGGCAAGATCACCAGCTATGTGCAAGATCAGGTACGGACTCCCGATGGTGAGCTGATCTCGCGTGAGTACCTCGAACATCCTGGTGCCGTCGGCGTAATAGCGCTGGATGATCACGATCGGGTCGCATTAGTGCGGCAGTACCGCCATCCCGTACGCCACCGGCTCATCGAGCCGCCTGCCGGACTGCTCGATGTGGGCGGCGAGGATTATCTGCAGGCGATCCAGCGTGAGCTCGCCGAAGAGGTGGGGCTGGAAGCTCGAACCTGGGCAGTGCTTGTCGATCTGTTCACCACACCGGGAATTCTGGGGGAGTCACTGCGCATCTATCTGGCCCGTGACCTGCGGGGTGTCGACAGGCCGGACGGCTACGTCCGCGAGGGCGAGGAGGCTCACATGGACACGGTGTGGGCATCCCTGGATGACCTGGTCGAGGCCGTCCTGGACGGCCGCTTGCACAACCCGACGGTCGTCTCGGGCGTCCTGGCCGCGTGGACCGCCCGAGAACGGGACGGCTTCGGCACCCTGCGGGCTGCCGATTCGCCTTGGTCCGTACGCGAGACACTCGCTAAGAACTAAGTGCTGGCAGGTTGCAGGTTCCGTGCTGTGGAACGTGCAACTTGCCAGCACTTGATTGGTACGACTTGCGTTCAGCTTCAGGCTGCGGCAGCCTCGCGTTCCGCCACTGGCTGGACGGCTGGTTGCTTGGCCATGGCACGCATCAGGTAACGGGCATCCTGATCAAGGCCCTGGATGGTGGACGACGCGGCCGCGTACTGGAACTCGACACCAATGAAGTACAAACCGGTTTCTGGCGAGACGCCGCGCTCGGTGATCGGGTGACCGTCCGCATCGGCGACCGGCATGTCGATCCAGCTGTAGTCGGATCGGTATCCCGTGCACCAGACGACGGTCTCCGGCTGCAGCACGTCACCCTCGGCCGTGACGGGCAGTCCATCCCGTACGCCGTCGATGCGGCCGACGCGTTGCACACCGGCAGCCTCCAAGTCGCTCTGCTTGGTACGTACAAGCGGGGTGCCGTGCTCGATCGCTTGGCCCCGAAACTTCCGCCCCAGCGGGGTGTCCAAGTTCAGCACCCGGCGGAATGCGAACATGACGATCGGCACGAGCAGCTTTGCCCTCCGGGTCTCAATCCGGAACGGCACCTGCCCCGGGTGGCGGCCGGACAGCTGCGTCTCGTGCCCAGCCCCGACTGAATCCAAGGCGATTTCGGCGCCCGAGTTTCCGGCCCCGACCACGAGGATCGAGCCGGTCAGCTGCTTCGGATTCCGGTACTCGGAGGAGTGCAGCTGCTTGATCCCAGGCGCGAGCTCGGCGGCAAACGCGGGAATGACCGGCCGGTTATAGCCACCTGTGGCCATCACCACTCGATTGCACTGCAGCACACCGTGCGAGGTCTCGACACGGAAGCCGCGACCGCTTCGCGAGACTCTGCTAGCACGCACCCCGCTGCGTACCGGAAGGTTGAATCGCCGCGCGTACGCCTCCAGGTAGTCCGCCATTTCGTTGTGACTCGGGAAACTGCGGAGCTGCATCCGCCATCCCGGCAGGCTTGAGTACTTGGGGAAGGAGAACAGCTTCAACGAATCCCAGCGATGACGCCAAACGTCGCCGATGCGCTGTTCGGCATCCAGAATGACGAACTCTTCACCGGCTTGTCGCAGGTAGTAGCCCATCACCAGGCCGGCCTGTCCGCCGCCGATGATCACCGTGGGGACCGATTCGATGCCGTCGGCGTCGGTCGAGGGTGGTACGAGATGCACGCGCTGTGTAGTCATGATCAGACCGTAGAAGTGCGCCCCGGCTCGCTGCATCGAGCAGAATATGCATCTTTGACTTACTGGGCATGGGTAGAAATGCGCATGCGGTCTTGCGGCCTTCCGGCGGCGTATCTCCGCACAGAGCCACGAAAATCGATGGAATCAGCCTTTTGAGCTGCCGTTCGTGGCCTTGTGCGGAGAAACGCGTCCAGTCAGGCGTCAGACCAGTCCGTGCTCGTAGGCGTAGGCGGTTGCGGCAGCGCGGCTGCTGACGTCGATCTTGGTGAAGATATTGCTGAGGTGCCGGGCGACCGTCTTCTCACTGAGGAACAAGATCGTCGCGATTCCGCGATTGGTGTTCCCCTGGGCCACCAGGGTGAGGACCTCGCATTCTCGAGGCGTGAGTGGGTGCCCGCGGGCGGCGCCGTCGACAGGCGCTAGCGCAGCAAGATCAGATTGCGCACCCAGCTGCTCGAAGACCGTACGAGCGGCATCAAGCTCCATCCGAGCAGCGTCGTCATCGCCGAGTGCCCGACATGCCGCACTGACCACGACCCGGGTACGCGCCGCCTCGTACGGTGCGTCGACCTGCTGCCACAAGGTCCACGCTTGCCGGAGCAACGGCAGGGCAGCCTGCGGATCACCCTCGGCAAGCCGAATCTGCCCACCGGCGTGGGCTGCCAGTGCTGCCAAGTACGGAGTCTGGATGGCTGCCGCATTCCGATCCAGTTGAGTCAGTGCCGAGGCAATGCCGTCGGTGATCCCGCTGACCAGGGCAATCTCCACCTTGGCAGCAAGCAGCAGCGACTGCCGCGCCGGACGCCGGCTCTCGGCCAGTGCACGGTCCAACCCGGCGATCGCTGTCGCCGGGTTGCCCTGCGCCAGCCTGAGCAGCGCGAGTCCCGGCTGCACTTCCCGTCCGCAGCCCGACGCGACGGCATACTCCCGTTCCGCCAAGTCGAGCTGACCGCGTAATCGATGCAGCTCCGCGAGCCGGTAATGCGCCCCGCCTGCCACGAAGCCGGCGCTGGGTACGCGTTCGCTGACCTGGGCTGCCTCCTCAATGGCTTCCACCCAGGATCCGTGCAGCTGAAATATCTCGGCTCGGTGCACCTGGCATTCACCGCGATAGGGCATCAGCCCGGCTTGCGCGTCACACCAACCCTTGAGCGCTTGAGTCCACTCCGCCGCCCGCTGAATGTCGAACCGCTCCATGCAGAGCGAGATCACGATGCAATAGGCCAGGCCAACCACTTGCGGCGACACCTGATCGGCGACGACATAAACCATCACCTCGTCCAGCATGGCGAGCGCCGCTGCGGTCTCCCCTCGCGCCATCAGGCAGCGTCCGCTAGCCATGCCAGCGAGGACGAAAACGTCATCGTCTCCGGCCTCGCGGGCGCCAGCGGCAGCTTGCTCGAGCATCGGCAGGGCCTCGTTGACCGCTCCCGCCTGCATCAAGGAGACGCCTTCGCCCACGAGTGGGAGGTAGGACAGATGTCCGTCTGAGTCGTGATCGCTGAGGATGCGGCGTAACCGGGCTATCCAGCCGGCTGATCGGGCGATCTGGCCGGCGTTTCGGAGGTAGAAGATGAGCCAGAAGACACAGCGCGCGGCTTTGTCGGAATGACCTTGCTCGAGGTAGCCACTGTGCGCGCGATCCAGCAGCTGGTACGCCTGCTCATCCTTGCCCAGCAGATGCGCCGCGAGGGAGTACCGCTCGACGTCTTCGGCAGACAGGTCGCGATCACGCAGGGAGAGTTCCTCGTACTCCTGGACCCAGTCGTGGGCAGGTTCTCGCACGCTCGTCAGATTGGCTTCCATAAGTGAATTCCGTCCGGTGAAGAGCCTAATCGGAAACCGAATCTGCGCCCAACCTCGTAACCGGCTGCATCTTCTTTCCTGCGTGGCATGATCAAGGTGAGCGTCCAGCTTGGGTCGGGAGGACGCCCAGGTTCGGTCAGGAGGATCAATGAGAATCGGCGTGCCCACTGAGGTCAAGAACCACGAATATCGGGTCGCCATCACGCCAGCCGGGGTCCACGAGCTCACCAGGCATGGTCATGACGTACTTGTCCAGGCCGGTGCCGGAATCGGCTCCTCGATCACTGACGACGAGTTCGCAGACGCCGGCGCCAAGATCGTTTCCAGCCGCGACGACGTCTGGCAGGACGCCGAGCTGATCTTGAAGGTCAAGGAGCCGATCGCGATCGAGTACGACTGCATGCAGCATGGTCAGGTGCTGTTCACCTATCTCCATCTAGCAGCCAGCCGGGACTGCACCCGAGCGCTGCTGGACCGGAAGGTCACCGGTATCGCGTACGAGACGGTGCAGCTGAGCAACGGTGCGCTGCCGCTGCTGGCGCCGATGAGCGAAGTTGCCGGCAGGTTGGCGCCGCAGGTCGGGGCGTACCACTTGATGCGGCAAGGTGGCGGCCGCGGCACGCTGATGGGCGGTGTCTCGGGTGTCTATGCAGCCAAGGTGGTGGTGATCGGCGCAGGCGTATCGGGCATGAACGCTGCGGCCATCGCGCTGGGCATGCAGGCCGAGGTACTGCTGCTGGATCGCAATATCGACAAGCTGCGCGAAGCGGACCGGATCTATCAGGGTCACCTGCAGACCGTCGCTTCCAACGCGTACGAAGTCGAGCGAGCCGTGCTGGATGCCGATCTGGTGATCGGCGCCGTGCTGGTTCCCGGCGCAAAGGCGCCGACCTTGATCAGCAATGAGCTGGTCTCCCGGATGCGCGTCGGCAGCGTACTGGTCGACATCGCTATCGACCAGGGTGGCTGCTTCGAGGACAGCCGGCCGACCACCCATGCCGAGCCGACATTCCGGGTGCACGATTCGGTGTTCTATTGCGTGGCCAACATGCCGGGTGCAGTGCCGAATACCTCGACCTATGCGCTGACCAATGTCACGCTGCCGTACGCGCTCAGCCTGGCCGATCGCGGTTGGCGAGACGCACTCAAGGCGGATCCAGCGCTGGCGTTGGGGTTGAACACCTACGACGGCAAGATCACCAACGGCCCGGTTGCGCAAGCGCACGAGCTGGAGCATCGGGAGCTGGCCGACGTCCTCGGCTGACGCGTCGACGATGGTCGAGCTGATCCAGACCTACCTCGATCACCTCACCGTCGAGCGAGGCATGTCTCCTCACACTGTCGCGGCGTACCGTCGCGACCTGAACCGCTATGCGGATTATCTGGCCGAGCTGGGTATCACCGATTCGTCGCAGGTCAGCGGCGCCATGATCGGCCGTTACGCGGCGCGGCTGCGGGAGGGCAAAGCGGCACCCGATGGCGATGGCTGGGCTGAGCCGCCGCTAGCCAGTGCCAGTGTTGCCCGCGCGGTGATCGCGGTACGCAGCTTGCACCGCTTCGCGGCCGCCGAGGGGTTGACCGATGAGGATCCGGCACGAAGCATCCGTCCACCGAAGCCACCTCGCCGGCTGCCCAAGGCGTTGAGTCTGGAGCAGGTACAGACCATGCTCAGCGTTCCGCCCGTTGACACCGAGGTCGGCGTCCGAGACGCCGCGCTGCTCGAGCTGCTCTACGGGACGGGTCTGAGAATCTCCGAGGCTGTGGCTCTCGACGTGGACGATGTGTATCGGCTGCTACGGACGCCGCCCGGTGAGCATGCGCCTGGGCTTCGAGTGCTCGGCAAGGGCAGCAAGGAACGCATCGTCCCGGTCGGCACGTACGCCAGGACGGCGCTGGATGCCTACCTGGTACGCGGTCGACCGGCGCTCACTGCCTCCGGGCGAGGAACTCCGGCGCTCTTCGTCAACACCCGAGGTGGCCGACTCTCTCGTCAGAGCGCCTGGGCAGTCTTGCGATCAGTCGCGGAGCAGGCTGGCATCACAGCCGAGGTGTCACCACACACCTTGCGGCACTCCTATGCGACGCATCTGCTGGATGGCGGTGCGGATATCCGCGTTGTGCAAGAACTGTTGGGCCACGCCTCGGTCACCACGACACAGATCTACACCCTGGTCACCATCGACCACCTGCGAGAGGTCTTTCTTACCTCACATCCTCGGGCGCATTAGTGGTGTCGTGTCGACAAATCGCCGCGAAGTGGGATTAAGCTGCGGCGGAACGCACCCGCCGTGCTGTCGCGCCTTCCGGCGAGGAGGCATAAGGAGGAGGCAGGAGTGCAGGAACTCGACCAGGGTGGCGGGGCTCCGCCCGACGTCCGTGCGACGAACATGACCGCATCCTCGCAAAGCGTTGTGGATGACCTCGCTGATGAGCACTATCTCGACGCGCGCGATCTCGAGTCGCTGCTGCGGACCGAAGAGCAGCCTCCGAGCGAGCAGGATTTTGTGGTGCCCGCTACACCCGATGACTCGGCAGCAACACCCAACGGAGTCGCGCAAGCGGTGGAACGCGAGCCGCTGATCGGTCCGACTGGCCGGCCATGGCCCGACCTCCCAACACCGCCGCCGCTGAGTGAGCATGGGCCGGCGCTGATCATCGCGATGTGCAATCAAAAAGGCGGCGTGGGCAAGACCACAACCACGATCAATCTCGGTGCCGCACTGGCCGAACTGGGCCGTGAGGTGCTGCTGGTGGACTTCGATCCGCAGGGCTCCCTCTCGGTTGGCCTGGGGGTGAATCCGCATACCTTGCCGGCGAGCATCTACAACCTGCTCATGGGGCAAGGCATCTCGATCGATGAGGTGATCGGCCGCACCAACGTGCCGGGGCTGGACATCTTGCCCAGCAACATCGACTTGTCAGCCGCCGAAATTCAGTTGGTCTCGGAGGTTGCACGGGAGCAGACGCTGTTACGGCTCCTCGAAGCGGTGCGCAGCCGCTACGACGTGATCCTCATCGACTGTGCGCCGTCGTTGGGGCTGCTGACGATCAACGCACTGACCGCGGCCGATCGGGTGATGATGCCGCTGGAGTGTGAGTTCTTCGCCTTGCGCGGCATCGCGCTGCTCACCGACACCATTGCCAAGGTGCAAGATCGGCTTAATCAGCAACTGGAGATTTTAGGCATCTTGGGCACGATGTACGACCCGCGTACGCTGCACAGCCGCGAGGTGCTGGAAAGAGTTGTTCAGGCCTTCGGTGATCAGGTCTTCCATACGGTGATTCGCCGTACGGTGAAGTTTCCGGAAACAACCGTGGCAGGGGAGCCGATCACTACTTACGCTCCGACCTCGCCGGGAGCCGAGGCGTACCGCAGTCTGGCTCGTGAGGTGCTCGCTCGATGTCGAGTCCGGTAGGGCTGGCGGCGGCCTCGGGGCTGCTTCCGTCGGCCAACGGCGACGGTTCTGGGAGTGACGATGTGCCGCCACTGGCGGCAGCACCGAACAGTTCCGCCGGCCGTCGCAGCACGGGCCGGGTCCGCCATGACGAGAAGATCACCGTCTACGTCAGCGCCGAGGAATTGCTGGCTTTGGAGCAGGCGCGGCTGACTTTGCGGGCTCGGCACGGTATGGCAGTGGACCGGGGCCGCATCGTACGCGAGGCCATCGCTGCCATGCTTGCTGATCTTGAGATGAGCGGGGAAGGCTCCGAGCTGGTCCGCCGGCTGTCGGCCTCGTGACTCTTATCGCGTCGGTGAGACCTGAGCCAGACACGAGCGTGCCAGACCCTGCACGGTCGGCCGAGGGCAGTTTCCGGGTGCATCTGGACAACTTCGAAGGCCCCTTCGACTTGCTGTTGCAGCTGATTTCGCGACACAAGCTGGACATCACCGAAGTTGCGCTGTCTCAGGTGACTGATGAGTTCATTGCGCACATCAAGGCGGCCGGTGGCGCCTGGGATCTCGATCAGACGAGCCAGTTCGTGGTGGTCGCGGCGACACTTCTGGATCTCAAGGCAGCGCGCCTGATACCCGCCGGCGAGGTAGAAGATCCGGAGGATCTCGCCTTGCTGGAGGCACGGGATCTGTTGTTTGCGCGGTTGCTGCAATATCGCGCATTCCAGCGCGTGGCCAGCTATCTCGCCGTCACGATGGAGGCACAGGGTCGGCGATATCCGCGTGACGTCGGGATCGAGCCGCGCTTCGCCCGGCTGCTGCCAGAAGTGACCATCTCGATCGGTCCGGCCCGCTTCGCAGCGCTTGCCGCGAAGGCAATGACGCCGAAGCAGGCCAACGTGCTGTCGCTGGCCCACATGCATGCTCCCGCAGTCAGCGTCCGCGAACAGGCCACGGTCGTGGTCGATCGGTTACGCAAGCAGGGCACGATGACCTTTCGGGCGCTGACCAGCGACTCCTCCACCATGCTGGCCACCGTTGCGCGGTTCCTGGCGCTGCTCGAGTTGTTCCGCGACGGCGCCGTCGCATTCGAGCAGTTGACTCCGCTTGGCGAACTGACCGTTCGATGGACCGGCGGCGAGAACGGAGACTGGACGGTCTCCGATGAATTCGATGAGACGACCGACACTGCAGGAACGGATGAATGAGCAAACAGACTGAGGAGTTGTCAGCGCCCATGGTCGCCATGGCAACCACAGACGCTGACAAGTCGGCGAGTGTGGGCGGAGCGTTAGAGGCGCTCCTGCTGCTCGCGGCCGAGCCCGTGACCGAGTTCGAACTGGCGCAAGCGGTCGGTGTACCGGAGTCGATGGTTGCCGAGACGCTGGCGGAACTGGTCGCCTTCTATGACGAAACCGGCCGTGGCTTCGAGCTCCGGCAGGTCGCGGGGGGCTGGCGCTACTACACCCGTGAGGACCATGCGGACCTGATTACGCGCTATGTCACCGAGGGTCAGCAGTCGAAGTTGTCGCAAGCGGCCCTGGAAACGCTGGCGGTGGTCGTCTACACCCAACCCATCTCACGCGGCCGGGTGTCGGCGGTGCGTGGAGTCAATGTTGATGGCGTGATGAGGACCCTACTGGCTCGCGGGCTGATCGAGGAGGCCGGGCACGATCCCGAATCCGGTGCTGTGTTGTTCGCCACGACGAGTTACTTCCTGGAACGAATGGGCCTCCAGTCGCTGGATGAATTGCCGCCGCTGGCGCCGCAGCTGCCGGAGGTGGAAGAGCTGGAAGCCGAGCTGGGCCAGCTCGCGGACGCGTCGGTACGGCAGACCGAACCGGTCCCCGAGCCGCCTCAGTGAGCGAGCCTGCCCAAGGCGTACGCCTGCAGAAGGTCCTCGCCCAGGCCGGCATTGCCTCTCGTCGGGCCTGCGAAGCGCTGATCAGCGAGGGTCGCGTGGAGGTGAACTCCGAGGTCGTCGTCGAGCAGGGACGAAGAGTTGATCCAGAACGCGACGTGATTCGAGTCGATGGTGCCCGGATTCCGCCGCCCCGGCATCACCTCTATCTCGCCATGAACAAGCCGCGTGGCGTCGTGGTCACCATGGACGATCCTGAGGGCCGGCGTACGGTAGCCGACCTGCTCGCGAGAGGAGGCAGTCGAGTGGTGAGGAACGAGCGGCTGTTTCACGTAGGCCGGCTGGATGCTGACAGCGAGGGTCTGCTGATCTTGACCAACGACGGTGAATTGGCCAATCGGCTGGCTCATCCCTCCTACCACGTGCCTAAAACATATGTCGCCGAAGTAACTGGACTGGTGAGCCCAGAAACCTTACGGAAGTTGCGTCGTGGCTTCACTCTCGACGACGGGCCGGTACGACCCACATCGGTCAAGATCACCTCGAGCGCCGCGGATCGTACCCTGATCAAGATCACATTGCAAGAGGGTCGGAATCGCATCGTGCGCCGTACGATGGAGGCAGTTGGCCATCCGGTCCGTCGCCTGTCACGGATCGGAATCGGACCGGTTCGGCTCGGAAACCTCAAGGTTGGGGAGTACCGGGAGTTGACCCGCGATGAGCTCGGCGGGTTACTGGACCTCACCGGTGGCTGATCGGGCGGAAGGACTGGCCAGTAGGTAAAGGAGGGCAGTGGACCGCAGAATCTTCGGACTTGAAACGGAGTACGGCGTCGCGTGCACCTCTGGCGGCACGCGACGACTCACTCCTGACGAAGTCGCGCGCTATCTGTTCCGCCGGGTCGTGACCTGGGGGCGGAGCAGCAACGTCTTCCTGCGCAACGGGTCGCGGATCTACCTTGATGTCGGCTCGCATCCGGAGTACGCGACCGCTGAGTGCGATGATCTCGTTCAGCTGATCAACCACGACCGCGCCGGCGAGCGCATTCTGGAGGACTTGATCGTCGACGCCGAACACCGGCTGGCGAGTGAGGGCATAACCGGCGACATCTACCTGTTCAAGAACAACACTGACAGTCACGGCAACTCCTATGGCTGCCATGAGAACTACCTGATCTCTCGGATCGGCGACTTCTCCAAGATCACCGACGTGCTCGTGCCCTTCCTGGTCTCCCGCCAGCTGATCTGCGGTGCCGGGAAGGTGCTGCATACCGCGCGGGGGGCGGAATACAGCGTCAGCCAGCGCGCCGAGCACATCTGGGAGAGCGTGTCCTCAGCCACCACCCGCAGCAGACCGATCATCAATACCCGTGACGAGCCGCATGCGGATCCAGAACGCTATCGACGCTTGCACGTGATCGTCGGCGACTCGAACATGAGCGAGACGACCACCCTGCTGAAGGTGGGCAGCGCCGAGCTTGTGCTGCGGCTGATCGAAGCCGGCGTACCGATGCGGGACTTCACCTTGGAAAATCCCATTCGAGCCATCCGCGACATGAGCCGCGACCGGTCTGGGCAGGTGAAGGTCGCCTTGTCGAACGGTCGCCGAATCTCGGCCTTGGAACTGCAGACCGACTACTACGAGAAGGTGTCGGAGTTCGTACGCCGCGAGAGCCTCGGCACCCGGATCGTCGATCGGGTCCTCGACCTGTGGGAACGTACGCTGCGGGCGGTCGCGGAAGACAAACTCGAGCTGATCGACACCGAAATTGATTGGGCAATCAAACTCAAGCTGCTTGATCGGTACGCGATCAAGCACAAGATGAGCTTCGCCGATCCTCGGATCGCGCAGCTGGATCTGGCGTACCACGACATCCGGCGATCGCGCGGAGTGTTCTCCCTGCTGGAGCAGCGAGGCTTGGCCGCCCGCGTCACGACAGACCCGGCGATCTACCGCGCCAAGGCGGTGCCCCCGCAGACGACCCGGGCTAAGCTCCGTGGCGACTTCATTCGTGCTGCCCAGGAGGGCCGTCACGACTACACGGTCGACTGGGTCCATCTGAAGCTCAATGATCAAGCGCAGCGCACGGTGCTTTGCAAGGATCCGTTCATTGCCACCGATGATCGGGTGGAGCGGCTGATCGCCTCCATGCGCAGCTAGGTCGGGCCCCGGTCCGGCCCTTCGACAGGCTCAGGGCACAGTTGCGGGCCTCAGGGGACATCTGCGGGCTCAGGGCACATATTCGTGGCCGACACTCACACCTGGCTCATGGCGTAAGCCTGTAGGGTTCATCGGTGCCTTTTTCTCCGTTCAGAGTCGCAGTCGCTCTCGGAGTCGCCTCGTCAGTGCTGTTTCTGTTCGGGTGCGGCAAGGACAAGGCGGCGGAGACACCTGCTTCAGCATCGCCCTCGACACCCGCTGCCTCACCGTCCGCGCCGTCGGCCACGCCTTCCGCCTCAAAGACACCCAAGCCCAAGCCAATCAAGGCGTCGAACAACCTGGACAAAGTGAGCGTGACGGGTGCTTACGGCAAACAGCCGAAGGTCAAGGTCGATTCCCCGTGGGCGATTGACCAGACCCGTACCAAGGTGCTTGAGCCAGGCAAGGGTCCGGTGGTCGGTGCAGGGCAGAGCGTCGAAGTCAACTACTACGGGGTGAACGGGCGTACGGGCAAGACGTTCGACGAGTCCTTCTCCCGAGGACAGCCGGTCGCGTTCAGCCTGGCGCAGGTCGTGCCCGGCTTCAGCAAGGGCCTAACCGGTCAGCGGCAAGGTAGCCGGGTACTGATCGCGATGCCTGGCAAGGATGGCTATGACGCATCGGGCGGCAGCCCGCAGGCCGGTATCGAAGTCGGCGACACGTTGATCTTCGTTGTCGATCTGGTCGATGTGCAGATGGCTGGCCCGAAGGGCACCACTGTGCAGCCGAAGGCGGGGCTTCCGACCGTTGCGGACAAGGGTGGCAAGCCCGAGATCACCATTCCTGAGTCCAAACCGCCGACGGCGCTCGAGGTCCAGCCGCTGATCAAGGGCAAGGGCAAGAAGGTCGGCGCCAACGATGCCATCACGTTCAACTACGTGTGGGTGCGGTGGAGCGATGGCAAGGTGCTGGAGGAGTCCTACGGCGGCCAGCCGGCCAACGCACCGCTCTCCGGTTTACTTCCCGGCATGGTCAAGGGGCTGGAAGGTCAGACGGTCGGGAGTCGAGTGCTGCTGGTCATTCCGCCGGCCGACGGCTATCCGGACGGCAATCCAACACCGTCGGTCAAGCCGGGCGAAACGCTGGTGATGGTGGTTGATCTGCTCTTTGCGCAGAGCCAGTAGACCCTCAGCCCCTGACCCTCCAGCTGCGTGAGCAACCTAGGTACAGCAGCTCTACGAATCAAGCAGGCGCGTTGCGTGGCGGCCCGCGGCGGCGGCGGCCAGAAAGTAAGCAGGATCATCCTCAAGGCCACGACCCATGCTGGAAAGCCGTAGAGGCGACTCAGCGAGAACTGCCCTCAGGCCGGTGAGATCCACTTTCACCAATCGGTGCCGCGACAACTGCTGTACGCCGGCAGCAACAATCTCAGCCAGCTCGGCCATGGCAGGCGATGGGTCACCGGCCAGATCTGGCACGGCAATATCGGCCGGGTGCAGCGCCACCCGCCCGTACGCGGTCAGGCTGTGATGGGAGACGCCACGGTGCCGCTCGCGGGGATCCGCTCCGGAGATCCTTAGGGTGGCGACCGGACGCCCGCCCAGCGTGGCTGCTGCGTTGATGGCCTCCCCAGCATTCACACCGGAAAATCCCCAGCGGGTTCCGGTACCGAGATTGCCTGGCCCCTGAGTCACCACGACGACTTCAGCGTCAAGCGCGAGCCGGGCCGCGAGCAAGCCGGAGTGCAGGGTCACTGCCTCCAGGTCGCCGCCGAACGCCTGACCGACGGTCACCGTTCCGGCCAGGAGGCCAGCAGCTCCCAGCTCGGCCACTGATCGGGAGAACGCGAGTGGCAAGGCCCCTTGGTCACTCATCAGATAGACGACTCGGGTGCCGGGACGGTCGTACTCGATCGCGAGCAGGATCGGTGCCAGAGCTGAGTGCAGGTCGGCGACGACGACCGGCATGGCGTCGATTGAGTCGGCGTCGGCTAATAGTTCGTGATACGCCGAGCCTTGTTCGTCGGCTCCCGCCACCATCGCCTGCAGGGGCAGATACCGCGCCTTCACGAGGTGGCCGCGGGGCTGCGGCGGCTGCGCCGTTACGCGCCCCTCGGCATCCAGCACGGCGATGACCAGGGCGTACCCGCCGGTGCCGAGTCCGCGTTCTAAGGCCGCCACATTCAATAGCACGCGATCACCGACGGCTGGCGCGGCCATCAGGTCGGTGTAGGCAAGCGCCCGTACCTCCTCGGCACCTGCATCTCGGCGCGCCACGGTGAGTTCGACGGCTCCTTTCCATTCAGCACGTATGCCGGTGACCGTGCCGTCCGCCCAAATGATCACGAGCCTGACCTTAGACCGCGCGTAGGGATCACGACCCATGGCTCGCGGGGCAGTCGACCGGGATCGAAGCGTCCCAGCAGGACCTCGGGCGTCACGGGCTCGCCAGGCGAGGCCAACTCCATCGACTGCGCGATCACACCCAGCACGGCGCTCGGTGTCATGCCCTGCTCGGCCAACTCAGCTAGGGTCACGGCACCGTCTCGCTTTGCCAGCCTTCGACCCTCGGCGTTGACCGCCAGCGGTACGTGCGCATAGATCGGCGGCGGGTGACCGAGAAGCTCGGCAAGATAGGCCTGCGTGGCCGCGGCTGGCAGCAGGTCCTCGCCGCGCACAACCTGGTCTATGCCGGAGTAGGCATCGTCGACGACGACCGCCAGGTTGTAGGCAGGAACGCCGTCGTTGCGCCGCAGCACCACATCGTCGACCTCGGCCGTAACCTCCCCGTGCAATACATCGTGGATGGTCTGCAATGCGTTGCCAGCTCGCAACCGAAGCGCCGGTTGACGCGTCAGTCGCCGAGTTCTGCGCTCGGCTTCGCTCAGATTGCGGCACGCTCCGGGATATCGCGGCCCGGCACCATGTGGTGCGGATGCAGCTTGGGCCATTTCCCGCCGGCTGCAGAAGCACTCGTACGTCATGTCGGCCAGGCTCAGCAAGGCCTCCTCGTACGCGGCGAGCCGCTGCGATTGCACGACTGGCTCACCGTCGAAGCCGACACCTAGAGCAGCCAGGTCAGCGAGCTGCTGTTCCGCGATCCCAGGCCGCACCCGGCCCGCATCGAGATCCTCGATCCGAAGGAGGAACCGGCGGCCCGTCGCGCGGGCAAACAGCCACGCAAGCAGGGCGGTACGCAGGTTTCCCAGGTGCAGGTCGCCGGTAGGACTAGGTGCGTAGCGCCCGGCACCAAGGCTCTCCGCAGGGCGCGCATGATCATCCGCCGCCGCGCTCGCTGGGCTGTCCGGAATATCAAACATCTGCTGGTACCGTGCTCATCGATGCTCCGGTGAGAAAGTGATCACACGCCATGGCACCCCGCAAGACCGAGAGAATTCTCAACCTCACCATCTGCTTGCTGGTGTCAGGCCGCTATCTTCCCAAGAGCCGCATTCGCGAGGCGGTCGAGGGCTATCACGATCTCAGTGATGCGGCGTTCGAGCGCACCTTCGAGCGTGACAAGGATGAATTGCGCTCGCTCGGTGTGCCGATCGAGGTCGGCAACTTCGACCCGCTTTTCGACGACGAACCCGGCTACCGCATCCTCTCCTCGGAATTCGCGCTGCCGGCGATCGATCTCGACGCAGAGGAGGCCGCGGTGGTGGGCGTGGCTGCGCGAGTTTGGCAGCACGCAAGCGTGGCCGAGTCCACTCGAAGCGCGCTCGGCAAGCTCCGTGCAGCAGGGGTAGAGCCCGACACTTCCCAACTCGCCTCCCTGGAGCCCTCGGTACAGGCATCTGAGCCTGGATTCGACGTCCTATGGAATGCGGTACTAGACCGCGCCCGGGTCAGCTTCGGCTATCGGGACGGCAGCCCGCGCACACTCGAACCGTGGGGGCTCACCTCCTACAAGGGTCGCTGGTATGTGATCGGCCGCGATGTCGACCGCGCGGCGACCCGGATGTTCAAGCTGTCGCGAATGACCACTTTGCCGAGGAGGAGCTCGCGAGGCGGGTCCTATCAAGTGCCCGCTGATCTTGACTTGCGTACGCTGGCTCGCGCGCTCGTGCCACGGGAACCGACTGAAACCGTGCTGCTGGCCATCCGGGCCGGCAAAGCGCCCGCCTTGGCTCGGCGCGGCGAGCCCGCGACTACCGACATCAAGCTTCCAGCGGGCTTTGCGGTGTACGCGGTGGCCTTCGGTGATCTGCACTCAGCGGCGGAGGAAATTACCCAGCATGCTGCCGACGTCGTGGTCCTGGAGCCTGCCGAACTGCGCGATTTCGTGGTACGCGGCCTGACGGCTGTCGCTGAATCGGGAAGTGCAGCATGACCTCCCGAGCTCAGGTGCGGCGGCTGCTCAGTCTCGTGCCCTATCTTCGCGAACACGACGGTGTCGCCATGACCGACGCTGCCGCGGCGTTCGGAATCAGCCTCAAGACACTCCGCGAAGACCTCAGCGTGCTCTGGATGTGCGGCATGCCCGGACTCACCCCGGGCGACTTGATCGACATCGACATGGACGCTGTAGACGGCGAGGGTGTCATTCACCTCAGTAACGCCGATTACCTCACTCGACCGTTGCGGCTCTCAGCCGACGAGGCGCTGGCGCTCGTGCTGGCACTGCGGACGCTGCGTGAAATTGCCGGACCTGGCAAGCGAGACGCCGTCGACCGAGCCATGAAAAAACTCGAAGCCGTCGCCGGGAACGTGCCGGCTACTGATCAGGCCTCGGTCGCGGTAACCGCTGCACGCGATGACATTCAGGCGCGAGTCAATGACGGGCTGCAACGCGGCAAGCGGCTGGATCTCACTTATGACGTTGCCACCCGAGCAGAAACCACGCAACGAATGGTCGACCCGCTGCGGGTCTTCGTCTTGGAGGGCTATGGCTACCTCGAGGCGTGGTGCTATTCCGCCAACGCGCTCCGGACCTTCCGGCTGGATCGAATCGCCGCTGTCGAGGTGACCTCGGTCGATGTCGCCACTCACGACGTCAAGCTCAAGGACCTGTCGACTGGATGGTGGGAAGCGCTTCAGGATGCGCCGCTGGTCACTTTGGAGCTGCAGCCTTGGGCGGCGTGGGTTGCGGAGTACTACCCGACCGAATCCGTCACGGCTCGGCCCGGCGGTGGCCTCATCGTCTCATTGCACGTAACGGATCCAGCGTGGCTGCGGAGCCTGCTGCTCCGGCTTCAGGGCGGTGCGCGGGTGCTCGCACCGGAGGGCGCCGGGAATTCCGCTGCCGAAGCCGCGCGCGAGGCACTCGATCAGTACGCCGTCTTGCTCGGCCAGCACGTGGCCTGAGCTGGTCGAAGCCCAAAGGCCGCCCTGCGACGGGCCCAGGCCGCAACCGGTGCAGGTCCCCTAGAGTGCGTTGCGTGCGCTTTGCCTCCACAGCCGATGCCTATGACCGCTTCATGGGCCGATACTCGGTCCATCTGGCACCCTCGTTCGCCGACTTCGCGTGCGTCTCGCCTGGTCAGCGCATCCTTGACGTCGGATGTGGACCCGGCGCGCTGACCACAGAACTGGTCGCTCGCCTGGGCGCGCCCTCGGTCACTGCGGTTGATCCGGCCGAGCAGTTCGCTGCGGCTGCCCGGGAGCGGCATCCGGGCGTTCAGGTGCGGGTTGCTGCAGCAGAGGAGCTGCCGTTTTCCGACGGCGAATTC
Source organism: uncultured Actinomycetota bacterium (assembly GCA_963798835.1). Lineage (GTDB taxonomy): Bacteria > Actinomycetota > Actinomycetes > Propionibacteriales > Propionibacteriaceae > Microlunatus. The sequence continues at coordinate 22,162 of CAWCVF010000011.1, read as the reverse complement.
GACGCTGCGCTCGCCCAGCTAGTCGTCCATTTTCTGGAGAACCCGGTTCGGGGCTTATCCGAGATGGCCCGTGTCACGCGGGAGGCAGGACTCGTCGCAGCGTGCGTATGGGATCACGCGGGCGGCCAATCGCCGCTCGCGCCGTTCTGGGATGCGGTGCACCAGGACGACCCCGCCGCGCCTGATGAGTCGCGGATGGCTGGTGGACATCAGGGACATCTGACCGAGCTATTCAACGAGGCGGGCTTGACTGAGGTGACGGAGGAAGCGTTGCCCGTACGAGTCGAGCACGACACGTTCGTGGCGTGGTGGGAGCCGTTCACTCTCGGGGTTGGTCCGGCGGGCGCGTACCTTTCCTCGGTTGACAGCGATCGGCAGGCCGCCGTACGCGCGAGGTGTCTTGCCGCTCTCGGTCCCGGGCCATTCACGATCCAGGCTCGCGTTTGGGCCGCACGAGGGTATACCTGAGCCTCAGGTAGCGCGCGATGCGTGCGTCGGGAGATATTGTTCAGAAGTGGTCTGGGTGATCGTGTTCGGAAGCATTGGCCTGGCGGGAGCCATCATGCTGATCTGCTACGCGGTATGGCTTGCGCACAAGGCCGGCGACCTCTTCAGCGAACTCGAAATGCTATCCAGGCGGGCTGACGAGCTGGCTGACCTCGTTGCCCAGATCGACGTTCCGCAACGCGCCTTCCAGCCCGACTCGCACAGCGATCGCACCATCTCTTCGCAAAATTGATCAGGCATCCACGACGTAGGATGACACCGAAGCCCCGCTCAATCTTGGCGCAGGAAAAGAGGAATCATGACTCCGCTGGTACTCGGCCTCGGCGTCCCCGAGCTGTTGATCATCCTGGCGGTCGTGCTGCTGTTGTTCGGCGGGGCGCGGCTCGCGGGTTTGGGCAAGAGCACCGGGCGCGCGCTCAGGGAGTTCAAGGAGGAGACGAAGGGTCTGCGCTCTGAGGAGAGCCAGCAGGAGGCACCGCCGAGGCCCGCAGCGATACCGAATGCGCCGACTGCGGAGGACTACCAGCAGCCGCCGCAGCCCAACCCGCCGTCACGAGCCCCGAACGGCGCTACTTATCAGCCGCCGCCGCGTGCCAACCAGGATCCCTCGGGCACCGAGCGGCGCAACGACGCCTAAGTCTGTCGACTAAATTGCCGTGTCTTTGACCATCAAGGGCCGGCCTATCCACTTCAGCTTGAAGTGGCTCAAGCCGCCGCCTGTACCACCCGACGGCGCGATGACTCTCTTCGAGCACCTGCGCGAACTGCGGTACCGGTTGATCGTGTCGGCGCTCGCGATCTTGGTGGGCATGATCGTCGCTTGGTTCTTCCGCTACGACCTAATGGACATTCTGCAGCGGCCATATTTCCAAGCCATCGAGGCGCTGAAGGCTAAGAATCCCGATTCCAGCACACTGCTGGTGAACATCAACTTGACCTCACCGCTCACCTTGGCCTTGAAGGTGTCTGCGCTGGCCGGGGTACTTGTCACCGCGCCTTTCTGGCTCTACCAGCTGTGGGCGTTCATCGTTCCCGGCCTGCTCGCGAAGGAAAAGAAGTGGGCGCTGATTTTCATCGGCGCCGCGACTCCGATGTTCGTCGGAGGCGTCGTCGTCGGCTACATCGTGCTGCCCAAGGCCATCACGGTGCTGCTCAGCTTCACCCAATCGGGCGTAAGCAATCTGCAAGACATCAACGCCTATCTATCCTTCCTGCTTCGGCTGATGGTGGTTTTCGGCATTGCCTTTCTGATTCCGCTGGTGGTGTTGATGTTGAACATCGTGGGAGTGATCAAGGCGAAGCAGCTTGCCAAATACCGCACGTTGGTGATCTTTGGCACCTTCGTGTTCGGTGCTGTTGCGACGCCGTCTACGGATCCATTTTCAATGCTGGCCCTGGCGGTGCCCATGACGGTGCTCTTTCTGGCCGCAGAGGTGATCGCGCACATTCTCGACCGCCGCAAAGAGCGTGCCCGTGCATTGGCCGGCGACGACTGGATGGTCCGCGGCAGTGTTGCGGATGACAAGGTGCTACGCGAGCTTTCCGACGGCGACAGCGGCGAGCCCGAGCCGCCCCGGTGACCCGCCAGATCAGACTGGTCGTCAACCCCGCGGCCGGAAAGGGCCGTGCGCTGGAAATGTTGCCGCAAGTCGCCGGCACCTTACGCGATGGCGGCAGCAATCTGGAGATCTTGCTGAGCCGGGATTTCGCCGAGGCGAGGTCGATGGCGCACGGGGCGATCGATGATGGCGTCGACGTTCTGGCCGTTATGGGTGGCGACGGCATGATGCATCTGGGAGTCAACACCTCGGCTGCCGCGCACCTTGCCCGAGGCAGCCGGACCATCCTGGGCCTCATTCCCGCCGGAACCGGCAACGACCTGTGCCGCGGGATCGGCCTGCCGGCTAAGGACGCTGTCGCGGCGGCGGAGGTGATCGCAGCGGGCCACACCCGCTCCATTGATCTTGCTCGAGTGGCCGAGACCTATGTCGCGGCTGTGCTCGCCACCGGCTTCGACGCTCTGGTGAATCGCCGGGCCAACCAGATGCCCTGGCCGCGTGGCTCGACGCGATACGCACTTGCTGTCATGGCTGAGCTGCGGGTTTTCTCTCCGCTGCACTATCGGCTCACCGTGGACGGTCAGGTCCGGGAATTGCGTGCCATGTTGGTGGCCATCGGCAACACCAGTTCCTACGGCGGCGGCATGTTGATCTGTCCGCAAGCAGACCCGTACGACGGTCTGCTCGATGTCACGATCATTCATCCCGTGAGCCGGCTGAAGTTGCTGAGGCTCTTTCCAGAGATGTACTCCGGGAAGTTCGTCCGCGACTCCTGTGTGGAGCAGCTTCGCGTTCGCGAGGCGACCGTTGAAGGTCCCGGGCTGGTGGGATTCGGTGACGGCGAGATGCTCGGCCCAACGCCCCTGCAGGTCTGCTCGGTGCCGCATGCGCTGCCCGTATTCGTGCCCTGAGCTTGTCCATTTGTGCCCTGAGCTTGTCGAAGGGCGCGGATTGCTGGGCTTCGACAGGCTCAGCCCGCATACGCGGTTACCCGTATTTGTGCCCTGAGCTTGTCGAAGGGCGCGGATTGCCGGGCTTCGCCAGGCTCAGCCCGCATACCGTCCGCGCGGTAATTTGGGGCGCATCATGGCCGACCCCCCGATCGATCCGGCATCGCTGAACGAAGAATCAGCCAGCCCGGCCGAGGCGTACGCGCGGTTCCGGCAGCGGCAAAGCTCGCCGTTGCTCGCTGCGTTTGCTGACCGCTACCCCTTTGCTCTGGACGATTATCAGCGCGAGGCATGCCGGCATGTCGAAACAGGCTCGGGAGTGCTCGTCGCGGCTCCTACAGGTGCAGGGAAGACCGTCGTTGGTGAGTTCGCGGTTTTCCTCGCATTACGCACCGGCCGTAAGTGCTTCTACACCACGCCGATCAAGGCCTTGTCGAACCAGAAGTACGCCGACCTGGTGCGCCGGCACGGCAGCAGCAGCGTCGGACTGCTCACCGGCGACACGTCGGTCAACTCCGAGGCGCCCATCGTGGTCATGACCACCGAGGTGCTGCGCAACATGATCTATGCGAGGTCGGCCACGCTGTCGAACCTCGGTTACGTGGTGCTCGATGAGGTGCACTACCTGGCTGATCGCTTCCGCGGAGCGGTGTGGGAAGAGGTGATCATCGGCCTGGCGGATGCCATTCAGCTCATCGCCCTATCGGCAACCGTCAGCAACGCCGAGGAGTTTGGCGAGTGGCTGTCCGAAGTTCGTGGCGAGATGGCAGTCGTGGTGTCGGAACGGCGGCCGGTGCCACTGTTTCAGCACGTTCTGGTCCGCCACCGGCTCTATGACCTCTTCGCTGAGCTGGCTCCTACAGCGCAGGAGCTGCCAGGCGAAGATAGGCCTGACGTCAACCCGATGCTGATCAAGATCGCCCGGGAGGAATCGCGGCTGGTTCGAGATGATGCTCGTCGCCCGCGCGGCCGAAGCGGTCGGGGAAAGCGGACCGTGAGCTATGGCAGCGGTGCGTACGGAGGTGCGGCTTCCCGATCCAGTTACGCCGGCGCCGGGCGAGGCCGGAGTTCGCTTCGCGCGCCGAGCCGTCCCGAATTGGTCGAGATGTTGGACGACGAGGCGCTACTGCCGGCCATCGTGTTCATCTTCTCGCGCGTTGGCTGCGATGCAGCCGTCCGGCAACTGCTCGAGTCCGGCGTCCGGCTGACGACCGCGGCGGAGCAGCAGCAGATCGCGGCAATCCTGGAGCGGCACATTGTCGGCCTTTCCGACGGTGATCTTCGTGCGCTTGACTACGACCTTTTCGCCGAGGCGCTGAACAGGGGAGTGGCGGCGCATCACGCGGGCATGTTGCCCACGTTCAAGGAGTGCGTCGAGGAGGCTTTCGTCCGCGGGCTGATCAAGGTGGTCTTCGCGACCGAGACGTTGGCGTTGGGCATCAACATGCCGGCTCGTTCGGTGGTGCTGGAGAAGCTGGTGAAGTTCGACGGCGAAACCCATGCTGATGTCACGCCGGGCGAGTACACCCAGCTGACTGGTCGCGCCGGCCGTCGGGGCATCGATGTGGAAGGCCACGCGGTGGTGCTCTGGCAGCCGGGTCTGGATCCGCGCGCTGTCGCCGGTCTCGCGTCGCGGCGTACCTACCCGCTACGGTCCTCCTTTGCTCCGACCTACAACATGGCGGTCAATCTGGTGGCCAGTGTCGGACGGGAGCGGGCGCGTACGTTGCTCGAGCAGTCCTTCGCCCAGTTCCAGTCCGATCGTTCGGTAGTCGGCGCGGCACGCATCTTGGCGAAGAACGAGCAGGACATCAAGGCGTACTGGGCCGCGGCAGAGTGCGAGCTCGGTGATTTTGCGGAGTACGCGCGACTGCGAGCAGAGATCGCTGAGCTCGAGGCGTCGGCCGCTCGGGACCGTCGCTCGGATCGTCGGGCCGAGGCCTTGCACACCCTGTCGAGCTTGAAGCCGGGCGACATCATCAAGGTGCCAAGCGGCAAGAACCAGGGCTGGGCGGTGATCATCGACCCCGGTGCTCGTTCTGATCATCAAGCGCCGCGACCCCTGGTGCTGACCGAGCAACGCCATGTACGGCGGCTCTCGATCACCGACTTTCCAGGACCACCGCTGGTAGCGGGCCGAATGAAGATCGGCAAGCACTTCAACCCGAAGGATGCCGCGTCCCGACGTAATCTGGCCGCCGCGCTGCGCGCCCGGCTCAACGATGTCGATCATGATGCCAAGCGTCGCCAGCCGGTCGGGGACCCGGAGATTCAGTCCCAGATTGATCAACTTCGTACCGTGCTGCGAAGCCACCCCTGTCAAGGCTGCCCGGATCGGGAGGCTCACGCACGGTGGGCCGAGCGGGCACAGCGACTAGAGCGGGAAAGTGCTCGGCTCCAGGCTCGGATGGACTCTCGAAGCAACACCATCGCCAAGCACTTCGACAAGATCTGCCTGGTGCTGGAGTCGCTTGGCTATCTCACCGGGGACGGCGGCCGTAACGTCAGTGAGTACGGCAGGATGCTTGCCCGCATCTATGCGGAACTGGATCTGGTGGCGGCTGAATGCATCCGCGCCGGGGTCTTCGCCGGCCTGACTCATCCACAGCTGGCGGCGATCTTGGCCTCGCTGGTATTTGAGGCACGGCGCAGCGACGAGGCAGGGCGGCGGCCGCGAATGCCCGACGCTCGCAGCAATGCCGCGATGATCGAGGTTCGTCGGATCTGGCACGAGGTATCCCTGGTAGAGCGCGACGCGCGCCTGGAGCGGGGACCCGAACCGGACATCGGCTTCAGTGCGGCGGCGTACGGCTGGGCGGCCGGCCGGTCGCTGCCCATGGTGTTGCACGACAACGACTTCACTGCGGGCGATTTCGTCCGTTGGGTCCGCCAGGTCGCCGACTTTGCGGGACAGATTGCTGACGCCGCCGGCCCGGGTGAACTTCGCGATGCTGCGCGCCTCCTGGTGCACTCGATGCGCCGCGGCGTGGTCAGCTACGCTCCCGAGATGGACGCCGACGAAGGCGACGATCTGACCGGCGTCGACCTCCCGTAATGCGCCCTGAGCCACCTGCTGCGCCCTGAGCCACCTGCCCGCCCTGAGCCACCTGCTGCGCCCTGAGCTTGTCGAAGGGCACGCTTCGACGACCTCAGCGCGCATCTGCCGCCGGAAGATCGACGGTTCAGGAGGCCTGACTGACGGTCGACATGTTGAAGTCGGGCACCCTGATCGTGGGCATGATCGTACGGTTGAAGTAGTCGTTCCACTCCCGGCACAGGGTCAGCTCGGAAACACCGACCTCGCTGATCCGGCCTAGGAGCTCAATGGGTGACTCGTTGAAGCGGTAGTTGTTGACCGCGCCGACCACGTTCCCGTCCTCGATCAGGTAGACGCCGTCGCGGGTCAGTCCGGTCAGCAGCAGTCGCTCCGGATCGACTTCCCGGATGTACCACAGAGTGGTCAGTAGCAGCCCGCGCTCAGTGCTGGCGATCATGTCTTCCAGACTGGCCGTGCCGCCACCGTCCATGATCAAGTTATCTGGTGGCGGAGTCGGCCGTGTGCCGGTCCGCATGGCGTGTCCGCGGTTACGGATGAGCTCGTGCAGCACCCCGCGATCGATCCAGGTCGTCTCCTCGATCGGAAGGCCTCCGTCGAAAGCCCACGAGGTGTCGTCGAGGGAAGAGGTGAAGTCGACGAACGGGACTGTCTCCAGACCTGGATACTGCGGATCTGATCGAACGGTGATGGGAAGTTCGGTGAGCCGCTGCCCGATCTTGGTCGCACCGTCTGGCGCGGCGTAAACATTCCGGCCCTCTTCCGCATCGCGCGCATTTGCCGTCCAGTACGCATAGATCATCAAGTCGGCGATGGCTCCCGGTGGTAGCAGCGTCTCGTACCGCCCTGCCGGCAGATCGATCTTGTTCGACGCCCAACCCAGTCGGGTGTTGAGTTCCTCGACAGCCTCGACAACATCGACATCCAGAAAGTCCCGGGTAGTCCGTCCTAGCCAGGCGGAGGCTGCACGATCGTTGGTTTTGGCGTTAAGCTCCAATCGGCCGGTCGGCTGTACGCCGCGCCGCCGTAAACCCGTGCTACTTCCCAGATATGTCGTCTGCACGGCATGCTCTGCGAAGCCGTACAGCAGGTGTCGCGCAGCTTCCGCCCGCTCGAATGCGTCACCCAACCCCTTGGCTAGCTCGTCAAGCACCTCGATGCTCGTGGTCTCCGGTGGATCTGGCCAGACGTCATTGTGGGGATAGTCCTGCACCAAGGGCGCCGCATCCTCGGCTGGGCGTCCGGTACGTGCCAGCTCCTCAGCCGCCGCGACGACGGCGGCTACCTCATCTGCTCCGGCGATCTCCTGGCTCACAGTGCCGGCCGCGGTGCCACCCTCCACTTCAGCAGTCGCAGTCACGGTGAGCGTCCTGCTGCGCATCTCCCCATTGGTGATCAAGGCACTGTTGGCCCAGCGCAGATTCGCCTCGGTACGTTCGCTGACCCAGCTGACACACGGCAGACGCGCGGCTTTCAGCGCTTCTTCGACCAGATCCTGCGGCTGGACGCTCACTGGCTGCCTCCTTCGGCTTGGGTGTTCAGCACGTTTACTTCGCGGAACAGCGCTGACGGGCAGCCGTGCGATACCGGGGCAATCTGCCCGGGTTGGCCCTTGCCGCAGTTGAATGCGCCGCCTAGCACGTAAGTGTCTGGATTTCCGACTGCTTCCATGGACCGCCAGAAGTCTGTCGTTGTGGCCTGGTACGCGACGTCCTTGAGCTGCCCGTTCAACTTGCCTTTCTCGATCTTGAAAAACCGCTGCCCGGTGAATTGGAAGTTGTAGCGCTGCATGTCGATGGACCATGATTTGTCGCCAACGATGTAGATGCCGCTGTCCACGTCGGAGATCAGCTCTTCGGTGCTCGGGCCGTCAGGCGCGGGCTGCAGTGAGACGTTGGGCATGCGCTGCATCGGAATGTGGCCAGGAGAATCCGCGAACGCGCACCCGTTGGAACGGCCCAGTCCCTTCTCGGCGGCCATCTGCCTGTTCAGCTGGTAACCCACCAGAATGCCGTCGGAGATTACTTCGAACCGTTGCTGGCCAACGCCTTCATCGTCGAAGCCGATGGTGGCCAGACCATGATCAACTAGTCGGTCACCTGTCACATTCATGACCTCGCTGCCGTACTGCAGCGTCCCGAGCTTGTCGTAGGTGGCGAAGGATGTGCCTGCGTAGGCGGCTTCATAACCGAGTGCCCGATCGAGCTCTGTGGCATGGCCGATCGACTCATGGATGGTGAGGAACAGGTTGCTGGGATGGATGACCAGGTCGTAATGGCCAGCCTCAACCGAGGGAGCGGCTACCTGAGCGGCTAGTAGCTCTGGGATCTCGGCGACCTCGGCATCGAAGTCCCAGCCGGTGCCGGTGAGAAACTCCCAGCCTCGGCCGGTCGGCGGAGCCAACGTGCGCATGGTGGCGAAACCATGATCACTGACGCTGACCGCAGTCAGCTGAGCCTGGATCCGCATCCGCTGTTGGGTGGTGCTGGTGCCGGCCAGGTTCGCGAAGTACTTGTTTTCGTGGACGTAGCTGAGCATGGCGTTGGCATGGTTGACGCTGGGTGCCGCGAGCAACGCTTCGTTCAGCCCGAGCATGCGCCCGGTCTTGGTCGCTTCGTCGACCTCGAACGGATCCACCTCGTACGCCGACACCCAGCTCACGTCGCTGTAGACCTCTTCATCAGCCAGGTCGACCGACGCGGGCGTCAACGGGCGCGAGACCTTCGCGGTGGCAACCGCACGCTCGGTTAGTCGGGCAGCGGAGTCGGTCGACAAGGTGATATCCGAGGCGAATCCCCAGACGCCGTTGTGTACCACGCGGACTGACAGGCCCAGCACCTGATTATCGGCGGTGGTCTCCAAGGCATGATCACGAAAGCTGCGGTATGCCGCCCGGATCCGCTCGACGCGAACCTCGGCATGGCTGCAGCCCAGCTCCTTGGCCTTCGAGAGAGCTGCATCGCTGAGAGCCTGCAGTGGCAGCGCAAGGAACCTGTCATCGAGCTCGGGCATGATCGCAGCGTAATGGGATGACGGCCCGCCCAAGGATGAACCCCGGATCGAATCTGGCGAGCGGAGTCCTCCCGGACCCGCTCCGCCATAGCGTTCGTCGCCGATCATGAGCCGCCAAATATGGTCGGCGGCAGCGTGCGCACGGTTGGCAGGTTTCCGGGCATTTCTCCGGATGATTTGCCCGACAACCTGCCAACCGCGAGAGCTGAAGCGCGATCCGCGCCCGCGATGTTCGCGCCGCCGATCTGCAGGAAGAGCCAACGAAACGGTGGAGCACAGGGTGATGAGTCCACTCGGTCGTTTAGTTGCCTCCGACGAAGACGGCGGCTACCCGGCGAACATCGCAGCGAGCGGAGCGAGCCATTGGACTGAGCGAGCGCAGCGAGTAAGGCAATCAACCTAGGCTGTGGATCGTGACGGTCGCTGTTCGGGTCATTCCGTGCCTTGATGTGCACGGCGGCAGGGTCGTGAAGGGCGTCAACTTCGTGGCGCTGCGGGACGCCGGTGATCCGGTCGAGCTGGCCGCTTGCTATGACGCCGAAGGGGCCGACGAGCTGACTTTCCTCGATATCTCGGCATCGGCCGAAGGTCGCGAGACCACTCTCGAGGTGGTGCGGCGTACCGCCGAGACAGTCTTCATCCCCCTGACAGTGGGTGGTGGGATTAACACCGTTGATGATGTCGACACCCTCTTGCGCGCGGGCGCTGACAAAGTGGCGATCAACACCGGTGCGATCCGACGGCCGGAGGTGATCGAAGAAATCACCCGCCGGTTCGGCAACCAGGTGCTGGTCCTGTCGGTAGACGCTCGTCGCGCGGACTGGGCACCCTCCGGCTTCGAGGTCACCACGCACGGCGGGCGAACCGCCGCTGGGCTGGATGCTGTGGAATGGGCCCGCCGCGGCGTCGACCAGGGCGTTGGCGAGATTCTGTTGAATTCCATGGATGCGGACGGCACGACTACCGGCTTCGATCTGGAGATGATTCGAGCCGTACGAGCCGTAGTCGACGTGCCACTGATCGCTTCTGGTGGTGCGGGTCAGGCCGCTGACTTCCCGCCGGCCATTGCTGCGGGTGCGGATGCAGTCTTGGCGGCGACCGTCTTCCACTTCGGAACGCTGCGAATCGCCGATGTCAAAGCTGCGCTCGACGCCGCAGGTTTTCCGGTACGACGCCCCGCACTCGCGCCGATGGCGAGACACTGAACCCCGTGCCCGGACAGAGAAGAGTCGCCTGGCTGCCGTACGCCAGCATCCAAGAGGCCGAGCAGCGGCTCGGTGGAATTCCTGAAGGCATCGAGATCGACCTCTATCGCGCAGACGGTGATAGCTGGCCTGATTCGATCGCCGAGGTCGAGTTCTATGTGCTGCCGTATATGAAGGGCGAGGAGGTCCTCGACCGGGCTGGGGAGATGACGCAACTGAAAGTCATCCAGACCCTCACTGCTGGTGTGGAGAACTTTCTGCCTCACGTGCCCGAGAACGTCATTCTGTGCAATGCAGCCGGCGTCCATGACACCAGCACCGCCGAGCTGGCGGTCGCGCTCGCGCTGGCCAGCGGACGACATCTTGATCACTATGCGCGCAACCAGCCGAGCGGTACCTGGGACTTTCAGCTCGGCACCTCGCTTGCCGACCAGCGGGTGTTGATCATCGGATACGGCCAAATCGGCGCTGCAATCGAGCGGCGGCTGTCCGGTTTCGAGGTCGCCTCGGTGACCCGGGTTGCGCGGCGGCCGCGTACGGACCCGGTTCCCGTGCATGCCATCGAAGACCTGGCCGAACTGCTGCCTCTTGCGGATGTCGTCTTCCTCGTGGCGCCGCATACGCCCCAAACCGAGGGCATGATCGCCCGTTCCGAGCTCGCTGCCCTGCCCGATGGAGCCGTGCTGGTCAACATCGCGCGCGGCAAGCTTGTCGACACCGAAGCGTTGCTGGCGGAGACCTCGACCGGCCGGATTCGCGCGGCACTCGACGTCATCGATCCGGAGCCGTTGCCGCCCGAACATCCGCTCTGGCGTACGCCGGGTGTCGTAATCTCGCCCCACGTCGGCGGGGCGAGCACCGCCTTCTTTCCGCGCGCCGACCGACTCATCGCGGCCCAGCTGGGTCGCTTCGCCGCTGGCAAGGAACTGGAGAACATCGTCACATGACACCCTTCGAGATGCCTGAGGCTCCTGCCGTCGACCCCGAGTGCATCTTCTGCAAGATCGTTTCGGGGGAGCTGCCGGCCCGGCAGATCTACTCCGACGAGCGAGCGGTCGCCTTTCTCGACATCGGTGCCTGGCATCGTGGCCACGCGTTGGTGGTGCCGAAGCGGCATGTAGCCGACATGCTGACCGAGCCGGCCGCCTGGCCTGAAATCGCCCCTGCCGTGGACGCCGTCGCACGACTGCTGAAGTCGCGGCTGAATGCGGACGGCGTCAACATTCTCTCCTCCTCCGGCCAGGCGGCCGGCCAAGAAGTGTTTCACCTGCACGTGCATGTCGTGCCGCGCTATGCCGATGCGCCTGGTCTCCGCATGCTCGTCGACAGCGGTGTTGTGCCAGATGATGAACTGGATTCGGTGTATCGCCAGATCCAGGCGGGCGGGTGAGCCTGCCGACGAATTCGGTACCGGCCACATCCCTGTCGATCAGCCGGCGGCTGTTTCGCGTCGCCGTGGAGTTCCTGCCGCCGTTCGCGGTTGCGCTGTTGATCCTGCCCTTCATCATTCAGTACGGCAAGCTGATCCCTTGGCAGCCGTCGACGATTGACCTGCAGGTCTACGTGTACGCGGTCAAGGACATGCTGGCCGGCAAGGACATCTTCGCGACCACGACGCCGTTTTGGAATCTCTACTTCATCTATCCGCCGATCGCGGCGATCTTGATGACACCGCTTGCCTTCGGCCCGTACGTGTTCTGGCAGGTGGTGTGGACCGGCGGCCTGGTCTGGGCTCAACAGTCAGTGCTGAAGCGTTGCGGGGCGCCGCGCGGCTGGAAGCTCGGACTGATCGGCATCGCAGTGGTGTTGGCAGTGGAGCCGATCCGTACCACGCTCGGGTACGGCCAGGTGAACACCATCCTGATGGCGTTGGTGATTGCCGATCTGCTGCCTGATGCGCCCGGGGAACGGAGGCGAATTCCGCAAGGCACCTTGATCGGTCTGGCCGCGGCGCTCAAGCTGACGCCGGCGTTGTTCGTGATCTTCGCATTCTTGATCGGCAAGACGCGGGTGGCGATCACCGCGATGATCAGCTTTGCCGTCTTCACCGGGATCGGCGCGATCTTGCTGTTTCGCGAAACGCTGGTGTTCTTCGGCGGCCTGTCCGGCGGTGATACCCGTACCGCATCGCCGTTGTACACCGGGAACCAGTCGTTGCTCGGCGTGTTCTTCCGGCTCGTGGACTCGTCGCGGGTCACCACTGTCGTGGGGCTTGCGGTAGCTGCGATCTTGGCAGTGCTGGGCTGCCTCGTCGCCGCTCACTGGTGGCGACAGGAGGAAAAGGTCTTTGCCGTCGCCCTGGTCGGACTGACCACCTGTCTGGCGTCGCCGCTGTCGTGGACCCATCACTACGTGTGGATCCTGCCGATGGCGATGGCCGTATTGTCGCCGGGAGTACCTCGATGGGCTCGATACGTCGGCGGATTCTGGGTGATCTGGGTCTGTGTGTGTCTGCCGCTGGCGCTCCTTCCGTACGGCGGCGGCCGGGAACGGCAGTTCGACTTCCTGCAACAAGTGGTCGCCAACCTCGGCCCGATCGCGGGCCTGATCTTGATGATTGGTCTTGCTTGGCAGTTGCTCACGGCACGCGTGCAACCGGCGCGGAGCGCTGTCCACGCTTAAGGCGAGGCTCGTACACCCGACGGTAGATTGACCGCCATGACTTCGCAGAGCCCAACGCGCGAGCAGAGCCAGCCAACCTCGGGAAACGGCGTCGACATCAAGCCCCGGTCGCGGGCGGTGACCGATGGCCTCGAGGCCACCGGCTCACGCGGCATGCTTCGCGCGGTCGGCATGGGTGACGAGGACTGGGCCAAGCCGCAGATCGGCGTCGCTTCCAGCTGGAACGAGATCACCCCGTGCAACCTGTCACTGGACCGGCTCGCGAAAGCAGCCAAGGACGGCGTGCACGCGGCGGGCGGTTATCCGTTGGAGTTCGGCACGATCTCGGTCTCCGACGGCATCTCTATGGGCCATGAGGGCATGCACTACTCCCTGGTGAGCCGGGAGATCATCGCCGACTCGGTGGAGACAGTGATGCTGGCGGAGCGCATGGACGGCTCGGTGCTGCTTGCCGGCTGCGACAAGTCGCTGCCGGGCATGCTGATGGCGGCCGCACGTCTTGATCTTGCTTCGGTCTTTCTTTATGCCGGATCGATCATGCCCGGCCGGATCGGTGATCGCGACGTAACGATCATCGACGCCTTCGAGGCCGTCGGTGCGTGCGTTCGGGGGTTGATCAGTCGCGAGGATGTCGCCGAGATCGAAAGGGCAATCTGTCCGGGTGAGGGTGCCTGCGGCGGCATGTACACCGCCAACACGATGGCGAGTGCTGCCGAAGCGCTGGGCATGTCGCTACCCGGTTCCGCCGCACCGCCGGCTGTGGACAGGCGCCGAGATGGCTTCGCGCGTAAAAGCGGCATGGCTGTGGTGGAGATGCTGCGGCAGGGCATTACGGCGCGACAGATCCTCACCAAGGAAGCGTTCGAAAATGCCATTGCCGTCACCATGGCATTCGGCGGCTCAACCAATGCCGTACTGCATCTGCTCGCGATTGCAAATGAGGCTGAGGTGGATCTCAGTCTCGACGACTTCGTACGCGTCGGCCGCAAGGTGCCGCACCTGGGTGACCTGAAGCCGTTCGGCAAATATGTGATGAACGATGTAGACCGGGTCGGGGGAGTGCCTGTGGTGATGAAGGCTCTGCTCGACGCAGGTCTGCTCAACGGAGACTGCCTCACGGTAACCGGCAAGACTATGGCGGAGAATCTCGCCGATATCGCGCCGCCCGATGTGGATGGCACGATCGTGCGCGCGCTGGACAATCCGATTCATCCCACCGGCGGCATCAGCATCTTGCATGGATCGCTCGCCCCAGAAGGGGCCGTCGTGAAGAGTGCCGGTTTCGATACCGAGGTCTGGAGGGGTACGGCCCGGGTCTTCGACGGCGAACGTGCAGCCATGAACGCCTTGGAGAACGGCGTTATCAGCGCCGGCGATGTCGTGGTGATCCGCTACGAGGGTCCCAAAGGCGGCCCTGGCATGCGAGAAATGCTGGCCATCACGGCCGGGATCAAGGGCGCTGGCCTCGGCAAGGACGTCATGTTGATCACCGACGGCCGCTTCTCCGGCGGCACCACCGGCTTGTGCGTCGGCCACATTGCCCCCGAGGCGGCCGACGCGGGGCCCATCGCCTTTCTCGCCGACGGTGACGAGATTGTCTTGGATGTCGCAAACGGCCGGCTCGACGTCATCCTGGACCCGGCAGAGCTGCAACGCCGGCGCGAGGCGTGGACGCCGACACCGCGGCCCGCGCCGCGTGGTGTGTTGGCCAAGTACGTGAAGCTCGTCCGATCAGCCAACGTCGGTGCCATTTGTGGCTAGTCGACCCAACTTGCCAGCAGTTTGTCGGCGAGGCCGGCCGACGGTCTCGGCGTGAGCCTTCGTATCGACGCCGAGGAGCGCCGAGCTCGGCTCGCCGAACGGCATCGGCTGCTATCGCGCACCCGGACTGACGACCTCCCGCAGATTGCTGATGACCTGGTGGCTCTGCATTCCTCGGACCCGGTGACAGTGTTCTTGTCAGCCATGGCGCGGATGGCTCATCCCTCAATTGAGGCGGTCGAACAGGCGTTGTATGCCGATCGCAGCCTCATCCGGCACCACGGCATGCGCCGCACGCTGTGGGTGGCCACCCCACCAGTCGCCCGACTGATCCATGCCGCTGCAACGCGCGACCTCGTCGCCAACGAGCGGCGTCGCACCTCTCAGCTGCTCGCTGCGGCCGACGTCGAGAACCCCGAACAATGGCTGGCTGAGGCGGAGCTTCAGGTGCTCGCCGATCTCCGGGAGCACGGTCCGAGTACGGCCCGAGAGGTCGGCCAGCGCGTCGAGGCGTTGCGCCACCGGCTGCAGTTGGCACCCGGCAAGGCGTACGCGGCCGCTCAATCGGCCCACACCCGGGTGCTCTACATCCTTGGCTTCACCGGGCAGATGTTGCGAGGCCGACCTAGCAGCTGGATCAACGGCGCCTACGCCTACGCCGACGCAGAGTCCTGGCTGCCAGGCGGACTTGGAGAGCTCGACGCGCAGCAGGCGGCTGCTGAATTGGCTAACCGCTGGCTGCAGCGCTTCGGACCCGGGACGACCGCAGACCTGCAGTGGTGGATGGGCTGGACGGTACGCCGTACGAAGCAGGCGCTCTCCGACTGTGGAGCCGTGGAGGCGGAATTGGAAGGCGAGGCCGGTTGGCTGGCCGCCGAAGATCCGCCTCTCGGGCCAGTCGAGCCGTGGGTGGCAGTGCTTCCCGGGCTTGATCCGACCATCATGGGCTGGAAGCTGCGGGAGTGGTATCTGCCGAAGACGTCGCTGGAAGTCTTCGACACCGTCGGCAACGGCGGCCCCAGCCTGTGGGTCGACGGGCGGGTAGTCGGCGCCTGGGCGCAGTCGAAGGACGGCTCGATCCATACGCACTATTTCGAGCGCGTGGCGGCATCGCGGCGACGCGAGATCGACCAGCGGATTGAACAGCTGAAGTCCTGGATCGGGGACACGCGCTTCACCGTCCGATTTCCCGGCGACGTCCATGCCCGATTACTGGGCACCAGGACCATCCGGCGGGGTTTCACAAAGACCACCTGAGACCACATCTACGCTGGCCGGATGACGGCCCGCGCAGCATCCGCCGCGCTGGCCGCACTTCTGTTCGCGGGCTGCCAGGCGACGGGCGCCAATCCACCTGCCCCAACTTCGGCGGACTCGCCGACCCCGCCAGCGTCTACCTCTACCTCAAGGCAGACCGGCACGACACCCGCTCCGACGCAGCCGACAATGCCCCTGGTGTTAGCGGTCCATGCCACTCGACCGGTGACTGACGTCTCAGTCGCAGCTGCCAGAAAAGTGGTGGCATCGGGAGGAACACGCTGGTCAGCTATAGGGCAACGAGGCGGCCGCATGCGAGTACTCAGCACCAAGGACCGCAGCGCGGCAGACGTCTTGCGTGCAGTCCAGTCAAACCCCAATGTGCTGGGCATTGTGCCTGCCGATGCAGTCAACGCTCGGGTGCGCGTCCTGACCGTCGGCGGGCGCCATCCGCTTCGAGAGCCGCAGCGCTATCCGCTTCATACGCCCTCGACACGTCCATTGCCGGAAATCACCACGATCACCGCTGTCGGCGACATCATGCTGGGTCGGCGGGTCGGGGAGAGGCACCGGGCCGATCCCGGTGCGCCGCTCAAGCCGCTCGCCAAGCGCTTGGCCAGTGCTGAGATCACCATCGGCAACTTCGAGTCGACTCTCTCTACCGCCGGATCACCTACCCAGGGTGGCGACTCCTTCGCCGCCAGTCCGCGAGTCATCCCGGGACTGCGCGCGGCCGGATTCGATCTACTTTCCTTGGCCAACAACCACGTCGGCGACTACGGGGACCGCGCTTTACGGCAGACCTTGTCTCGCTTCTCCAAATCCACGATCGAGATTGTCGGAGCGGGACGGAATCTGGCCCAGGCCCGCAGGCCGGTGACTGTGGAGCGCGATGGCGTACGCGTGGGGTTCGTCGCGGTCGACTCCATTGGGGAGAGCCCGGCGGCCACCCGCAACCGAGCTGGAACCAATCGATTGAACATGCCACCGCGAACGGGTCCGCTCGATCGCTCCGCACTGCGACGGATCAGCTCCGACATCCGCGCATTGAGCACACGCGCTGATGTCGTCATCGTCATGACTCACTGGGGAACTCAGTACACTCACCATCCCGAGCAGAGCCAGCGGATCGCTGCGAGAGCCTTCGCAGCCGCCGGCGCTGACCTGGTAATCGGCGGGCATCCGCATTGGGTGCAAGGCTGGGACGCGGCGGGTTCCGCGGTCGTCGTGCATTCGCTGGGCAACTTTGTCTTCGACATGGATTTCCAGACCACGACCCGGGAAGGCATTTTCACCGAGATCGTGCTGTGGGGCGACACCGTCAAGGCAGTCGAACCCGTGCCGTACGTGATCGACGCCGCGTTCACGCCGCGACTCATCCGGGGCAGCCGGGCGCAGCGCATCCTCTCCGATGTCTGGCAGACCAGCCGCGGTCCCTTCGAGCTCACCTCATGAAGCTCAGCGCTAGCTGAGTGTCTGCAACCACACCCACACTGTGCGGCCAACTCGATCGAGCTGACGTCGGTCCACCACGCTGGGCACATCGCCTCGAGAGTGATAACCGGCGTACGGAATGCTGCCAAGTCGCACAGCAGGAATCCCAGCCTTCGCATAGGACAAGTGGTCACTGGTGTAGTTCGTGCAGGTTCGGGTGGGAATGTCAGCTCGTCGCGCCGCAGCGCGTACGGCGTTCCGGAGCCGCCGGCCTTGGTCATTCGCAGTGCAGACGGGCACATAGCTGGCGCGTACGCCGACCCGGTCCAGGGAGACCATGGCCCGGATTGCCCGACGTTCGGAGCGGCTCAAGTCGGCCACATGCTGCCGCGAGCCGAAGTGGTGCAGGGCATCACCGCTGCCACGCGGTTCTTCCGCGCCAAAGGCAATGAACTGAACCGGCAATGCCGCCGGCTGTCGGCTCACCATCTCGGCCAGCTGCAACATGACGGCGATTCCGGACGCGTTGTCCTCCGCGCCCGGCGCAACCGGCACAGTGTCCAGGTGGGCGCCGACGACGACGTACGGCTTCTTGGCATCGAAGCCCTGCGGTTCGGCTATCACATTGACCGACGTGCCGCGGCGTACCGGCGTGCCCCAGGAACTCCCGGCGGGAACCCGCACCTTGGTTCTTTTCACCTCATAGCCGAGACGCTCGAAACGAGTCTCGACGAATGCTGCCGCCTTGGCGAAGTTGCGAGATGTTGCTTCTCGGGGCCCGATCTCTTCGGCCAAATGAACGATGTCGCGCATGGCCGCCCTTGCGTCCATGGCTGGTCGGGGAGTTGCAGACGGCTTGGAACCCGCGGCCGGCGTACGGCTCGGTGTGCGAGCAGACGGGCTGCCACTCGTCACCGATGGCGTGCTCTTGGCGGACGGTAAGGGGTCGGTCTCAGCTGGGCTGGGAGGCGGCGGTGAGCAGCCAATAGCAAAGATGATCAAGAAGAGCGCGGTGAGGGCACGGCCCATTTTCCGACCCTACGTCGCCAGAAAATCCATCATTACTAGTGCATCCGAGCGTCCTTCCGGATCGCAAGACGCAGCGCCACCCTAATTGGACTCTCAAGAATGGGCGGCTATTGTTACGGCGTGCGCATTGCAGGAACCATTCTCCTCGTACGTCAGCGTGTCGGCTGAGCACAGCTCAATCAACCGACACGCTCCCTCGTCTGCACCAGCAGCGGGGGTTTTTTGTTGGCGCGGAGACCTGCGGCTGCAGGCGTAACATCCACAACGAATCCCGGGGGATTCATCAGGGCAAGGAGACCCGAGATGCCAGACAACGAACACGCAGATGAGCTGACCGGAGCGCAGTCTCTCGTTCAGTCGCTCGAGCGCGTCGGAGCAGACGTCGTTTTCGGTATTCCGGGTGGCGCGATCCTTCCCGCGTACGATCCGCTGTTCGACTCCGAGAAGGTCCGTCACATTCTGGTCCGGCACGAGCAAGGTGCCGGCCACGCCGCCGAAGGCTATGCCATGGTGACCGGGAAGGTCGGGGTCTGCATGGCGACCTCCGGACCCGGCGCAACAAACCTGGTGACACCGATCGCCGATGCTCACATGGATTCCGTGCCGATTGTGGCAATCACCGGACAGGTTGGCAGCGCGGCTATCGGCACCGATGCGTTCCAGGAAGCTGATATCCGTGGCATCACGATGCCCATCACCAAACACAGCTATTTGATCACCGACCCCGCAGATATCCCGTCGGCCATCGCATCCGCATTCCACATTGCCGGAACCGGTCGGCCGGGACCGGTGCTGGTCGATATCACCAAGGACGCCCTGCAGGCCAAGACCAGGTTCGAGTGGCCGCGCCAGCTGGATTTGCCCGGCTACCGTCCGGTGACCAGACCGCATGGCAAGCAGGTCCGGGAGGCCTCGCGGCTGATCACCGAGTCGCGCCGACCGGTGCTTTACGTAGGCGGTGGAGTGGTCAAAGCCCGCGCCTGGTCGGAGCTCAAAGAGCTTGCCGAGCTGACTGGCATCCCAGTGGTCACGACCCTGATGGCGCGCGGGGTGTTTCCGGACAGCCATCCGCAGAACATGGGGATGCCGGGCATGCATGGCACCGTCGCCGCGGTCGGAGCATTGCAGCGCAGTGATCTGCTGATCGCTCTGGGCACTCGCTTCGACGACAGGGTAACCGGCCAGCTGTCCAGCTTCGCGCCGCTGGCCAAGGTCATTCATGCCGATATCGACCCAGCTGAGATCTCCAAGAACCGGGTCGCAGACGTGCCCATCGTTGGCGACTGCAAAGAGGTGATCCTGCAGCTGATCAGTCTGCTCCGCCGCGAGCATCCGCTGCAGATCGACGAATGGGTCAGCTTCCTGAAGGATGTGAAGCGGCGCTATCCCACCGGCTACGACGAGCCCGCTGACGGTAGCCTCTCGCCGCAGTATGTGATCAAGCGGATCGGTGAGATCACCGGCTCGGACGCCTACTATGCCGCGGGCGTTGGGCAACACCAGATGTGGGCCTCCCACTATCTCCCGTGGGAGCTGCCTGGGCGCTGGCTCAACTCAGGTGGCCTGGGAACCATGGGCTATTGCGTGCCTGCGGCTATGGGCGCCAAAGTCGGCCAACCCGACAAGATTGTCTGGGGGATCGATGGCGACGGCTGCTTCCAGATGACCAATCAGGAGCTGGCTACCTGCGCCCTGGAAGGGATTCCGATCAAGATCGCGGTGATCAACAATCAGAGCCTCGGCATGGTCCGGCAGTGGCAGACGCTGTTCTACCAAGGCCGCTACTCCAACACCGACCTGAAAACCAACCGAATCCCTGACTTCCCCAAGTTGGCCGAGGCTATGGGTTGCGTGGGACTGCGGGCGGAGACCCCGGTCGATGTCGATGCAGTGATCGAAAAGGCGAACTCGATCAATGACGTGCCGGTGGTGGTGGACTTCGTCGTGCACAAGGATGCGATGGTCTGGCCGATGGTGGCAGCTGGCACCAGCAACGACGAAATCAAGGTTGCCCGCGACATGGCGCCGAACTGGGATCAGGAGGATCTGTGATGGCGGGTCCAAACACGCACACCTTGAGCGTTCTGGTTCAGAACAAGCCTGGCGTTCTGGCGCGAATCGCCGGCCTGATTTCCCGGCGCGGCTACAACATCGAGTCGCTCGCGGTCGGGCCGACCGAATCACCGGAGATGTCGCGCATGACCCTCCAGGTCAACGTCGAGGACGTGGTTCTGGAGCAGATCACCAAGCAGCTCAACAAGTTGATCGAGGTGCTCAAGATCGTTGAGTTGGAGGAGACCGCGGTACGACGGGAGCTGGTGCTGGTCAAGGTCAGGGCGACTGCAGAGACGCGCAGTCAGCTGATCGAGATCATCGGGCTCTTCGGCGCGAAGGCAGTCGATCTCACTGCAGAGATCATCACTGTCGAAGCCACCGGAAGCCCGCCGAAGCTGGCGGCGCTGCTCGATCTCCTTGAGCCGTACGGGATTCGCGAGCTCGTTCAGTCTGGTCTCGTCGCTCTCGGCAGGGGTAATCGATCACTCACCGATCGCAACCAGCGCACTGAGCGCCTCAAGGCCGTACGCACCGGCTAGATGCGCCCTGAGCCTGTCGAAGGGCGCCTCCTAGACCGCGACCGTCATGCGGTAATTTCACCCAGCACCCACTCACCCAAGGGAGAACGACTTCAGTGCCAGCAGAGATGTTTTACGACGGAGACGCCGACCTTTCATTGATCCAGGGGCGCAAT
This sequence comes from uncultured Actinomycetota bacterium, assembly GCA_963798835.1. GTDB lineage: Bacteria > Actinomycetota > Actinomycetes > Propionibacteriales > Propionibacteriaceae > Microlunatus. Next base: position 1,022 of record CAWCVF010000011.1, on the reverse strand, counting down.
GTCGCCGTGCTGGGATTCGGCAGCCAGGGCCACGCGCATGCGCTCTCGCTGCGCGATTCCGGTGTCGACGTACGCGTTGGACTGCCGGAAGGCAGCAAGAGCCGTGCCAAGGCGGAGGCGCAGGGTCTTCGCGTGCTCGCTCCGTATGAGGCGTGCGAGGAAGCCGATCTGATCATGGTGTTGACGCCTGATCCAGCGCAGCGCAAGGTGTACGCCGCGGCGATCGAGCCGAACCTGGTGCCCGGCGACGCGCTCTTCTTCAGCCACGGCTTCAACATTCGCTTCGGCTATATCAAGCCGCCGGAGGGTGTGGACGTCGCGCTCGTCGCACCGAAGGGTCCGGGTCACCTGGTCCGTCGCGAGTACTCCGAAGGCCGCGGCGTACCGGTGCTGGTCGGTGTCGAGCAGGATGCTTCCGGCAAGGCATGGGAGCTGGCCCTGTCGTACGCGAAGGCGATCGGCGGGCTACGTGCCGGTGGTATCAAGACGACCTTCACCGAGGAGACCGAGACCGACCTGTTCGGTGAGCAAGCCGTGCTGTGTGGTGGAGTGTCTGCGCTCGTCACGGCTGGTTTTGACACGCTGACTGCGGCCGGCTACCAGCCGGAGGTGGCCTACTTCGAGTGCCTCCACGAGCTCAAGTTGATCGTGGACCTGATGTATGAGGGCGGTATCGCGAAGCAGCGCTGGAGTGTTTCCGACACTGCCGAGTACGGCGACTATGTCTCAGGACCTCGCATCATCGACGATCACGTCCGGGAGAGCATGAAGGGCGTGCTGGCCGACATCCAGGACGGCAAGTTCGCTGCTCGTTTCATCAATGATCAAGATGCTGGAGGGCCCGAGTTCAAGGCATTCCGGGAAGCAGCGGAGAAGCATCCGATCGAGGCGGTCGGGCGGGACCTGCGCGAGCTGATGTCGTGGGTCAAGAGCCACGACGACGACTACATCGAAGGCACCGCCGCCCGCTAGCCGCGGCGCGCGCCTCCCTTCCGAAAGTGGTCACAAACGGCACACATCCG
>CAWCVF010000010.1:0-90743 GCA_963798835.1 uncultured Actinomycetota bacterium | reverse complement strand
CCGTGCCGGGCTGACCCGCCGGCGCCATATGCCGGCCGACCACGATGTGACCGACATGGCCGATGATGTCGCGCAGGCCATTACCGACGAGTTCGGTGGCCGGGTGGACTTGGTGGTGGGGGAGTCTTATGGCGGGATGATCGCGCAGTGTCTGGCGGCCCGGCATCCCGACCGGGTGGCGTACACCGCCATCGTCGCCGCTGCTGCCGAGGTCAGCGCGTGGGGCAAGCAGGTCGACTCCCAGATGGCGCAGGGCGTCGTTGCTGGGGACGCTGCCCTAGCCGGTGGCGCGATAGTGGACTACCTGCTGCCGCGCGATCGCCTGCGTCTGCTCCGCCGGTTACTCGGCCCCGCCCTCGGCCGGCTGATGATCACCCGGTACATAACGGTGCCTCGCGACGACCTGCTGACCGAGGCCCGGGCCGAGGTGGCGTTCGATTCCCGAGCGGTCCTGCCCAGCATCCGGGGGCCGGTGCTGCTGATCTGTGGCGACCGCGACCAGTTCTTCACTACCGACGTGGTCGAGGAAACCGCCGCCCTCATACCCGGCTGCACGCTCATCTGGTACGCCGGGAAGGGCCACATGAAGACCGCGGCCAGCGGGCGGGTGGCTTCCGACGTGCTGGCCTTCGCCGCTCGCGGCTAGCGACCAGGAGCTGAGGCAGGAGCGTTTTGCCGGACCTGCTCCAGCCCGTACCCGCTCTCGATGAGCTCTACCAGTCTCTTTACGAAGCGCGCCGCGGAGCGCCGTCCACGACGTCGTGGTCGAAGGCGACCGTCAGGTCGAGCAGGTCACGCGGCTCCACACGCTCATCGACGACAGCGGGTTTACGGGCGATGCCACCCGCGATCAGCAGCAGGGACTGCCCGGCCGGCGGAGACCCCAACCCCCGCCGCGACCGGCCATGCCGAGCGCCGTCACGCCTACCGTGCCCGCCGCAGCCACAGCGTGGGTTGGGTTGCGGCGACTGACGAACAGCCGGGGCAGCGGCCAGGGCGTCGACATCATCCGCTGGAACGCCGAGGGCATGCCTCGACCGGGATGAAAACGTCCACATCGTCAAAGATGACCAGGTGCTTGCGACCTTTCGGGTACGCCTGGACAGACTTGTCCTCCGCTACCGCACGGGCCAGGCAACAGGCCAGGTAGCCGGTGAATGGGAGTGCTTCACCGGTTTGTGCCTTGTGCTCCGCGATGGCCTGTCGGGCGCGGGTGACATCTACTTCGAGCAAGGCGTAAATGCTGTGCTTCCACCAATAGACGTCGAGGTAATTGTGTGTTTCACGACGTGAGGGTGGCAGCTCGACCACCCGATAAGAGGGGGAGGTTTTCGGCATCAGAACCTGTCTTCGGTTGTCGTGCTGACCTTCCATCCCATCCGGCGGGTGCGGGGTGGGACAGGGGCGAAGGTCATGACTTCGGTAGTTCTTCAGGACAGGACGTACGCCCCTGTTCTGAACAACATGCCGAGCGGCACGGTGGTCGGTATGGCCGACCTGGAACAACTGCCCCGCCGGCTTAGCCTCTGGACGGCCATCTTGACGGTAGTGCTGGCTGTGGTTTCGCTCGCGATAGCGGTCACGACCCCGCCACGCTCGGGGCCGTACTGCCAAGGCGGCTGCGTGGGCTACCCCTACACCGACGCCGCGGCGTACGTTCCCAGGGACTACCTGTGGATGTATCCCGCTGTGGTACTGAACCTGCTGATCGTGGTACTGGTTGAGTGCATTCAGCAGTGGACGCCGTCAAATCGGGTTGTCCTGAGCCGGATTGGTGTGGCTTTCGCTGTTCTGGGTGCATCGGTTCTCATCGTCGATTACGCGGGTCAGCTGACTTTCCTCCAGCCGGCTTTGCTGCTGGGCGAAACCGAGGGCTTGTCGCCGTGGACGCAGTACAACCCGCATGGAGTATTCATTGCCCTGGAGAACGTCGGATATCTGCTCCTTAATGTGGCGTTCCTCTTCATTGGAGTTGCGATCCTCGGTATGCCGGAGCGGCTCTGGCGCGCTGCCGGTTGGGTCTTCGTAAGCGGCGGCGCGCTAACGGTCGCAGCGCTGGTGGTCTATTCCGCCCTTTATCGAACACGTCTGGACTACCGGTTTGAAGTTGCCGCGATAGCCCTTACGTGGCTTGTCCTGATTGTCGCGCCGGTGTTGTTGAGCATCGCGCTGGGTCGCAATCGAGGTGTCCAGGGCCGGCGGACGGCTCCGGTCGAGATGTCCAGTCGATCGTGATCATGGCTTCCCTCGAGGACCAGGGCCTGCCGAGGAAATACAGCTAGCAGAGCCAGACGCAGCCGGCAAGCGCAACCTCATCGAGGTTCTGCCGAGCGTCCAGGTCCTAATTCGCGAGATGACGCCCCGCGGTGTCGCCTTGGTCCGGCGGGCGCCAGACGTCCAGCTTGAGCTCCGCCCCCTCCGGCCGGGCGTAGGTCACGGTCTCGGACGGACCGCCCGAGGGGAAGGAGAAGTACTCCGAGAGCGAGAGCGCGACGCCCTCTTGCGACGCGGTACGCCATCCCTGCACCACGGGCACAAGGGAGAGCACGACAGTCACCACTCCCAGCACCGCCGCCACAAGCGAGCTCCTGCGCAACCCAATGCGGCGCGCGAGCAGGGCCAAGGCGAGGCCGAGCACGGCGAAGACGGCGAGCCAGAGGCTGTATCCCTCGACGACCACGGCGAGCAAATCCAGGGCTAGGTTCGGCCAGAGCAGGCCCAGGTTCGGGGTGGGCAGCACGCTCATGAGCCCCAACAGCAGCCCGATCACCGCGCCACCGAGCACGATCGCGGCCAACGCGCCTCGGAGCAGCCTACGTCGGGTGACCATCAACGGCGCTCTCTCTCATCCCCCGCGCGGCGCTTCGGCGGGTCACTTTGTGGGCCAGAGCGTATAGCACAACGACCAGAGGAAGCCGAAGAACGAGCCCACGGTGGTGCTCCTGCCCGCTCCGTTCGGGCCCCGCAACGACGTGGCCGTAGGTCTTGCGCAGGTTCCTGACTTCCACGGCAGCATCCCGTACTCACACGACCTGTGTGGGTCGAGTGGCGGGCGTGTGTTCTCCTCGCGAGGGCTTTCTGCGGTTGGTCGCCGCGACCGCGGCCACGAAGACCCATAGCGTTGCACCGAAGACGAGGTTAAAGATCAGCTCAGGTACCCCTGCTTTCGCCGGAGTGAGGAGGCCATACACGAAGATGATGAGCGGTAGGTGCATGAGTATCGCTATCAGCACGCTCTGGGTATGGTCGTAGACCCACACCATGAGCATCCGGTAGGGCACGAAGTAGAAGAAGATCGCGGCCACCTCGACCGCCGGCGGGACAGCCCCACTGGGAGTGTAGGCCGGCATGTGCATCACGCCCCACGGCAGGCCCAGGATGAGTCCGGTCGCCAGCAGTCCATGCCGCTTTCTGAGTTCCTGTGTTGCCAACCCTGTCCAGCCGATCTCCTCCAAGGAGGAGATGACCAGCGCCACCACGAGACCGCCCACGACACCGGCCACCTGCAGGCTCGCCTTGTCTTCCGCTGTGATGATGGTAGGGAAAAAGGCCTGTGAGGTGAGCGAAAGCGCGCCGAAGATCGCCGCCTCCACCAGCGGGACGGTCAGCAGTGCGACCGCGTACCAGCGAACGCCCACCCGCCACCGGAACAACTGCGAGCGCAGCTCGCGCAGGCCCACCCTGCCATAGGCGAGGGCGATCACCAGGATGCCTGCCAGGGCCGGGCTGAGAGTACCTGCGGCCAAGGCCAGTAGCATGGCCGGATTTAGGTCTGCAGGGGACTCGCCGGTGCCCGGGGAGGCACCGGGACTGGCGGTGATGAGAGCAACGCCCCATGGACCCAATGTGAGCGCGAACACCACAGTGACGTAGGTCAGCACCGCGTGCCTCTTGATGAAAGCACGAAAAGATGTGTGTTGCCTTGTCTCCATGGCTTTCACTGGCCTTTCCTCACTGCTCGCCGCGTGAAAGGCAGGCAGGCCGACATCGCTTGCCGACTTTCGCTTGACTTGCGACTGGCTCCACTGGATGTTCGGCGGGAATAGCGCGGCTCAGGCATAGTGGCTGATCGAACCAACAAGCAGCCGACCGAGCCCCACAGCTTTCGGGTTCCCAGCAGCAGCGTTAAGCCGGTGAGCAGTAACCCGCACCTTGCACGTGATCTGATCGAGTGCCGGTCATGGCATGCTTTCGAAGTTTGGACGGTGGCTTCACCAATAACTGCCTCCACTGGCGCGGAGTCGGCACCGGCACCTAACTGGGTTACCGGCGGATGCGTGTCACGTTCGTGGGTGGGCCGCGTACTGCGAGTGCTGCGATCTGGGTGAGGAAGCGTCGGGCGGTGTTGCGGGATATTCGCTGTTGCACGCCGTGATCGATCTGGCTGTCGGGGGGCATTGGGCGGAACACCCCCACCAGCAGAAGCTCGGTGGTTGCATCGGTTTCGGAGGGTCCGAATTCGAGGTTGGCGTCGAGTGAGGCCTGGCCGCCCCTGGCCCCGTCGGTGAACCATCGTATTGGGAGGACGGTGACTCGGGCGCGCGCGTAAGGCGTGAGGGTTTCTACGGTCAGATGGCGGCTCTCGAAGGCGACCTTCCCATCGCCGCCAACCTGCCCATCAGCACGAACTTGTCCATAGCCACTACTGTGACCGTCGCCTTTGTAGCCATCGCCGTGGATGGTGCTCGGCCCGCGGTTGAGGGCTGCGGACGACGCCGCGTACAGCCCGTCAGTCTGCAGTTGTGTCAGGAGTCGTTCGCGTACCACGGCGACGGGAATGGGGAGGTGCAGCAGTTCTCGAACGAACACATCTTGAGTGAACCGCGCCGGCGTGCCCCCCGACAGAGGATTAGGTCATGTCCGTTCCGGGCATAGGGCTGTGATCGGAGGACGCCCGTGCGCCGTTCGGGCCTATAGTCCGTGCGGCTCGCTGGGCGTATCGTGAAGGATGCTGTCCATCATGGAAGGCGTGACGGACGGCGAACCAGCACCGCAGGCCGCGGATCGAGCGTCCGGTTGCCGACCAGTCGACGGCGGGTGGCGGTGCATAGAGGTGGACCGCGATGGCGGCACCGAGCGATCCGCTGGCGAGCATGGGTGAACCTGACATTGATCCTGCGTCAGAGGAGGCCGATTCCGGCCACGCCGATGGAGACCGCACCAGGGAAGGTCTGGAGTTCCCCAGGGTGGCTCGACTGGAGTTGGATTTCTTGCTGCGGGAGCTTCGCGATCGGGCGGGTGATGTGCTTGGCGTCCAGGGTCGTCTGCGGGGGTTGTTGCGTGCCAATGCGGCCGTGACCGCCGCAGATCTGAGTCTTCCGGTGGTCCTGAACTGCGTAGTTGAGGCGGCCCGTGATCTGCTCAATGCCCGTTATGCGGCGATCGGGGTCATCGGACGCGATGGCCAGCTCGAAGCGTTCGTCCACTCCGGCATGCCCAGGGCCACGGTCGACCTGATCGGTCACCTTCCGCACGGCAACGGCATCCTCGGCTTGCTGATCCGCGACCCTTTCTCGATCCGCCTCAACGATCTCGCTGCCCACCCCGCTTCCTCCGGGTTTCCACCGGGTCATCCGCCGATGCGTAGCTTCCTTGGTGTGCCGATCCGGGTAGGCGATGTCGTGTTCGGGAACCTGTACGTCGCCGACCGCATTGATGGTGACCAGTTCAACGCCGAAGACGAGCAACTCGCGACCGCACTGACCGTTATGGCCGGCGGCGCGATCGCGAACGCTCGGCTGTTCGCGGAGTCAGAACAGCGCCGGCGGTGGCTGGTCGCCTCCGCTGCGGTGACCAACCAACTTCTAGCTGTCGGCACCGAGCAGCCGCTGTCGATCGTCGCCGAGCAGGCACTGGCCGCGGCCGAAGCCGACTTCGCCATTCTCGTGCTGCCCCATGGCGACGCTAAGCTCATTGTCGCCGCGGGTGCCGGTGAGTTGGCGACCGAGCTCGTGGGACGCACCACGCCGTTGGACGACTCGCTGGCAGGGCACGCCATCCGCACCGGCAAAGCCACGCTAGTCACCGACCACGGGGATTCGCTGACCGACGTTGCCTTCGATATCGGGCCGCTGATCGTGGTTCCTTTGACCGCTGGTCACCACGCTCGCGGAGCCCTGATTCTGGGCCGGCTGGCTGGTAGGACACCCTTCACCGAGGCCGACCTGACCATGGCGGCATCGTTCGCCGTACAGGCAGTCGTCGCTCTCGAACTCGTCGACTCCCGCGACGCGCAGCTGCAGCTGAGCCGGATGGAGGACCGCGACCGTATCGCGGCTGATCTCCACGACCACGTAATCCAGGAACTGTTCGCCGTCGGCATGGGCTTGCAGGGCCTGGTCAGCATCACCGAGAAGCCGAGCCACGTGGCCCGCATCCTTGAATACATCAATGCGATCGACCAGATCATCAGCAGCATCAGAACCACGATCTTCGAGATGCGAGCAGACTCGACCGACCCTTCGGGCCTCAAGGCGCAGATTCTCGACATCGCCTGCCAACACACCGTCCAGCTCGGATACAGCCCGAACCTCCGCTTCGCCGGCCCGCTCGATGTCGCCGTCACCGGCGCCCTGGCCGCAGACACTCTGGCCGTCATCAGGGAGGCGACGTCGAACTGCGCCCGACATGCCCACGCGACACGCCTGGACATCTCCATCGATCTGACCAACTGCCTGCTACTGGTCGAGATCACCGACAACGGCCGGGGCATCGGGACCCCCAGCCGCTCCAGCGGTCTCAACAACATGCGCCGCCGGGCTGAAACCCATCACGGCACCCTGAGCATCACGACACCCGCACGTGGAGGGACGCACCTCGCCTGGACCGCCACCGCCCCTACGACCGCTGCCTAGCCCGTGCGACTCAACCGAGATCGGGATCATTCTCGGGCTGTGGTTCCCAGCCATGGAACCCGTCCATTTTCTGATGGAGCGAAAGATGGCGCACCGCACCCCCGACTGAAGTCCCCGATTGAGCCACCCGGCTGCTTCGTTGATGTCAACGTGGGCCGGCGTGCACCATGCTGCTGCCCAGGGAAGCCTGAGCGGGACGAACAGTCACGCTTGGCTCATATCCCCGATGGGGATCGGGCTCCGGGACGATCAGGGTGGCGTTGAATGGTGCTGTCGAGGGCGTTCGGTAGTTGGGGCAGGTACAGCCGGGTGGTTTGGTTGTGGCCTTCCGCTCGCCATTGCTGTCGGGGTGGCCGCGACCATGCTGGGCGGACCATGGATGGGAGCAGTCGGTATGAGCCGCAGCAAGCAGATCGGCCCGGAGTTCCAGACGTTCGACTTCACGTACGACCGGCGCACGCATCAGGTCTTCCGGCGTGGTTCGGGGCCCGCGGTTCTTGTGCTCCACGAGATTCCCGGCCTGCATCCGGGCGTCATCGATTTCGCCCGTCGGCTCATCGCCGCTGGGTACACCGTGTACCTGCCGTCCCTGTTCGGGCGCCCCGCAGCGCCGGCGAATGGCCGCGAGGTCGTGCGATCGATCCTGCGGGTCTGCGTGGCGCGGGAGTTCACGAAGTTGGCCGACCGGACGAGCGCCGTCGTCGGCTGGCTGCGGGCACTCGCAGCGTCGGCCTACCGTGAGTGTGGCGGTCCCGGGGTCGGGGTGGTCGGGATGTGCTTCACCGGAGGTTTCGCGTTGGCGACAGCGCTCGAACCGTCGGTCGTCGCGTCCGTCATGAGCCAGCCGGACATGCCCGCGCCCATCGGGGAGCGTGGCCGTGCCGCCCTGGGCCTGGATGCTGAGGATCTCTCCACAATCATGGAACGAGCGAATGACGGCCTGCGAGTGCTCGGGCTCCGGTTCAGCAACGACCGGGGTTGCCCGCCGGAGCGGTTCGAGACGCTGCGGGCGACGCTCGGGACATCCTTCGAGGGGATCGAGATCGACACCTTGCTCGAGATCTGTGAGGGGACTTCAACCAAGATCACGCGGTGGCCGCTTCGCATCACCACGCCACGCCTACCAGCAACCAACTCGCAAACCACACCAGCCGACGCAGCTGAGTCGTAATGCACTCATGCAGCACGAACGGGACCATCGGCCCTGTCGCTTGGCGCTGCACACCACCAGATTTGAATCGGTGGTCAGTTCGACCGCTCCGAAGGGGGAGGTGGTCGAGATGGCTGGAGCATCGCGGTCGACTCGAGGACGGATTGGGCCGCGGCCCTCGCGGGGTCGGGCTGGGGTGGTGACCGCGTGGAGCGTGTCGCTCCTCGGAGCAACTGCACTGATGACGGTTGGCATCTGCGTCGCCGCGACGCTCGGGTTTCGGCTGGCCTTGGCTCGGACACGTGCGACGGCTCGCGAGGCAAGGGCCGTGCTTGCCGGTGACGACATTGTTTCGGACCCGACGACTGTCTGGAACCGAGGGATCAGCATCGAGGCAAGTCCGTCCCAGGTCTGGCCATGGTTGATACAGATGGGCTACGGGCGGGCGGGGTTCTACGTCCCGGAGTGGGTCGATCACCTGATGTGGCGGGTCCCGGCGACCAACAGCAGCGTGCTCCTGCCGCACTTCCAATACGTTGCCGTTGGTGATGTCATTGCCGACGGGCCCGACTTTATGGCCTATTGGCGGGTAAAGATTGTTGATCCCGAACGGACGCTTGTTTACTGGACCCGTCGCCATCCCTGGCGCGGCGCTCCAGTGGACCCGACCGACGCGGCTGCGCTCGCGAAAAGGGAGAGCGACCTCGTGGCAGGCGGCACCTATGTCGAGTGCTCATGGGGTTTCTACCTGAGCGAGATCGCGCCTGGACGGATGCGATTGGTCATCAGAACTCGGGCGGTGAGCTCACCGGACTGGCTACGCCGGATGCCATACGGCCTGATCGACGCATTTCTCAGCCATGCCGAGCTCAGCAACATCAAACGGCGAGTTGAACGGGCCGGCGGATGGACCGGCCGACCAGTTCCATACCGTGGGCGAGCTGCCACATCATGAATGCAAGGCCCCGGCCTCCTGGCGTCTCCAGGACCATTCGGGTCGCAGCCGTCCAGACGCCCGCGGCGCCGAGCGTTGCGGCTGGGCTGGAATACGCCACCCCGTTGGTCGAACGCGCCGCAGCCGAAGGGGCCCAACTCATCTTGCTGCCCGAGCTGATGGCGACGCACTACGTCTTCAGCGACGAGATGTGGGACTCGGCCGAACCGGCCCAAGGGTCAACCGTCAAATGGCTGCGGGACACTGCTCGCCGCTTGAAGGTCTGGCTGGGAACGAGTTACCTCGAGGCGTCCGATGAGGACTTCTTCAACACCTTCGTGCTAGTGGCGCCAAGCGGCGAAGAAGCCGGCCGCGTTCGCAAACAAACCCCTGCCATGTACGAACCCTGGTTCTTCCGTGGCCAACCCGGATCACACATCATCAAAACGGAGCTTGGGACAATTGGCGTTGGGATCTGCAATGACAACCACCGCTCGTATCTTCCTGCCCTGCTCCAGTTCGGGGGCGTCGATCTGGTTTTGATGCCCCACTGCTGGCCACTGCCGAATCGGCCCAAGGGCGTGGTCAGCGGGGGCGACCTGCGCCGTTGGCACGAAATCCAGACCGGATTGGCGCCGCTGTACGCAAGGCTCCTTGGGGTTCCTGCAGTGTTCGTCAACAAGGTTGGCCCGTATGCGTCGCCCGCGCCCGCCCGCTGGCTCCCAGCCGCCGCCGACATGACCTTTCCCGGCAACGCGACGATCGCCGACTCCGATGGAACCATCGTGGCGCAGATGTCGGACGCCGAAGGTGTCATTGCCGCATCGGTCACCCTTGATCCCAACCGCAAGCAGTGGGCGCCGCCGCAGACATTCGGACGATTCGTCTACCCAGCGGGGCCGGCAGGTGCCCTTACCCTCTTGCCCGCCTGGCTCTGCGGACGCGTATACGCGCACAGCCAGAAGCGCCGAAGGCGCGCACGCGTCGTGTCTGGTCAACGTGTCGCTGGTCGATGAAGCCGCGCTGCACACTCGCCTTCAACTTCAATGAGTCTCGCGGCGTGTGCTGTGCTGGCGGAGACGTGCAACAGCGGCCTACGCGCAGCGCCGGCTCCTGATCTTGTGATCAAGATTCTACCGTGAGGTCCTGGCACGCTCGCCGTTCACCAGCGAAAGTCCTGAAGTCCCGGCCCTTTCGTCCGGTGGTCGGTCTGCTGTGGAGTCTGCAAGGAAGCACCTAAGCCAAGTGATCTCGAAGCAGAGAACGTAGACGGCTACACGGGCGGAGATTGGGTCGACCGTCCCGATCACCTGCCGAGGTTAGGGCAGGAGACGCTCCCCGATGCCGACTGGAAGCGGGGTGCGGGCGGTAAGTGCGTTGACGGCCAAGGCCAGTTGACGGCCAAGGCCATCCGCGTGCCCCGGATGGTCTCGGACATAGACCGTTGGCCCGATCCCTGCCCGCCTCCAACGGGACGTCCGTGCGGCAAATGTTCCTGGCTCACCAGCGGTTCCTGGCTCACCAGCGCCGCGCAGGCCCCTGGCAACTGCCTGTGCGCCATCCATCGCCATTCTTCGGACCGAATAGGCGGCACCTCGCGCCGCCGATGGGCTAGCTGCTGGTGGTGGCCGCTCTGGCAGCGAGGTAGGTCAAGAAGTCCTCGGCGAACCTGGTCACACCATCCCACTCGGTGTAGACGTAGTCGCGCGAGGTGTCGGTCCCGAGGTTGCCTGGCTTGTCCTGAGCGATCCTCTTCATCATGTGGCGTTTGACGAACCCGTAATGGGTGTAGGGGAGGGCACCACCAAAGAGACCGACCTTCGCCGGACGCCACGCCGTCTCCTCCTCGAGCTGCTCGACGTAGCCCTCAGCCTCCTCGGTGTCGCCATGAGCTGCGAGGCTGACCGAGAAGAACGCGGACGGTAGCCGCTCGAGGGCGTCGCGGTTCTTCTGCACGAATTCCACGACGCGCTTGTCGTGTTTGCCCATGTGGATGGAGGCCCCGACGATCACGCCGTCGTAGCCTTCCGGAACCCGATCCGGTGATTGTTTGATGTCTACCGGTTCCGCCTCGTGACCGTGATGACGGATCACGTCGGCGATGTACTCGGCGATCTTCGCGGTCTGCCCTTCGGTGGTCCCGTAAGGGATGAAGACCTTGGCCATTATCGACTCCTCCCATAGTTGCGATGTGAGACGCCGGGGTACGGGTCAAAAGGCCGGCCCACGGACGCCCTCTTTAGAATGTGTCCGCCGCGAACGGTCCGTTGCAGAGGCGAAAGTCACCAGCATCGGGGTCGTCAGCATGTCCTCGGGTAACGGGCCCCTTCAACGTGATCTGCCGAGGTCGCGCTGGTCGGCTGCGGCGCATCGCAGCGCTGACTTTGGGAACCGCCAGTCACGGCCCTCGGCGCGCAGCCGTTGCGTCAGTCAAGTCAGCGTTCAGCAACCGCGTCAAACCCGATCAGGATGTTAATTGGGAGAAACCTGAGCAACCGGGGGCCGGTACGGGTCTTCCGGAAGATCATCGATTGACGCCGATTAGTACGAAGGCCATGTGCTGGTACCGTCCCGTCATGGAGCAGCATCGGACTACCGCAGCTGCCTTCTTATGCCGGGAGTGGAGTGGCACGCGTGCGTTCTCCTCGTGACAGCTTTCTGCGGTTGGCCATCATGACCGCGGCCACGACGACCCACAGCGTCGCACCGAGGACGAGGTTGAAGATCAGGTCGGGTACGCCTACCATCGCCGGAGAGCCGGGGAGGATAAACGGCCAGACGATGATCATCAGGTGCATGAGGATCGCCATTAGCACACTCTGGGTGCGGTCGTAGACCCACACCATGAGTACCCGGTAGGCCAGCATGTAGAAGATGATCGCGGCCGCGTTGAGCGCCGGCGGGACCGCCCCACTGGCGATTGCCGCGTAGACCGGCACGTGCAGCACCATCCACGGCAGGCCCACGATGAGTCCGGTCGCCAGCAGTCCATGCCGCTTGCTGAGTTCGGCAGTAGCAAACCCCGTCCAGCCGATCTCCTCGAAAAAGGAGGCGACCAGCCCCACCACGAGACCACCCACCAGACCGGCCACCAGCAGGCTCGCCTTGTCCTCCGCTGTGATGATGGCGGGGAGAAACGCCAATGAGCTGAGCGAAAACGCGCCGAGGATCGCCGTCATCAACAGCGGGTAGGTGAGCAGGGAGACCGCGTACCAGCGAACGCCGACCCGCCACCGGAACAACCGCGATCGCAGGTCGCGCAGGCCCACCCTGCCAGAGGCGAGGGCGATCACCAGGATGCCTGCCAGGGCGATGATGAGAGGACCCGAGAGAATGGCCAGCCACCAGAACAGACCTGGGTCTGCCATGGATGTCAGCTCATCGCCGGTGCCCAGCGCGCCTCCGGTGAGGAAAGCGGTGCCCCAGATGATGAGACCAGGGCCCCATGAAAGCGCGAACACCAAAGTGAAGTAGGTCAGCACTGCGTGCCTGTTGATGAAAGCACGAAAAAGATGTCTGTTGCCTTGTCTCCATGGCTTTAACCTGCCCACCCATGCCTGGAAACACCATCGCGAGCCTCCATACGACCCTGTATCCGCGCAAGATTGTCCTGCAGCTTTCAGCTTGGCAGTGTCAGTACCTCTGGCCTGGAGTCGAAGGTTGTCGATCAGGAGGACGAATGTCCTGCGCTCGTCGCGGAGGCGGTCGCGCAGAGGGTCAAGCCCGGTGATCGTGCCTGGTCCAGATGCACACCATGCGATCGAGGCATCCGGCTCGGGTCGAATGGCGTCGGATTGCCCCTCCCGGAGGATCGCTGGGTCCTTGGACCCTGGGGAGCCGGCCATCTTGTCTGACACCGGTGTAGGCCCATTCTCGACTGGAGGGATCGCGACGTTGACGATCTTCGTTGCCGGGGTTTGCGGCAGAGAGATCACCGACTTCCTGCTCGACTGCACTGACGACCGCTATCGGCAGTGGTGGCCGGGTACCCACCTGGAGCTGCATGCGCTGTCCCACCGTCGCGGTCACGTCGGCGACATTGTGCTGATGGACGAATACGTAGGGAAGCATCGGGTGCGGATGCAGGCCGCCGTCGTTCGCGTCGTGCCGGCATACTTCTTGCAGCTGACCGTGGTGCGCTGGGTGATGAGTCGGTGCCCAGCTTTGCCGACCTACGGGCGGCTCCCCGGGCGCAGAACGTCCTTGGATGGGGTCTGTTCCTAGGAGTCGCCGCAGTGGCCGCGTCTCGAGTCTTCGAAGGGACGAGGCGGGCGCGGTTGGCACGCTGGCTGCTCGCTGCTAGCGGCGTGTCCATGCTCGTCCTCCTGACGGGTTTTGTCATGTCGACGACCGCGGTGGCACTGACCGGCGGGCTGGTTGGGTGGTTTGTCACGTTGCCAGCGGCGGGCGTCGTACTCGCAGCTATCTTTCGCGATCCCGACATAGCGGGCGTTGCCCCGTCGGCTGCATGTCATAGCTGATCGTGAACGAATCGATCTGATCATCCGCCGCGTACGCGGGACTCGCGATGGCCAGAGCCCACACCAGCGCGCCCGGGCCATCCTAAGAAACGGGGCTACGGCTCGGCTGAATACCCACTGACCTGCCAGACGCCCCGGATGGCGGACAGCGATCGCACCATCGCCCATTGTCCTCGCTGACGGGCCGCGAGAGCCGACTCGCCATCGCGCCTCGACTCACGGGCCAATGATCACTCAACGCGAGAACTGGATTCACACCTGGTAAGCCGAGCCTCGGCATACGGCTGCGTTCCCAAGACCTTCGAGAGGTCTCTTTGACGACGGCGGTGGAGATGTTCGGCACGGAAGCGGCGAGAGGTGACCGCCAACATCCCCCACCAGCACCTACGGCCCGAAAGAGCTCTTGTTTCCACAGGTGATTCGCCCTCGGACCTCGCGGCCCGCGCCTGTGGCTTCATGGGACCAACTTCTATGAGTAGGACAGCTGAGTGGACATGGAGCAGATAGACGCCGAAGTCGTTGAAACGGTGGCTGGCGTCGTGCGCCTACTTCGGCGCGCAGCTGAGCTGGCATGGACGCAAGCCGACGCAGCCGGCCCTCGGTCGTCGCGTCAACTGCTGGCTTTGGGCATCGACGCTGCGGCGGATGAGGCATCCGGCCTGTTGCCTCGGCGCGCCCGATTGGATGGACCCACACCGGTTGGGGACAATTCAGCTGAGCTTCTCGCTTCGGCTGAGGAGTTGTTGCGTCGGATCTGCGTCGTGGGTGCACCATCCCATCTGCTGGCCCTGAGAGTGCTGGTCGCCGAACTGGTCTGGGAGGCGAATACCGGTGCCGACGCGTGACCGACGCACGGTCGGGGAGCTTTTGGCCGATAGCGATGCGCGCGCCCGGGAGACGTTGCTTGACGTATCGCCCAGCAATGGCCCGGCCATGGTGAGGACGTGGGGCCGGGTCGTCCAGTCAGCGGCGCAACTGTTGGCCGTCCTCCCGCCAGTATCGCCGGCTGCGCCGTCCGGGCCGGATCTGATGGCGCGGCTGCGCGGGTTGGCGGAGGGCATCGTCCGCAGCGCGGCCGGCCATTGGCCAGGCCCCGGCCCTCAAGATCAACGCCTGCTCGAGATTGCTCATAACCTGTCCCGCGCCAGAGATCTGGTAGAGCGTCACGGCCGGGATGTGCAGCCAACCAGCGCCGACGCCCGGGCAGACATTGCCGCCGCCCCCGCCCGTGTCATGCACACGCTATATGCGGGCGCCCACGGCAGCGCTGTGGCGCTCCGGGAGTACGCGACAGATCTCCGGGACCGCCTCCGCGTTGACACCCGAAGGCGCCGGCCCATCGGATCCCGGCCGGGCGTTCGTGAGATAGAGGCGGCTGGGGCCATGGCGTCCCGCTTCGAGGTTTTCGAGCAGCTTGCCGCTGGATATGTGGCGGCCAACCCAGTCACTGCAAGCGTTCTTGGCGAGGTCCACCCGACCCCTCCACCATCGCGCCTGCAGTCGGCGTTGACAGCGTGGGATATTCAGGTCCACCGCACCCTAGCCACAGATCCAAATGCCGCCGACCTCATACGGATTGGGCGTGTTCAGGCGCTTATCGCAAGCGCCGCCGCCATGTTCACCGAAGCCGCGGGAGTGAAGACCGAAATCGACTCGGGAACGGTCGAGCGAGTGACGACCAAGCTGGATGCGGCCCAGGTCGCCTGGAGTCGACTGGCCAAACGATGGGGTGAGTTAATCAGCCCAGACAGCCGCGCCGACCCAGCCTTGACCCGCGCCGCCAGCGAGACCCGGGCGGCAATAGCGGCAACAGCAGCCACTCCAACCGGATGGGCCACGCCCGACCAGATCGCTTCCCGTGTCGATCTGAAGCGGACCTTAAAAAGCCTCCATCTCAGCACGGTCAGCGCGGTCGACATCGCCCACGTTGCTCGTGAGGTCGCGGCCACACATCAAAAACTGACCGCACCGGCACGCGTGATCGCCATGCGGGCCCAAGGAGAGGCCGAGATCGCACGAGAGCAAGGAATCACCGAATACGACGACAAGACCGGGGCCTGTGCACGCCAGATCGCAACCAACCAGATAATCCCACTGCCCGAACCGGCTCGCCGTGGACTCGTCAATCTCACCAACGATGTCATCGCAACCTGCAATCGTGCAGTCGCCGCAGCAGCGCCGCTCGATCCCAGTGAATCGGTACAGCCGAAAAGATCCGGACCGCCGCCTGCTCTACGGCGTTCAAGTCAAAGCCGAACGATGCCTCGGCAGGCACCTGCTTCGGAAGGACCTCGACGGTGAGTCGGAACCATACGCGCAAGCTTGGCCAAGAGCCGCGGGACCTCGATCCCAAGTGGTACACGGTTTCTCAAGTCGCGAGCCTGTTGGGGTATGGCGAGACCAAGGTTCGAATGCTGATTATCTCCGGCGATCTCCGATCGCTGAAGGATGGGCGATCGAGACGGGTGCTCCCGGAATGGGTTGAAGACGTCCGACTCCGAGCATCCCAGGCCAAGGACCCGTGGGACCGATGACAACTCGACGTCAAAGCGGTGAGGGATCGATCTATCCGTATCCACACGGGTTCCGAGCCTACGTCTGGGTAACCACGAGCACGGGGCGAAGGCAGCGGAAGTATGTCAGCGGCGAGACGCGGGAGGAGGTAAGAGAGAAATACCTGGCACTTCATCAAGCCGCTCGGCGAGGGCCAGTCGTCTCCTCGGTTCCAACTCTGGCCCGATATTTGGAGGACTGGTTGACGGATGTTGTCCGCCCAGCTCTTGCTCCAAAGACAGCTACTAACTACGAGATCTTCAGCCGGCTGTACATCATTCCCGGGATTGGTTCCAAGCGCCTTGACCAGCTTTCGGTGCGCGACGTACAAGTCTGGCACAACAGACTCCGGGAGCAGTGCCAGTGCTGTGCCCAGGGAAAGGACGCCAGGCGCGCTGATCCACGATGCTGCGCCATCGGTCGCTGCTGCAACCAAGTCCCAAAGGATTGGACGGTTCATCAGGCCTGGCGCGTGCTTCGAGGCGCGCTGAGTCAAGCGGTGAGAGATGAACTCGTGCCGCGAAACGTCGCAGCCCTAGTAAGGGTGCCGTTGCCGCGATCTAAAGTCCGAAGTTCGTGGACAGTAAGCGACGCTCGCCGGTTTCTCGAGTTTTCGTTGCACTCTGGCGATCCGATGCACGCCGGATACGTTCTCATGTTGGTCATCGGATTGCGTCGAGGAGAGCTCCTAGGCCTGCGATGGGCTGACATTGACTTGGAGACTGGTAGCGCGCAAATACGGTCACAGCTGCAACGTATTGATGGATGACTTGTGCTACGTCCAACCAAGACGATCTCCTCTGAAGCGGTGCTGCCGTTGCCAGAGCCCTGCGTGCAGGCCCTTGCGGCACATCGATTGACAGTCGAACGCTGGAGGGCAGATGCAGGCAAAGCCTGGCATGAGAATGATCTTGTATTCAGCACTCGCTACGGGCTCCCGCTGGATCCGCGAAACTTCCACCGCCGGTTCAAGGTCCAGGCAAGGAACGCGGGTGTGCCCGTGGTGTCGGTGCACTCAACAAGGAGGACGTGCGCCTCGTTGCTTGTCGAGCTCGATGTACACCCTCGTGTCGCAATGCAGATCCTGCGGCACAGCAGGATCTCTATCACGATGGACATCTATTCACAGGTCGCTGCGGCAAGCACGCGCGAAGCGCTCGGGCGACTGGGCACGACGCTCGCGCCCAAGAGCTAGCGGCCAACTGCTGCAGTTTGCTGCTGCAATGCTCGGAATCAGATCGACAGGAAGTGCCCGAAAGGGGACTTGACTAGGGGTGGAGCCAAGGGGACTCGAACCCCTAACCCCTTGCTTGCAAAGCAAGTGCGCTACCAATTGCGCCATGGCCCCGGTTGGCCGAGGTCCCATCCCCCGAAAGCGGCCCGGCCGACCCACGATGGTACGTCATCGCGATTGGCCGGTACAACCGCTGAAAACTTCACTCCAGATGAGGTATCTCTAGCGATTTCACGCTCAATGGCTCGCACTGCGCCTCGCCTGGGGTGAAGTTCTCAGCGAAATTGCGAACAAATTCTCAAAATCGCCCCCGAGCGGAGGCGAGGAGCGTTCCTCTACGCCTAGCGCGAGCCCGAAGCTCCCGCTCGGGGGCGATTCTGCGAAAGGTCACACGGGCTCGCCCTCAGGGCGGACTCCCACGTACTCTGTTGGGCATGTGGTCCCAGCGCGAGGTCATCGATTACGCGCTGCAGCGACGCTCCACGCTCCAAGCGCTGCGGCGGCCAGGCCGCCGCCTGGCGCGGCAAGAGGCCTGCGACGCTGATCCGATGCTGCTCCGCGCGGCCAAGCACCACGGCGAGCCGTCGAACATCGATTGCCCAGTGTGTGATTCAGAAGAACTTGTCAATCTGCAGTACGTGTTCGGTGATCAGCTGGGACAGTATTCGGGGCGCATCAAGCGGTCCACTGAACTAGAAGAGATGGCACACGAGTTCGGGGAGTTTAAGGTCGTGGTCGTCGAAGTATGCCCAGCCTGCGGCTGGAACCACATGATCCTTTCCTACCTTCTGGGTGACGGGGTGAAGCGCAAGCCTCCACGCCGCCAGCAGACGGTGGAGGACATCTATGGCTGATCCCCACTGGGGACCGGTCGAGCAACACCCCCGCGGCGCCCAGACGCGCCGCGAAACGACCGGGCGCGGCCGCCGGTGGGCTCGCGCCATCTTCACCACCATCGGCGCGCTCACTCTGCTCGGCATGATCAGCGCGATCGCCGTCGTTGTGTACGGCTACCACACCACCCAGCTGCCCGCCGCGAACGCGGACTTCAAAACCGCAACCACATTCGTCTACTACAACGACGGCAAGAGCGAGCTGGGCAGCTTCGCGATCCAGAACCGCACGCCGCTGACCTTCGACAAGATCCCCGAGACCATGAAGCAGGCCGCCGTCGCGGCCGAGAACCGTACGTTTTGGACCGACCAGGGCATCTCAATACGCGGCATGATCCGGGCGGCGTGGAAGATCACCCGCGGCGGTGACGTCCAGGGCGGCTCAACGATCACGCAGCAATACATCAAGATCTTGTACCTGAACTCTGAGCGAACCCTGACGCGCAAGTTCCGAGAGCTCTTCCTGGCGTACAAGATCAGCAAGGAGATGACCAAGGAGGACATCCTCGCCGGCTACCTCAACACGATCTACTACGGGCACGGCGCCTACGGCGTGCAGGCCGCCAGCAAGGAATACTTCGACGTCGACGCGAAGAAGCTCAATGTCCCGCAGGCCGCCTTCCTCGCCACCGTGGTGAACAACCCGAGCATGTACGACCCGTCCGAGAAGGAAAATCGCGAACGCATCCTCAGTCGCTATCGTTACGTCCTGCACTCCATGGCCGAGATGGGCAACATCACTCCGGTGGATGAAGCGACGTACGCGAAAAAGCTGCCGAAATTCCCCAAGACGCCAGCCAACCAGCGATACGGCGGACCCAAAGGCTTCCTGCTCAAGATGGTTGAACGGGAACTCGGCGCTGCCGGCTTCGACTCTTCCCAGATCAGCGGTGGCGGTCTCAAGGTCACTACGACCTTCGACAAAGATGCCCAGGCCGCCGCGGTGGATTCAGCCCAGAAATTCACCAAGCAATCGGCCCGGGCCGCCGGCAGGAGGGCCTCAAAGCTGCACGCCGCGCTAGCGTCGGTCGATGTGAAGACTGGTGAGGTCCTTGCGCTGTACGGCGGCCCAGACTTCGTCAAAAACTCCCGCAACTGGGCCACCACACCGCGCCCCACAGCTTCAACCTTCAAGACCTACGCCCTTGCCGCCGGGTTGAATGACGGCTTCAGCCTGTTCGACAACTTCAATGGCAACACCTGGACCCCGCCGGGCGACAAGAACCCCGTGCGCAACGAGTTCAGTCACCAGTACGGCCAGTCGGTCAGTCTGATCAAGGCAACGAGCGACTCGATCAACACCGCGTTCGTGGATCTCACCACTCAGATGGACAGCGGTCCGCGCAAGATCATGAAGATGGCCCAAGCCGTCGGCGCTCCCAAGGGCGCCGGCTGGGACAACAACGACCGCATCCCGCTCGGCACAGCCGAGGTAAGCCCGCTCTCCCAGGCCAGCGCGTACGCAACCTTCGCCAACGACGGCGTTGCGGTGCCTGATCATGTGATACGCGAGATCCGGGACCGTAAGGGCCGGATCGTTTACCAGGCCCAGCCTGAGAAGGAGCGCGCGGTCGACGAGGACATTGCCCACGACGTCACCTATGCCCTGTCGAGCGTGGTCGAGCAGGGCACCGGGCGCGCGGTCCAGACGCTGGATCGCCCAGTAGCCGGCAAGACCGGCACCAAGGATCGCAAGAACCCCGACGGCACGAGCGACATCGTCTCGGCATGGTTCGTCGCCTACACCAAGCAGATCTCCACTGCGGTGATGTACGTCGCGGGCAACGACGGCAATGGTGATCTTGACAAGTACGCCCGGCCTGGCGATAGCACCTTCTTCGGCGGCACTTATCCGGCGCTGACCTGGGCCAGCTATATGAAGACCGCAACCAAGGGCCAACCGGTCAAGGATTTCCCGAAGCCGGCGTACGTGAACAGGGACGAAGTCCCGCAATCGGACCAGACCATGCACGAAACGCTGGAGCCGACCGATGAGCCCCGCACGCAGGCGCCCACCGCTGAGCCGCAGCCGACCGAAACCTGGAGCTGGCCACCGAACTGGCCGAAACCACGAGATCCGTATGCAACCCAGACCAACAGAAATCCTGGGGGCGGCAGCACAAAGTTTCCGCGGCATGGGAGGTTGCCGACGGGAAATCCGACCGGCGGCGGCCAAGGTTGAGCAGAGTCCCGGCCGTGATCGACGCCCGATCGGCTCATAGCCTGCCGTCGGCGACCGACGATTTCGTGCGCCGGGTCAGTCAGCGGATTGGCGGGCCGCTGGGACGTTACGCGGCCACCGGTACGGCATGGTGGAACCCGTTGCGGGTCACGCTGCTGGTTGGGACTCTGGTCTATCTAGCAGGTGTCGTGTTCCGCCTGCCGTGTCGAATCACCGTCGCCGGCCAGCCGGCGCCGGACCACTTCAAATACCTGTGCTACTCCGACATCGGGCTCTTGTACGCCGGTCGTGGCCTGCTTCAAGGGAACACTCCCTATCTTGATTCCGGTGGCTATCCGATCTTGGAGTATCCGGTACTCACCGGCTGGTTTCTCGAGCTGGAGCGGTTGATCACTCGGCTGTTGGGCGGCCTCCAAGGAGCGGGGCTGACTGATCAACAGCAGATCGATTCGACGTTGACTTTCGTTGACGTGAACATCGTGCTGCTCGGCCTGTTGTTCCTCATTGCGCTTTGGGCCTTGGTGCGTACGCCGGTGGGCCGTCCCTGGGACGCGATGATGATGGCCGCGTCACCCTGTGTCGCGGCTGCGGCGTTGATCAACTGGGACATGCTGCCGGTGGCTCTCACCGCCGTAGCCATGGCGTGCTGGTCGGGACGAAGACCCGGCCTAGCCGGGGTGATGCTCGGTCTGGGCGCTGCCGCGAAGCTCTATCCCGCCTTGCTGCTCGGCCCGCTCTTCCTGCTGTGCCTGCGTGGCAAGCGGATGGGCGACTTTGTGATGACTATCTCCACCTTCTTGGTGAGCTGGGGGTTGGTGAATCTGCCGGTGCTCTTGCTGGCGCCGGATGCCTGGTTCAACTTCTGGCTCTACAACAAAGATCGCAGTGGTGACCTGGGCTCGATTTGGTATGTGTTGTCACTCGCAGGTCACCCCGTGCCGTATCTCAACTGGGTCAGCGCCGGCGTTTTCGCTCTGTGCTGCGTCGGCATCTTGATTTTGATCTTGTACGCACCGCTACGGCCTCGGTTCGGCGCCATGGCGTTCCTGGTCGTTGCCGCCTTCTTGATGACCAACAAGGTCTACTCGCCGCAGTACGTGCTCTGGCTGCTGCCACTGATGATCTTGGCACGTCCGAAGTGGCGGGACTGGATGATCTTCACCGCCGGCGAGCTGATCTACTTCGTCGCGATCTGGTGGCATCTCGGAGGCTTTCTCGCACCGGGAGACAGCTCGGCCGACCGAATCTACTGGGCATCGGTGTTGATCAGGCTTTGTACCCAGGGCTGGGTTGTGATCATGGTCGTCCGGGACGCGTTGGGACCAGACCGCGATCCGGTACGCGGCGCCGACATCGACGACCCCACTGGCGGCGTACTCGATCGCGCGCCGGACGCTCGTTGGCTCCGGGTGTTCGCCGTCACGACAACGCCCAGGCGGGACGTATGAGGGATCGACGATGAGCGCTGGGCTGATCGAAGCGCGCCCGTCGACAGGCTTAGAACGCACCCGAAGCCCGTCCTCGCCCGGGCGCATTGTCGTACAGGCCTGGCTGGCCAGTCGCGGCCTGATTCTGGCCGTCGCTTTGGTGCTGGCCGTGGTGCAACATCGCAGCCTCAGCGACATGGTGAGCAACTGGGATGTGCGGCACTTTGCCAAGCTGGCCGCGGACGGGTATCGCGCCGATTCCGACGGTACGCTGATGGCCTTCTTCCCCGGCTGGCCGGTGATCTTGGCGTTGTTCAGCCAGCTGGGTGTGCCGGTCGCGATCAGTGGTGTGATCATCTCCACTGCCTGCTCGGCAATCGCCGCCGCGGCGCTCTACCGGTTGGGCGGACCTTGGGCGGCGGTCGCCTGGTTGTTTGCACCGACCGCCGTCTTCACGATGGTGCCCTATACCGAGTCGTTGTTTTGTGCCTTGGCCTTTTGGGCTTGGGAACGGGCGCGAGCCGATCGCTGGCTGGCCGCCGCGCTGCTCACCTCAGCTGCCTGTACGGTCCGGGTGTCGGGCCTGTTCCTCGTCGGCGCCTTACTCGTCATGATCATCACCAGTGCCGAGCCAGCGAAAGCCAAGCTCCGCCGCGCATCGCTGATGTTGCTGCCAGCGGCAGTGATCATGATGTTCGCCATTTATCTGTACGCCCTCACCGGCAGCTGGACGGCCTGGTATCGCGCGCAATCGACCGGTTGGGTCCGACAGCTGACCTGGCCCTGGGATTCCTTCCTGAATACGATTCCCGCCATCCTGCCCGGCGCGTACGCGAATCATCCCTGGTGGGCAGCGGTGTTTCGAGGCGAGATGATCTCGATGGTGGTCGGCGTCTCGGTCACCATCTGGTGCATCGTGGTGAGCTTGCGTGCGCGAAAGGCCGCACATCCCCAAAGCGCGTCGACAAGCGTGCTTCGACAAGCTCAACCCACATACTGGGGCGAGGCCAGCTGGGTGGGCGTGCAGGTCGTGGCGTTCTCGATGTCGTACTGGTTCTTCTCGGTCAATCGCGCCACCTTGCTCTGGTTTCCGCTGTGGATCATGCTCGGTTGCTGGGTTACCGGCCCCGGCCATTCTCCGCGGCTCCATCGGGTGCTGGTGGGCTGCGCATTCGGCCTCGAGATCGTGCTCATGCTGTGGTGGAGCTGGCTGTTTTTCACCGGGCACTGGGCTAGCTGAACCTCCGTATCTGAGATAGTCGAAACGCCAGCGAGCAGGCGGCGGATCACATAGGCTGACCCGAGGTGACTCGGTCGGGGGACATAGTGACCAAAAACTCGTCTGGGGGTGCCCCTGTCCGGGACTTTGATTACTCAGGTCTCTGAGAGGAAATAGTGCCCCGTTTCCGCACCGTGGCTGTCGCTGGCCTGGCTGCCTCAGCCCTCCTCCTCCTGACCTCCGGTGCTGCCTATGCCGGTGA
This sequence comes from uncultured Actinomycetota bacterium, assembly GCA_963798835.1. Lineage (GTDB taxonomy): Bacteria > Actinomycetota > Actinomycetes > Propionibacteriales > Propionibacteriaceae > Microlunatus. The sequence goes on along the minus strand of CAWCVF010000010.1, from coordinate 67,554 downwards.
TTACGACATCCATCGCCACACACGCTTCGGCAGTGGTTCCGGAGGAAGCTCAGATATCAGCAGCATGAGTTGGGGCTTCTACAACGGCCCGCTCACCGATCTTTCGCCAACTACGCATGACCCGTCGACCGACTTGTTCGATGGAGCCAAGGCGACCGCGACGATGATGGGCGTCGGAGACAGCACGTTCTTCAGGCTCCAGGTGCGGGGCATTGACGACAGCGCGGTCGGGAAGAGCTACGGCGCACATCTCCACCAGGGGCCCTGCGGCCTAGATGACGCAGGCGCGGCCACGGTTGGGTTGCACTACAACACCTCTGAATTTGATGCAGTCAAGAAAGCCTTCAAGGTAATCAACGACCAAACCGAAGTGTGGCTGGACTTCAAGGTTGACGCGTTCGGAAACGCCCAATCAACAACGCGGGTCCCCTTCGTGCCGACTGCGGGCGAGCGCTCGATCACGCTTCATGCATCACCGACGGTCCATCACGCGACTGAAACCACTGCGGCCGGCACAGCCGGGGCCAAGCTCGCCTGCCTTCCGCTGGAGATCCGCACGCTTCCCGAGTGAATTAAGCCGCACGTCGTCAAGCTCAGGGCGCACGGTCCACCGATTACCCTGACTGGGTGGAACGGATGTGGATCGACCTCGACGGCCTGGCCAACCTACGCGACGTCGGCGGCATCCCGACCATCGACGGCGGGAAAATCATTCCGGGCCGGCTGTTGCGATCGGACAATCTGCAGACACTGACCAGCTCTGACGTTGATCAACTGCTCGGGCTTGGTCTTACCGATGTCATCGACCTGCGCTCTGATTACGAGGCTGAGCAGGAGGGTCCGACGCGGCTGGCGACCTCCGGCGTACGGATTTCGCAGTTCTCGTTATTTCGAGAGTGGCAAATCGGTGTGGGCGAGCCCAAGCCCGACGTACGCCCCGAGGTGATGTCCGAAGAAGCATTGCCGTGGATTGACCTCGAGCCCAGTGCGGAACTGGACAATGATGTGGCCTCGGTCTATTTCTCCTATCTGGTCGACCGTCCTGACTCAGTGCTCGCTGCACTGCGCACGATCGCTCGCGCGCCGGGCGCCGCACTTGTGCACTGCGCCGCCGGGAAGGACAGGACGGGGACCGTCGTTGCGCTCGCCTTGTCGGTGGCCGACGCCGACCGGCAAGCGATCATCGATGATTACGTCGCCAGCTCCGATCGGGTCGAGCAGGTCGTGCAAAGACTGATGGCCTCACCGACGTACGCGGACAACCTTCGGGGTCGGCCGCTGTCCTCGCACCTCAGCCATCCAGAAGCCATGATCAGTTTGCTGCGTCACATTGATGAAAGCTTCGGGAGCGTGCCACAGATGTTGATCAAGATGGGCTGGACCGCCGATGAGAACGATCAACTACGCGCCAAGCTGCGCGGCTGACCTCTCCTGAAGCCCTCCGTCTCCTGAGGCGTTTCTCCGCACAAGGCCACAAATGCGGCCGTTTCACGCCGAAATCGCCGCCATACGTGGCCTTGTGCGGAGAAACGCACTCTCGAGAGGATGCGCTCTCCTGAGAGGATGCGCGCGATTCGGTTAGCGCAAGTCGATGTAGTCAACCGTCGCGGTCGTCAGTCGTAGCTCGACCGGAACCTCCTGCCCGATCCGCGGCGGCTTTTCCTTGTGTGGCAGGAAGACCTGGCTGGATTGCATGTGTGGTGGTTCCAGAAACCAGCGCTTCTTGCCGTTGATCGTGTACGGGCTGAGGGCGAGTCCGGCGGCCGCCAGCGACCCGGTGGCGAAGGCGATGGCGCGGTGCCGCACGGTCTTGGCCGAGGTGGGTGCCTCCATCCCGATGCCATGCGAGGTGCCGCCCGCGACGACCACGATCCAGCCGTCCGCCGGGCAGACCCGCTGCCGATAGCCTGCCCGTTCGCCGCGCTTGATCTCATGCACGTCCAGCACGGTCGCGGTAGTGCTCCGCGCTCCCTTGTCACCCAGCCAGAGCCGGGTGCCCACTCGCTGTCGGACCGGTATCGGTTCCCCGTCGGCTCCGCCGAGCTGGTGCGCGAGCGTGACCGTCTCATCGGGAGGCAGATGGGAGAACCACAACCGTCCGGAGGCGGCGGCAACGGCCGCGTAGCCGAGTCGCTCGGCTTCGGCGTAGCGCCCGTCCGCATGCAGCGGCAAGTGAATGGTCCAGCCCTCGAACCGTACTCCGGGGAGCAGGGCCGCAACCTCAGCAAGATCCTCTGCCGGGATTCCGTGCCGTCGCATGGAGGTCAACACCTCGACTAGCACCCGCGGACGATCGCCGCGCGCGGCTAGGAGCTCAAGATCCTGCAATCGGGACACCGTGGTGATCACCGCCGGCTCGCGGGTCAGGTCAGAGGCAAGCTTGCTGGAGGCGTCCCATGGGTTCAAGATCACCACATCGTCGGTGAACGCCTCGCGAACCACAGCCACCTCGGAAGGTATGCCGACGGCGATGGTGTCGACGCCTAGCTTCATCGACTCCTCGGCGAGCCGGTTCAGGCCGAATCCGTATCCGTTGCCCTTGATCACGGGCACGATGCCAGACGTGGCACCCGCCACCGTGCGCAAGTGTTCGCGCCAGCGCTCCGCATCAAGTCGCAGTGTTACCCCGCCCATATCACTATCACCGACGCTTCATGTAGAGGTCAAAAGCCTTGTACAGCAAAGGATTGAGAGGAAGATCCCATTCGCCGAGATACTCCACCGCCTCACCGCCGGTGCCGACCTTGAACTGAATCAGTCCCAGGTGGGGATCATCTGCCTCCAGCCCCTCAGTGATGCCGCGGAGGTCGTAGATGGTCGCACCAGCTTCGAGTGCGTCGGTGATCATCTGCCACTGGATGGCGTTGGACCCGCGCACCTCTCGCTTGGCGGTGGAGCTTGCACCGTAGGAGTACCAGGTGTGCTGGCCGACCCGTACCCAGGTCGTGGCTGCAACCAGGTCGTCCTCATGGTGGGCCAGATAGAGCCGTATCCGATCAGGATCCTCGGCCAGCAGGGCGTCGAACATGGTCTGGAAGTAAGACAGCGGGCGAGGTCGGAAATGATCCCGCTCGGCGGTCTCCACATAAAGCCGATGAAATTCCGGAAGTTGATCAGCTGTCCCATGCTGCACGGTGACCCCTGCCTTGGCGGCCTTCTTGATGTTGCGCCGCCACAGCTGGTTCATGCCTGCGAGCAGTTGCTCGGGTGTACGGCCCTCGATCGGCAACTGGAAGACGAATCGTGGTTGGCCGGCCGCAAAGCCTTCGTCGTCCTCCGGCGGCCGCCATCCCATCTCGCGCAATTGGTTACGAGTACGGGTCGTCTCGTGATTGACGTGGTCAGGTACCGCCTCGCTAAGCCGCGTCACCCGCTCGTCAGCGATGGCGGCCTTGATCGTTTCGGCACTCCAGCGCCGGGCGATGGCGGGTGCGCCGATTCTTACGCCGAAGGCGCCCGCCGCGCGTACGTGATCCGCCAGTGGCCTCAGCCACTCCGCAATATCCGGTGCTGCCCAGTCGATCACTGGGCCTTCCGGCAGGTAGGCGAGATACTTCTTGATCTTGGGCAGCTGCCGGTACAGCACCAGCCCGGCGCCAACCGGATCGTTGCTGCCGTTGAACCAGCCGACCGACTCGCTGCGCCACTCACTCTTGACCTTGGCCCACGCTGGCGTCTGGAGGAAGCTCACCGAGGGTTGGCTGGCATTGAACTCGCGATGCCGATCCGCCTCGATGGTCCGTACCGAAAAAGCCACAGGGGAGAATGTAATACGGATTGCGCGCTGAGCCGGCCCGAATGAGCCCTGAGCTTGCCGAAGGGCATTTTTGCGCTTTGTCAAGAGGAGCGCGCACCGGAAATAGGAATTTCGCCGATATTCTCACGCGGCGCTGGGCCGAAGCTGCCTCTTTATGCCCAAGCGGAGAGTAGCGTGAAGTCAAATCTCAAGCTGCCCGGAATAGGCCCAACGCATCGGCCCCCGTGTTTCCCCGCACGGGTAGGTCCCATCCCCTGTGCGGACCGCCTATTCCGGGTTCAAGCGGCCGTCTCCTCTCTACATGATCAAGAAACCGATCTTCAGGAGAAGTGCTTGTGCAACAGCTGACCGTTGCTGCCGAGGGCCAGTACGTCGATCCGGTTTTCGTCCCACGAAACCGCCGACGGTGTGTCCTTGATACCACCGCCGATAGTCTCCCAACCGGTCCAGCTTCTGCCGTCCCAGGATCGGTGCTGCAGGGTGTTGTTGTCGCTGATTCGGAAGAGATCCAGCCGCCGCAGGCTCCAGGAGGACACCGCGACATCAGATTTGAGGCCGCGACCCAAATCGAGGGCCGGTTTCCAGGTCGAGCCGTCGTAGGACCTTTGATAGAGGTGGTTGTTGGACCCGCGGTAAAAGACGTCGATCAAGTTGGGGCCTCGCGAGATGGCCGCCGGAGCACCCTTCAGGTTTCCGCCGAGCCGCTCGTACGGGCTCCAGCCGAGCCCGTTCCACCAAATGTGATAGAGCGCGTTGTCGCCCCCTCGCATGAAGACATCAAGCCGATTTTCACCCCACGAGGCCACCGTGGGGCTCGACGTCAGGTAGCCGCCCAGCGGGTAGTAGCCGATCCAGGCGTCGTCGGCCCACGCCATCTGCCACAGCTGGTTATCGGTGCCACGGACGAAGACGTCCAGCCGGTCCGGACCCCATGCGACCGCTCCGGGGCTGCCGGCGATGGCAGGCCCAAGATCATCTGGCGGATACCAGAACTTGCCGTCGTACGCCTGATGGAGCAGTCTCTGGCCGGCAGCTTGAGCAAACACGTCTAGCCTGTGTACGCCCCAGGAGGCCACACTCGGCGCCGAGGTGTACGAGCCGCCAAGATCTTCCCAGTTGCTCCACTGCGGACCCGTCTCCGGCGGAGGCGGACTCGGTGACGGTCTGGCGAGCGGAGTCGGAGTAACGAAGGGCGCGGCAGCCGGAACTGGCGGTCGTAACAGCAAGTAGAGCCCGATACTCGCCGCCAGGACTACGGCGCCGCCCAAGATCGCCGGCAACCACCATCGGCGGTGCACGTTGTCATTATCGGCACCTCGACGCCGACTTGTCAGCGTCGGTGGTCGTCATGGCAACCACTGACGCTGACAACTCGGTGAGTGTTAGGAGGTTTCGGTGCCCGAGAGGTGTTTGTGGAGGAGCTGCCCGTCGGCGCCGAGCGCGAGTACATCGATTCGGTTCTTGCCCCAGGAGACCGCTGCCGGAGTATCACTGATTCCGGTGCCGATGGTTACCCAATCCGTCCAGGTGCTGCCATCCCACGATCGGTGCTGCAGTGTCGTGTCGTCCCCTTTGCAGAACAGATCAAGCCGCTTCCGGCCCCAGGACGACACCGCCACATCAGAGTGCAGGCCACCTCCGAGATCGACGATGTCTTTCCATTTCGAGCCCTTATAGGACAGCTTGTAGAGGTGGTTGTCACGGCCCCGATAGAAGACGTCGATCTTGTTCGGGCCGCGCGAGATGGCCGCCGGGGCACCCTCCAGGTTGCCGCCGAGCCGTTCGTAAGAGCTCCAGCTAATACCGCTCCAGAACTTGTGGTACAGCGCGTTGTCGCTGCCTCGCACGAAGACGTCCAGCCGATTCGGCGCCCATGACGTCACAGCTGGGCTGGAGGTGAGGATGCCGCCGAGTGGGAAATAGCCCATCCAGCCACCGTTCCAGGATTTCTGCCAGAGCTGGTTGTCGGCGCCGCGTACGAAGACGTCGAGCCGGTCGGTGCCACGCGCCACGGTTGCGGGACCGCCTACGACCGCGGCGCCGAGATCTTCGGCTGGGTACCACTTTGTGCCGTTGTACGCGCGGTGCAGCATGATCTGGCCGGCACCTCGGGCAAAGACGTCCAGCCGGTGCGGATTCCAGGATGCGACGCTCGGGCCCGCATTGAACGAGCCGCCAAGATCATCCCAGTCGCTCCACTGCGGGCCGGCGGGGGACGGCGTCGGGGCTGGAGTCGCCGCCGTTGGATTGGTGGACGGATTGGGGAGCTGTGGCGAGGTCGTGGCCCGCGCTGCGGGACGCACGATCAAGAAGAGGCCGGTACCTGCGAGCAGTAGCACCACGCTGCCCAAGATCACCGGCAGGGACCATCGGTGCTGGGTGTTGATCATGTGGGGAAGCACGGCACAGCACACTATCCCCAAAAGATCAACTTGTCAGTGGCTCAGTCGTTACCAGAGCCGCGAAGAATGATCACAAGATGATCAAGCATCCGGCGCCCTGAGCTTGGAGTCCTGCGCCCTGAGCTTGTCGAAGGGCGACAACTACTTTGCGACGATCTTGCCCGGGTTGAAGTTCCGGCCCGGGTCCATTGCGGTGAACAGCCCGTCGATCATGTGTACGCCGGGAGCCGAGATGTCTTGTTCTAGCCACGCGGCGTGCTCAGTGCCTACAGCGTGATGGTGCGAGAGGGTTCCATCGGAATCCACGAAGGCTTGCTGAATCGCGTTCTTGAGCGGCTCGTATTGAGCAAGCGGGTCGACGCCGTCGTGCTTGAACGCAAAGGTGAAGTACAGGCACGCGCCGGAATGGTAGGAGTGCGACAGATGGCACATGATCCAGCCGGTGACCCCCAGTTGCGCGTAGACCTTCTCCGCGGCTGTCATCACATTGCGATAAAGCGGCAGCAACTTCGACCAGGGCGCTGCGGTTTCAGAGACGTCACCGATTGCGCCTCGATCGAGAAGGAAGTCACGGATGTAGGGGGTGTCGAACTTCTTCTGGTCATAGAGCTCGCCCGGCCCCTTGCCCAGCAGAATTCCGCCATGCTTGTTGACGATGTCCTTGACGATCTTCTTCTGTCGAGTGACGTGGTCCTTGCCGCCCTCGTAGCCGATGAAGGACAAGCAGACCTCATCGAGTTTCCAGCCGCGCCGCTCGAGCATCTTCATCAGACCCTTGCTGATCAACGATGAGATCGAGATCTTGCTGGACTTCTTCCTGGTGGCAAAGGAGAACGCCGTCTCCTTCGCGTCGGAGACTCGAGTGATCGAGGGATGCGCGTCACTGGTGGAAATCTCGTGCATGGCCGCGAGCCCCGCCTCCCACGACGGGAACAGGTAGCCCAAGATCACCCGTACCTCAGGGATGCGATGCACCTGCACTGTCACCTCGGTGATCACGCCGAGCCGGCCCTCGGAACCGAGCACCATCTCACGTACGCTCGGGCCCGTCGAGGTATGCGGCAACGGCCGAACCTCAAGGACCTTGCCCGGCATGACGACCCGCATGCCCCGCGCGATGTCGGCGATGTCACCGTACTTGTCCGATTGCATGCCAGAGGAGCGGGTGGCAACCCAGCCGCCGAGCGTGCTATGGGTGAAACTGTCCGGATAGTGCCCCAACGTCCAGCCCCGGGCGGTGAGCTGCTTCTCCAGGTCCGGGCCCTGGGCGCCCGCCTGAATGCGTGCCAGCCCGGATTGCTCGTCAATGTCGATGAGCTGGTTCATCCGACCAAGATCAACTGAGATGACCGGTCGAATCTCATCCTCGGGAGCATGCAGGCTGCCGGAGATGTTGCTGCCACCGCCGTACGGGATGATCACTGCGTCCGCGGCAACGGCATGATCAACGATCAGCTGCACCTCTGACTCATCCGCTGGATACACCACTACGTCGGGTACTCGCGGAATATCCCCGGCGCGAAGCCGCAGCAGATCGCGCACACTCTTGCCGTACGTGTGCACGATCCTGTCAAGATCATCTTGTACGGCGTACTCGGCGCCGACTGCTGCAGCCAGCTCATCCAGCAGTTGAGCGCTGATCAGAGATGCCGGTATCGGCAGGTCTTCCAGCGACAGCGGAGCAGTCGGCGTGGTGTTCACATCAAGATCAATGGCATTGATCACGAACGGCCGAAACGCCGGCTTGTCCTCGTGATGGAAGGCCACCCCTTCGACTCCCCAGCCCCACCACTTCATGTGCTTGACGTCGGGCAACATGGCCGTTCTCCTTCGATTCCAAGGTGGCGCAGCTCTAAGCCTGGCTAGCGCGATAGGTAGTGGCGTAGTCGATGAGCCCAGTCACCTCTTTGGCTATGCGCTCAGAGAACTGGGCGACGGTCTCGCCGTCCTCCGCCCGCATCGGTTCACCAAAGGCGACATAGACAGGCGGCCGCCCACGGCTCGGCCAGTTCTGGCCGTACGGCATGGCCTCGGCCGCGCCAACGATGGCCATCGGCAGGCAGGGCACATCCCGACTGATGCAGAGAGCTGCAGCGCCCGGCTTGAACCCAGCCATCTCTCCGGTGCGCGAGCGCGTGCCCTCGGGGAACAGCAGGAGCGGTATGCCGTCGTCGAGCAGGCTGGTTGCCAGTCCATGGCGGCCACGCAGCCCAGTGCGATCAACGGGGAACGCATTGAAGAACAACGAGGTCAAGCCCTTGCGCCACCACACGTCGAAGAAGTAATCCGCGGCGGCCCCGGCTGCCACGTAGCGGGCTAGTTTGCGCGGCAACGAGCCGAAGATCAGCGGAGCGTCGAGGTGGCTCGCGTGGTTGGACACCACAACGAACGGTCGGTTGAGGCCCTTGAGATGCTCCTCGCCCAGCACGGTCACCGTTACCAGTCGCCACACCAGAGGCTTCAGCAAGCCCCGCTGCGCGAGAAACCGCGCTCCGGCGTGCACCGGCGAGGTGTAGCGGCTCCGGCTCGACATGGGCTTAGCCTAACCTGAGCCAGATGTGCCCTGAGCCGGTCAGTCTCAGCCCGCATTGCATGTGTCCTGAGCCTGGCGAAGGGCACACTCGCAAGCGAGTGTCAGGTCATCTCCTCGACGATATAGAAGCGATTGCCGTCAGGATCGTCGAAGCTGAACATCGGCGGGATGCCCTCCCAGCGCAGTAAATCGCCAACGTCGACACCGCGCTCTTGAAGTGCGGCATGCTCCGCGGCGGCATTGGGAACGGTGAACCGTACGCCGGTGTCGGTCCCTACGTCAGCAGTTGCCTCGGCTGCGGTCAGGGCGATCGAGGTCTTGGCGCCCGGCGGGGCGACTTCAACCCATCGCATGGTGGGACTGATCGGGGCATCGAGTCGCTTCTCGAAGCCGAGCGTGTCGACGAAGAAGGCAAGCGCATCGTCTTGATTCGTCACGGTGACGCCGACTGTCCGTACGTCGGTGATGCTGGTCGCGGGCATGGTGGATCTCCTTGAAGTGATGAGGTTTCAGCTCTCGCCGTACATGAGCGAGCCGGGAGTGGTCAGGGTCTGGCCTGTTTCCAGCCAGGTCTTCAAGCCGGAGAGGATCATCGGCCACCCGCCGTACAGTTCGGGTGGCGCGTCGGCGCGAAGCTGATCATGAGTGACCGTCAGCCGACACGAATCTCCGATCGGTTCGATTTCCCAGGTCACTCGTGACGTACCTGCGCGCTCGGCCTCCTCGCTCCAGAGCGTGTGCATGGTCTGCACAAGTCGGTGTGGTGGGTCGACAATGAGGTTTTCGCCCTCGGCGAGTGGGCGAGAGTTGCCCGGATGGTTCAGCGTGTAGCGCGAGCCTGGCGTCCAATCAGAGAGGGCACCGGCACCGAACTGATACTTGGCGCGGATCTGTGGATCCGTGATTGCTTCCCAGAGTCGCTCCGGCGTCGTACGGATGTAGATCTCGAAGATCTTTTCCATGGCTTGCTCCAATTCGCTTTTGAGGCTGGTCAGACCGGCAGTCCATAACTCGGTGTACTTGCTCACCCACCGGTCATGGATCAGGCGGATCGGGACTGTGTTGAGAAAGTGCAACTTCTCCCGACCCCGGCGCCGGCTGACGACGAGACCGGCTTCCTCGAGGAGCCGGAGATGCTTGGCGACGGCGATCCGGGTCATGTCACGGCCTGCGGTCAGAGCCACCAGCGTTTGGCCGTCCTGCTCGAAGAGTGCGTCGAGCAGGGCACGCCGAGTGGGATCGGCGAGCGCTCGGAACACCGTTTCCACAAAACGCAGAATAGGAAACCAAATGGTTTCCTGTCAAGGTCGATGCGGTTGGTGACGACTGGAGGTGAGGGTGCGCGATACGGCCCGCTGCGCACGATGAGGGAGGTGCTCGCAAATCGTCATCAGCACCTTGTATCGCTTGGACGGGATGGAGATCACCTTGCCGTCGGCGGAGTCTTCGAGACAGTCCGCGACCAGCCGGTCGGCGTCCAGCCACAGCATCGACGGGATGGAACTGATGTTGATCTTGGCGCGCTGGTGAAACTCAGTGCGCACCCAACCCGGACACAGCGCGGTGACCTTGACGCCAGTGCCGTGGAGTTCGTTGGCAAGACTCTCGGTATACGCCGTCACCCAGGTTTTGATCGCCGAATAGCTGCCCATGCTCACATAGCCCGCCGTACTCGAGACGTTGATGATCGTGCCCGCTCCCCGGTCACGCATGATGCGTCCCGCGGCGGCGCCGAGCATCAACACCGCCTTGATCATGACATCGATAGCGTGCTCGTGCGGAGTCGTGTCTGGGTCGGTGAGCTTCGTCCCGATGCCGAAGCCAGCATTGTTGATCAGCAGGTCGATCGACCGTTCGGTGCTGGTCAGCCGCTCCGCGATCCTGATCACGTCCTCACGTTCGGCCAGGTCTGCGACGATCGTCTCCACGCCGACCGCGTATCGCTCCTTCAGCTCGGTCGCCACGTCGGAGAGTCGATCTGCGTTGCGTGCCACCAGCACAAGATCATCGCCACGCGCCGCGAGCGCTCGCGCGAACGCGGCTCCGATGCCTGACGTACCCCCGGTGATCAACGCAGTTGCCATGCGCACACCCTATGCCGGGGGTTGATTCATGCGACGAACTCCGGTCCGTGGCAGTCGCTCAGGAAACGGATAACGTCTTTACGCACAAGGCCACGAATGTGGGCCAGATCAGCAGATATGGCCCACATTCGTGGCTCTGTGCGGAGGAACGAGCGACCACTCGTCAGTTCAAGCGACCACTCGTCAAGCGGAGCGAGACTCCAGCAGCGCGGCGGTCTCCCGGGCAATCGCTAGTTCCTCGTTGGTGGGGACCACCGCAATCGTGATGCCCGCGTCGTCGGGCGAGATCACCCGAGCGTCCTTGGAGCGTACGCCGTTCAAATCATGATCAACTTCGAAGCCGAGCCCGTCGAGTCCGTCGACCACCGCCGCGCGCAGCGCGGGGTTGTTCTCCCCAACGCCAGCAGTGAAGCTGAGCACATCGAGTCGGCCGAGAAGTGCCAGGTACGCGCCGAGATAGTGCTTGAGCCGATGGACGTACACCTCGAACGCCAGCCGAGCCGCCTCGTCACCAGCTGCCCGGCGCTGCTCGAGCTCGCGGAAGTCGTTGACACCCGCCATGCCTTTGAGGCCGGATTGCTTGTTGAGCAGTGTGTCGATTTCAGCAATCGTCATGCCGAGCTCGTTGTGCAGGAAGGTGTGCAGCCCCGGATCAACGTCGCCGGAGCGGGTGCCCATCACCAGACCCTGAAGTGGCGTCAGCCCCATCGATGTCTCGACTGCCGCGCCACCGCGTACGGCCGATGCCGAGCAGCCGTTTCCCAGATGCAGCACGATTTGGTTCAGCTCACCAAGATCACGGCCCACCAGCTCCGCAGCCGCGCGAGACACAAATTGATGGGAAGTGCCATGGAAGCCGTAGCGCCTGATCCGATACTGCTGAGCAAGATCACGAGGTATCGCGTACGTCGCAGCTGCCGCCGGCAAGGTGCTGAAGAATGCCGTATCGAAGATCGCAACATGCGGTATCTCGAATTCTGCGCGGGCAGCCTCAATGCCCGACACCGCGCCCGGATTGTGCAACGGTGCAAGCGGGATCAGGTCCTTGATCTCAGCGAGCACAGCGTCGTCGATGATCGCGGGATCTGAGAAGTCTGGTCCGCCATGGACAACTCGGTGGCCAACGGCGCGTAGCCCAATGGCGTCAAGATCAATACCTTCAGCTGCAAGATCTTTCTGCATGGTCTGCATGGCCGCAGTGTGATCAGCGGTTGGGCTACCCGGCTCGCCGATCCGCTCAACGAGGCCCTTGGCCTGCACTTCGGCGGTTTCTGGCACAACGAGTTGATATTTCAGCGACGATGAGCCGGCATTGAGGACCAGGACAGGCGAGTCGCTCATACCGAACCACCTACCTCCTGCTGCTGCTTCATGCCCTGCGCCTGGACTGCTGTGATCGCCACAGTGTTGACAATGTCGTCGACTAACGCTCCCCGCGACAAGTCATTGACCGGCTTACGCAATCCCTGCAACACCGGCCCAATCGCAATCGCATGCGCGCTGCGCTGCACCGCTTTGTAGGTGTTATTGCCCGTATTCAGATCCGGGAAGATGAACACCGTCGCTCGCCCGGCAACTGCCGAGTTCGGCAGCTTGGTACGCGCCACTTCCGGGTCGACGGCGGCGTCGTATTGAATCGGCCCCTCGAGCGGTAGCTCAGGAGCACGGCTCCGCACCAGCTCGGTGGCTGCTCGCACCCTTTCGACGTCGGCACCTGATCCGGAGGTGCCAGTCGAGTAGGACAGCATGGCCACCCTGGGGTCGATGCCGAATTGCTGCGCAGTGTCCGCGGACGACACCGCAATATCGGCCAGCTGTTCTGTGGTCGGCTCGGGAATCACCGCGCAATCGCCGTAGACCAGCACCCGATCAGCCAGGCACATCAAGAACACGCTCGACACCGTGCTGACGCCAGGCTTGGTCTTGACGAACTCCAACGCTGGCCGAATGGTGTGCGCAGTTGTGTTCACCGCACCGGACACCATGCCATCGGCAAGACCGAGATGGACCATCATCGTGCCGAAGTACGAGATGTCTGTGACGACCTCCCGAGCACGCTCCAACGTCATGCCCCTGTGCGCCCGGGCTGCGGCGTACGCAGCGGCGAACTTCTCCACCAGCTCAGCCTGCAGAGGTGACACAATCGTTACCTCATCAAGATCAAGTCCGAGCGCCGACCCCTGCGCCCGTACCTTCGTCTCATCACCGAGCAAGATCAAGTCCGCTACGCCGCGACGCAACAAGATCGCGGCAGCCTCCAGGATTCGATCATCTTCGCTCTCTGGCAGGACGATCCGCTGACGATCTGCCCGGGCTCGCTCCATGAGCTGGTACTCAAACATCAACGGAGTGCGGACATCAGAAGCCGGAACATCAATTGCAGCAAGCAATGCCGCTTGATCAACTCGTTCAGCGAACGACCGATGCGCGGTTTCGATCTTGCGACTCGAGTCCTTGGTGATCGGCCCGCGGACTCGCATCAACCGCTCTGCCGTGGTGAACGTACCAAGATCGGTGAGCGCTATTGGCAAGTCCTGCTGGACACCCTCGGAGAGCCGTCGGATGCTCTCGGGAAACTGATAGCCGCCGGTCAACAAGATCCCAGCCAACGGCGGGAAGGTGCCCGACTGGTGGGCCAGCATCAGACCGGGAATCAAGTCGGTACGGTCGCTCGGGGCGATCACCGCGACATCGGCGACCAGCCGGTCCAAAACATGCGGCAGACTCATCGCCGCAACGATCAGGCCCAGAGCCTCCCGATCCATCCAGCTGTCGCTGCCGAGCACCAACCGGGCCTCGGCCGCATCGGCAAGTGCCCGGAAGGTCGGCGCCGACAGCAGCGGGCTGTCTGGGATGGCCGCGGTCACGACATCGGGTAATTCCTTCAGTGTGGCGCGAATCGTATCGGCAGCATCATGATCAACGCGATTGGCGATCACTGCGACGGTATGGGCATAATTAGCGCCCAGCTCGACGATCGCACTCTCCGCAGCGGCCAAGATCTGCTCCGGAGTCCGCTCCCGGCCGTGTACCACCAGCACAACGGGCGAGCCGAGATTTGCGGCGATCTTGGCATTGAACGACAACTCGGTTCCCGACGCCACATCCGTGTAATCGGATCCCACGACCAAGATCACGTCGAAACGATCACGCAGCCGGCCGAAACGCTCCACAATGACGTGCAAGGCCTCGTCTGCATTCTCGCGTGCGGCGTCATAGGTTACGCCGATGGCTTCCTCGTAGCTCTGTGTGATGCCAGGTTGATTGACGAGAAGATCAACAATGAGGTCGATGTCATCGCTGTTGGAACTGGTGGTGAGCGGTCGGAAAACACCAACCGAGCCCACTTCGCGGGTCAGCGCGTCGAGTAGTCCCAGCGCGACGGCGGACTTTCCAGTGAAACCTTCAGGAGATGCGATGTATACGCTGCGACTCACACTGAAGACGTTATCTTCCAACTCCCCTAGTGGCCTAAGCCTCCATGCGCCGTTCTCGGAACTATCTTGGTTCGCGTGGCTCCCCCCGTTCCGCCGGAGATACCCGGTATGGCGGACTGGCGCGCGATCGCCCGGGGCGGCTTCGCGATCGTGTGGGAAGCCCGTCAAGAGTCGTTGAACCGGCTCGTCGCCGTGAAGGTCGACGAACGCAAGCTCGACACCGAAGCTGAGCAGCGCCGCTTTCTACGCGAGGCGGGCGCAGCGGGCAGGATGTCGGGCCACCCGGGCATTGTTACGGTGCACGATGCCGGGCTGCTCATTGATGATCGGCCTTTCCTGGTCATGGAGCTCTGCCCCGGCGGCTCATTGACGCGGTGGATTACTGCCGATCCGCGACCGAGCCAGCGTCGCGTCCGCGAGGTGGGCGTACGGATTGCCGACGCGTTAGCCGCGGCGCATCTGCTCGGCGTACTGCACCGCGATGTCAAGCCAGCCAACATCTTGATCGACGCGTACAACAATGCCGGCCTGGCCGACTTCGGGCTTGCTGCACTGATCGATCCGGACATGCCGCTGAGCGAGACGGTCGAGGCGATCACTCCCTCCTACGCGCCACCTGAGGTCTTCGCCAAGAAACCACTCACCGAGTACGGCGACGTCTACTCCTTGGCCGCCACTTTGTACGCGATCTTGAGTGGCCACCCACCGCGCTGGTCCGAGACGACCGAGATGCCGAGCGTTCCGGAGATCATCAAGCGGCAGAAGGCGCCGATCAGGCGCATTCCGGGAGTCGACAAGGCGTTTATGGATGTGTTGCTCATCGCCATGGCCGATGAGCCTGAGAGCCGGCCCACCGCTGCGCAGTTCCGTGATCAACTAGCCGCGCTCAGCTTGTCGACTCAGCTGGCGCCGACGGCCTCGTCAGTACCCGAACCGGCCGATTCGGCGGCCGATCCAGCGCCATCCGGTAGCAGTGCAGCACTGCCGCGCGCCGAGCGACCCGCCGCCAAATCTGACTCACTGGTTCAGCGGTTACGCGGATTTCCGCAGCGCAGACTGGTGATCGTCGGCATAGTCGCAGTGATCATCGCGACACTGGCGGGGATCGCGCTATGGAACATCTTCTCGACCGAGACTCCAGCTGCAGTGCCGACGCGGTCGGTAACCTCAAATGCCGCTAGTCCGACAAGTACCCCGGTCCAGATTCCGGCCGGGTTTGTCGACTGCTCAGAACAGCTCGGGCCAGACATCTATTGCGCGTCTCGACCGGAATGCTGGATGGGTGTTAACGGATTCGGAGACGTCCCCTGGCTTGGAGTGTCGCAGGACTGCAACGAAACCCACGTCTATCAAACTTTCATCGCTGGACGAATGACCTATGACCTGCGCAGGCAATCACAGCTGGACTCCGACGCCCTGATCCGCCGCGTCTGCACCAATGAGATCGCTAATTCGATGCTGAGATCCGGAGATCGTCGCTCCGATTGGGAAATCTTGTACCTGGGTCCGCAGCAGCCGAATGAGTACTTTTTCCGTTGCATTATTGGCCGAGGTGACCGATCGAAGCCGCTGGATCTGCACGCTCCTAGCTGACTGAGGCCAGCTGTTCGATGCCAGTGAGCAACCGATCCAGCATGCGCTCGAACTCCCAGCCGACCGGATCATCAAACCCGCCGGCCTCCCAGATCGCTGCCATCGTGGGATACCGCTCCCAATCGAAATAGGTATTCCAGAAGCTGGCGCGGGAATCCCAGTATGCCTCGGCGGAGACGCCGGTATGCCGCGCCTCGTCAGCGTCGCTGATCATGGAACGCGCTGCGCCGAGAAGCTGCCATTGAATCAAGTTGGTGATCGCGACGTTCTCCGCACCAGTGAAGCCGGCCGTAAGGAGGGCCGCGTACAACGACTCAGAAACATCAAGGACATGCGGCCCGATAGGCAGCCGAGCCATGTTGTAGTCGAGCAGCCAGGGATGTGCTGAATAGATGCGCCAGGTTTCGCGAGCCCACTGTTCTACCCGTTGCCGCCAAGCCAGCGCCGGGTCTGGGATGGCGTGCTCGCCATAAACGTAGTCGATCATGAGCTCGACCAGTTCGGAACGGCCGGGCACGTAGGTGTAGATCGACATCGCACCGATCCCCAGACGACTTGCCACCTTCCGAATTGACAGCGCGGCCAGCCCTTCGGCGTCTGCAATGGCTACTCCGGCGGCGACCACCTCAGCGAGGCTGGTGCGCGGCTTAGGGCCACGAACCCCGACCTGCTGATTAGGTGCCCAGAGCAGCTCAAGGACTTGCCGGCCTTCCGGCGTACCGGCCAGCTCAGAACGGCCGTCTGACTCGGTCAACCCAGGTCTCCTTGGTTCCAAAACTGTCAGTGGTTGGTGCTTGTCTTATCTCCGTACAGCGTATGCTAATGTTAACACAGTACGGCGTACGGGATTTCGAGCTGGAGGATGAATGATCCACACGGAGAAGCTGACTAGGCACTTTGTCAGCAAGAAGGAAACCATCGAGGCGGTCAAGGGCGTCGACATCGACGTCTCCCCTGGCGAGTTGGTGGCCTTCTTGGGGCCTAACGGCGCCGGCAAGTCAACGACCCTGCGGATGCTGACCACCCTGCTGCCACCGACCTCGGGCAATGCGTGGGTAGCAGGGGCAAGCATCACCACCGAACCGGCCGTGGTGCGTGCGCGGATCGGCTACATCGGCCAAGGTGACGGCGCCGGCCACAGCTTCCGGGTGATGGATGAGCTGGTTATGCAGGGTCGGTTCTACGGCATGAACTCCTCCGACGCACTGTCTCGGGCCAAGGAGATGACCAAGAGCCTCGATCTCACCTCGCTCGAGAAGCGTAAGGTCAGCACTCTATCCGGCGGCCAGCGTCGGCGACTGGACATCGCGCTCGGCTTGATGAACCGCCCGGGCCTGATCTTCCTCGATGAGCCCTCTACCGGGATGGATCCGCACAATCGGGCGAACCTGTGGGAACACATCAACCGACTACGTGATCAACAGGAGACGACCATCGTGCTCACCACGCACTACCTCGAAGAGGCCGATGCGTACGCCGAGCGGGTGCTCGTTATTGATCATGGCGAGATCATCGCCAACGACACTGCGACGAATCTCAAGGCGACATTGGCTGGGGACCGGATCGCGATCACCGTCGACCATACGTCTGCGGCCGCGGCATCAGCTGTGATAGCCGGTCGCGGCACAGAGCTGACGACCTCCAACGGATCACGCGAGGTGGTCATCGCCGGGCGATTTGATCAAGGCACGCGTACGTTGCCCTGGCTGCTGCGCGAACTTGATCATGCCGGAGTTCACGTCCGAGCCGCCGATGTGCGGGTGCCGACGCTGGATGATGTCTTTCTCAGCCTCACTGGCCGCAGCCTGCGCGAGGAAGAGGTGGCGGCATGAGCACTTTGGTTGCTGACACAAGGAACGTCTTCCAGCGGGAGATGTCACTGGTGCTCCGGGATCCGTTTTCGATCATTTTCTCTCTGGTACAGCCGCTGGTTTTCCTGGGTCTCTTTGGCCCGTTGCTCGCCGGCTCGGTTGATCCGGCCGTGATCAACGGTGCGTCACCGTTGCAGTGGTTCCTGCCGGGAGTCATCGTGATGATCTGCTTGTTCGGAACGAGTACGACTGGTTCGAACCTGCTGTTTGAGATCAGCTTGGGCTCCTATGAACGGGTGCTCGCGGCTCCGCTGCATCGCTCAGCGATCTTGATTGGCAAGGCTCTCAAGGAGCTGGCGCCGTTGATCGTGCAGGCCGCGCTGGTAACCCTGGTATCCATCCCGTTCGGGTTCAAGCTCTATCCCATACACGTACTGGCGGGGTTGTTGCTGCTCGGCGTTTTCGGGGTGGGCATGGGCGCCTTCTCGAATGCCCTGGCTATCGCATCCCGTAAACGGGAGTGGATGTTCTGGGCCGTACAGCAATCGCTTCTCTTCCCGTTGTTGATCTTGTCGGGGATGATGCTGCCGCTCGATGCAGGGCCGCGCTGGATCCAGGTGCTGGGTGCGTTCAATCCGCTGACCTACATCGTCAATGCAGAGCGCGCGCTGTTCTCGGGAACCTTCAATGACCCGTCAATCGGTTGGGCCGTACTTGCCGCGGTGATCACCTGCGCCGCCGGCCTCTGGGTTGGCGTGAAGCAGGTCGCCCGCAGCACCACCTGACCACGAACCCGACTTGTCAGCGTCTGTGGTCGCTATAGCAGCCACCGACGCTGAGAAGTCGGCGGCGTGGGGGTGCGTTTCTCCGCACACGGACGCATATGGAGCCTGATTCACGCCAATTGGGCGACGTTTGTGGCTTTGTGCGTAGAAACGCACGCCCGTCGCGGGGCGCGAACAAGTTGCCCTAGACGTTTTCCTTCAGCCAGGCGATGTCGGAGCCCTGACCTTCCCGGCCGCCAGGCGTTTCTACCACGACCGGCACCGCGGCCGTACGCACCACCTCAGCTAAGGCGTCGGTGCCGACTTCGCCATCCCCGAAGTTGGCGTGCCGATCGGCGCCAGAATTGAAGGGGTCGCGGGAGTCATTGGCGTGGACCAGGTCGATACGCCCGGTGATCGCCGTGACCCGATCTACCAGACCGACAAGTTCCTCACCACCGGCATGGGCGTGACAGGTGTCCAGGCAGAAGCCGACTGTGTCACCACCTTTGGCCTGACCGATCGCGTCCCACAAACGCTCGATGCGCTCGAGACGGCGAGCCATCGCATTGTCCCCACCCGCAGTGTTCTCGATGAGCAAGGGCACGGGCATTGTCAAGCCGTCGATGCACTTGCGCCAATTGTCGAGGCCGATCGCGGGATCGTCGTTCTTCAGCACATGGCCGCCATGGACGATTACGCCAGCCGCGCCAACCTCGGCTGCCGCATTCAGATACTGCTGCAAGAACTTGCGGCTGGGGATGCGGATCCGGTTGTTGGTGGTGGCCACATTCAGCACATACGGCGCGTGCACATACAGGGCTATGCCAGCTTCTGCCGCCGCCGCCTTGAGCGCCGCTGCCCCTCCCGCGTAGCGGATCTCCGGACCCTTCCATGCCTGCGGGTCACCCAGGAAAAATTGCGCAAGGGTCGCGCCACGAGCCGCCGCCTCGGCGATGGGATCAAGTTGGTCGCCGTGGCCGCCCACCTGCAAAGTCACGGGTCCGACCTTACGTCCTTCACGCCGCTACATGCGCCCTCGTTAACGACAGATCGTCGGGCGCACATACGGCGGTCGATGCGGAGAATCCATGATCTTGCCTTCGCTCTCAGACTGCGCGTAGGTTATACGTATGCATCTTACGACCGCCGACAAGGCTCGGATTAGCGGCGCCGTGTCAATAGTGAAGGAGCCGGACCGACCTGACGTGGCAGCGCAGTCGGACCCGGCGGTCATTGACACCGTTTCGAACATGCTCAGTGAGATCGAGCGCGACGGACTCCCGGCTGTTCGTCGATACGCCGAACGGCTCGACGGTTGGAGTGGTGGCGACAACTTCGAAATCTCGTCCAAGGACATCGAAGCTCTGACCGCGGACTTGCCAGAGGCGCTAAAAAGCGCTTTGGATGCCGGGGCGGAGCGGAGCTCCCGATTCGCTCGCATGCAACGAGAGCATTTGCAGGATTTCGAAGCCGAAGTCATCCCAGGGGTGGTCTGTGGGCAGAAGTACATACCCGTCAACACAGTTGGCGCTTATCTGCCGGCTGGCCGCTTCCCGCTGCTGGCTAGCGCATTCATGACTGTGGGCGTGGCACGTGCGGCTGGTGTCTCTAGCATCCTGTCGGCCACGCCGCCGTCGCTGAACGGCCAGCCTCATCCGGCGGTACTGTACGCGGCACGCGTTTCGGGCACTGAACGGATCTTCGCCGTCGGCGGAGTCCAGGCGTTGGCGGCGATGGCTTTCGGACTGCTGGGGGACGCGCCGGCCGACATGATCGTCGGGGCTGGAAACGCCTACGTTGCCGAAGCTAAGCGCCAGTTGTACGGCAGGGTGGGCATCGATGTGCTGGCAGGCCCTTCCGAAGTTGCAGTGATCGCGGACGAGACCGTCAACGCGGAGATGGTGGCTGCCGACTTGCTAGCTCAGGCCGAACACGGCCCGAGTTCGCCCGCTTGCCTGGTCACCACGTCGGAGGAATTGGCGCGGGCCGTGGTGGTGGAAGTCGAACGCCAGCTGGAAGGCTTGGCTACTCGCGAGATCGCCGGCGCCGCCTGGCGAGATTGGGGTTCCATTTACCTTGTCGATTCGCCGAAGACCGCGGTCGAGGTGATGGATCTGCTGGCGCCGGAGCACTTGGAAATCCTTGCCAGCGATCCGGACTTTTATCTCGACAACCTGCACAACTATGGCTCGCTGTTTTTAGGCGAGTGGTCGACGGTGGCGTATGCGGACAAGGGGATGTCCGGCACGAACCACGTACTGCCTACGGGTCGCGGTGCGCGTTATACCGGCGGCTTGTCGGTCACGAGATACCTCAAGCAGGTGACCTATCAACGGGCGGCACAGGGTGCGACTGAGGCTCAGGCCGTTCCGGTGGTGACTATCTCCGACTTCGAGGGCCTGGTCGGCCATCGGGATAGCGCACAGCTCCGCTTAGACCTCACAAGTTCGGTGTCCGGACTGAGCAGCGCGGGGTAAGTAGGTCACATTGTGGACACAGCATGAGGTTGGTCTCGCCTAACCGTCTGTGCATACGTATAGCTTGACCCAAGGACCCGTTAAATCGGTAATTTCCGACCGATTCCGTCGAAAGGAGATGTGACCGATCCGATCCACAGCGGTGCCAGCAGAACTTCCTGAGCCGCTCGTGCTACTTCCCGGCATGAATTGCTCGACATCCCTGTGGGCAAGCCTGAACCTCGGCCGGTCACTAACACCGCTCCTCACCGAGCCGACGCTAGAAGCCCAGGTGACCAGGCTGTTGGACGAGCTGCCGCGCCGCTTCTCTTTGGCGGGGCTGTCGCTCGGTGCGATCGTGGCGATGGCCCTGATCCGAACTGCGCCGGAGCGCGTAAGTCGGCTTTGTCTCCTCTCGACAAATCCGTATGCGCCCACCCCGGCCCAGCGCACCGCCTGGCTGCAACAGCGGAGCCGGTTGGCGAGCGGTAGCACTGCCCGTGAGCTGCAGGCTGAGCTGCTGCCCGTGCTGTTGAGCCCTGAGGCTCAAGCCCGAATGAAGATCGTGCATGCCACGTTGGCAATGGCAGACGAAGTGGGAGAGAACATTGTCGACGCCCAGCTGCAGCTTCAGGCCACCCGGGTCGATGAGCGTCCTCAGTTGGGCCGCATCCGGTGTCCCGTCCTGGTGGTGGCGGCGCGCCACGATGCCCTCTGCAGCGTCGAGAGGCATCGAGAGATACAGGCGCTGATCGATGGCGCCGAACTCGTCGTACTCGAGAAAGCAGGGCATCTGTCCCCGCTCGAGGTGCCACAAGACCTGGCCCGCTACATCGAAGCCTGGCTGGCAGGTCAACGACTGGTCAGCCGACCTAGCTAGTCAGCCGCGCTTTTTCGAGGTGCGAAGGGGGATCAAATGATCCATCAAGGTGTGGGTCAGGTTGTGGACCACCAATTGCGCACCCCGCTTTCGCGCACCACTTCTTGTGCGGTATCAGCGAATGACTTGCGGGGAGCGGATTTCAAAGCGTTCGGCATAACGGTCACTTCCTCGGGACCTACATACGTATGTTCAAGTAAACTCAGGGACAGCTGCAGCGTCAACTCAGGCTGACTTCTGCTGTGTGGGCACGGACTTTGAGCGGGAAGGACCGCCCCTATGGCTGGTGAGTTGTCAGCATCGGTGACGAGCCACGACGTCGCACGGCTGGCCGGTGTGTCCCAGCCGACAGTGTCTCGCGCGCTGCGCGACAGCCCGAAAGTCTCCGCCAATACCAAAGAGCGGGTACGCCGGGCCGCGAGCGCGCTGGGCTATGTGCCAAGTGACGCCGGCCGTGCGCTGTCAAGCGGACGGACGCAGCGGATCGGACTCCTTGTCACGGATCTGGCGAATCAGTTCTATGCGCACGTCATCGCACCGATGCACGACCAGCTCACTGCGCTTGGCTTTCAGCTGAGCTTGCAGACGGAATCTTCCGACACGGGCCGAGTGGCCGAAAGGTTAATCGCCGATGGTCTGGATGGCGTGCTGTTGGCGACCGTGACGTTGGACTCGGTGTTGCCGTTTCGACTCCGCGATCGCGGAATTCCGTTTGTCTATTTCAATCGGGTGTCTCCCGCCGTCGATGCGGACTCTACGACTGTGAATCCCCAACCCGGCTTGGAAGAAGCCGCCGAAGAAATCGTGCGGTTGGGGCACCGCCGCATCGCAGCGATCTTCGGACCGCGCAACACCAGCACCGCCGAGCAACGCGAAATTGCCCTTCGCGAAGCACTGGACCGACGCGGTCTGAGCATCCCTACACAGAGCAGCTTTCGCGGACCATTTGACTTCGCCACTGGCTATGAGGGTGCGCGACAGCTGTTGCAGCAGGATGCGCGGCCGACGGTGCTCGTCTGCGGCAACGATGTCGTGG
Organism: uncultured Actinomycetota bacterium; assembly: GCA_963798835.1. Lineage (GTDB taxonomy): Bacteria > Actinomycetota > Actinomycetes > Propionibacteriales > Propionibacteriaceae > Microlunatus. Next base: position 44,798 of record CAWCVF010000010.1, on the reverse strand, counting down.
CCTTAGGCGCGCTCAATGCCGCCCGGGAAATGGCGATCGGCGTTCCTGAGCAGGTATCGGTAATCGGATTCGACAATCTGCCGCCCGCCCGTTGGCCGCTGATTCAGCTGACCACGGTCGCGTTCGATCTCGATGCAATGGCTCGCCGGGCCGCGGAGCTGATCGTGCAGCGCATCGAGGGTGGTCCTGGCGAGTCCTATGTGCATGAGGTCTTTCCAACCCACCTCGTACGGCGAGCCACACTTGCCGTGGCCCCCGCAGAAAGCGGCAACCACTAGCTGCGTTGCAGAGCCATTGTGCATACGCATACACTGAGAATTCCGAGTTGCTGAGGAGATGTGCACCTTGCCACTGGATCCCATTGCTTACAAGCCGTACGCCGATCCGGATGACTTCATTCGCGAGGTGACTGATCTCATCTGGGTCGACCGGGCAATCGGCTACATACGGGAGAATTACGAACCAGACTCGATCGTGCACGGTGCTTACGGCACCTCAACCACCCGTGACGAGGTGATCGAGGGCTGCCTGATGCGCATTGCCGAACTTCCCGACCGCATCGGCCAGGCTGATGACGTGGTGTGGGAGGCCCGCGGAGACGAGGCCTTTCTCAGCTCGCACTTGATCTTGTCGGCAGATCCGGCGACCGAGTTTCTCAGTCGTACGATCGCCAACTGTCTGTACCGGCGCGGACGCATGGTCGAAGAGTGGGTAGTCCGGGATTCGCTGGCCATCGCGCTGCAGCTCGGTCTGGATCCCGACGCGGTGGCCCGCGACAAAGTGTTTCGCGGCTACGTCGGAAGCTTCGTCGAGCCTGCCCAGCCGGACGTCATCGCGGCCGGAGACAGCGGCCCGCGTCCCGACGCCTTCCGGCCCGAGGTGGACATGGTGCTCGAGTTCGTCGAGCGGGTGTGGAACGACCGAGATTTGGAGAAGTTGAGGGACTTCATGGTCCGCGACCTCACTCTGCACACTGTCGGTTACCGCACCTTCATCCGGCCGGAAGGCTACCGGCGATCACTACTGAGCCTTTTGCGCTCGTTTCCCAGCGGCCGCTTCGAGGTACGAGACATCGCCACCAATTTCGCCGACCGTTACGCGGGACTGCGGATCGCGGTGTTGTGGAAGTTCAGCGGCCGCTACAACGGTTTTCCGGCGTACGGCCCAACCAACAATGCCGCGGTCGACGTGCTCGGGATATCGCAGTTCCTCATCCAGTCAGGACGCATCGTCCGAGAAATCCGGCTGTTCGATGAGATCGCACTCCGCACTCAGATCATCAAGCACGCCAGTGACGACGGAATCGTCACGGCCAACATCTACTGATCACCGTTCCTGCGACAGCAATGAAGATCACACATTAAGGAAGCATCACCATGACCGACGTCCTCGTCGAAGCCAGCGAGCTGGAGCGCCGTACCGTCCGTCGATCGGACTGGGTATCCAGCAACGTCGCCTTCATCGACTGCCGCACCCCCGGCTCGGATCGGAAGTCGAACTACGCCTTCATTGGCTCTGGCGTCTCGCAGAATCCGGACCAGTTCGTCAACGTGACCGAATTGCACGGCTTCAACGTGGGCGCGGCCGGAATGCCCAATGGCGTCACCAACAACCTGCACCTGCACTTCACCGCCGAGGTCTTCATCAACTTCGGCGGCACCTTCCGGCTCCGCTGGGGAGTCGACGGGAAGCAGGGTGAGTACGTCTCGACGGACGGCGACGTCATCTCCGTGCCCACCTGGATCTTTCGAGGATTTACCAATGAGGGCTCCGACGACGGGATCCTGCTGACGGTGCTCGGTCAGGACGTGACCGGCGGGATCATCTGGGGACCGTCAGTGCTCAAGGACGCCGACTCGTACGGTCTCCACCTCACCGCAGACAACCGGCTGATCGACACCATCGCCGGTGATGTGCTCCCGACCGATGTGCCGTTGATCAAGCCGATGCAGCAGGCATACATCGACGAGCTGACGACGTACAGCGCCGAAGAGATGCGGTCCCGGGTGATCCAGCCCGGCGACCGGACTTACAGCACCCGGTCGTTGTTGTGCACCGGCCTACCGGGTGGCAACGCCGAACTCAGTCTCGCCATTGGCTACGGAATGACAGAGGACCGCCGAGCCGCACCCCGCGTACACGAGCCGCACTCGTTCAACCTCGGCTGGCTTCGGGCCCCGCCCGGCGAAGGCGTCTTGCGCCACCGACACCACGAGACCTCGGTGCTGATCGTGAAGTCGGGTCAATGGCAGATCACCCTCAATGACGGCGCCGACGCACAGTCGGTGACACTCGGACCACAGGACATGTTGTCGGTGCCGGCCGGGAGCTGGCGGCGCTTCCAGCTGCTCGAGGCCGGAGAGAACGCCGCAACGGCGGGGACCGGCGAGTTGCTGGTCGTCAACGGCGGAGACGGTCGAGTTCGCCTGGAGTGGGCACCGGAAGTTGTGGAGTCGGCTTTCGACGCCGGCTGGATGCTGGACCCCAACGGTTATCTCGCCCCAGTTGCGGTGATGGTCACCGCAACCGAGGACGATTGATCTTCTGCGCCGTTCATGGTTCGGGTGGCGGCATGTCAAGTGCGCATCGACATTGATGCGCCGGGCGATACTCGAGCAGCGGTCGTCCGCGCAGTTGAGCGAGCCTCGGCCGCCGGGGCGGAGCTGGTTGTCGTGCCCGAACTGGCGTTGACCGGCTATGTCTTCGCCGACGTTGCGGAGGCCCGGGCCCGCGCCGAACAAACCGACGGCGCTCAGATCAGGCTGCTGCGCGATCTGTCGGGGGACTGCCGATTGGTGCTGGTCGCTGGCTGGTGCGAGAAATCAACGGGCGAACGGCCCTATAACAGCGCCGTAGTGATCGATCGCGGGGCGCTCGCCGGTTGCTACCGCAAAACGCATCTATGGGGTCGAGAGACCGAGGTTTTCGCGGCGGGCGACCAGGCGCCGCCAGTGCTCAACACCAGCCTGGGTCGGGTTACGCCACTGGTCTGTTACGACCTGGAGTTTCCCGAGGTCGTACGAAGGGCGGCGCTCGGGGGCGCGGAGTTGATCGCGGCCCCGAGTAACTGGCCGCGGACGCCCGTGCCCATCGGTGAGCGTCCGGTCGAGGTGATCAAGGCGCAAGCGGCTGCCGCGGTGAACCGGGTTGCGGTGGTTGTGGCCGACCGTTGCGGATCCGAGCGAGGACAAGACTGGACGGGCGCCAGCCTGGTGTGCGGCCCGGACGGTTACCTGCTTGCTGGGCCGGCGGCTGGTGAAGAGACGGTTCTGTTGGCCGACATCGATCTGGCTGAGAGTCGGGACAAGCGCCTAGGCCCATACAACGATGCCCTGGCTGATCGGCGGCCTCACCTCTACCGGACCTCGATCTCCGAGTGATCGGCGCAGCCAGATTTTGATCAGCTCGAGCCGCGGTCCTGACCGGTCCGCCACCAGTCACGCATCCGGTTCGCCGCCGATCCGCCGGCAGTCCCAGCGGCGGCGCCAATCTTGCTCACCAGCTTGTACAAGGGATCCCCGGAGGTAGTGAAGTTCTGTTTGTACGAGTTGGCCGCGGCCTTGGCTTCTTCACTCATCGGAGCATCTTTGTCATCGGAGCGGCGCGGATAGTTCCCGGCCAGGATGTCGGCGTAATCGGGCCCAGCCGCCCACTTCTGCAGCTCGGCCGCTCGCAGTGCCGCCAGCGGATGGCTCCGGCCGCTCAGCTGCAGAAGCTTCAGCAGACTGTCGCGAACGTCGCCCCTTGTCTCGTATTCCTCCGCCTGATCCAGAAAGCCGGCTACATCCATATTGTTCGGATTCTTCGCACCGGCCAGACTGGCGTGAACTCGCAATGCAGCACTCGGATCTTGGGAGCACAAAAGCCCAGCCCGGTCGCAGGACAATTCCGATTTCCGGAACCACTCGTTCAGGCCGAGAATGATCGCTCGAATGCCCCAGGCGCCGAGCGGTAGCCACTGCACGGACGCGGCGACATTGATCAGCGACAACAGCATCGTCCGATAGACCGCATGCCCGGAAAGGACATGCCCTACCTCATGCCCGATGATGAACCGGATTCCCTCGTCATCGGTCAGGTTCAGCATTCCGGTACTGATCACGATGATCGGCTTGTCCAAGCCGATCGCCATCGCTGACGGATTGGGATCCTGCTCGATGAACATCTCCGGAACGGGCTGCAGATCGAGGGTCGCTGCGCACTCGTGCAGCATCTGATGAATCTGCGGATACTGACGGGGCGAGACGCGTGTCGCACTGGAGAGATACAGCAACCGAATGCTGCGCTCGCCGATCGCTGAGGAGAGTGCCTTCAGCACCGAGTCGAAGCCCGGGATAGCGCGCAGCGCCATCAGGGCACCGCGGTCAGCCGGATGCTCGTACGCGCGTGAACTGATGTCGGGAAACCGAATGCGCCCGCGAAGCGCTGGCAGAGATTCCTCCGGCAGAGGAGGTTCTGGGGTCATGCCCAGCAGCGTACGTGGGCGGGATTCACGGGCTGAGTCAGAACAAGTTCTGTGTCATGCCGGCGATGAAACCCGTCACCTGGGCAATGATGCCGAGTCCAATCCAGACGATGCCGATGATGATGCCGGCGAGAGCCTTGCTGTTCTGGAAGCCGGCCCGCCTCGAAATGATGTAGGCCACGATGCTCAGCACCAGCCCGATCGTGGAGGTGCACGGGATGATTGCCAAGATCAAACCGACGAGGCCGAGAGTGTTGCCGGGATCCACTGCCGGCTGCGGGGTGGCCTGGTAGTTGGCCATGATGTCTCCTCAAAGTGACCGGGTTCGAGTTGCACCGAAGGCGAGCGTATCGCCACCTTATGCGCCCTGAGCTTGTCTCCATGCGCCCTGTAGCTTGTCGAAGGGCATCGCTGTTCAAGCTCAGCCCACGTTTCAAGAAAATGATTGCGGATAGAGTCACCCGGTGACCGGCCACCGCATTCTGGCAATCGACCAGCTGCGTTCTACGGTTGCGACGCTTGAGGATGAGCGGGAACGGGAGGCGGCGGTAGCGACCTTCTTCGCTGACTACGCCCTACCCGTGGTTGAGGGCAACCTCTGCACCTTTGCAACCCGTGCGGTAGCGGATTCGCTTTACCTGCGCCATCGGATCAACCCATGGCCGAATGATCTCCAGCTCAACCCGATCCCCGGCACCGACGTCTGGTATCTGACGATCGAGCTCGAAGGGGCTGCGCGGGTGGAGTATCAGTTCGAGATCCTCCGGGACGGTCAGCGCTGGCGGTTCAACGATCCTGACAATCCTCGGCTCTCCCGCAGCCCGGTGGGCGACTGCTCAGTGTGCTACGGACCGGGTTATGCCGTGCCCGACTGGGCCACCGTTCAGGCCGATACCAGGCGTGGCACGCTTACCGAGCTCACGGTGCACAGCCGGGCGCAAGCTCGCGACAATCGGGTCACGGTGTATCAGCCGGCCGGCCTCGAAACCTCGGTGCGCTATCCGTTGCTCGTCGTGCACGATGGTGGTGATTATCTGGGCTACGCCTCGATGAAGATCATCCTCGACAACCTGATCGACGACGGCAGGCTGACCAAGATCATCGTCGCCTTCACCTACCCAGGCGAACGGCTCACTGAGTATCCCAACGATCCTGATCATGCCGAGTGGATCACGTGTGAACTGCTGCCAGAGCTTGAAGAACAATTCCGGTTACTGAGCACCCCCGCTGGCCGGTGTCTGATGGGGACGAGCTTTGGCGCCGTTGCTGCGCTGTCGACGGCGGTACGGTTTCCGCGCAGCTACGGATCACTCCTGCTGCAGTCCGGGTCTTTTCTCTATTCGGATCGCGATGTGTGGCATGGCGAAGGGAAGGACTTCGATCCGGTAGTGCGATTCGTTGATCATTACCGCGCGCACCCGGTACGCCCCGCAGATCAAGCATTCCTGTCCTGCGGAGCGTACGAGGATCTGGTCGAGGCGAATCGTGGAATGCTGCCGATCTTCCGGGGCACCGGTATGAAGATCAATTACGTCGAGTCACCCGACGGACATTCTTGGGAAGCTTGGCGAGACCATCTCGGTACTGGTCTGTGCTGGCTCTTCCCCGGCGATTCGGAAATAGCTATTCGCCGATCTGCCCATCGATAAGTTCGCGGACCACGTCAAGATGCCCGACGTGACGGGCGTACTCCTGCAATAGATGGGCAAGGATCCAGCCCAGCGTCGGTGGGTCACTGGAGAACCGGCCGCCCAGCCGAGCCCGTTCGGTCAATTCCGCCTGGCTGGCCACCGCCTCGGTACGGGCCGCAATTTCGCTCAGCCTGGCCGTTAAGTCGGCAACGCTGTCCTGTGGCGTCACGAGCCATCCCTCGGAGTCGGGATCATGATCGCCCCACGGGTCCGCTACCTGCTCGGCCTCAAAGCCCCATTGCATCCACCGCCGCTCCACGAAGACCAGATGCTTGAGGAGCCCGAGCGGTGACCAGCCGGACGGCAGAATGCTGCCGGTCAGCTGTTCACCACCCAAGCCGTCGAGTTTCGACAGCAGGGTCGCTCGGTAGAAGCTCAGCTGCCGGAGCAGCACCTCTCGCGGGTCCTCGACTGAGCGGGGAGGTTCGTCGCGAAGTTCGGTCAAACCTGGTCAAGTCCTGCCGGATGTTGCTCCGGATGGCGAATGGAATGTGGCGCCACTTTGGCGTGCATGTCTTCGAGCTGCATGCCCTTGGTCTCGTCGATGAATCTGGCGACGAAGAAGAACGACAACACAGCGAACCCGGCGTACAGCCCGTATGCCAGCGCCAAGGAAACGTCCTTGAGGCCTGGGAAGGTCACCGTAATGATCCAGTTGGCCACCCACTGCCCCCCGGCCGCGAGGGACAGCGCGGCAGCACGCATCCGGTTCGGGAACATTTCGCCGAGGAGCACCCAGACGATTGGACCCCACGACATGCCGAATGCGACGACATAGAGGTTCGCCGCAATCAATGCGATCGGCCCTTGCGCGCCTTGCAGATCTGGAGTCCCCTCGACCACCCTGGCGGTGCCGAAGATGATCGCCATGGTCGCGAGCGTGATGGCCATGCCGACCGACCCGATGAGCAGCAGAGGTTTCCGGCCGAACCGGTCTACGGTCGCGATGGCGATAAAGGTCGTGAGGACGTTGATCGTCGCCGAAATCACGGTGGTGACAAAGGCTTGCTCTTCGGTAAACCCGACGGCCTCCCAGAGGATGTTCGAGTAGTAGAAGATCACGTTGATGCCTACGAACTGCTGGAAGATCGAGAGCAGCAACCCAGCCCAGACAATTCCGGCGATCTTGCCTTCCGGTGTTTTCAGATCGCGCCATGACGGCTCGGTCTCGCGCTCCATCGTTTTCCGGATCCGCTCGATCGTCGCATCGATGTTGGCTCGCGTACCGCCCAGCAGCTTGCTGAGGATCTCCCTGGCTTCGTCGGTCCTGTGCTTGGCAATCAGGAAGCGTGGCGACTCCGGAATGGTCAAGGAGAGGACGCCGTAGATGATCGCCGGAATGGCCATCATGAGGAACATCCACCGCCAGGCGGCGAGTCCGAACCAGAAGGGTTCGCCGGAACCGCCCGCCCCCAGAGCTAGCAGGAAATCAACCAGGAGTGAAATGAATATGCCGATGACGATCGCCAGCTGCTGGAGAGAACCGAGCCGGCCCCGGATTCTTGCGGGGGAGATCTCGGCAATGTAGGCCGGAGCGATGACCGAGGCCATGCCGACGCCGAGACCGCCGATGATGCGGAAGATGATCAGAACCCAGAGGTTGGGAGCGAATCCGGTTCCGATCGCGCTGACCAGGAAGAGCACCGCGGCAATTCTCATGACGGTCAGCCGCCCGAAGTGGTCGGCGATCCGGCCGGCGCTCAGGGCTCCGGCCGCCGCGCCGAGCAGGGCTGACGCTACTGCGAAACCAAGGGACGCCGCGCCAACGTTGAATTCCTTCTGCACAGCCGATACAGCGCCGTTGATGACGGCGCTGTCATATCCGAAGAGGAAGCCCGCGAGCGCAGCTACGGCGGAGATCCGCACTACACCCTTGCCGGTAGATTCTTCGCCGTAAACCGATTCCTCGGTCGATGCGGAACCACCATGTCCTGCCATGTCGCTTCCCTTCAGCCAGGCTCGGGTAGCCCTTGCAAACCGCAGGGACCGAGTTTCGCCCGACCGCTCGAGCCACCTGTACCCCGTGTGAAAAAGGCGCCGAGAGCCGACAGACTGTGGGACTGCGGCCACAAAGATGTGAGGCCATTGTGCTGCGAAGCACTGGTTGCGTGTCAATACTGACTTGCAGCAGAGGCGGCACTATTTGCCAGCTGGCGTGATCAACTCGTTTCTCCGCACAAGGCCCAATAAGTCGGCCGAATCGACGATTTCAGAGTGTATTTGTGGCCTTGTGCGGAGAAACGCAACATGTTCGTCGCGTAGCTCCGTCATGGACGTAGAGGCTACGGATTCGTGCAGCGCGGCGGTCAGCGGGTAGAGTTCGGCGTTGGTCCGGCGACAATTCGCCTGGCCGAAGCATTCGCCCTCCTGCTATGGGGCCGTCCCATAGCCGCTCAAGACCAGAGGAGGTGGGGTTCGCGTATGCGTGAGTACGAGGTAATGGTCATCTTCGATCCTGACACCGAGGAGCGTACGGTCCAGCCGACGCTCGACAAGCATCTGAAAGTGATCACCAAGGGCGGTGGCACGGTCGAGAATGTCGATATCTGGGGCCGCCGGCGGCTGGCGTATGAGATTCGTAAGAAGTCCGAGGGCATCTATGCGGTGATCAACTTGACCGCGGAGCCGAGCGACGTCAAGGAGCTGGACCGCCAGTTCACCATCAACGAGTCAATCATGCGGACCAAGGTCATCCGACCTGATCTGCGCTGAAGATGAGCGAGATTATCCACAGATTCCTCGGTCGCTGACGCAAGCGTCAGTTCCGGCTGGCAGGCTGACAATGTTGCCTCGGACGCAGCAGGTTGTTGCGCCCTAGGCGATAACCGACAGAACACATCGCTCATCACAACGGAGATTTTCATGGCAGGCGAAACACCCATCACCTTGGTCGGCAATCTCACTGCGGACCCAGAGCTGCGCTTCACCCCCTCGGGTGCGGCAGTCGCGAACTTCACCGTCGCGTCCACTCCTCGCACCTTCGATAGGCAAACCAACGAGTGGCGTGATGGCGAAGCCATGTTCCTGAACTGCGCCGTGTGGCGGCAGGCTGCGGAAAACGTGGCCGAGTCACTGCAGAAGGGAATGCGGGTCGTCGTTCAGGGCCGGCTTCGATCTCGCAGCTACGAGACTCGGGATGGCGAGCGACGCACGGTCTTCGAGGTCGACGTGGACGAGATTGGTCCAGCACTGCGTTACGCCACTGCAAGGGTCACGCGTAATGCGAGCGGAAACCAGGGCGGGTCCAGCCGGCCCTCAGCAGGCAGCGTCGGGGATGACCCGTGGGCCAGCGGACAGCCGAGCGCTGCCGGTGCCCGCTCCCAGCAAGGCTCTGACCCCTGGGCGACACCCCAGAGCGACGAGCCTCCGTTCTGATTCACAGAAGACATGTGCCCTGAGCTTGTCGAAGGGCACCCAAGACATATACAGATAAACATCGGCACATTCCGGCTATCGGTTCATGACCGCGCCGGGCTCAAAAGGAGAGCACCACAATGGCCACCACACCACCGGCACAGCGCAAGCCCAAGAAGAAGGCCAATCCGCTTCGCGCTGGTCAGAACATCGATTACAAGGACGTCGCAACGCTGCGGAAGTTCATTTCCGAACGCGGCAAGATCCGGGCACGACGGGTCACGGGCCTCTCGGTTCAAGAGCAGCGTCGAGTCGCCATTGCCATCAAGAACGCTCGTGAGGTCGCGCTTTTGCCGTACGCCTCAACGGCTCGCTGAAATGCTGCGAGCAGCTAACAGCAGAGGGGCTCTGGGATGAAACTCATACTTACGGCACCGGTCGACAAACTCGGCGGTCCTGGAGACATTGTGGAGGTCAAGGACGGTTACGGCCGCAACTTCCTCGTGCCACGCGGCTTCGCGATTCGCTGGAGCCGCGGAGCGGAGAAGCAGATTGATGGCATCAAGCGAAGCCGTGCCGCGCGTGAGATCCGGGGATTGGATCACGCCGAGGAAGTACGCGGCCAGCTGGAGGATCTGACTATCGACCTGCCCGCTCGGGCTGGGGACACCGGCCGGCTCTTCGGGGCGGTGACCTCGGGCGACGTCGCTGCCGCCATCAAGAAGGCTGGCGGACCTGCGATCGACAAGCGTGCGGTAGAGATTCTCAAGCCGATCAAGACGGTTGGTCTTCACACGGTTGGTATCAAGCTGCATGATGCCGTGACGGCTCACGTACGCGTCGTGGTCGTGCAGGCGTAGTTTGCGCGCTGAGCCTGTCGAAGCGCGTGCCCTTCGACAAGCTCGGGGCACATGCGGGCGCTTGACCCTCGGGTCGAGACTGGTCTTAGACCGCATCCGTGCATGCAAAGGGGCCCATAGATGATCCGGGTGACTGCGGAGGAACTCGAGCGTCGCCGACGCGCCCAGTTGGGGCGCACAATTACCGGTGTCGCCGCCCTGCTATTGATGATCATGAGCGCCCTGCTGCCGCACATCATGGTTGTAGAGGGGCTCGAGCTGCCAGGCGGCCGCTCTTTGATCCCCGCAAGCTATTTCTTCTTGAAGGCCAACCCCAACGCCGTAGCCTTCAGCGAAGCGACGAGCGTTGCAGATGCCGGGATGGGGATCAGTATCAGCTACCTCGGCCTTGCGTTCCAACAGGTTGGCTTGATCGCTGGTCTTGGGTCCTTTTGGGTCCTGATCGTCGAGGATGTCGGCCGGTGGACGCGGCGGCTGGCCATGGTGTCGGGCGTACTCCTGCTGCTCGGCGTTTCGACGGTCGTCCTCGGGTATCAACTACTGATCAACGCGGGGATACCCACCCTGCTCGGTTACGCCTGGGTGCCCGCGCTGCTCGCGGGTTTGATCATGGTCATTGGCGGTCACCTCGCGCGCCAGAGGCTTGTCACGACGTGGTACTGGGAGAGCCCGGAAATCGTCCAGCCGTAGATGTCCACAGAGATGTCCCCAGATGTGGAGAATTACATCTCTGTGATTCGTTCAAGATGACTCCTGATCATGGGCAATTGATCACCAGGATGTACCTGCGCGAAATCGTTTACCTTCGCATGGCAATCTAGTCAGTTGAAGTTCATATGCACGCTAACGACTGTCTGGATTGCTATCTAAGGAGAAATTGCGGGTGCGCGTCGTTGAGGAGCAAGAGGACAAATTCGAGGTCGACTCTGATTGGGTGCTGCCGCCGGTTGCAAATCTGGTGCCGAATGGCGGCCGTCTTGATCAAGAAGTACGCCGCCTTGAGAATACGTATTTCGACACACCTGGCGCTGGTTTGCGAGTGTTTGGGGTGACGCTGCGGCGCCGCGTCGGGGGGTCGGAGACTGGCTGGCAGCTCAAGGTTCCCAACGGCACGGCCCGAACTGAATTGCAGAGCGGCTCCCGGGCAAGGAAGCTTCCGGCTGCGCTTGCGAACTGCGTGACTGGCTTGCAAGCCGGTGAAGATCTCGATCCAGTGGCAACAGTGCTGACTACCCGAACCGCGTACCGCATCTTCAATGCCGACGATGAACTCGTTCTGGAGATCGCGGACGATCAAGTGGAGTCCGGTCTGCCTGACGGAAAATCACCGCTGCACTCGTGGCGGGAAGTGGAAGTCGAGTTGGGTCCGGCCGGGAAGCCGAAGGACCTCAAGAAGGCGCGGATGCTGCTCACTGCTGCGGGTGCTGCGCCTAGCACGTTCAGGACCAAGTTGGACCGTGCGCTCGGCCCGGTCTCGTCGAATGGCCAGGGATCTACGGCCCAACCAACCATGATCAAGTCGAACTCGGTGGGCGAGCTCGTTGCCGCGTACGTCGCGGCGCAATGCGATGTGCTCGCGAGCAATGACGTAGCACTGCGAATTGGCGCGCCTGTCGTTCATAAGACCCGGGTGGCTGCTCGTCGGCTGCGCAGCACCTTCCGAGTTTTCGGGGATGTCTTCGGCGAGGAGCCGGCACAAGAGCTGAACGATGAGCTGGTCTGGTACGCCGATCTGCTGGGTCAGGTACGCGACCGCGAGGTGCTCAGCGCACGCCTGGCCCGGCAGGTCGCCGAGTTGCCACCGGAGCAGCTACGCGGTCCAGTCGAGGCCGAGATCACCAAGGCTCTGGCTGCGGAGCGGGACAGCGCCGCGCAAGAGCTGAGCCGAGGCATGGCTACGGAGCGCTATCAGCATCTGCTGAAGCTGCTGCGCAACTGGAAGAGCGCACCGCCACTGACCAACGCCGCCAACAAGAAGGGCAAGACGGCAGCGCTGTATGTGAAAAGCGCGAAGCAGAAGGCGGACAAGCGATTGAAGAACGCCGCTGGCGACGTCGAGGAGCTGCACCGGGCACGCAAGGCGACCAAGCGCCTGCGCTACGCCGCCGAACTCGTCGAGCCAGCCGACGCCACGATGAAGGGCGTCGCGAAGAAAGCCGAGGACATGCAAACTCTGCTTGGCGAGCATCAGGACGCCGTTGTCTCCGCGAAATTCCTCACCAACCTGGGTTCTCGGGATGGAGAGACCAGCGAGAGCGTATTCACCTACGGGATCTTGATGGCCCACGAGCTCCATCGCGCCGCCGATATTCGGCAGTCACTCAAGAAGTAGCGTCACTTCAGTTATCGCAGTTGGCAGGATGCCGGGCACTCAGCCGGCCGAAACTGGCCGGAAACCTGCCAACTGCGAACAGGTCACCGCCAGAGGGTTGCCAAAGCGAACGCCGCCGCCATGCCTCCCATGCCAATCAGGATGTTCCAGTTGCCGAGCGCATCCATGAAGGGGATATAGGTTCCGGCGATGTAGAAGGTGATGAGCCAAGCGACACCGAGCAGACCGACTGCAATAAAGGTGGGCGGTACCCAGCGCCGACTCGCCGGAGGCTTGATCTTCTTCGGCTTCGCTGCCTGCTGCGCCTTGTGCTTCTGCTTTTCGGTGGCAGACTTCCGCGTTCTCGACTCGGGCACCAGATTCTCCTTGCTCTTGAAGTAGGTAGCGTAGTCAAAGACTCCAGGCCGGGAGGTATGCGTGCCGAGCTGGTACGGCGCGCGGCCCCGGACAACGCGTTCGATCGAGAAAGAAGCAGGACTTGTCGGGTCGTACTGCCGCCGATGCGTGGCGCGTGCTCCGCTCGGTGTTGCGCCGCGCTCGCGACGCCCAGCGACGGCGGGATCGCGACCGCGGCCGGCTCTCTCGTACGCTCACGGCGGCGGTGTGCGCGTTGGCTGGATTGATGATCGTGATCAGCGCGATACACGCTCAAGGCACCGATCTGCGGCCGGCTCGTAACACCGATCTAGTCAGCTTGGTTCAGTCCCAGTCCCGTCGTAATGCCGAACTGACCCATCAGCTGACGACCGTACGTCAAGACGTTGACGGGCTTGCCGCTCGCGCCGATGAGGAGTCCGATCTCGTGCCGGACGTCACTCGAGCGTCGCGCCGGGTCGGTCTGACCGCCGTGACGGGGCCGGGGATCACCGTGGTACTCGACGACGCGCCATCAAGCGTCGCCGCAAACGGTATCGAGCCCGACCTGCTTGTGGTTCATCAGCAAGACATTCAGGCAGTGGTCAATGCGCTGTGGAGCGGCGGGGCCGAGGCCATGACGATCCAGGATCAGCGGGTGATTTCGACGACGGCTGTGAAATGCGTGGGCAACACGGTCGTACTGCATGGCATCCCGTACGCCCCGCCGTACCGGATTCGCGCGATCGGCGACCCGATTAGGCTGCACGCCGCGCTGGCCGGTTCCGATCCGATCCAGATCTATCAGCAGTACGTGGCGGCGTACGGGCTGGTCTTTCGGGAGAAGTCGGAAGAGAAGTTGGATCTTCCAGCGCACGAGGGCTCCCTCAACTTGAGCCACGCCCTGCCGTACTCAGGTTTCGGTGTGCGCAGCGACAGCGGCGCTCGCTGAGCGAGAATGATCGAGTGCCCGTCGTGAAGATCTTGGTGATCGACAACTACGACTCCTTTGTCTACAACCTGGTGCAGTACCTGGCTCAGATCGGAGCGGAGGTTGAGACTTGGCGCAATGACGATCCACGGTTCGCTGATCCCGATTTTGCGGATGCATTCGACGGGATACTGCTGTCACCAGGTCCTGGCACTCCCGAGGAGGCCGGGGTCTGCGTGGAGGTGGTCCGCACTCAGGCCGGCCGACTGCCTCTCTTCGGCGTCTGTCTCGGGCTGCAGGCCATTGGCGTCGCGTACGGCGCAGTGGTCGATCGAGCACCCGAGCTGTTGCACGGAAAGACATCGCTCATTTCGCATTCCGGAGTTGGCGTGCTCGCTGGTTTGCCGTCGCCGTTCACCGCCACCCGGTACCATTCCCTCGCCATCGAACCCAACACACTGCCTGCGGAACTGGAGGTCACTGCAACGACCCGCAGCGGCGTGATCATGGCGATCCGCCATCGGGAGCTTCCGGTGGAAGCCGTGCAATTCCATCCCGAATCTGTGCTGACCGAGTGGGGCTATCAGATGCTGGCTAACTGGCTCACGATTTGCGGCGACCCGGGGGCTCCGGCGCGAGCTGTCGGTATGGCCCCGCTAATGTCGGCACGCTGACCATCACAGCTGACTCCAGGGGAGAGAGGAAATCCGCCAATGCCCTACGTAAGTGTCGGAGACGAGAACAGCGCCGACATCGAGCTCTATTACGAGGACCATGGATCCGGCCAGCCGGTGGTGTTGATCCACGGCTATCCCCTGGATGGCACCTCGTGGGAGAAGCAGACCGCAGTCTTGCTGGACGCAGGCAAGCGGGTGATCACTTACGACCGCCGCGGCTTTGGCAGATCGAGCAAACCGACGGCCGGGCACGATTACGACACCTACGCAGCTGATCTCAGCGCTCTGGTCTCCGCGTTGGACCTGCAGGATGCCGTTCTGGTCGGCTACTCAATGGGCACTGGCGAGGTGGTCCGCTATATCAGCCGGTACGGGTCCCACCGGGTCGCCAAGGCAGTGTTCATTGGCGCACTCCAGCCCTTCATGCTGAAGACCGACGAGAACCCCTCGGGTGCCATGTCACAAACCGACGTAGACGACTTCCTCGACACCATCAAGGCTGACCGCTATGCCTTCTTCACCGGCTTCTTACAGAACTTCTACAAAACCGACGAGAACCTCGGCACTCGGATCAGCGAGGAGGCCTTGCGAAACAGTTGGCAGCTGGCTGCGAACATGTCGCCGTACACGTCGGTCTGGGCAGTGGCGACGTGGTTCACCGATTGGCGCGCGGACATAGACAAGATCGATGTACCGGCGTTGATCATGCACGGTACCGGCGACGTAAACGTGCCGATTGACGTAACCAGCCGCGTGTTGGCCAAGATGCTGCCTAGCGCCACCTACATCGAGATCGAGGGCGCCCCGCACGGCATGCTGTGGACGCACGGCGAGGAGATCAATAAGGCCTTGCTGGACTTTCTGGCGTAGCGGCCGCTAACGTACGCCGCTCGGGCGGAACTGCACGCTGATCCGTGGGCCCACCGACCGCGTGGTTTTGGGTATCGCGTGCTCCCAGGTGCGCTGGCAGGAGCCGCCCATCACGATCAAATCGCCGTGACCCAGCGCGTGCTTGATGGTGGTCCCGCCGCCTCGCGGTCGCAGCACGAACTGTCGCGGGGAGCCCAGCGAAATGATTGCCACCATCGTGTCCTCATTCTTGCCTCGGCCGATGGTGTCGCCGTGCCAGGCGACCGAATCCCGCCCATTGCGATAGAGGCAGAGTCCGGCGGTGGTGAAGACTTCGCCCAACTCTTGCCCATAGTGCGCATTCAGTGACTCCCGGGCAGTCACCAGCTGGGGATGGGGCAGCGGATCGTCCTCGCCATAGAAGCAGAGCAGTCGGGGTACATCGACGACCCGCTCATACATCTGGCGCTTCTCAGCCTGCCATGGCACGTGCTCCAGCAGATCCTCGAAGAGCGTGTCTGCGCCATTCATCCAGCCGGGCAGCAGATCCACCCATGCACCGCGGCCCAGCGTCTGTCGGCTGACCATTCCGCCCAGTGGTCCGAGCGGTAGGTCGGACGCTGCTAGATCGAAGAGTGAGGTCTGGACCACGCTAGACATGGCTTCACTCTAGCAGTTATTCGCTTATGTATTCGAATCTGAAGGAGTTTTCTCCTTGGTCGGTGTCTGTGTTGGCGTAGCAGGCGGTTTCGTCGTCGGCGGTTTCGTAGGCGGCGGCTCGGTGGTCGGCGGCGGTGTGGTTGGCGGCGGCGGCGGCTGGACGGCCAAGGTGAGCCTGATGGTGGTGTCGCGATCGACGTTGGCGCCAGCCTGCGGATTCTGGGCGATGACCGTTCCGGGCGTACCGTTCGAGGTTTGCTTTTCAACGAACACTGGGTCGCCGAAGCCCTTGTTATTGGCTTCCCGAATGGCAGCAGACCGGCTCAGGCCATCAAAGTCGGGCACCTCTGACTTGCCGGTGGCATACCTGATGGTGACCTTGGTATCGAGCGGTACGGTCTCGCCCTCCTTGGGCGAGATGCTGAGGACCTCTCCCGGCTTGGTATTTGCGTCCTCGCTCTTGGCTGCTTTCGATGTCACGTTGGTGAACTTTGCGTCGTCGAGCGCGGCTTCGACGTCCTTGCGATCCTGACCTACTAGGCCCTTCGGGATAGTGCCGGTTTTAGGGCCTTCGTTCAGGGTGATTGTGACTGTGCTATTCACCTGCACTACCGCGTCAGCTGCGGGATTTTGCTCTGTGACGGTGCCTTTGCTCTCCTCGTCCCCATTCACCTTGGTGACCTCAACCTGGAGATTGCGCCCAGTCAGCTGCTCAGTTGCTTGCGCTTCGGTGTAGCCGACGACGTTGGGCACCGCAACCGTCTGGACAGTGTCCGGGCTAAGCATCCGGTAGAGCGCGTAGCCGCCCAAACCCAGCGCGAGCACAATCAGCGCACCGATCAGAATTGCCAAGCCAACCCGGCTCTTCTGCGGTTCCTCTTCTTCGTACTCCTCCTCCGGTCCCCCCGGCGGTGCGACGGGTGGCGGACCGGCAACCCGCGTCGGGTCGTCGTATGCGTTGGCAGCCACGGTGGCGACTCCCACCGGCACGACGGCCGTTGCTTGTTGAGCGTCGGTCTGCTGGCCGGAGAGGAGGCGCGAGATGTCGGCCTTCATCTCTCGCGCGGATTGGTAGCGATCGTCAGGATCTTTGGCCAGCGCCTTCAATACGACGGCGTCAATTTCGGGACCAAGCTCCGGATCCAGCTGGCTGGGTGGCGTGGGAGCCTCGCGTACGTGTTGGTAGGCGACGCTGACCGGAGAATCGCCGACGAACGGAGGCCGGCCAACAAGCAACTCATAGAGCAGGCAGCCGGCTGAGTACAGGTCGCTGCGGGCATCCACTGTCTCGCCACGCGCTTGTTCGGGGGAGAGGTATTGGGCGGTACCGATGACGGCCGCGGTCTGAGTCATGGTGGCGCTGGTATCCGCGACGGCACGGGCGATGCCAAAGTCCATCACTTTGACTGCGCCGCCCTCGGTGAGCATCACATTGGCCGGCTTGATATCGCGGTGCACGATGCCGGCCTTATGGCTGTAGCTCAGCGCGTCCAGTACGCCCTGGGTCAGTTCTAGTGCGCGCTCGGGGAGGATCTTGCGGCCGTCCTTGAGCACATCACGTAGCGTCGAGCCCTCGACCAGCTCCATCACGATGTAGGGGATGGCTACTCCGGTCAGCGGATCGAGCTCTTCGCCGGTGTCGTACACAGCGACGATCGTCGGATGGTTCAGGCCGGCAGCGGATTGAGCCTCACGACGAAATCGTGCCTGGAATGTCGGATCAACAGCCAGGTCAGTACGCAGCTGCTTGACTGCGACAGATCGACCAAGCCGCTGATCAACCGCGCGGCGGACCTCGGCCATCCCCCCGCGGCCCAGCAACTCGCCCAGCTCGTACCGGCCCCCGACCGTAGTTGGGCTGCTAGTCATTTCCATGATCCTCCCTCAAACCCCGCCAGCCATTCTCGGCCATGCGGCAGCTGAGCGTGAAACTGCTATCCCCATGTGGACGTTCACTGTGCTTCACTGCTGGCTCCGATGCGTACGTTTCGCAGCACAGGTGTCGAAAAGTACGGTTCAACCAGGCCGGAAGGGTACGTTTCGCGCCACAGGCGCGAAAACGTCCAAAGAAGCGGCCGCGGCTCGCCCCGGAAAGTTCCCTCAAAGTGCCGCCTCCATCACGGCGCGCGCAATCGGCGCGGCAACCCGACCACCAGCAATGTCATTACGCGGGATGTCGGCATCCTCGACGATCACCGCCACAGCGACCTTCGGATCCTCCACCGGCGCAAACGAGGTGAACCACGCGAATGGCTTGCGCTTCGGATCCGACTGGGCCGTACCGGTCTTGCCGGCGACCTCGACCCCGGGGATCTGCGCGTTGTGCCCGGTGCCTTCGCTGACCACCGCCAGCATCATCTGCTGCAACTCTTTGGCGTTCTCCGGCGTCATCGCCTTCGACAAGACTTGCGGCTCGTGGGTCTCGATTTGCTTCAGGTCATTGGCCCGCACATTGCTCACGACATAGGGATCCATCAGCACACCGTCGTTGGCGATTGCTGCGGACACCATCGCCATCTGCAACGGGCTGGCCGCCACGTCGTATTGGCCGATCGCGCTCAGCGCCAGCTGGGCCTTGTTGAGCTCGTCCGGGAACTGGCTGGCCACCCCGCGAAGATCAGCCAGGTGCCGTTGGTCGAAGCCGAACGCTTGAGCCTGCTTCCGCAGCTTGTCCTGGCCCAGCTCCAATCCCAAGTTGGCGAACGCGGTGTTACATGAAACTTTGAGCGCCTGAGTGAGGGTGATCTTGGTGCCGCCACAGTTGGTCGAGTTAGGCAGAAACGTTCGGGTATTCGGCAGCTTGAGCCGATCCGGCGACTCGACCGTCGAATCCGGCGTCTTGCCATCAGCCAGCGCCGCAGCAGCGGTCACCAGCTTGAACGTCGAACCCGGCGGGTAGATCTCGCGCGCGGCTCTGTTCGATAGCGGGTGCTGAGGGTCCGAGGCGAGCCTGTCGTACGCCTTGCCGGCTGCCTCGATGTCATGGTTGGCGATGTCGTTCGGGTCATAGGTGGGGCTGGTCACCAGTGCCAGGACAGCTCCGGTCTTGGGATCCAACGCGACCACAGCGCCCTTCTGGTTGCCGAGAGCGTCAGCGGCAGCCTTCTGAATCTTGGGAACGATCGTGGTCTGTACGCTCGCCCCTTCCGGCGTACGGTTGGTTGCCAGGTCTACGAGCCGGCGCACAAATAGGGCGTCGTCGGTACCGGCCAGTTGGGAGTTATAAGTGCTCTCCAGCGCCGAGCTGGCGCGGTCGTAGGAGAAGAAGCCGGTGATCGGCGCGTATAGCTCGCCGTCTGGATACACCCGCTGGAACTTGAAGCGATCCTTCGACGGCACCGTCTTCGCGATCTCGGTCTTGTTGGCTGCCAAGATCGCTCCGCGGTTCTGGGCGAACTCGGCATCGCGCACTCGCCGGTTCTGCGGCTGCGCGGCAAGCGAGTCCTGCCGGAAGATCATCATGTAGGTCCCGTTGGCCAGCAGCAGAGCGAACATGATCATGGCGATAAAGGCAACACGGCGGATCGGCTTGTTCATGCGCCCACCTTGACCAGCTGGGTTTGCTCCGCGTCGGGGTTGAGTGGCGTGACAGTCGCTGCAGGCTTTCGTACCTGATGGGAGATCACCAGCAAGAGCCCCGCGACGATCCAGTTACAGACCAGCGACGAGCCTCCTTGGGACATGAACGGCGTCGTCAGGCCGGTCAGGGGCAGCAGCCGTGTTACGCCGCCGATGATGGTGAAGACCTGGAGCGCGAACGCGAACGACAGGCCGGTGGCCAGCAGCTTGCCGAAGGGTTCACGACACTGCAGCGCGATCCGCAGCCCTCGCGCCACGATCAAGCCGTAGATCATGATTACGGCCATCAGCCCGGTCATACCAAGCTCTTCACCGATCGCGGCAGCAATGAAGTCGCTGCGGGCCAGCGGAGTCAATCCCGGACGGCCGAGCCCCAAACCCGTTCCCAGCAGGCCACCCCAGGCCATGCCGAACTGCGCATTGATCACCTGATAGTAGGCGTCGAAGTTTGAGAAGGGATCTAGCCAAGCGCCCACCCGGCGGCGGACGTGACCGAAGTTCAGATAGCCGAAGTACGCCCCGGCCGCGAAGAGCAGCGTCCCCAACACTGCCCAGCCGGCCCGCTCGGTGGCGACGTAGAGCATCATCACGAACAGCCCGAAGAACAGCAGTGAGGTGCCCAGATCCCGCTGCCAGACCAAGATCGCGAGGCTGATCAGCCAGATGATCAGAATTGGCCCAAGGTCCCGGGCCCGCGGCAGGTCGATGCCGAGCACGCGATATCCGGCCAGCGCCAGCACCTCGCGCTTCTCGACCAGGTAGGAAGCAAAGGCGATAGCCAGCAAGACCTTGGCAGCCTCGGCCGGTTGGAAGCTGTACGGGCCGACCTGGATCCAGATCTGGGCGCCGAACTTCTCCGTCCCGAGGCCGGGTACCAAGGGCAGTAGCAGGAGCACGATGCCGGCGAGGCCGATGGTGTAGGTGAAGCGCTGCAATGGCCGGTGATCATTGAGCCAGGTCACCACCAGGATGAACATCAACACACCGACTGCGGTCCAGATCAATTGCTGGCGGGCCCCAGTGAGCGGCGGATCGTTGATCAGATCAATGCGGTGGATCATCACCAGGCCGAGGCCGTTGAGCATGATCACGCAGGGCAGGATCACCGGATCGGCGTACGGAAGTCGCCAGCGCACTGCAATATGCGCCAGCGCCGCGAGCAGGATGGAAGTACCGGCCAGGTACGGAAAGCTCGTCGACAGCCCGCCCGTGACATTGATGTCGACCAGGGCGTACGCGCCGAGGGTCAGCACGAGCGCGAAGATGATCAGGAAGAGCTCGACCCCGCGCCGCTTGCGGGGAACAACGCTGACAGGTGCGGCGTCGCTCATCAGCAGCTCGGCTCCGCCTGCTCGGTGGCGGAAGCCGATGGCTTCTGAGTTGGCTTACCGCCAGGTTTACTGCTGGATGCTGCGCTTGGTTTCGTACTGGGTGACGCGGTCGGTCGCGAAGTCGTCGTCGCGGGCGGGGCGCACCTCTTTGCCGCTTCGGTCAACTCGGCGATGGTCACGCGGGCTGAGTCGAGGCTGGATACGTCGATGTTGGCCCTGACCTGCTCCTGATAGAACGGCGGCAGCTCGCTGATCGTCAACTGCTGGACCTCGTAGACCCGTGACAAGGACAGGCCAGGGATACCGTCCGACAGCCCCTGGAAGATCGCCACCTTGTCGCGATCCGCGCCGACGAAGTACTGAGTCTTGATCCAGCCGTACGTCACGCCCAGACCTGCGACGGCAACGAGCGCGAGCAGGAGCAAGCCAATCAGCGGTCTGCGGAAGCGGTGCTGACGCGGTGCCTGTGGGTTGTATCGCTCCTCGTCATCAGGATTCGGCTCACCATCGGCGAGCCTAGTGATAAGGGTGTCTTCGGTTTCGTCGACGTCCTCCGCAAGCTGTCGGCGGGGTGCCCCCGGTGCCCGAATTGGCTGCTCCGCGGCACCGAGCACGATGATCTCGTCGTCACCACCGGATTCCACCACGTCCGCCACGATCACTGTGATGTTGTCGATGCCGCCCTCGTCAAGGGATTCGACGACGAGCCGTTTGACGGCGTCATTGAGATCAGGAAGGTGAAGGGCGGTCTCGATCATGTCGTCGTCGATCAGTCCACAAACGCCGTCGCTGCACAACATCAAGCGGTCGCCGGCCTTGACGGGCACCATCGTCAAATCTGGGTCATTGGTGGATTGCCCGTTCAACACTTTCAACAGCAGGGAGCGATGTGGATGGAGGGCGGCCTCGGACTCACTGATCTTCCCCTCGTCGACCAGCGATTGGACCCAGGTGTGATCATGGGTCAGACGTTCGAGCTGACCGTCTCGATAGAGATAGCCCCGACTGTCACCGATGTGTGCCAAGCCGAACTCGACTCCATCGAACATGACACCCGTCAGCGTCGTACCCATGCCTTCCAGAGAAACATCGGCTTCGACGAGTTCGGCGATCTTTGTATTGGCTGCATCAATGGCGCCGACGAGGACGTCGAGCATCTGGTCGCCCTGGGTAGGGTTCTCGATCTTGCGGATCGCGTCGATCGCCACGGCGGAGGCAAGATCACCCGCGGCCGCGCCGCCCATACCGTCGGCCACCACGAGCAGATGAGGACTCGCGTAGCCGGAGTCCTGGTTGTTCTTGCGGATCAGGCCAATCTCGGAATGGGCGGCGTACTTCAGCTGAAGCGTCATTCGATCATGGCTCCAGCCTCATCATCGTCTTGCCGATGCGGACGGAGTCGGCGAGTGTGATCGTGGTCGGTGCGGTGATCCGTTGGCCATTGACGTAGCTGCCATTAGTGGAGCCCAGATCCTCGACATAGATGCCGTTCGGGGAACTGACTACCCGAGCATGACGAGTTGAGACGTAGTCATCCTCCAAGATCAGCTGACAATCTGCACTGCGGCCGATCATGATGACTCCGCCGGACAAGTCGGCGGAGAGTCCGGCCTGGTTGCCTTGAGTGATCATCATGACGCGCGGCTCACCCCGCTGCCGCTTGGCTCTCTTCGGTGGCGGAGGAGGCGCTTCCAATTCCTGCGGCTGAGACTGATCTGAGGCCCGGACCGTCTTGCCGAAGAGGTCGCTGCGGATGACCGAAACCGCGGAGAGGATGAAGAGCCACAGGAGGGCCAGAAAGGCCACCTTGATGATCGTAAGGGCGATTTCTGACATGCAAGTCTCATCGTCCGGAGGGAGCGTGGACGAGCATTCGGGTGGATCCGATCTCGATCCGTGTTCCCTCCTGCAGGGCGGCCTGTTGGACCTTTTGTCCGTTCACCACAATGCCGTTGGTCGAACCAAGATCGACAATGTCGATGCGGACTTGCGGACCGGCCGCATCGACTCGGATCTGGGCGTGCCGACGTGAAATTCCAGGGTCGTTGATGCGCAGATCGGCATCACTGCCGCGGCCGATCACCAGTCCCGGCGGCTGCAGCGGATGCCGTGTGCCGTTGACTTCTAAGACGAGTGGCGCCCGGCTGATCGAAGTCTCGCTGGCCCGACCAGTACGCGGTGTGATGCCAGCGACTGCCTCCGAGGCAACGGTGAAACGTCCGGTGGGCAGACTCGAGTCAAGCTCGAAGACGACCTTGACCGGGCCGTTGAATACGTAGCCCATTTCGCGAGCGTGGTTGCGCAACTCGGTGGCCAGTTCCCCGTTCAAGGTATTGGCGTACGGAGCGAGCTTGTCGTGGTCATGCTGGGAGAGGCCGACGGTGAACTCATTGGGCACGAGCCGCTTGTTGCGGGACATGAGCTTGGCCTCGGCATCGAGCTCCCGCTGCAGCCGCGCCGCAATTTCTACCGGCTGTACGTCGCCTTTGAACGCGCGCGCGAAGGCCCCGCTGACGGCTCCCTCAACTTTTTTCTCAAAGCGCGCGAAAATGCCCATGTCCCTCCTTTCCCCGAGGTCAACCTAGATCGTATCCGCAGAACGTTTGGGGTCTGGCCAGGAAGCGAATTGAGCTATAACCGTTGTAGGCATACAAAACACGCGCTGAGGGCACGGCGTGGTCGTGCTAGCCTTGCCCGGCTGGTTCGGATCCGAGCTGATCCGGGCGCGAGTGGCGGAACGGCAGACGCGCTGGCTTCAGGTGCCAGTGTCCGCAAGGACGTGGGGGTTCAAATCCCCCCTCGCGCACCAGTACGAGCCCCCGGCCTGACCTGGGGTTATATGGAATCCGCGGCAGGTTCAGAGGGCCCGTTGTGGCACCGCTGTGGCACCGACTCAGTTCGGAGGCCCTGGCATGGCATGGATTGAACAGCAGAGGCGCGCCGACGGTGGCCTGACCGCGCGGGTGATCTGGCGGCCCGGTGGTGCTCGTGGCGCCACCCGCGTGTGGGAGACGTTCGGCGCCGGCTCGGATGCGCAGAATCTCGCGCGCGCGGACGGTTTCAAGCGGATGGTCGAGGCCGCTGGTCAGCGGTGGCCCGACGGCTGGGTGAAGGGTGAGGGGTTCGTCCGGCCGCCGGATGTCGCCGACCCCATGACGCCTCCACCGAGCTTCGACAAGATCAGCGAGGAGTACGTCCGTCAGATCGTCGACTTGTCCTCCGGGCAGCGGAAGCGGTACCTCGGACAGCTGCAGGTGCTGGCGCACACGCCGGTGCGAGGCTCGTTGATCTTGCAGCACGGCGCCTGGACGGCCGCGCTGCTGTTTTCCGGGGTGTGGGTGCTGGTCTTGGTGATCACCGTTGTCGGGGTGCGGGGCCGGTCGGCCATTTTTAGGCCTTGTGCATTCGACGCTTATGGTCGTCGGAATGATGTGGCCGTTCGTGGTCTCGCTCGCCATCCTGCGCCGCGAGCTCGGTGGCCTCCGTTGGCCCAGCATCAAGAAGTGGATCTGGCTCAATCTCCGGTCGCTAACAGCCAGCTATTTTCCGCGGTTCGGACTGCGTCTGGGGAACCTCCGGTTGCCATTCCAAGCGAGCGATGCAAATGGCGCAGGCAGTACGGCCCTTTTTACGCGCTCAGGGAGCCAAAATGCGCCAGGACCAGACGTCGCGCTGGCGCGGGGAGCAAGCTATCTGATGGCAGCCGATCCCACGCGGCTCAGCAAGACCTATAGCTTTCAGGTCATATGACTCCTTTTCTGCAGGGTGAGAGAGCGATGGGGAAGCCAGGCACGGCCCTCGGTATCCGCTCGGTCCTGGTCATGCTCTTGGCGCTGCTAATCACGGGTGCCGATCTCACCGCTCCCGATACCGCCGTCGCCGCCCCGCAGGTGCACGAGCTGACCGGCGAGGATCTGTCCGCTTGGCTCGAGGGTGTGATCCCGACCCTGCTGGAGCGGGATGCGCTGCCGGGCGCGACCGTGGTCGTGGTGCAGGGCACTCAGGTGGTTGCCCTACGCGGCTATGGGACCAGCGATCAGTCGAAGGCGATACCCGGGGCCGCTCCCGTCGACCCGGTGCGCCAGCTGTTTCGGGCCGGCTCGGTGTCGAAGGTGTTCACCGCCACCGCGGTCATGCAGCAAGTCCAGCAGGGCCGGCTTGATCTCGACGTCGACGTACGCCGCTATCTGGACTTCCCGCTAGAACTACCCAAGGGGCCGGTGACGCTGCGCCAGCTGCTCAGCCACACCGCCGGGTTCGAGGAGTGGCCGGGTGCCGATGTCAGCCAGCCTCCTGAGGCCCAACCCGACCTGCGCGCGGAGCTGACCGCCCATCCCCCGCGGCAGATCTTTCCTCCCGGCACCACACCGGCCTACTCCAACTACGGCTACACGCTGGCCGGCTATCTGGTCCAAAGGGTGAGCGGCCGGCGCTTCGAGCAGTAGGTCCAAGGGGCAATCCTGGATCCGCTGGGGATGTCATCGAGCTCGTTCGAGCAGCCGCTGCCCGCCGGCCTGTCCGGCAGACTGGTGGCCAGCTTCCCAGCCCCCGGCGTACCAGCTGAATCCTTCCAGCGGCAGGTGGCACCCGAGGGCGCGCTGAGCACGACCAGCGCCGACATGGCGGCCTTCCTGGCCTTCCAGCTCGGCCACGGTCCCGGTACGGTCCTGTCCGCCTCAACCCTGGCGGCGATGCACGCGCCAGCACTGCCCGCTCAATCCCTGCACGGGCTGGCCGCCGGGGAACAGATGACGTTCGGCCTGAACCGGTGGGAGATCCGCGGTCAACCGGTGCTCTCCCACGGCGGTGATGTGGGGGCCTTTCATAGCCTGCTGGCGCTGTTCCCCAGCCAGGACATCGGGCTGTTCGTCTCCATCAACGGGAGCGGCGCACCCGCCATCGACTCCGATCAGCTCCGCAGCCAGCTGGTGAGCCCGTTTGCAGACCGGTACATCATCGCCCAGGACGTCGCTGCACCTGCCCCATTGCCGGGCAGCCGCGAGCGCGCCGCCGCCGTGGCCGGGAGCTACCTGAACCAGCGCCGGGTGGCCTCCACCTTCGTCTCTGGCCTGTACTCACTGCGGATCTTGACCGTCTCCGCCCACCCCGACGGCACTCTGGGCGTGCGGGACCGGTTCTCCCCTGAGTTCACCTTTCAAGAAATCCGGCCCTGGCTGTGGCGGGAGGTGGGCGGCGTCACCACGCTGGCCGCCGGCCGGGATCAGACCGGCCGGGTGACGGCCATTGCGTTCGCTGGTTACGCCTCGGCAGGCCGGGTGGGCTTCTTGCATGGTCACCTCGTGCCCTATATCGCGCTCGCCCTGGCGCTGGTCGTTCTGGTGGTGACCCTGGTTGCTTGGCCCATCGGTTGGCTGCGCGGCCGGCGGCGCGGCAACCCCAGGGATCCGGATCGGCGGTCTCGGCTGGTCCGCCGGCTTGCGTACGCCTCGGCAGCGCCCGTACTGGCCGGCTTCGGCCTTCTGGCTGCCAGCCTCCGGTTCTTCCCCCCGGTGATTCACCCAATGGCCCGCGTGGGCCAGGCCCTGTTGCTGCTCGGAGTCCTCGGCGTAGTAGTCCCCGCAGCCTGGCACCTCCTCATCACACTGCAATCGAACCGCCGCGTGACACGGGTCCTCGGGGCGGCCGCACTCACCCTCGCCCTCGGCTATGTCCTCGCTCTGGCCCTCACCTTCCCGCTTATCTGGCCGCCCGGGTAGCCGGTCTGAAGGAGTGATCGTCCCGACGGCGACCTTTGTCGCTCATCCAATGACGTTGGGCCCTGCTAAGAAGAGCTGTACGGTCACACACTGGTTGGTTCTTGACCGTAGTTATCCGGAGGTGCCATGACAGCACTGGCGGGCGCTCAGTCCTGTGGTGAGGTGATACGAGATACGTGCCGGGAACGCCCCGTTAGGATGCTGCTTCTCGCCCGAAACGGAACTCCGGCGGTTTACCGGGTTGGGGACCTCCTCTCACAGTTGCTGTATGACGGCTACAGCTTTCGGGACCAGACCCTTAGCGGCAGGACCATCGGCTCAAACCAACAGTCTGAGCCGCTGTCATGGATATCGATATGAACGTCAGGGCGCTCGTCGGCAGTGGAGACCGAATCGGTCTGGTCACGCTGCCGTTCCTCGTCGTGGGCGTCGTCTTGAACATCGCGTTCCCGTCGCTGTTCACCATCGGCGGTCCGCCGACGTGGCTCGGCGTGCTCTCGGTGCTCGTCCTGCTGGTCGGAGTCGTCAATTGGGCCTGGTGTGTATACCTCCTTCTGACCAGGGCGCCGCGTCGCAAGCTGATCACGAACGGGCCGTACGCGGTGGTGAAGCACCCGCTCTACACCGGGGCCGCGCTCCTGGTCCTGCCGTGGCTTGGCTTCTTGCTCAACACCTGGCTCGGCGCCGCGATCGGGATTGTGCTCTATGTCGCTTCGCGGATTTTTGCCCCGGTCGAGGAGGTGGAGTTGGCGCAGACGTTCGGCGGCGCCTGGGATGCCTACACCGCCGAGGTGAAACTCCCCTGGCTCTGACACCGCACCTCGAGCCCCCTACGCATGTCACAACGCGATCGGCCAGAATCGGCGGCCCTCGATTCTGAGCTGAGGGCCCTCAAGGCGATCTGGGGCAGCCTCAAGCACTCTGGAGCTCAACGCCTCCAGGCAAAAGCCAGCGCGACGTACACCGCTCCAAGGACAACCCACTCCCCGACCTCGAAGATGCCGATTGCTCCAGTGACTTGGTCGTACGCCATTGGTGCGCCGAGCGCGACCGTGTTGCCCACCAGCAGCGTCCACCAGGCCCATCGTTGCTGCGCCCGGAAGGCGGTCAGAGCGATAACGATCAAGGGGAGTGCCGCGGCCACATTAAGGGCCGATCGACGACGGGCCGCTGCAACCAATTGATATGCCGTGTTCGGGTCGAGGGGCTGTGACCGGTTTTCGGCAATCAACGTGACGACATAGCTCTGCCCTGTCTGGGTTGTGGCCAGGTAGGCCAGGGCCAAGATTCCTGGCCCGATTCCGCCCTTGCGCCAGGTGGTCTTCCACTGGGCCGGGTCGAGTTCGAGGATGTCATCGTTGATCGAGAGCACCTGGGCGATGGGGGATAGGCCTGGTCGGCGACTGAGTTCGGCCAGGGCGGCATAGACGCGGCAGATGTCGCTGGCTGACGCGAGCCATCCCAGGCCGCGTACGTCGCCTCGGGTGCCCAACTCTGTCATCGCCGCCACATCGGGCAAAGGGAGTCGGTCGACGGTGTTGGCCAACAGCGCCCGCTTGCCGGCTTCGTCGGCTGCGAGGTAACGCTTGGCAAGGGTCGGCCATTGCTGAAGCACGAGGATGAAGGTCTCGCGGTGTGGTGAGGAAGGGCCGGTTCAGGCCTGGGTTGCTCATCCCGGTGGTGTTAAGCGCTTTCTCCACCGCGGGCCGGCCTACGAGATTGATTAGCATGTCGGCAGCCGTGTTATCACTGATCGTGATCATCTTGGTGGCCGCGCCTAGCACCGTGATCTGGGTGCCGTCTGGCTCGTTCTGAAGCACGCCGGACGGAAGGCTCTTGACCTTCGCGGTGACGGTCAGCGGTTGGTCCCAGCGCACCTTGCCCGCGGCCACGGCCTCGCCTAGCGCGTACAGCACGTAGAGCCAACTCATTGGCAGATGACTGTTGGAGTGGAGCGCGATGCCCCGCCCGGGCTCCAGGTCCTCCACGATGAGCCCTGTTTTGGTTTCTGGAGCGCCGTCGGGTATGAAGTCGCCGAGCTGGATGTGTTGTAGCTCTGGGATGATCCGGTTGGCGCTGGGCCAGTTCAGTGGAATAGCAGCTTGTCGACCCAGCGCGCGGTGTACCAGCCGGCCCGGTGCCAACCCATCTGCACCAGCCATGGCCATACAGAGTCGGGTGGCGCGTCGATCGTAATTGCGTGATTGGTCACCACCTGCGGGTTCGGCACGATCTCGTCGCCAATCAGGCGCATTGCTCGCTCGTGAGGTGTTGAGCCGTAGGTCTGGCCAAGCCGAATCAGTACTGCCTCGGCCATGACAGCGGCACCAATGACGGCGGCAATGCGCGCGGCGTACCGCGGCTTGATCGAGCGATTGCGATTTAACTGCAGTCCTTCTGAGGCGGACACGGGGTCCGCTTTGGCAGAGGCCCTTGTCTCTTCTTCCTGAGCCAGGAGTCGACCGAAGCTAGCTGTTATGGCTCACATGCCCACAGTCAAGTTGATCAAGGAACCCGGCCGTCACCAGGGCACTCGGCGATCTTGGCGCTTATTGCGGTCCTAGCCATGAGCACATGGATAGTCCGCTGGTGGTATCCGGTTGACGACTGGGTGCCGCTGTTTGGTGTGCTGGCGGCAGAGCCTGACCCTGCAAGGTATGGCGCCGGATCGCTGGGACGACGTCTTGGCATCCGGTGGGCTGAAATTGGCCATCACTGGTCGCAGCACGGGGGAGATCGTGATTGCCATTAGCTCTGCGTTGGGCTGATCGTCTTCTTTCGGGAGGTGGTCCACCGGCCCAACCAGCTCATCCGGGCGCTGGCCAGTGCGAGTTACGCGGCGTACATCCTGCATCTCTGCATCGTCGTCGGCGTGCAGTCCTCTGGTGGTCGTCGCCGCTCTAGTGACGTTGGCCGTGCTCCTGGGCGACTTGATCATCCTCGGTACTGCTGACGTTCGGGCGCTGCAAGAGTTGCCTGGCACCGCCGGGAGTAGGCGCGCGGCGCTGGCGATCGCCGGTCGTACCGTCGCCGCCACGCTCGCGGCGTTGTTGGTCGGCTTGTGATTTCAGCGTCGACACGTGCCTGACGGCTGTCTGAGAGAACCTCCTTCACGAGGGAAATGTGGAGGACTCTGATTCGGAGATATCGGCAGCAGAATAAAGCCGACGAATAGCGAAGCGGCGGCGACGCTAGTGGAGTCAAGCCTGCGTTGCTGCCGGTCCGGTGGCTGATCATAAGGAGTGTTGCTCTACCGGGAGAGGTGGAAGTCGTGGAAAGCCGCGCTTTTGTCCGATTGGCTGCGATTGTCGTTGCTGTGGGTTTGACCAGTCTTGCGGTCTTTCAGGTTGCGCTTATCGCGGGGGCGCCGCTGGGGCGGGCCGCTTGGGGCGGTATGTCGACATATCTGCCGAATAGCCTCCGCATCGCAAGCGCGATCACGATCGTCGTATACGTTCTGGGAGCACTGCTTGTTCTGCGGCGTGCCGGCTTCCCAATCCGGTGGATCTCAGCTGTTTTTGCGCGTTGGGGAACGTGGGCTTTTGTGATCATTCTGACCCTCGCGGCGTTGGTCAACTTCCTTTCACAGAGTCCCTGGGAACGTTTCTTATTGGCGCCTACGGCCCTGCTTCTGGCCGCGTTGTCCCTCATCGTTGCGATTAAGGGACCGACACCGTGAACGCCTCGTCAGCTGAGCTTGAAGACCCGGGCTCTGGAGGGACATCTAGATCGTGAGCGGGCGAAGATCGATACTGAGACTACCGCCCGTCAAACCCGATAGCCGAGGTAACGATGTTCACAATTCGCAACATTGGCGGTGTCGCCTTGTTCTTGTTCGGCACCACATATCTCTGGCTCACGCCGATGTTCGCAAGCAGCGGCATCTCGACAAAGGGAGTTGCTTGGTCCATCACGAATGTCATGGCGATCATCACGATTGTTGGCTTCACCATCGCTACCTGGGGCCTGTTCACGAAGGCGCAGTGGTGGGCGGCGGTAGCGATTGTTTCGTCGATCGTTGGCCTGATTGTTTTGATTCCGTATTGGATCGCAGCGCACGGCAGTGGGGAGACCACGCCGTGGTTCAACGTGCTAATCCACGCTGTCTGCGCTGTCGCGGTGTTGATCTTGTTGCTCGTGCCGGCACTGAGCAGTTGGGTCAACGATCATGTGATGGCGGGCCGTTAGTCAGAGGCGGCGGCATGCCATCTCAGCCTGGTTGGCACTGGTTCCTGCCCGGAAATGAGGGAGATCAGTGCGGGGCCAGACCTCCATTGCGGTGTGACTGCTCTGCCCGCGCCTTGATGCCGCGCAGCATTCCACGCTCCATCAAGAGGGTGCCAACGAGCCAGAATGCATCCGACAGTGAACCGGCTGCCCCTGGACGCGGTTCACTACGGTGCCTATCCAGCAGTCGGGTCGTGTCGCCGGCTGCTGGCTGCAGCACCAAAGACCAGATGGCACGCTGCGGGCTCTCGGGCGGTTTTCGTTCCAGCACGAGTGCCCGTCCTGGCTGCACCTGGCGTACCCGCCAAAACTGACCGGGGAGGTGGCGGAGGTACCGTTCTGGCGTCATCCAGATTCGCTCTCCGGGCTTTAGGGTCTGCAGGCTGGGCTCGATCCGATCCAGATTGTCGATGTCGGCGCCAAGGAGCCGCTCAATGGCGGTGTAGGTGTAGAAGCCGCCCCGCCCATGCCCGAGCTGCACAAGCCAGGGCCACACCTCCTCTGGGCCGCGATGGAGATCGCGTACGGGGTGCTCCGGCCTTGGGGCAATAATTCGTCACCCGGCAGGTCACGAACAGTTTCGGAGTCGGTGGCACCCCAGCGCTTGCTGATCCGGATCAACCGCCAGGACGCCCAGTACAGCGATCCGGTCGCGAAGCCAACAACAGCCGTACGCAAAATCGGCCGCTTCATCTGGGATCTCCTGCTTTCCAAGAAGGAGTACTGCGGACGATCAGACGTGAACGTGTGGGATTGACCCTAAGACGCAAAGTTCGCACGATCCATGCCATGGCCATTAATAAGTTTCGGCGACGAGCACTCGCCGCTGCAGCGGGAGCCGTATTGTGCAGCCTGGGCATCCGCGAAGCCGTACGGCTCGGCGATGCTGATCTTGGATTGGCGCGAAGCAGAGCTCGCCAGCTCGGCGCCACGCGCATTCTGGCCGGTGTCGTGCTGCTCATCCGCCCGCAACTGCTCATTGCAGCACTCGGCTTGTCCGGTGCCAGCAAGGCCGGCTGGTGGCTCTCACGCATGCTCGCCGTCCGAGAAATTGCGGTGGGAACAGGAACCGTTGCCGCGTCGCGCCCTAACGCAGACCCTTGGCCGTGGCTCATGACCGTGTCGGCGATCGATGGAGCTGAAGCCTTAGTGTTGTTTGCCGCATTGCGCAGGAAGGTCGTCGATGGTCCGGGCGGCTGGGCCTTCGTCGCGGCAGATGCCGGCAGTGCGGCGGCTCTCATCGCTCGCATCGTCACGCAGGCTAGCTCAGCCCGCGTACCCGGTCCCGGGCAGTGGGGTGGCTTCGGCGCGGTCGCGGATGCCGAGCAGCATGCGGCGCATCATCGGGTAGTCACCGAACTCATTGAGCACCGTGGTCAAAGTCGAGATGGCGGGATGCTGCCAGTCCACGTCGGTACGCAACCGGGTGACGAGCCGGGTGCGGTCGGCGGCGGTTGGCGTGAGCACCCAGGACCACGTGCTCAGTGGTTGCTTCCACAGCAACCATCGGTCCACCTCGAAGCCGGCGACTTTGAACGCAGTGGTCTCTGAGGGTGTGGGTGACATCGGTACCCATTGGCCGATCTCGAGCCGCTGGAATTCCGGCAGGATCGTCCACGAGCTCGGGTGGCCGAGATTGTCAAGCAGGTCGTGGGCGTAGAAGCCTGCGCGCAGGCAACCTACTTGGACCAGCCACGGCCAGACCGCCGAGGGCGGCGCGTTGATGATGATCGCCCGGGTGGCGAGGTACTTCGGCTTCGTGATCACTTCGTCGCCGGGCATGCTGGCGCGGATTTCGTCGTCGGTTGCGCCCCAGCGCAGATGTTGGCGCCGATAGAACGGTGCCGTTGCGAAGCGGGGAAGGTCGGTGATGAGGCAGCGGATCTCGTGGAGCAGCTGGCTGGCGGTGGGGCGTGGGCGCCGTGGCGCTGGCACAGGATTTGTCATCGGTCACCTCCTGATGGAGTCCGAGGTTCCGCACCTTATGTCACGGTAAGCCGACACTCCGGGTCACGGCCGTGGGGTCGCGGAAGTCGAAAGGTGCCGGGACGTACTCGGCTGGCCTTGGCCGGACCGTCATGCCAGGCAGCTTTGGGAGGTCGTTGGAGTAGTCGACCAGCGTCCCGCTGATGGGTCCGGTGCCGCGGATGGTCAGCCTCACCTCGGCACCCTGTGGGGGTAGCCCGAAATAGAGCAGGGTGAACCGCTGGCGTCGATTGGTTGGTATGTCGGCGACGGTGACCGGCCGGCCGTTCACGGTCGCCTCGGTCAGTTCGCCGGGCAGTCTCAGGTCGAGGTGGACGTACGGAGCTCCTCGCGGGGATGCCACGCGCAGTCGGACACTCTTGATGTCGACTTGCTGCTTGTTCTCCACGACGGTGAGCGTCGGCGCTGGCAGATTGATACGCGGGGCAGGTGCGGTGATCACCGGTCGCTGCTGCTCGAAGTAATACCCGGGAGAGAAGGCGGCAGTCGTCGTGGTGTAACCATCAGCGAAGAACTGCGCCGTCCAGGCATCGGGTCGTTCACCCGCGCTGAGCCAAGAAGCCTGGCCGGTGTCGGCGTTGAGCGTGTATTGAACGAAATCGGGCAGGGGCTTGTCCGCGTCGAAGCGAGTGGTGGCCAGCTCTGTCCCCAGAAACACCGCGGCCAGTACGACCAACGCAACGGGCACCGTCCAGCGCGTCAGGTCGACATCAAGGCTGTGCGTGCCTGGGCTAACAGCAATGGCATCCAGCTGTCGCAGCGTGGGCGTATCCCGGCCGACGTCATCAGCCAATATCACGCCGCCGGTAACTGACACTGGCAATAAATCTTGCTGCTTCGGCCGCAATACGGCGCAGCAGCCGCAACAAGTCAGGCAGCAACCGCAGTGACTCAGTGAGCATGCTGCCTTTGGCGTACGCCATTGCCCGCGACCTGAACAAGGACGCTGTGCGAACTGCACAGAGCGGGCGCCTGGTCGCAAGCCACAGTGCGCGCGCTACTGATGCGGGAAGGCGTGGCGTGACCACGGCCGCGTGATCGGTTTGGCTAGGGTGGCCGTCGCGTATACCGATCGTGGGAGGCGGATCTCAAGCCGAATACTGGCACCTTGCTCCCCACGTCAGCGAGTGCGCACAATGAGCACCGGAACCCGGCGTGGTGTTTTGCGCCCTGCCCACGAGGAGGTCAGAGATGAAGGCATTGGTGTACCACGGCCCGGGCCAGAAGGCGTGGGAGGAGGTGCCCGACCCTAAGCTCGTCGCCCCCACCGACGTCATCGTGCGGGTGGACACCACGACGATCTGCGGC
Source organism: uncultured Actinomycetota bacterium (assembly GCA_963798835.1). Taxonomy (GTDB): domain Bacteria; phylum Actinomycetota; class Actinomycetes; order Propionibacteriales; family Propionibacteriaceae; genus Microlunatus. Next base: position 10,477 of record CAWCVF010000010.1, on the reverse strand, counting down.
ACGGATCTGCACATCCTCAAAGGCGATGTCCCAGCGGTGACGGACGGCCGGATCCTCGGACATGAGGGTGTCGGGACGATAGTCGAGGTCGGGGCGGCGGTAAACAAGCTCGCCGTCGGCGACCGCGTGATCATCTCGTGTATCACCTCCTGCGGTGCCTGCTCGTACTGCCATCAGCAGTTGTCTGCTCACTGCTTGGACGATGAAGGCATGTCTGGGATCGGCTGGATCTTCGGGCACCTCATCAACGGCACTCAGGCCGAGTACGTCCGCGTCCCATTCGGTGAGGGCTCCCTTCACAAGCTCCCCGCCGGTGTCAGCGACGAGGCGGCGGTGATGCTGTCCGACATTCTGCCGACCGGCTTCGAGATCGGTGTGCGCAACGGGCGGGTCAAGCCCGGCGACGTTGTCGCCGTCGTCGGCGCCGGCCCGGTCGGGCTCTCCGCGATGATGACGGCTGGCCTCTACGGCGCCTCGCGCGTCATCGCCATCGACCTCGACGACAACCGGCTCGACCAAGCACGCGGCCTCGGTGCCACCGACGGAGTGAACAGCGGCGGCGCTTCGTGGAAAGAAGAAGTGATGGCGATGACCGACGGCCTGGGCGTGGACGTAGCGATTGAGGCGGTCGGGATCCCGCTGACATTCGACATGTGCACCGAACTCGTCCGTCCGGGCGGTACCGTGGCGAACGCTGGCGTACACGGCCGATCGGTCGAGCTCAAGCTCCAGGATCTGTGGATCAAGGACATCGCGATCACCACCGGGCTGGTGAGTGCCACGACCACGCCGATGCTCCTCAAGCTCGTCGAGCAGCACAAGCTCCCGGCCGAAAAGTTTGCCACTCACCATTTCTCCCTCGACCAGATGCTCGATGCCTACGACACGTTCGGTCGCGCGGCCGAGACCAAGGCGCTCAAGGTCGTTATCAACCGCTGATCGCGCCGCACCGCCGGTCTCATATCGAGGGAGCCAGCCCCGATCTGCGATTTGAGTGGTTTTCCATAGTCCAGAGGCTTGCCGCGACACCGGCGGCCAAGATCAACATTCCCGCTGTGATCAGCTCGTGGCCAGCGTGAGTCGACGGACTCGCGTACCAAGATCACGATCTCACGAAGCTCTCGATCGAGTCGGTAGGTTGCGCCGTTTGGCCGCGTAGCGAAAGGCGGTGCGGTGCTTAGCGACGGAGAAAAGCTGGTCAGGTGTTGACATGCCTCAGCATATCGAACATAAGTTTGATATTCGCCGGCCTCGATCTAATCGTGCGCACGCCGACGCCACTCAACCCACCGCCCTGACATGGGTCAGCGATGGCTCTTGACCAGGAGCCAAGACAACACCGATGGCGTCCAGCCGGATGCTTGAGGCCTTCATGCGATGCTCACACGTCCACAAAGCCGCCAGCTGCCGTAAGGTCCGCATCTTCGAGAAGGTGATCGCCTCAAGCGGATGGCCGAAACCGAGCCCGCTTCGGCACTTCACCTCACAAAGACCAGAGTGAGACCGTTGGTGCCCGCCTGCGCGGCGACAATGTCGATCTCTCCAAGCCGGCAGCGCCAATTTCGTTCCAGCAGCTGCATGCCCTGCCGCTCCAACTCCGCGCAGGCCAGCTCCTCTCCACGTACCGCTAGCTGCTGTTTGGACTCCGTCCTCGGCATCGCCCACCTCCGCAGGAAGCATGCCTACGCCCGACCCAAATCGTGCAGCCTCGCCGAAATCTGTGGAAACCGTCCAGACAGGGCTGTGGAAACTGCGCTTCGAGCGTCGAACCTGACTTGGGCCACGTTTTCGGGCTTGCCTCGATGAATGGTTTTGGCTAGGTGTTTCTCGATTGCGAAGGTCGGGAATTGCGCACTAGCGGCGGGTCGTGGAGGGTGGCTTCGTGACGTATGTGCGGACGGTGCGAACATCGTCAGGGGCGGTGGCTGTCCAGCGTCTGGCTGGTCGTGCAGGCGACCGAATTGGTCATCGAGTTCGCTGTCCACGGCCGAGTTGCTCTGGATCCCGCGTGGTCGCGCTACGGCGTGCTGCCGGTGTTCGGCGTACTCATCGCCCAGTTGTTGGGAAACTCGCTCTACGAGGACATCACCTATCGAGCATTCCTCTTTCCGCAGATGGTTTTGCACTTCCGGAACAGGTGGGGGAGACATGGGCGGCGAGCAGTTGTGGTAGCACTCGTGGTCAGTCAGGGGCTCTTCGCTATGCGTCACATTCCGATCCGGCTCCTTGACGGCTCCGCTGGGGTGGATCTTTTGTTCGACCTGCCGATCGTCATGGCCATCGGCATTTTGTTGGCGCTGCTCTATATGCGGACTGGGAATCTCTTCCTCGTCATTGGCGTGCACGCACTCATCGACGCCTCAACATCTGTGGTTGCGTCGACGGTCGTGCCGCCGGACCTCTTAGTGCTGCTCTTGGCCGTGGTCGCGCTCCTCGCGTGGCCGAAAGCCAGTTGCGAACGCAAGTTCCCCGGGCCCGGGAGTGTCACGTGATCCTTTAACAAGGGGCGACGATGAGGTGCTGGTGTTGGTCGGTTGGGAGTGTGCCACGGGTTGCCGCCGACCGCTTCAGCCGGCCCACCGCAGGTGAACCAGGTAGCCCCGCGACCGTCGACGGTTTCAGGTTCTCCTCGACGAGCAGCCACTCCTCGAATCCGTCGATGGCTGCAACCACGACAATGGCGGTCGTCACTGGAAATCCGATCAGGCCCGCTCCGACCATGAAGACTCCCACCAGGCGCAGGCTTCTGTGGTCAGCCGACCGCCAGATGCCGACACCGAAGGCGGTCACCAGGAGCGCGTGAGTGAGAATGACCGTCACCATCAGCGGCCGCACAGCCGATCCGAAGGCGGTTAACTCGCTAATCGCCTGGTCGCGAAAGCTATATCCGTCATACAGGACACCTGACGCGACATCCCCGACCGCATACACAGCGACAGCGAGAACCGGCGAGCAGCAGAAACTCTTTGGTCATAAGGCTGTGCCACCGGCCTGATCCAACTTCACTCCGGGTCTCTGAGCTCGCTGAGAAACTCACGGCAGACTCTCTTCGCTCAACGATCATCCACCAGTGACGGTGGGTCTGCCCAGCGGGACAAGTTAGAGGCGAAAGGTCCCAGGGCATACAGCAACGGCCCCCCTAAAGCGGCAGCGCCAAGGAGTAACAAGCTGGGCATGGAGGGCAAAGGCCATCACTGCTGCTTAGCCGCGCCTGCTGGTTGTGGCGGGTCGTGCGTGCCGTGAAAAACGTGTACTGAGGTCCTTGGCGCGACGTGACGTTTGGCCCTCCCCGCCGTCAGGGCTGCCCGACCAGGATCGGAGGTAGGAGGCAACGAGCTTGTTTACAATTCGCAACCTCGGCGGTGTGGCGTTGTTCGCGCTGGCTGCAGATCGGACACTCTCATGGCATCGCTGACCGAGAACCTCTTCGCAGTGGTCAAGGCGGTCCGCCTTCGCTACGTGGCGCCGCTCCTGGTGCTGCTGATTGCCGCGTACGTGGTGGTGATCCATCCGTTGATGCTGAACTGGGGTTCGACGGTCGCCGAACGCCAGATGGCCCTGGCCGGAGACAGTCTCGATCCCGGTCGGACGGAGCAATACACCCAGGCAATCACGATAAACGCGCCGACCGATGCGGTCTGGCCGTGGCTGGTACAGGTCGGCCAGGACAAGGGCGGCTTCTACACCTACACCTGGCTGGAGAACGTCTTCGGCGTCGACATCCACAACGCCGACACCATTCATCCCGAGTGGCAGCAGCTGTCCGTCGGGGACAGCTGGCGGCTCGCTCCGAGGAGCTATCTCTGGGGTCTCGGTGAGGAAGCCGTCACGCCGGTGCGGATCCTCGATCCAGGCCATGCTCTGGTTCTCGACGTCTGGGGCGCGTACGTCCTCGAGCCGATCGACGCCCACACGACCCGGCTGATCTCGCGCGGACACTCCGCACCGCCCGGCCCTGTGCTTCGTCTGGTGAACACGATGGTCTGGGAGCCCGTGGTCATGACGATGAACCACCGCATGCTGCTCGGCCTCCAAGCGCGAACCGAGGGACGTCCCGACACTCTCCCGGTCCTGGCGGTCATCGCGCAGGTCGGCTGGGCTGTCGCTGGGGTTGCCGTTGCCGGCCTCTTCCTGACCGAGCGGCGGCGCCGGTACTGGCTGGTGCTCCCGCTCGCCGCGACGCTGCCCGCGCTGCTGATGGCCCATGACGTTCAAGCTGGACTAGCGGCGTTCCTCGCCGTCGGCATCACGGTGCTCGGGTTCCTGGTCTTCGGCAGGAGCTGGTGGGGGCCTTTGCTTCTGGTTGCAGCGGGGGTACTGCTGACCCTGCTGCTTGCCGCCAACGCCTACGTCGTGCTCGGCTTTGTGTTCACGCTGCTGGTCGTAGGAGCACTGGTAGTCATCCTCGTCGGAAACGCTCGAACCCGACGTCGTACCGCCTGGTCACAGGCCAGGCTTGGCCACGAGTCGATCACCACGACGATCGACACCTACGGTCATTTGTTGCCCGTGGGAGATGAGTTGATTTCGCGGATCATCGACACTGCGCTCACCGGTGGCACTATCCGGCCGGTGTCGATGCCGTGACGGCTCAAAGCTTCGATCGGGTCCGGTTGCGTTGGATCGGGATCACCTCCGATGTGACTGGCTGTTCGCCGGCGGCGACGAGTTCGTCCAGATGGTCGATGCGGAACCGGATGTGCTTGCCGATCCTGGTGCAGCGGACCTTGCGCTGTCGGACCGCATCAGCGACCCAGCGTGCGGGCACGTTGAGATACGTCGCGGCCTCGTCGATCGTCAACAGCGGTCGTTGCTGAGGCGGCGTACGCGGCTCACCACCCATAGGGAGTTGGTTCGACCTCATACTCCTGAAAGACACGGCGATAAGCCATGGCGGTCTCGACGTCCTCGGCTTTCGGGGGTACGTGATATCCGGAAGTGATGTCGTTGCCAGCCGGACGTACCTCCCAAGAGATCGATCTTTGGGGGGACGGTTCGGGTGACGTAGCCCTGCGACCTTCGGCGAAACGCGCGGAAGGAGCAGGAGCGGTGAGCGTTGTGGAACAGCTCGGTGTGGCGGACCTGGCGCAGGGATTGGCCGAGGCCCGGCGGCTGTGGCATGACTGGGTTGAGCAGGATCCACGGCTAGCGTCGGCGCCAGCGGTCGATGGTCTTTGGGACTGGTTGATGCTGGTCGGCATCGACGCCGCGGACGAGGTGCTGCATGCGTTGGTGCAGATGGGCTCGCCCTCGGGAAGCGATTGCCGGCCAGCGGCGTGGGTCGTGGCTTGGGCGTTGTGCCCGGCGCGAATGTCGTGGCCCGACGGGCGCCGGCCGGCCAGACGGAAATGGTGCTCACCCTCGGCGCGGGCGGCGTCCGCGCCGGCCGTCGCCGACCAGGCACACTCGCCCGCCCCTGCCCAGGGCGTGGTGGACGGCGGTGTCGAGGGTGAGGTGTCGGCCATCCCGGCCTCGTCGATCAGCAGTAGCGTCCGCGAGTCGATCTGGTCGGCCCACTCCGGCAGCGGGTGATGCTGGTCGATGGCCCAGGCGAGCCGCGCGAGGGTATCTGCCTCGATGCCGGTTTCTTCGGCGAGCTGGGCTGCCGCGGCGGCGGAGGGGCAAGGCCGAGGACGTGGCCGCCGCCGGCGACATCGGGGCGGTCGACTTCTACCGGGACCGGGACCGGATCAAGATCGGCGACCCCGCCACACTCGCCGACCGGCTACTCGCAGCCTGGCAGCACGATCAGGACCAGGGTTTGGACTCGCTGATGCTGGCCCCGTCCCGACGCCAGGTCGTCGACCTCAACCAGCGCGCCCGAGCCGCACGGCTGGCCGGCACTCACTTGAGGAAATCGGCCCGGCTGACCATCCAGACCACCAACGCGCCAGTCGCGCAACACGACCTGAGCCGCGTCCGAGCGTCCGAGCCGGGGGTTCCTCTGGTCACGCTTAATCACGGCCGGTCTGGTGATTAATGACGCTGTCGGTCGGACCGCAGACGCGAACGAGTGAGTCGCCCGGACCGAACCGGCTGACCTGCGATGTTCGTCGTGGCCAAGACAGGGAAGGTGTTTAGGACGTCGAGGAGTGGGCATGTCTAGGGTGAAGAGCTAAGTACTTGATCGGCTGGACGGATCCCTGTGCCCATTACCGAGAGTGACCTGGCTGGCTTGAGCGGCGGCAACGTCGTCACCACGTCCGGCGACAAGATCGGCAGCATCGGCCAGATCTACTTCGACGACCAGACGGGCGAGCCGAGCTTCGTCGCCGCCAACACAGGCCTGCTCGGCATGTCGCAGTCCTTGATCCCACTGCGGGACGCGACCATCCGCGATGGCGATGTCGTCGTTGGCTATGACAAGGACATGGTGACGAATGCACCACGGCTCGGGGACGACGAAGGCAGCTTATCGCGGGGCCAGGAGCAGAAACTGTACGACTACTACGGCATCAGCTACGACGTCACCAAGACCGACGCGGCCTGGCCCCCCGCAGAGGTTCTGGATGCTACGAGCGACGACGCGACCACCGGCACTACCGGAGGACACCCTGAACGCCCGGACGACGCGCCCGCGACGACCGAGAGGTGACGACCGATACGCCGGTGGTTACGCCGGGCGTACGCCGACGGACAGTCAGCACGCTCCACTGAAGCCGGAGCCCCAGGCTGGACGTCAATGGCATGGAAGCGGTCGGGTGCGTACACCCGGCGTGCCCCCCGACACGCACAGGAACCGATCCGACGGCACGCCATGCACCGATCAGCAAGCGTCGGCGCGGCTCGCTTGCCCGCGTGTCAGGCCTTCGCAACGAGGAGGTCAGCGGGCTACGTCCAGCGCTGAAGGATCGACCACCTGTGTAGGCTGACGGGCGCCGTTCCGGTTTCATGATCTTCGGCACACCCATGTGGCGTGGTTGGTCGCCGGCGGTGCTGCGCTGCCCGCATATCCAGGCCAGGCTTGGCCCTGAGTCGATCACCACGACGATCGACACCTACGGTCATTTGTTGCCTGCGGGAGATGAGTTGATTTCGCGGATCATCGACACTGCGCTCACCGGTGGCACTATCCGGCCGGTGTCGATGCCGTGACGGCTCAAAGCTTCGATCGAGTGCGGTTGCGTTGGATCGGGATCACCTCCGATGTGACTGGCTGTTCGCCGGCGGCGACGAGTTCGTCCAGATGGTCGATGCGGAACCGGATGTGCTTGCCGATCCTGGTGCAGCGGACCTTGCGCTGTCGGACCGCATCAGCGACCCAGCGTGCGGGCACGTTGAGATACGTCGCGGCCTCGTCGATCGTCAACAGCGGTCGTTGCTGAGGCGGCGTACGCGGCTCACCACCCATAGGGAGTTGGCTCGACCTCATACTCCTGAAAGACACGGCGATAAGCCATGGCGGTCTCGACGTCCTCGGCTTTCGGGGGTACGTGATATCCGGAAGTGATGTCGTTGCCAGCCGGACGTACCTCCCAAGAGATCGATCTTTGGGGGGACGGTTCGGGTGACGTAGCCCTGCGACCTTCGGCGAAACGCGCGGAAGGAGCAGGAGCGGTGAGCGTTGTGGAACAGCTCGGTGTGGCGGACCTGGCGCAGGGATTGGCCGAGGCCCGGCGGCTGTGGCATGACTGGGTTGAGCAGGATCCACGGCTAGCGTCGGCGCCAGCGGTCGATGGTCTTTGGGACTGGTTGATGCTGGTCGGCATCGACGCCGCGGACGAGGTGCTGCATGCGTTGGTGCAGATGGGCTCGCCCTCGGGAAGAGATTGCCGGCCAGCGGCGTGGGTCGTGGCTTGGGCGTTGTGCCCGGCGCGAATGCGGTGGCCCGACGGGCGCGGGCGGGTCCGGAGACGGATGCGCTGGTCTCCAGCCAGCTTTGGCTGGAGATCCGGCAGTTTCCTTGGTGGCGGCACCGAAAGGTTGCGGGCAACGTGCTGGCGAACATGCGATCCGTTCTCGCTCGGGAAGGGGTGCTGAAGCGACCGTCGTGGGCTGAGCGGCGAACCGTGCCGACTGACAGGTTGCCGGAGCAACAGCTGTGCAAGCAGGTTTCGCCTAGCGAGGAACTGAGCGACGTGTTGTCCTGGGGCGCACAGGTCGGTTTGATCGGATTTGGCGATCGCCTACTGCTCTCCTCACTGGTGGAGCACACGGATCGATTAGGCGTCCGAACAGTCTGTCGCAGCGGAGAGGGTCTGATGTCGGCGTCAGCGTTGGCGGAGACGGCGGCGGAGTTCGGACTCTCGCCCGGGACAGTGCGCAGACGCGCGCGGCGGAGCATCGACGCGCTCGCGTCAGCTTGCCGGTCGGGCCGATTCGAGCCGTCGATCTAATTGCACAAGCTGCTCGTACACCACTTTGCCGGACTCAACTCAGCGAGCCCAGGACTCTGCCCGAACCGGAGGGGTACGTACCGCTCCTTGACTACTCCGCCCTGAAAGCACAGTAGGTCTGTGCGACCACTCTCTCAGCCTCCCCGATGGCCAGCCGCTCTTGGTCTTCGGGGCGGATGTCAAGGGTGAGCGAAGCGAATCCGTAGGACGCGAAGCGCCCTTGACCTCTGCGGCTAAGACCACATGATTAAGAGAAGCCAGCGAAGGACTCGTGGTGGGCGTTGTGCGGCCCGCCAAGGCGCAGTGGTACTCCCTGGACGCCGACGGATGTTACTGCGTTGCTGTCACATCTGCTGTCATGTTTACGTGCTCGCCAAGGCCACCACGCGCGAATCTCTCATCGACGATGAAGCCGACTCCGCCGCAGCCAGCGCCGCCATTCACGATGTCGTCACGTCCGTACGCACGTCCCAGCCACTCGCATCGCGCTGATCGGGGAGACAGACGCACCCGGCTGCTCGGCCAAGCCCCACCGGCGGTAGGAATGAGGCAGCGGGCGTCAGCTGGCCCAAGCGCGGTCAGAAGCCCTGAACCCACTCAGTTGGCCTGACGGCGCGCCGGGCAGGCACCCGAGGGAGCGCCGATCGGCGTCCCACACCAGAGAGCGAGAGGAGCGGTATCCATGTCACACGTCACGGCCATGTTGGATGCCTACCCGAAGGACCTTGGCAACATTGATCGACAGAAGCTGGCTGACTGTATCCATGCCTGCTTCGCCTGCGGCGAAACCTGTACGGCGTGCGCCGACGCCTGCCTCAGCGAGGACATGGTTGCCGAGCTGACGAAGTGCATCCGGACGAACCTGGACTGCGCCGACATCTGTACCACGACCGGCACGGTGCTGTCCCGGCACACGGGCTACGACGCCAACATCACCAGAGCCCTCCTGGAGGCCTGCCGTGTCGCCTGCACAAGCTGCGCCACAGAATGCGAAGCCCACGCCGGCATGCATGAGCACTGCCGCATCTGCGCCGAAGCCTGCCGCCGCTGCGAGCAGGCCTGCGCCGACCTGCTGGGCAGTCTCGGCTGACGCAAGCGGCGCTCGCGGCACGGCGGGCGGGCGCAGCTTCGGCGTGACTGTCGCCACGACGATGACAGACGCGGTCGTTGGCTTCCGTGAGGGTGTGGGCTCTGCCCGTGCTTTTAGCGATCGTGACGTACGGCTTGGTAGATCGTCACCGGTTTTCGTACCCCCTTTAAATGGACTGGTCCCACCTCGACCAGCCGGAACCCCGCTGGCTCGACCGAGCGCTCTAAGTCCTCACCTACGAGGACCTGGTCCGCCGTGGCGTGGGATGCGATCCGCGCCGCGATGTTGACCGTCCCCCCGAAGTAGTCGCCCTCGTCGTAGATCATTGGGCCCGCGTTGACTCCCACGTGCGCCGGAGGCAGCCCTTCAGAGCGTGCCCTTTCGACGATCTCAAGGGATCCCCTGACTGCATCGCTGGGATCTCGGAAGTGAAAGTGGACGCCATCACCCAGCATCTTCACAACACTCCCCCGGTGGCGTGCCGCAATCTCGTTGACGAGCTGTGCGAGCGTGAGGGAAATCTCAGCGGCGACCTCATCACCGGATTCCTCTGTCAGCTGCGTGTAGCCGGAAAGGTCCGCGAAGACCGCCGCCTCCGCATTTTGAGGCGGACGGGGCCGAACACCGGCGTGCTCGAGCGCGGCCTCCACGTGCTCGAACTGATGCTCGCTCATGAAGACCTCGGAGTGGCGTCGAAACAGCCATCCGAGGAGGTCTTCACCCGAGCGCCCCGCGCGAACACCGACCTCACGGATCGCCGCTTCGAACGCCTGGTTGTCGCGAAGCCCTCGCCTCCGGAATCGCTCCTCGACCGTGGTGTGGAAGTAGTGCGGCAGGTACTGGGCGACACGACGCGCACTGTCACCCCAAACGCGGGCCATCCGGAGCACTTCGCCCTCTTCTACACCTGCGCCGAAGAGAACGGGAAGGATCTTGATGACTTGAAGATCTTCTTCACGAACGCGTTCGTCCCGTGCGGGGCGGAGCAGCCCGAACGCCACGTAGATGCGCTCGAGCGTGGCGAACGGTACGCCTATCTCTTTAGCCACCT
>CAWCVF010000009.1:0-245164 GCA_963798835.1 uncultured Actinomycetota bacterium | reverse complement strand
CGACGACGACGTCGTGGATTGCCTTGCTGGCCACGGCAGCGTCGGCTTCGTTGTCGAGGAGCGAAGCGTGGGTGGCGTTCGCGTGCCGGTGGAGACTGTTGGTCGACAGTGTGGCCATGTGGTCCTGCTTCGATTGCCATTGATCGTCGGCTCCCTCGTCTGCGGTGAGCACGATCAGCGGCTTGCCGTTGAGGCTGGTCAGGGCCGACGCCTGCTGCATCGACGTGTTCGCCACTCCATACTCTTCGACGGAGCTTGCAAGGCTGCTGGCCGTCGAGGAGGTGGCGCGGGCCTCGTCCCGGGAGCGTGGCGGAAGAGTTGTGTAGGAGATCGGGTTGAGCAGACGTCCGGCTCCGAGGTGAGCGGACGCGGCCGCTAAGGCGGCGACGCGACCGATGAGATTGTAGGGGTCGGTGTTGGTGGTCTGGGCTGGGCCGGGTTTGGGTGCGGTGGAGTCGAGGAGCACCATGCCGGCGACCTGGTCGGGGAATTGGGCGGCGAAGCTTTGGACGTACAGGCCGCCGAACGAGTGGCCGGCCAGCACGTACGGCCCGGGAATGTGGGCGCGTTGAAGCAGGGTGTGGAGGTCTGCGGCGATGTGGGCGCCGTCTTGGGGGCCGTCGACTGGGTCGCTCCAGCCGCGGCCGGCGCGGTCGTACACGCAGACTGTTGTGTCGCGGGCCACGGCCGGCGCAATCCACCCGAAGTCTGAGGACGACGCGCCACCGCCCGGTTCTAGGACGACTGTGGGGCTGCCCGAGCCGGTGCAGTACAGGTGCAGCCGATGCCCGCCCACATCGATCAGCTGGCCGGGCGGGGGGTAGGCCTTGGCGTCGAGGGATTCGCGTACGGTCTGGTAGCCGCCGCCCACGGCAGCAATCATCAACACCGCTAGTACGGGGTACAGCAGCCACCGTCCGATTCGGCTGCCCATGTTGCGCCGGACCCGAAGGAACATCCAGACAACCAGTCCGAACAGGACTGGAGGCCATATCCAGCTGAACCCTGCCTGCACGGCCGCGGAACCGCTGAGTGAAACGAGGCCGGCCACCGCCATGAACGTGGCCGGCGCAGCTGCCCACCGTTGAGGCTGGTCGCTGAACCGGGTGGACAGTACGGCCAGCAACGCCCAGCCCAGCGCAAACGCCAGCAGCACCACACCGGTGAGCACATTCTCTCTTGCCGGGATGAACGGCACGGCCACCAAAACCACGGCGGCAATCAGTCCAGCCGCCATGGACAGAGCAACGATCAACCCGATCCTGCTCTTAGCTGTCAGTTGCGCGCGGCGGGGTTGCGGAAGGTCACCATGCCGGGTTGCTGTGGTCATGATCGCCTCCCCCTGAACAACGAGCCAGAGGCGACGGAGACCGTAGCCTCTGTACACAAGATCCTCGGTGCCACGACAGTACGCCGCCCAGATAGCGAAGCACACGGAAAAGCAACTTCAGCCGGGACGCCGCAATCGTGGCCATTGCGATAACGGCCGGCGTCGACTTCGGCTGACTCGGCCGGGCGACCATGCCAAGCAGAGCGGCCATCAGCGCGAGGCGCTGCTCAATTCTAGGCAGAAGCGTCTCACCGCGACTTCTCGGAAAGGCCGAATGAAGGAAGCCAGAAAATTCGGATAACGGGACAGCAACCAGGTATAGCGAGGAATGTCAGCGAGAGGAACATCCTCATGCCGTGCGTTCATCCTTCTTTCTCTCAATACGTCTCTCTCCGGAGGGAGAGCTCGTCGACGCGGACGAGGCACGTGATGACAGTCCTAAGGCCCGGTCCAGCCGATTGAGCGTGCAGTGGGTCCGTTGGGGTCATCGATGGGTGCTCGGTGGCTGGCCTTGGACCCGAATGGGCCTGGCCCGTCGGAATGGAGGAGGCCCACCACCTCAAAAAGGATGAAGCCCACTACAAGGAGCACGGCCGAGAGGCGAAGCGTCTTGTGGTCGATCATGAACCACTGCCTGCTCCCCGACCTTGGAGCCCGGTGACGTCGGCCTTGGCTGGGGCGCCGGTGCGGTGGCGGGCGGTGAGCTTGTCGGCGAGGTATGCGGCATCCTGGTTGACGAAGCCGAGCAGGGCCGAGCCGCGGGTGTGCTGCCAAGACAATCCCACGAAGTACAGGCCCGGGATCTCGGTGATACCGCGTCGGTGTATCACCCGCCCGTTCTCAACGGCCTTTGGGATGTGGATCCAGGTGTAGTCGGAACGGTAGCCGGTCGCCCAGACCACCACCCCGACGCCTTGTCGCGTGCTGCCGTCAGCGAACCGGACTGTTTGTCCATCAGCCTCAACCAGTCGCGGCCGGAACCTTACGCCGACCTTGCGGAGCCGCCGCTTGTTGGTCCCGATGATGAACTCCCGACGACTGGCTCGCCGGCCGAGCCGGGAGTCGACGGTGACTCGCAGCAGGCGAAGTCGGGTGAGCCACCAGAACAGGTCCCTGCCGGCCAGGCGCTGGGGCAGCATCGGTACCCGGTCACCGATCGATAGGTCAACGTGGCGGGTGGCAGCCAGTTCCTCGGCGATCTGGAACCCGGAGTTGCCGCCTCCGACGACCAGCACCGGTCCACTGGGCAGGGCCGCAGGGTTGCGATAGCTGGCACTGTGGATCTGGGTCACCGACGGCTCCAGCCCTTGGGCGGCCGGCGGAACGAAGGGCACCTGGAAGGGACCGGTGGCCACCACGACCTGCCCTGCCTGCAGCGTGTCGTCGGCGGTACGGACCTCGAACCCATCGTCGGTCCGGGTAAGGCTGGTCACCCGCGCGTTGAGCCGAACCGGCAGGTCGAAGACGGTCACATAGGTCTGGAGGTAGTCCGCCACTGGATCCTTCGTCGGGTAGGTGTCGGCCGGAGCCGGGAACGGCATGCCGGGCAGGCCGTCGTACTGGGCTGGGGTGAATAACTTGAGGGAGTCCCAGCGGTCACGCCAGGTGTGGCCCAGTTCAGATCCGGCCTCCAGCACGACAAACCGCAGGCCTTGGCGTTTGAGGTGCCAGGCGATCGCCAGACCGGCCTGGCCGCCGCCGATCACGACCGCATCGAGCAGTCGATCCGGCGATGTGTTCTGCGACGTCTCCTCTGGCATGGTTCTTCCTTGTTGGATTAGGTTGCCGTTAGCGCGCGTACTTCAGCGGCGGGCCACGTTGAAGCTGAACATCATGCCGCTTTGCATGTGCTCGGCGATGTGGCAGTGGGCCATCCACAGGCCCGGGTTGGTGACGTCGAACAAGATGTCTACGGTCTGACCCGTACGCACAAGCACGGTGTCCTTCCACACCAGGTTGGGTTCGGTGACCCCGTCGCGGGCGAGTACCAGGAACCGGCCGGCGCCATGTAGGTGGAACGGGTGGTGCATGGGATGGTCGGAGGCCATTTCATTGACCAGCCGGATCTTGACTCGGTCGCCGACGGTGAACCGCCAGTCGATGGCGGGGCTGTCGGCGCCGGTAGTCCGGTCGAGGAACCGCCAGTGCATGGTGGCGCTGGTGGTCTGGCGGTTGACCTCGACCATGTCGTCTTCCCACTCGATGCCCTCTCCGCCCCCGTGGCCCATGCCGCTGTCGCTGCGGTCCATGTCGCTGTGGTCCATGCCGGCGTGGTCCATGCCGGCGTGATCCATGCCGCTCTGGTCGTGATCAGTCGTCGCCGTACGCACCGAGCTTGCCGCGAGCAGCTTCATGCCGCACTTTGGGCAGTGACCCGGCTGATCGCTGACCACCTCCGGATGCATCGGGCATGCGTAGGCGGTCACCGTGGGGGCCTGGCTGGCGAGCAGCTTCATGCCGCACTTGGGGCAGCGGCCGGGCTCCGCGCTAGTGACATCGGGATGCATCGGACAGGCATAAGTGACCTGCCCGGCGGCGTCCGGCATAGCAGCTGGGTCGTCCATCTGTGCGACCAGTGCCAAGATCTTGTCCGGAGCCGCGGCCAGCCAGCGGTTCAGCTGGGCACGCTCGGCCTCCAGTTCTGGGGCCCGGCGTAGCTGCCCGAACTGGGTGGCGGCGGTCGAGGGCGGTCCTTCGGTCACGGTGATCGCGGCGAGCCGGTAGGTCCGATCAGGGGTGTGGTGCTCCAGGGCGAGCTCGCCAGGCGACTCGACTAGCACGTCGACCACGACCCGCTCCGACGGCGCCAGCACGAACTGCTCGACGAACTCCTCGTACTCAACGCGACCGCTGTCCCCGCCGACCAGCTTCATCCGCCCGCCGGGCAGGGTGAAGTTGAAGACGCGGGTGTTGGCGGTGTTGGTCAGCCACAGCCGCACTACCTCACCCGCGCGGAAGGTAAGACGCAGGTCGGGGTCGCCGGCGACCAGCAGCTGGTTGCCGAAGCGGCCCATGGCCGCATAGCTAGTCTCGGTGGGGCTGAAGGGGGCTACCTTGCCATCCTCGATAAGAATGTCGTCCAAAGTCAGGATCAGGTCCCGGTCGGCCGGAGGCCAGTAATCGGGGTCGGCCGGCAGGACCAGGATGTTGCCGTACAGGCCGAGTTCCTGGGTGTAGTCCTCCCGGATGTGAGGGTGGTACCAGTACAGGCCTGGGTCTGGGAACTGGAGGCGGTAGCTGAACTCCCCACCCACCGGGATCGGCGCCTGCGTTTCGTGGGGGACGCCGTCATAGCGGTTCTCCAGCCGCAGCCCGTGCCAGTGGACGGTCGTGTCAAGGTCGCCGTGGTTCTCAACGTGGACCACGATCTCGCTGCCCTCGGCCACCTTGACTGTGGAGCCGGGGATGGAGCCGTTATAGCCCAACATCCGCACGATGGCATCGCCGAGCCGCTTGGCCACCGGGCCGACGCGCAGCTCCAGGGTGTCGCCGTCGGCCAGCTCCAGCAGTTCAGGCCGGCTGGCCTCAGGCAGTCCGGTCGGGTCGGTCGGGAACGAATCCGCCGACGTTACTGAGTCCATTTGATCATGTTGCATGGCGGTATCTCCTGCTGGTCGGTCGTCACATCTAAGATGTCATCACCGAAGCCGACTGCTGTTTGAGGGGTTGATGGGCCGGCGCCCCACACCGCCACGAGTGGTGTCGAGTTCCAGGCGGTAGGCCTTGTTGAGCCGTCGGCGCCCTGCCAGCAGTGCCAGGGCTGCGATGAGTACGACGACTGCGATGAGGATTCCGAGCCGGTAGAGCTGCCCGTTGAGTAGGGCCGCGGCGATGCCGTTGTGGTTGTTGGTGCGGTTGAAGACGCTGTGCATCAGGCCGGCGGCAAGCAGGCTGTCGCGGGAGCCTCTGAGGACGACTCCGACCAAGGGCCGTAGGAAGAGGCCAAGCAGGATGTAGGCGGCCAACGAGATCAACAACAAGAACATCGCCTTGGGTTACTTCGCCACCAGGATTTTCGAGGGGATCATCCTCGCCGTGGGCGTGATCAGCCTCCTGTCGCTAGTAATCGTTAGTCGGAGCTACACGGAGGCAGGCGCTGCTGATGCCTCCTACTTCGAGACGCTGCGCGCCCTTGCGATCAATGGGAACTTCATGGCCTACAACGTGGCGATGGTTGGGCTCGGCCTGGGCAGTCTGTTCTTCTGTTATTTGCTGTTTCGGTCGAACCTCGTCCCGCGGTTCTTGGCGGTCTGGGGCCTCGTTGGATACGCAATCTTTGCAACTGGATGCGTGCTGGAGATCCTCGGCTTCGCCGGCACCGGCCTCGTGGCGACAATTCCGGGCGGTCTATTTGAAATATTCTTCGGCATCTGGCTGATCGCCAAAGGTTTCAACCCATCGGCAATCACCATCGGAGCAGCCAACACTGTTCGACTTCGGTTGATTCTTGACAGAGCTACTTCGGTTGATCCTTGACACTCTGAATCACAGGTTAGGCCCGGGGGCTGGAGCCCTGGGCGTGTTTCTTCCTCACCTCCCCGGTGCTGGTGCGGGTCGCGGTCTTCAGCAGTTCATCTCCGATCCAGAACTGCAGCGGCTGGTCGGTGACCAGCACGTCGCAGCGTTGTCCGGCGCGGTGTTTGCCGAGGCTGACTTGCTGCCAGCTGACGCACACGATGCCGTTGGGTCCGACCCGGCGGGAGACCCAGCGGTCGCCGTCTCGAGCCGCGGCGCGCGCCGGCCTGTGCACCGCCCGGGCGGGCGCCGCGGGATCCGCCGAACCCGACCGCGGCTGATCGAGCGATCCGGCGCTGTTGGTAAATCGTTCGGCTGGGGTGGCATCGTCGATGGCTTGATGGGGGCGGGCGGTGTTGTAGTAGCCGACCCATTCGTCCAAGGCGCCCTGCGCGGTGTGCAGGTTGGGAAACACCTGTCGGGTGTCGAACTCTGCGCGCAGGGTGCGGTGAAACCTTTCGATCTTCCCGGTCGTGGTCGGCGACCGCGGCAGGGTCAGTAGATGCTCGATCCCGTTCTCGCGGCAGATCGCGTCGAACAACACCTCCACCGGAGGGACGAAGAACTTCCCGGTGAACACCCGCCCGTTGTCAGTCAAGATCTGCTCAGGCACCCCAAAAGCGAGCCATCGCCATGGTCAGCCCGTCGCAGACCGGCCTGGTCGGTTCCCGCGGCATCAACCGCGCCGACACACAGAACCGGGAATGATCATCAATCCCCGTCAACGCCTTCGCATGGCTGCCGTCGGCGAGCAGAAAGCCGCCCACGGTGTCCATCTGCCACAACTCATTCGGACGGCCCCGCTCCCACCGCTTCCACTCACGTTTGCGGCGCCGCCGCCCGTCCGGGGTCACCAGCCCCGCCCGCCGCAGACAGCGATACACCGAGGACTCGGTTACCGCGAGGCCTGGACCGGCCTTGCTGACCTCGACCGCGATCCGCCGCGGACCCCACGACGGATGCCTCCGCCGGGCCTCCAACACCGCCGCCTCCACCGCCGCCTGCATCTGGTGCGGGGAGGACAACGGCCGATGCGACCAGTCGACCAAACCCTCCAACCCGCCGGCCTCATACTTTGCCAGCCAGGCATGCAGACTCTGCCGCGACACCCCCACCGCCGCCGCCGTCTCGGTCACCGTCCGGCCATCCTTGATCACCGCCAGCACTGCCTGATAGCGCTGCTCGGCCACGCTCAACTCCCTCATACGGGAGTGTCAAGGATCAGCCGAAGTAGGTGTCAACTATCAACCGAAACATTGTCAACCATCAACCGCATTAGCAATGTCAAGCCTCAGCCGAAGGCACACATCGGAGCAGCCAACACAGCTGGTGTCGTGACCCCGTAGCACCTGTATACAAGTAGCCTCCTGCTAAGGCGGCGAGCGTGCACAATCTCGCCACGCCGCCTTAGCACCGTGAGGGTGGCTGGCGGCGATCGTCTGCGGACGTTGAGGTCAGGTCTGCTCCCCACCGTTACCCTGGGACGGGATCCACCCTTGCGCCAGGCTACCCAGCCACAGCATGCTCTCGAAGACTAGCGATCAAGCTAGGCCACTAGGCGGATCAACAGAGTAGGAGAACCAAGCCATGGGGAAAGTCCGTACAGGGCACGCAACGTCACTGGATGGTTTTATTGCTGGGCCGAACGACGGCGCTGAAGCACCTATGGGTGAGGGCGGCGACCGGCTGTTGGCTTGGTACTTCGGCGGCGACACCGAATATCGACTGCCTGGCACGGAGATGGTGTTCAAGGTCGCGCCGGAAACCGCCAAGTACCTTCGGGAGACGAGCACAACGACAGGTGCTTTGGTGACGGGACGGAGGACATTCGACCTCACCCATGGTTGGGGTGGCGGACATCCTTTGGGAGTACCGGTGTTTGTTCTTACCCATTCGGTTCCGCAAGAGTGGGTTTACGAAGGATCGCCTTTTATGTTCGTTACGGACGGCCTCGAAAGTGCTGTAGCGCAAGCGAAAGCGGTCGCAGCTGACAAGGACGTCGGCGTGATCGGCGCGAACCTAGTGCAGCAGTGCATCCGGTCGGGACTTCTCGACGAGATACACCTAGATCTGGTGCCTGTCCTACTCGGGAATGGCGTCCGGTTGTTCGACCAAACCGCGGAACCGATCGAGCTGGAAAGCACCCAGGTGATCGAGGGCGCAGGTGTCACGCATCTTACATTCCGCGTCGTGAAGTGATGGCGTTACGAGACGACTAGTGACCAAGCGGTGGTCGAACAACATAATCGAAGTAACCTCGCTGGTCGAATCCGTTAGCACGGTGAGATTCAGTGCCGTCCGCTGACATATAGAAGTGGACAACACAATGTTCACCGACATCTGCGCTGGAGACGGTCCAGGAGAACTCTGCTCGTTCGTGGCCAGTCGCCTCATCGAACCTCACAGCTGGTTAGAACACACAGGATTCGATCCGCGCGGAAGGACGCCACGGGTCCACATCAGCTGCCCGAGCAGCCATCGCGCGTCACCCGACGGAGGACAAACACCCTCGATCCCACTGCGGAGTCGGGCTCTTCTAGATCAAGCACCAGTTTCGCCGGCGAGCGGCGCGTGCGAAGGCGGAGCTACTGATCATGGTGCAGAACCAGAAGTTCGCCGCCGCCATCGACGCCGGCCTAGCCGCCGCAGCCGTCACAGCTCGGCTTCAGCGTCATCCGCACGCCAAGGTCGTCACGTGCGCCCGGTCTCGGCCAACAGGGGCCTGCGGATGCCGACGTGCAGGCAGTGCTCGCAGTCGAGCCACCTGTGTAGGCTGAGAGCCGTCCGGTGAACTACTCGTCGGATGCGAAGTCAAGATCGAGACGGTGCCACAACTTGTGGCACGTGCCACGCTCCAACTGGATGAGACGGGAGTCAACGGGAGCTCATTTCACGCTCAAACTGGCTGATTCAGGCCGTACGAGCGTGGGTCGCGCCCGGTTCAAATCCCCCCTCGCGCACGTTTTTGCTTGTCGGAAGGCTATTTATCGCCGCCACCGTCGGCATTTGCTAACGAGGTCCTAACGGGTCCGAAGATGATCTTTACGACACGGGAGGCGGCGTCACTGTGCAGTCCCTCGGACACTTGCGAGTAGACGTCCAGTGTGATCGACACGTTGGCGTGGCCGAGTCGCTCTTGAACAACCTTGGGGTGCTCACCGGCCGACAGCGCGAGCGTTGCCCAGGTGTGGCGCAGATCGTGCAGCCGGATCGCTAATCAGGTCTGGGGGTGACCCAAGATCGACGACGAATTCAGCGGCAGCACTTGAGGCCGCCCTAACGGCAACCCGCCGCTCGACCTCAAGCACGGCACCAATGCGGCGCACGTTGCGGGCTGTGCCTGCAAGGAGTGCCGGGAGCTCCAGCGAATCCGCTTGGCCAGGAACCGCTGATGCCAGTTCTGCTCAATTGCACATTTTCGGCACATGATTGCGCAACACTAAGCCCAATTCATTCCACTGTCGGGGCTGATCCGACGGTCACCTCGGGGGTTCAAATTGCGCCTTGGTGCGCTTCTCATCGCCTGCCTCGTGCCGCTTCGAGCGCCTAGCCCCTGGGCGCTTGGTTTCCTTGCAGTAAAACCAAAATCCAGAGAGGAAACACATGATCAAGCGATTGATCGCCGGGGCCGCCAGCTTGGCCCTAACGCTCGGGGGCGTCGCTCTGGCAACAGCCCCAGCGCAGGCGCTCACCGGCGCACCGTGCGACGACGGAGACGCTTGGAGCTGGTCCATCGCCAACCCGGCCCGCTACCAGGCGGGCCCGCACGAGGCCGTGGTCGGGCTGTCCGACGGCATCCGCACTGTCACCATCAAGGCGCCCACCGGCTGCACGGTTGAGGCCGGGGACACCTGGCGCGTCTACAACGGCTACTTCAGCGCTGCAGGCACCTTCGACGCTGACGAAGCGGCAGCCGGTAAGGACACCGACCGTGTCTCAGTAGCGGTGCCGACCTCAAACGCTGTGGCTGGCGAGGAGATTCCGGTCAAGCTGAAGGTGAACGACTCCTCAGCCGGTGTACCGGGCGAATGGGATGTGAACGATTCGAATGCCGGCTCGCTGGTGCTGCTGCGTCGCACGCTGTTCAAGTACAAGGGCGTCACCGATTGGATGAACTTCATCAACGAGCCTTACATCTGCGGTGATGCGGTCGAGGGCGCAGCCCCGCTGCTGCGGGCATCGTGGACCTCCAAGCGGTACCTGGGTTATGCCGGTCGCACCGTCCGCATGGAGTACCGCCTGACCAACGGCCCGGACAGCGCCTGGGACAACCGGTTCCTGGACAGCGACCGAACCGACGACAGCGGCTATGTGGAGTTAGGCGATTTCCTCGGTGGCGAAGAGGAGGGGCCCGACGGGTTGCTGCCTGATGACGGTCCGCCTTGTGGTGGAACGATCGTTTTTCGAGGCAACTACGGCGGCAACCGAACCAGCTCAGGCACCTGGTCCGACGGGGATGCGATAGCAGAAGCAACGATCGATTGGGAGAAGTACCGCCCACACCTTAAAGAAGAGATCGATGCAGCGGGCACGGCCAAGGACTGCGCCAAACTTGAGGAGCTGGCCCGGGAAGTGGCCCCACCAGATCAACGCGACCCGTACCTGGCGTTGTGGACTTATGTGTTCCGATTGGGTGTGGAGACCGGATGCTGGGAGGACGACTGATCGTCAGCTGGGGTGGTTGTGCTGGCAGGATCGGCTGGCCTGGCGTAGCTCGGCCCGTCGTCCTCGGCCGGTCAGCAGCAGCCGCCTGGTAGCCATCTGGCACCGAGCTGCCCTGGCTGTAATCGCTGGCCCTCTGCTGCCCCAGCTCGGGCTCTGGCCGTGCTCGGCAGCCAGCAAGCGGCGGGGCTGGTCGTCCTCACTTCCGTAGCTCCTATGGCGTCCAGCCCAGCCAGGCCCCGCCAGCGTTCATGCCGCCCAGCCAGAAGGCAGCGGCGATAAATGGCAGCGGCACGACCCACAAGGGTTTGCGGCGAATCAAGAAGCAGCCGAGACCGAAGAGCAGCAGCCATACCGCGATAAAGACGCCAACGGCCCAGCCGGGTGCCATCAGTCCAGAAGCGAAGAAGAAAGGCGCCAGGCCGAGCATGGCAGCAAGAGCGACGCCCGCGACCACGTATTTGGCGACCGTACGCGCATCCCGAGGCATGGGCGAATAGTCCCACGCGCGGTCAGAGAGTGCTGGTTTCCGATGTCAGTTCGTCGCGGACAGTGGAGCCGAGGTCGCCCCAGCATTCGGCGATCTTGCCGTTTGCTATCCGATAGATCACCAGTTCCTGCGTACGGATAGCTCGCCCTGTGGCCGCAATCCCGCGGAAGGGACCGGTGTGGGTGCCGGTTCCGTACAAGCGCGCCGCAAGCCAATCACCGTCGATCAGCAGCCGCTGCAGGTCCCACTGATAGTCGGGAAACCCCTCAACCACCGCGTGCAAGCCGTCGACATAGTTTTTCAAGCCCTCCTCGGGACCGTTGACCTCATCGGCGACGAACTCGCCCAGCTCGTCGAACCGGTGCTCATTGCACCGCTGCAGATAACGGTCGTAGAAGACCAGCAGCTCGTCCCGTCCCACCTCCATGACACTTACCTTGCCAGCTCACCGAGAGTTGATCGCTTGGTACCAGCGTTGAGGTTCTTGGCGTCGTCCAGCTCCTGAGGTGAATAGTGGTGATGTGGCAGCCACCATTCTGGTAACTGGTGCTACCGGCGGGATCGGTGAGGCGATTGCGACCCAGCTCAGCGACGGCGGCGCGAAGGTCCTGGTGGGAGCGCGTACGCCGGAGCGGGGTAAGGCAGCGGTCGAGCGTATTCGCAGCCGTGTGCCGGACGCGGAGCTCGAGGTCGTGGCTGGTGATCTTTCGCTGATGCGAGACGTCAGATCGCTCGCGTACCAGATCATCGACGGTACGCCGCGGCTGGACGGCCTGATCCTCAACGCGGCCGAGGCGCGCAGCGATCTTGTGCTCACTGACGAGGGCATTGAGACCAATTTCGCAACCAATCACCTCGCCGGCTTCCTGCTGACGCACTTGCTGCTGCCTGCGCTCCGATCCGGTGGCGCGGCCCGAGTGATTGCGATCTCGTCATCGGTTCACTCAAGGGTCAAGATGGTGGATCTCACCAGTGTTGTCACCGGGGCGCCATTGACTCCAGACAGCTACGAGACCAGCAAGCTGCTGAACATCTTGTTCGTCAAGGAGCTTGCCCGGCGTCTTCAGGGCACATCGATCACTGCCAACGCCGCCGACCCAGGCTTCGTACGCACCAACCTCGGCCGGTACGCCACCGGCGGCCGGCGCATGCTGCTGACCATGACGCGACCCATGCAGTCCAGTCCAGAGCATGCGGCTGCTACACCTGTTTATCTCGCCACATCGGCTGAGGTTGCCGGGGTCTCCGGCGGCTACTACCTCGACCGACACCCACGAGAACTCAGTGGACTGGCCACAGATGCCAAGCTCGCCAGGAGGCTCTGGGCAGTGAGCGCTCAGGCGTTGGTAAGCCGTAGCCTCGCAACTCTCAACGAAGTGATCGCCTTCGGAGCGTGATCACGTTACGACGAGGTTGTCGCCCTCGACCTTGATCGTCTTGGCGGGTAGGGGCTTGGGCGCTGGCGGGTTCACTACGGAGCCGTCGGTGATCGAGTATTTGCTGCCGTGACACGGACAGTTGATCGTGTCGGTGACAGCGTCTACCTGGCACCCCTGATGGGTACAGATCGAGCTGAACGCCTTGAATTCCTTAGCCTTCGGCTGCGTGATAACCGTCTGTGCATCGGGAAACACCTTGCCGCTGCCGACCGGGATATCCGCGGCTTTGACTGTCAGTCCCTGGCCGGCGCTTCCGCCTGATGCCTCGCCAGAGGCTGCTGCGGACGGCTCAGTGACCGGCGCCGATCCGTAGACGGTGCAGGAGCTGAGGCCTGCGATGGCAGCTGCTGCCAGCCCGGTATTCATGATCAACCTACGTCGAGAGATCGGCAGTGCGTCGGTCGGGCGTTCGTAAGCAGTCATGATGACTCCGTCTGGTTGGGAATCTGCCTGGTTGGAAATCTGGTGGTGATCATGCAACGAGGAAGTACCCCACGGCTGTCATCCACAGCGCCGTCAGGCCACTCAGCACCAGCCCTCCGGCGAGTGGCAGTGCCCACTTGGGCGAATCGTCACGGGTCAAGATCAACATTTTGAAGACGAAAGCGCCGTAGAAGAAGCAGCCGAAGAGTGAATGTGTGACGACCCGGCCGTCGTAGCTTTGGAAGCCCAGTGCGTACAAGCAGTGCACGACGACGGGAACCGAGATCAACACCGCAAGTCGACCAGACCAGCGATGCACGGGACTCACCCAAGCGCCCCGTAACGGAATCCGTCCATAAATACCCAACGCCGTCACGATCTGGACGACCCCGAAGGCCATGGCCACGCTGGCAAGCGCCGCCTTGGCTGCCGGACCGCTTGAGAAGCCGGCGATATTGATGGCATAACCCGTTGGTGTATGCAGGCGCCCGTAGACGCCCAACCCGATAGAGACTGCAGTGCCGGCGACAAAGGCGATGATCACGGGCCCGATTTTGGTTCCGCTCGGTTCG
The DNA here is from genome assembly GCA_963798835.1 of uncultured Actinomycetota bacterium. Taxonomy (GTDB): domain Bacteria; phylum Actinomycetota; class Actinomycetes; order Propionibacteriales; family Propionibacteriaceae; genus Microlunatus. The sequence goes on along the minus strand of CAWCVF010000009.1, from coordinate 231,733 downwards.
GCCGACGCTGCCTCAGCAGCGGGAACGGGAACGCTCGTCATGGAAATCTCCTCTGCTCACAGATCTTCGTCGCCATTGATCTGCTTGGCGTCGAGGCTCTCGCCATTTGCGGTGATCTGTGGACTCTCCGGATTGAGCTCCGGGGCTGCGGCCGAGTTGCTGCCCGCTGTCTGGACGCCGACCTGGGATCCGTCTTTCAGTACGATCCATCCGATCGTGGTCTTGGAGCCGCGCGCCCGATACAGGCCAGCTGGCTTCTTGGCCTCGTCGATCTCGAACTTCAGTCGGTCGTTCTTGATCTTCACTGTGCCTTTGAGGTGATCACCGTCGAGGCGGGCTTGCAACGTCGCACCGTCTTTGCTTTTGAGTGCGATCTCAGATCCCTTGACGGTGCCCCGCAGCCAAGACTCGATGCTCCGGCCGTCGCAGAAGTAGGCAGCGGCTTGATCGCCGAGCACGGCCACGGCGATCGCGCCCGATTTGTCCTCGGTGCGGCCGGCATAGACGATCTTGTTCGGAAAGCTCTTGTCTTCGGTGCTCTTACTCGCGGTTGCCGAGGGCGTCGCGACCGCACTCGCGGTCTGCTGAGCCGGCTCGGTGCTGGGTGGGGCCGCTGGCGGGCTTGCGGGTTCGCCTGCGCTGCCGCCCGGCGGACTCACCAGCATGTTGACGATGAACATGATAAGAAATGCCGCGGCCACGGCGGCAAGGGTGACCAGGGGACTGCGATGCTTCACGGCACCTCCTCCGCCAGACGGCTATGCATGCTGAGGATGAGTGCCCCTTCAATCGTCCGATATCCCAACGCCGACATTCTCGCCCGATGTCGTGTGCGCCACAATGGCCGACACTAATTCGAAACACCCGGCCCGAGCGGATTGGGCACTGCGGCGCGCCGTTCCGGCGAGATCAGGTTTTGTGTGTCTTTTCTCCCGACATCGAGAGAAAAGACACACTCAGACACTGCAGCGCCCGCAGCGGCCGAGTCGGCCGCCGTAGCCTCGTCGGCGCAGCACCCGATAGAGGTTGCCGGCGGTCTCACAAGGATCGACAACGGTGTCGTGCCAGCCATATCGCAGCGTGAGCCAATCGTCCTCACTGCTGAGGTTGTCGCGTCGCCAATCCCGGAAGCGACGCTCTCCGTCGTGGTAGCGCCGTCCGTCCAACTCGAGCAGGATCCGGAATTCCTCGTACGCACCGTCAGCGACAGCGCCTGAAAGCATTCGGTACGGGCGAGTCGGGGGCGGCAGTCGATGCGGCCGCTCGACTTGCTTGATCCACCGATACTCCAGTGGGCTCTGCACACCCTTGGCCGTTTCCGCGACGATATCGGTGATGAGTGCTCGATGAGCGATGCGACCGCGATGCTCCAGGGCGCGGCGCAACTTCGCTGGACTGGTCAGCCGTGGTACGGACAGTGTGAGGAAGCCGATCACCGCAGCGTCATCCTCAGCGGCCGCACACAGGTCGAGCACTGTGTCTGCAACCAACGTCCGAGGTGGCGACGCCAGCGAGCCAGACGGTCGCGCCGCGGCCCGTTGTCGCACGACGGTCAGCCAGTTACGTGACGCAAGTCCACTCGTGGAGTCGACGCTCAGCCTAATCGGCAGGCCAGGAGCAACTAGTCCCTCGAAGACTGCCGCTGAGCGGTCGACTAGCCGTGCCGACCTGCCGCCGAGCAGCACGGCGGCCCATGCGTACTGATGCCATGTCGGTTCCAGTACGCCCACGATGTAGACCCCGCGATCAAGGCGCAGGAGAACCTGCTGACGTGACAGCCTGGCGATCTGGCTGTCACTGAGGCCGAAGCTGATCAACTGGTCGCGGCTGAGCACGCCGGCCTGGCGTTCTGCCCATGCAAGGGCCGCGGCTGGAAGCGATTCGGCTGCGTACATATCGAGTAGCTTCAGGACCTTCTGCGCAATCGTGCGCTCGTACGCCGAGGCTGTGGAAAGCGGCTTCTGGGCGCTGTGGAAGGCTGACGCCACGTATGTGTGTTTCTTCTCCCGTGTTCGGGAGGCAAGACGCACATAACTCAAAGGCAGAAGGAGACCTCGTGTCCGCAGCGCCGTACGCCGACCGTCTCGTCAGAGTCGGAGTTCAGTTGCAACCACAGCATGCCGACTACACCGAATTGCGGCGGGCGGTGACGGTAGCGGAGGAGGCCGGAGTCGATGTGATCTTTACCTGGGATCACTTCTTTCCACTGGGCGGCGATCCAGCAGGCAAGCACTTCGAGTGTTGGACGATGCTGGCCGCCTGGGCTGAGCAGACCGAGCGGGTCGAGCTCAGCGCCCTGGTGACGTGCAATTCCTACCGCAATCCGGAGTTGCTCGCCGATATGGCGCGCACTATTGATCACATCAGCGGCGGCCGGGTGATCCTCGGCATTGGGGCGGGGTGGTTCGAAAAGGACTACCTGGAGTACGGGTATGACTTCGGCACCCCAGGCACTCGGATCTCAGCTCTCGGCGAGGCCCTGCCGCGCATCCGCGCGCGCTGGAGCCGGCTGAATCCACCGCCGACCAGATCGATTCCGATCTTGGTCGGCGGGGGTGGCGAGCGTAAGACGCTTCGACTCGCGGCTGAGCACGCGAACATCTGGCACGGGTTCGGAAGCGTTGACACCCTTGCCCGCAAGAACCGCATTCTCGACGAGTGGTGCGCTGAGATCGGACGGGATCCGGGTGAGATCGAACGATCGACCTCGGCACACAGCGGCCCCGATGGGCTGGGTGACCAGCTCGTCGCGATCGGCGAGCGATTGATCACCATTGGCACCGATGGCACGTCAGATTTTGATCTTGGACTGGTCCGCGACTGGCTCAACTTCCGGAACGATCAGAACGCCCGGCTGACCTAGATTGGATCCGTGACCGCGACCCTCGCCGACGCTCTGACGCTCGGCCCAGTCGTCCTCGACGGCGGCCTGGCCACCCAACTGGAGGCACAGGGTCACGATCTGGGGAGCGAGCTCTGGTCCGCCCGGTTACTCCGTGACGATCCGGATGCCATCATTCAGGCGCATCTTGCCTATTTCGGCGCCGGTGCCCAGGTCGCGACTACAGCGTCCTACCAGGCCTCGCTCGACGGATTCGTCCGCGCCGGCATGGACAAAGCGGAGGCCGCTCAGATGATCAAGCGCGGCGTACGCCTTGCTCAGCAGGCCCGTACTAATGCTGCGGGTGATCATCTTCGGTGGATTGCCGGTTCGGTCGGACCGTACGGCGCGGCGCTAGCTGACGGATCGGAGTACCGCGGCGACTACGAGCTCTCGATCGACGAGTTACGTCAATGGCATCGGCCTCGCATCGAGCTGCTGGTCGAGGCGGGTGTCGACATCCTCGCTCTCGAGACGATCCCGTGCCTGGCGGAAGTCGAGGCGCTGGTCGCCGAGATCGAGGGGAGCGGGCAGCCGTGCTGGCTGTCGATCACCTGCGCTGGAGATCGCACTCGTGCCGGGGAGCCGGCAGCCGAGGCCTTCGCACTCGCCCGAGACTGCGATGAGATCATCGCCGTCGGCGTCAACTGCATCGATCCGGCCGACGCGCACGCGCTGGTTCGCTGTGCAGGGGAGTCCACCGGTAAGCCGGTCGTCATCTATCCCAATAGTGGCGAGCGCTGGAACGCGACGGAACGACATTGGACCGGTCCACGGACGTTCCAGCCTGATCAAGTCCAAGACTGGATCAGCGATGGCGCGCGGATGGTTGGCGGCTGCTGCCGCGTCGGGCCGCGGGAGATCAGCGCTATTGGCGATCTGGTTCGATGATCAAGGTCTCAGTTGTGTAGGACCGCAGCCCCGCTGAACCGGCCGTGCTTCAAGTCTGCGAGTGCCTGTGGCGCCTCGCTCATCGGATATCCGACAGTCGTCGCGCGTACGCCGAGCCGTTCGGCCAGCCGCAGAAATGTCTCGCCATCAGCGCGGGTATTCGCCGTGACTGATCGGAGCTTGCGTTCCTGAAAGAGCGTGTCGTCATAGTTCAGTGCCGGAATATCCGACAGCCAGATGCCGGCGACGGCTAGGGTGCCACCGCGGTCGAGTGCGCGTAAGGCGACTGGCACCAGTTCGCCGGCGGGGGCGAAGAGGATCGCCCCATCGAGCGGCTCGGGTGGTGCATCCTGCGCATCCCCCACGGAATCGGCTCCCAGCTCCGCGGCCAGCGTGCGATTGCCCTCCCCTCGCGTCAGGACATGAACGCGTAAGCCCTGCGCCAAGGCGACCTGTGTTGTGAGGTGGGCGCTGCCGCCGAAGCCATAGATGCCGAGCGAGCCGCCGGGCGGTACCGCCGCGCACATCAGCGCGCGATAGCCAATGATTCCTGCACAGAGCAGCGGCGCGAGGTGCTCGTCATCGATGCCGGCTGGGAGCGCATACCCGAACGCCTCGTCAACGAGGCAGAAGTCCGCATATCCACCGTCGGCGTCCCAGCCCGTAAAAGTGGGCGCGATGCACAGATTCTCCGCCCCGCGTCGGCAGAACCTGCAGCTGCCGTCCGTACCGCCCAGCCAAGCGACGCCGACGCGATCACCGCGAGCAAACCGGCTAGCGCTCTCGCCAAGCGCATCGACAACGCCGACCACCTCGTGACCCGGCGTGACATCCCGATGCTTGGGAACTAGATCGCCCTCAGTCAGATGCAGGTCGGTTCGGCAGACGCCGCAGCAGGTGACCTTGACTCGAATCTGCCTACCACGAGGAACGGGTACGTCGCGTTCGAGCAGCCGCAATGGTCCCCCGTCAACCGGCCCCGGCTGATGTACCGCCCAGCTGTTCATCTCGCCATTCTGCGAGTCGACGGCGTCAGACGGAACCGCCGCGCACCTTGAGAAATTAGATGTTTAAGCAACACAACAGTGGGTACCAGGCGTTTCACAGTCTTCCGCGGCAGGATTGACACATGACGTTCATCCAGCTCCTGATCGCCGGCATCGTCATCGCCGGCATCGTGATGATTGGGTTGCTGGCGATCATTCCCTCACTGCTGGAATATCCCGAAGGGCGCGACAAGGACGAATCCGAGTTGCCGCCGCCGACCCCTCTCAAGCCCAATGATCGGGATCATCGGAGTTCCTCGGGTCTCGCGGCCTGAGCTGAGCAGGATCGCTAGCGCTTCGGCAGGTGCAGCCGCGGATCCTGTACGAGCTTGATCAAGTCGCCGCGATCGATCCTAAGAGCCTGACCGCGCTGGGTATTGCGAGCAATCACGGTGATTACCTCGGTGCCTGCGGGTGAGTACTGAACCTCCATCCCCTGGCTTACTGAGGTCGTCTCGGTCAGGAAAAAGGAGTTGCCGTCCAAGAAGCTCGTTTTCTGGCATTGCTGGTGGGTTGCGTTGCCGCAATTAACGGCGAACTTTCGGCTGGTCGCGATCTGCAGGTAAACCTCTGTGGCGCCCTTGTCCAGCCGGAACATTTCAAACGCAAGCGCGCCACCTTGGCCATCCCAGAAACCCGGCATGTCGTAGCGGTTGTCGTAGGAGTAGCCGAAGCCGCTGAAGTAACTCCCCTGGGGATCCAGATACGACGCTGCCACCCCAGCCATCTCGGACCGCCAGCTGAACAGCGTTTTGGCCCGACACGTTGCTTTCGAGAGATCGCAGTTCTGCGCTGATGGTGTTGCGACTGGCACCGACGGTCCTAGCGGAGGAACGGGTGGCCGGGTCGGGGTGAGCAGCACTCCGGCGACGACGATGAGCACGCCAGCGACCAGTGCTGCCGAAGCTCGCTGGATCCAACGTCGGCGGATCAGCCGGCGGCCGTGAGCCAGATCATCGGCGCTGCCGTGGGACTCGCGCATCGCGTACGGGATGGCGTCGCTGAGTTCTTGGGTGAGCGCGGCGTCGTCGGCACGTGCCGGATGTCCGGCGGCAAGCGCGGTGCTGGCCTGGGAAAGGAGAGGCAGTACCTGCTCGACGGGCCACTGCATGACTTCCGCAACGCCCTTGCTGGGAAGTCCGACGTATCGCTCGAGCACGATGGCAGCTCGTTGGTGATAACGGAGCGCAAGCAGGTCGGCAATGATCGGTTCGCCAGCAGCCGTCAGTGGCGGTCCGTCGATCAGCTCGACGCGGTTGCGGTACTCCCACGGCAGGTCAATGGGTGCCTGAGCGGCGTTCACGACAGCATGCAGTGCCTCGAGCCGCAGATTGAGCACCCTGGGCCACCGCTCATAGAGCTGCGCAAAGGCCAGCTGTACGACTCGCTCGGCCTGCGCTGGATCACCCGTGAGCAGGTACGCCGTGGCCTTGATAAGCGGGCGTTCCCGCTCGACCACGGCGGCGTACTTCTCATCACGGATCGCCGACATGCCTCACTCGCAGCTCGTTCCCTCGATGGTAATTCGCAGCCAAGACCCCAAGTCGTTGCAGCTGGGTGGAGATGATCTTGAAGCGCTGAGTAAGAATCAGACTGTGACAACGTTTCGTCGCTATGTGGCGATCGGCGATTCCAGTACCGAAGGTCTGGAAGACCCTGACGGGCAGGGCGGGTACCGGGGATGGGCTGATCGGTTGGCCCAGCACATTGCCGATGCGCAGGACGAGCCGTTGGAGTACGCGAATCTGGCCATTCGCGGGCTGCGCATGAAAGAAATTCGGGTAAGTCAGCTTGATGACGCGCTGGAGATGCGACCTGATCTGCTCACCGTGTTCGGAGGTGTCAACGACCTCATTGCCGGGCCCTGCGACTTCGATTCGATTCGTGCGAACTACGTGATCATCTTCGGGCAGGCGCGGCGTCAAGGCTGCACAGTGCTCAGCTTCACCATGCCGGATCCCAGCACGATCAACCCGCTTGGCAGGTATTGGCGGGACCGGGCCGCCAGACTGAACGACATCATCCGCACCGAGGCCCAGAATCAGGGCGTGCTGGTGATGGATTTCGAGCAGTACGCCGTTGCCGAGGATCCCCGACTGTGGTTCGAAGATCATCTGCATGGCAACGAGCTCGGTCATCAAACAGTTGCAGCAGCGCTGGCCTGGCGGCTGGGCATTGACGGCTTCGATGAGCGTTGGGCCGACCCGCTGGAGGGGGACCTGAACAGGCCGACCGGCCGGGAGAAGTTCAGGGGCGACGTCGATTGGGCGAGAAACTACGTGGGCCCCTGGTTGAGTAAGGGCATTCGCGGAGTGCGGCAGGGCCGCGGCGTCCAGCGCAAGCGACCCGTTCCGACAGTGGTGCCGAAGTCACAGGTTCGCGCGGACTAGTGTCGCGCTGCCTCGAGTTTCCGACCGATGCCTCATTCGTAGCCATGTGCGGGAAAACGCCGCCCGGATCGTCGAATCTGGGCAGCATTCGTGGCCTTGTGCGGAGAAACGCCGCCCCCCGATGAGTCCGGGAGCAGCCGGCGCCTGATCTAGGTGAAGAGGGCTTCGCCGACGTACCCGCCCTGCGCGATACCCGGCGGGATCGCGAAGAGCGCCGAGCCGGTGTGCTGGATGTACTCGCTCAGCCCGTCGCGGAGCCCGAGCTTCATCTGGATCGGGATGAAGTGCGTACGGGGGTCCCGAACGTAGGCGAGGAAGAAGAGCCCGGCGTCTAGCCGGCCCAGGCCGTCGCTACCGTCCACGAAGTTATAGCCGCGTCGCAGCATCTTGGCGCCACCGTTATTGCTCGGATGCACCATCCGTACGTGTGCATCGGTCGCGACCAGAGGCTCACCGTCGCTGCTCTTGATGGCGAAGTCAGGCTGACTGAACTCGGCGCCTCCAGACATCGGTGCGCCCTCGGCCTTCGTCCGGCCGATCACCCGCTCCTGCTCGCTCAACGGCTGGCGATCCCATATCTCGATGGTCATGTTGATGCGACGTATCACGAGATAGGACCCGCCGGCCAACCATTTCCCCTTGCCATCGACAGTGCTCGGTACCCACACGTGCTCATCGATGGCAGCGGGATCCTCGGCCTTCAGGTTCATCGTGCCGTCCTTGAACCCCATCAGATTCCGCGCCGTGTCCTGACTGGTCGAGGTCGATGACGTACGGCCGAACCCCAGCTGTGACCAGCGGATAGCAGCGCGGCCAAAAGCGATCCGGGCGAGATTGCGTACGGCGTGGACAGCGACCTGCGGGTCATCAGCACATGCCTGGACGCAGAGATCGCCATCCGATTTCAGCGGGTCGAGCTTGTCGGCCGGGAAGTGGGGGAGCCGCTGCAGTGCGGCCGGCCTCGACGTGCCGAGCCCGAATCGGTCCTGCCCCGCCTTGTGAAACATCATCGGACCAAAGCCGAAGGTGATCGTGAGTCCCGCGGCTGGCAGGCCGATAGCTTCGCCGGTGTCGTCTGGTGGCGCTCCGTAGGGCCCGGCTGTCGGTCCAAGGTCCCCGGCGCCGAGGCCTTGGGTCATCCGTGCCGCGGCAACGGTCCAGTCCTTGAGGAGCTGCACCAATTCGGTCCGGGAATCCGTAGTCACATCGAAGGCGGCGAAGTGCAGTCGATCTTGTACCGGAGTGAGGATGCCCGCTTGATGCTCACCGTAGAAGGGATAGGTACGCGTTCCCGCCGTCTGCGGTTGGGCCGGTGCCGATTCCTGGCTCCCGAGCGCGAATCCACCTGCCGCACCTGCGGCCAGCCCGACCAGGCCAGCTCCTGCTACGCCGAATAGGCCACGTCGCGATACCGGCGGCTGCTGTTGCTGCTGCGGCTCGATCGGTGCCGTGCGCGCTTCGGTCTCACTGGGATGATCACGAACGCCTGAGTTCGATGTCATGTGCTCGGATTCCTGACTCAGACGACCGCCGCGGCCAGCTTGGACAACGGCTCGGACAGCGCATTGACGGCATCCGACAGCTCCTTGACCTCCGCTTTGCTGAGCTTGTCATAGGTCTTGAACCCGTCACCGACCCGCTGCTCGTCGAGCAGCGCCTGCACAGCGGCGAATTTCGCCGCGATCAAGCCATCGAGATCAGGATTCCTTTGCTGCAGCAGCGGACGAAGTCCCTCGTAGCCCACTTTGGCCCCGTCGATGTTGGCCTGGAAGTCCCACAGATCGGTACGCGACCAGTGCTCCTCTTCGCCGGTGATCTTGCCGGTCGCGACCTCATCGAGCAGTCCCCGCGACCCGTTGGCGATCTCGTCCGCGCCGAACTCAAGATCAGCGACCCGGCCCCGAAGGACTTTGGTGTTCTTCATCAGATTGTCGGCGTACGAGGCGCGCTGGGCCATGCTGAGTTGCTGATAGTTCTTGGCCCGCGCCGGCCAAAGATCTTTTTCGAGCCGATGCCAGCCGGTCCACTTCTGGCCAGGCTCAAGATCGGCCTCGCGCAGATCGAGCTTGGGATCAAGATCTCCAAAGGACTCCGCGACAGTCTCGATGCGCTCCCAATGCGTCCGGGCGACGGGATAGAGGGCACGCGCCTTATCGTTCTGACCTGCCTTGTACGCGGTCACAAACTTCGCGGTCATCGTCACCAGCTGATCGGTCTGGTTTACGACGTATGCGCGGTACTTCGCATTGGCCTGGGCGACCAGTTCCGTATCGCCGCCCGCTGATCCCTGCTCCTCACCGGAGTCAGAAACCGAGAACGGAGCGCGGATGCCATCGCCGGACATGCCAGGTTTGCACGCGGTGATGTAGGTGCCCGGCGTAACCTTCAGCACCAGCTCGCGGCTAATGCCCGGTCCGATATTTTCCACCTCGCCGACGATTCGCTTGCCATCCTCGCCGTACAGGTAGAACTCGTTCACCTTGGTGCCGCCGTTGGTCACCGCAAAGGTGAGGGTGCCTGAGGGGGCACTCGTGGCAGAGAGCGTGCACTCAGAATCGGTCGCCTGCACAGTCAAGGTGCGAGGATTCGGAGTTGCTCCGGCACCCGGCTGCTCGGCTGGAGCGTTGTCGGTGCATGCCGCCAGCAGCGGCAGGCCCAGGACGGCACAGGTCGAGGTGCACAGCAGAGCGCGTACGGGCAGGGCCAATCCGCCGGCCCGACGGCTTGATCGGATCAAGATCATTTGCTCTTGGAGGCTCCAATGGGCTCGGCTGCCGGACGCGGAGCCGCGGCTGGAGTGCGCCGTCGCTTCTGGTAGAGGAAGATCGACAGCGTTGGAATGAAATACAACAACCAGGCGGCCGCCTCGAGGACGGTGGTTGCCGGCGAGAAGTTGAAGATGCCCTTGAGCAGCGTCCCATACCACGAGGTGGGTGGCACTGCCGCCGACACGTCGAAGGCCAGATTGTTCAAGCCAGGTAGCACTCCGGCCTCTTGCAGATCGTGCACCCCGTACGCGAGAACCCCCGCCGCAATGACGATCAAGAAGGCGCCCGTCCAGGTGAAGAACCGACCCAAGTTGATCTTCAGGGCGCCACGGTAGATCAGGTAGCCGAGCAGCACCGCGATGAGCAGCCCGAGTGCGGCACCCAACAGAGGGGTGGTGGTATTGCCCGTGCCACCGGCGGCAGTCTCGGTGGCGGCCCACAGGAACAGTGCAGTCTCCAGGCCTTCACGGCCGACAGCAAGCATGGCGACAATGGTCAGCGACCAGCGCCCTGCGTCGGCGGCCTTGTCGATCTGAGCACGGAGCTCGCCGGAGAGGGTACGTGCAGCCTTCGCCATCCAGAAGATCATCCAGGTGACGAATCCGACCGCGACGATGGAGAGCAACCCGCCGATGAGTTCCTGGGCTTCGAAAGTCAGCCCCTTGGGTCCGAAAGTGAGCGCGGCGCCGAAGGCAAGGGAGACCGCTACTGCAATCCCTACCCCGATCCAAATCTGCGGCAGCAGATGGCGACGCCCCGATTTCACTAGGTAGGCAATGAGGATGCTGACAATGAGTGCAGCCTCCAGGCCTTCGCGTAAGCCAATCAGAAAGTTGGCTAGCATGTCTCCTCGATCCCCCACGGGTGCTTCGCGCGGTCTGCCTCCCTGGAGCGACGCGTCCAACCTAGGTGAGGCTCACCTAACTTAAGTCAGCCTAGCCTTGCTTCGCAAGGCGTCGGACAAAATGGTGCTCCTGGCGGGCGAGCGTGGCAGCTGGCTATCATTCGGATGTCTCGCCAAGGGTGATCATGAGGAGCCGCTCGAGGCGCTCCCGAACCACTTCGCCGGTCAAGTCTGGTCTGGCGTTGATCAACGCGGCCATGATCTCGGCCGGGTCCGGCAAGAAGCCCAGGATGTCGCTTACCGCCCAGAAGAGTTCCGCATCCTGATCATCGTCGAGGACCCCACCGTGCCAGCGATAGGCGTCGGAGAAGGCGACGGCGCTGGCAATGTCATGCAGTATCGCGAAGTTCGCCCGTGAGTGCATCACATCAAGATCAGCAGGTCCCCACGAGGTTTCCGCCCAGTCGATCACGCCAGTGATCCGATCGCCTTCCCACAAGATGTTTCCTGGGTGGAAGTCGCAGTGCACCAGTCCGTGTCTGGTGGCTGGCGGATCTTGATCGAATAACTCGATGGCCCGCTGCCACAGCCCTGGTCGGGACGTCCAGCTCGGCACCTGAAGATCATCTGGTACCCAGAAGACGTACGGACGAGGCCGGTGATCAGTATCGACGGGCGTACCGTGGATGATCACTGCGATCTTCGCCAGCTCATCGATCGCATTCAGTCCCAATGGATCGAGCCGCACGCGGCCCGGAAGCCAGCTGGTGAGATTTGCATACGCGCCGGACTGACTACCATCCGGGTCGGATGCGATGAGGCGTGGCACCGGGAGGCTCGAATCCTTCATCAGGCGGCAGCCCAAGGCCTCGCAGACCACATGTTGTCGGCCAATCTCGCCCCAGCGTTCGATGGAGACGTACCGCAGCATGACCGGTTCGCCTTGCCGGAGATGGACTGCCGAAATGGTGTCGGTGCGGCCGCCGGCGACCGGCTCAATCGCCGTGATCTCGGATTCCAGGTGCTGCTGAGCCCAGGCGCGTACCTGCGCAGGATTCACGCGAGCAGGATAAGAGCTTGAGCTAGTAGGCCAGCGCGCGACGTCTTGCCAGCTCTCCAGTCGCGTAACGGCCGATCTGATATGTCGCGAGGCCATCCATGATGGCGCTCAGACCACCACCGGCCAGCGGTAGCCGCTTGATGATCATGAGTGCGACGTTCTTGCTGCCAATTCGCGCCGCGAGGTCAGATACGACGTCGTCGGCAACCTGCCTGTCAAGATCGGCATCGAACATCGGCGCAGTAGCCACAGCCATCGGAGAGCTGGGCAGCGTTCCTTCCGCAATATGCCTTGCTACCTGCTCGCCGCCCATCAAGCACATGACCAGTGCGGTGCGAACCCGATTGTCATCTAGGTCGTAGCCGCGCAGGTGCGCTATTGCAGCGACCATCCTGACCTGCACTATTGCGACGCCGGTGATATTCGCGGGTATCGCGACTGGCAGCGTTGCGAGCCCGCCGATATTTGTCACGAAACCTTGCGCTGAGGCGAGACGGATGTGGTGGTCGATGACTGAGGTGATGGCTTCGTCAATCTCACCGCCGTGCCGCTGCAAATAGCGCGAGGCGACGGCCTTCGCACTCGGCATCCGGCCGTAGCCGTCAATGGCGACTTCAATGACCTGGCGCAGCGCGCCGCCGGCTCCTTGCGCCGTGACGAGATTGGCCACTGGACCCATCACCGCCACGATCCTTTGGCGCATGTCCTGCGCTGACGCCATCAGGCCTCCAACCACTCGGCCCTGGGTTTGGGTTCCCAGTGCGATCAGACCCCCAGCGTACGTGGCTGATGCTGCCCGTTGATGATCACCTGACTCCGGGACAACCCCTGGCTGGCCCTGAGTCGCTATGCGGGCTTAGCGTGCCGAGCTGCGATCTGGAGCCCTTCGACTGGCTCAGGGCGGATCCTTTGCGGCGGGTGGGAGTATGCCCAGGTGGGCTCCCCGTTCGGATCGCCGGAGATGTGGCGGCATGACGACCTGATCGGGGTATCGCGCGTCTTCGACGAGGACCTCGCCCTGGCGGCGTACGAGTGCGGCGCCTTTCCAATGCCTGCGCAGCCCGGACTGATGGGCTGGTATTCGCCGCTGGACCGCGCGATCCTGCCGCTCGACGGGATGCGGATCAGCCGCTCGCTGCACAAGTCGATCCGCAACTACGCCGTACGCATCGACACGGCGTTCGACGATGTGCTCGATGGATGCGCCGACCGCCGGCGACCAAGCGGCTGGATCAACCGCGAGATCCGCCGGGTCTACCGGCGGCTCTATAAACGCGGTGTGGTGCACTCGGTGGAAGCCTGGACTGCAGACGGAGAGCTGGCCGGTGGTCTTTACGGCGTGAGCATCGGCGGTCTGTTCGCAGGCGAGTCGATGTTCTATCGACCTGGCATCGGACGTGATGCGTCCAAGGTCGCGCTGGTTGCATTGGTCAATCTGCTCCGGCAGGCGGGTGCAGAGGATCGGTTGCTCGACGTGCAGTGGCTCACTCCGCATCTGGAGTCGCTCGGGGCGGTCACGGTGCCGCGCGAGGAGTATCTCGAACGCCTGGCGCCGGCTCTCCGGCTGCCGGCGCCAGATTGGTCCGCTAACTGAATCCCCTACGCCGACTTGTCAGAACCTGAGCACCAAATATGGTGCTCAGATTCTGACAAGTCGGCGTAGAGGATGACGTTCATAATGGGCGCATGCCTGAGATGCCTGAGGTGGAGTCGCTTGCGCGATTCCTCACCGAGAAGTGTGTCGGCCATGCGATTGACCGCATCGATCTGCTCGCGTTCAGTGCACTCAAGACCTACGATCCGCCGCTGTCTGCGCTAAGCGGCCTGGAAATCGAGTCGGTCACGAGGCGCGGGAAGTTCCTCGACATATCGGCCCAAGGGCTGCACCTGGTCTTTCATCTCGCCAGGGCAGGTTGGTTGCGCTGGCGTGACTCTCTGCCGGACGCGCCTCCCGCGGCCGGGCAGCGGTCCGCTGGCCTTGCGCGTACGGCTGGATGACTGGTCTGGGTTTGAGCTGACGGAAGCAGGAACCCAACGCAAGCTCGCCGTTTACGTGGTGAGCGATCCGATGTCCATTCCGATGGTCGCGACGCTAGGCCCGGATCCACTCACTGACGCGTTTGATGAGGCGGCGCTCGCCGGCCTGCTCGCCGAAGCTGGCCGGGCGCAGCTGAAGGGAGTCTTGAAAGATCAGCGCACGATCGCGGGCATCGGCAACGCGTACTCCGACGAGATCTTGCATGCGGCCAAGCTGAGCCCGTTCAAGCCGTCGAACTCCCTCACTGAGTCAGAGCTCGACACGTTGTTCGCTGCGATCAAGGGCGAGCTCTCCGCCGCGATCCAGCGGGCGGACGGGCTGGCCGCCAAGGACTTGAAGGGTGAGAAGAAGTCAGGCCTTCGCGTGCACGGGCGTACCGGTGAGAAATGCGATGTCTGTGGTGACACCATCGCCGAGGTCTCGTTCGCGGATTCGTCGCTGCAGTACTGCCCGACGTGCCAGACAGGTGGCAAGAAGCTCGCCGACCGCCGGCTGTCGAAGCTGTTGAAGTAGCCCGCCTCCATCCGCACGTTTCTCCGCACAAGTCCACGAATGTGCGGCGAATGCGCCCATTCGCGCAGCATTCGTGGCCTTGTGCTGAGAAACGAATCGATGATGCGGCGGCACTAGGGTGGGCGTGTGTTCGGGAACCAGGTGCCAGCCATCCAGCCCCGTGATGTTGCTTCGCGTGTGGCAGAAGGGTGGATGCTCCTTGATGTGCGTACTGATGACGAGTGGGCCGGTGGGCGGATCACCGGATCGGTCCACATCCCGATGGATCAGCTGATGCAGCGCCTGGATGAGCTGGACGATCGAGTCGTCTGTATCTGCGCCGTCGGTGCCCGCTCAGCTCGTGTCGCCCAGTTCCTCAACGCGCAAGGCCGTGAGGCGGTCAATCTGGACGGCGGCCTCTACGCCTGGGAAGACAGCGGGCTCCCGCTCGAGGGCTGACCCGCCGAACTGGTCGGCGGCTGAACTGATCGCGGCTGTTGGTATCCCACGCTGCGCGGGATAGCGATAGCGACGCTGTGCATGGCATGCATGCCGGGTACAGCTTGAGCAACCTGGGTACAGCCAGGGTTACGATGGCTAAGCCGAAAAACTTCGGGAGCTCACACCTCATTGGTGGGCTGAGAGGGCGGAGTGCGTACGACAGCGCAGGTCCGCCGACCGACCGAACCTGACCGGGTAATGCCGGCGTAGGGAGCGCAATGTCACTTACATCAACTCCAGCTAGCACGATCACGACCTCGGAGCGACCCACCACCGAGGCACCGCTGACGCTCACCACAGACCCGCCCCGGCCGCTCGGCTTCACCGATCAGCTGGCCATGTGGGGCAACTTGGGCATCAGTCTGTTCGGGCCACTGACTGGCGCGCTTATTGCAACGACTGCGGGATCGGTCGGATTGGCATTAGCGGCAATCGTCGTCGGTTGTGGCATCGGAGCAATCCTTCTTGGCGCCTCGGCTGTCATGGGCACAATAACTGGAGCGCCGGCGATGGTCACGCTTCGCGGCTTGGTTGGTCGCCGCGGCTCGGTGCTGCCGACGGTTCTCAACATCGCGCAGAACATCGGTTGGGCGACGATGGAGATCATCGTCATCTCCACAGCCGCCGTCGCGGTCGTCGGCGACGCCTGGCGCTGGCCATTTGTGATCTTGGCCGGGGCGACCGCCACGATTATGGCGATCCGACCGCTGGGTAGCGTGCGACTGCTGCGCAAAGTCATGGTCTGGCTCGTGCTGGCGGCCTCCACCTTCTTGTTCGTTCAGGTACTCATGCACCCAGCCCAGTCGATTCCTCAAGATTCGGTGCTTGGATTCTGGCCAGCTGTTGATCTTGCCATCGCCGGAGTCGTCTCCTTCGCGCCCCTGGCAGCCGACTACAGCCGGCACTCGCGGACAAGCAAGGCCGCCTTTTGGGGTGCTTCCCTTGGCTACGGCCTCGCCGCCATCGCTTACTACGCTCTCGGCGTCTTTGCAGTAGTCAATCTCGGCGCTAGCGACGTCATTACTGCGTTGGTCACCCTGCCAGCCGGCGCCATTGCCATCTCGATCTTGCTGGTTGACGAGGTGGACGAGGCATTCGCGAACGTCTATTCGACGACCATGTCAGTGCACAACATCGTTCCCCAACTGGATCGACGGATCATTGCGTTGATCATCGGTGTTACTGCGACCTTGCTGGCCGGTCTGCTGAATTTCGGCCAGTACCAGTCCTTTCTCTTCTTGATCGGCTCGGTCTTCGTTCCGCTGTACGCCGTGGCGGCCGTGGACTTCTTCTTCGTCAGCCGGCAGCGCTGGGATGTCTCCGACAGCTCCCGGCTCCGCATCGCACCGGTCATTGCGTGGGCCTGCGGGTTCATCGCGTACCAGCTTGTCTACCCAGGTACCGTCCCTGGATGGGCAGACTTTTGGACCTGGCTCGATGGGCGTATCGGATTTCCTCCGCCCGGCTGGCTCGGTTCATCGGTGGCGGCCATAGCTGTGAGTGGGTTCGTGATGTTGGTCAGTGGTTTGCTCCTGCGTTACCGACGCGTCGCCCCAACGTGACACCCTCCCCGACGTGTCAGGTGTCGACGTGACCAGCGCGCCAGTGTTGATTGCTCACCGCGGGTTCTCCTCCCGACATCCGGAGATGACGCGAGCGTCCTACCAGGCCGCGATTGAGTGGTCGAGCGAAACAGGGATCGCCCTCGGACTTGAGTGTGACGTCCATTTCAGCGCCGACGACGAGTTGGTGTGTCTGCACGATCTGACGTTGGACCGGACCTCAACCAGCTCGGGACGCGCGTACGAGCGCACAGTCGCTGAACTCAAACAGCTGGACTTCGGCTCTCGCAGAGTGGCGGATCCACAACCTGAGCAGCGTGAGCTGATGACTCTGCGCGAGCTGATGATCATGGTTCGAGACGCACGTCGAGATCATGTTCCGGTGAATCTGGTGATCGAGACCAAGCATCCCAACGACCGTGGCCGTGAAGTCGAGGAGCGAGTCGCGGCGATGCTCACCGAGTTCGGCTGGGACCATCCGGGTGCGCCGGTCCGGCTACTGTCCTTCTCGGTAAAAGCGGTCAGGCGATTTGGTTGGCTGCTGCCGGGACTGGAACGCACCCTGCTCATCGAAGATGATCTTGGTCGATGGCGTGATGGGAAGCTGCCGGATGGGGTACGCGTAGTCGGGCCGGATCTGGCGTTGATCAAGCAGGATCCGGAGTTCGTCAAGCGGTCGCGCATGAGAGATCATGATGTGCACGCATGGACGGTGAACGAGCCGGAGGACATCAAGTTCTGTCGTGATCTCGGAGTAACTGGATTTACTACCGATTATCCGGATCGAGTAGCCGCAATATATGCCGACGATGCGCTCTAAGGTGCCCTTCGGCGGGGCTCAGGGCACATGATCACGAGTTATTGGACAGGACATACAGCGCGGTCCGCCGCGCCCCGAACCGAGTTCTGATCCGGCAATGGGAATCACCTCGACACCGGCCTCACTGAGACGTTGGTTTGTTTCGACGTTGCGCTCGTAGGCAACCGCAACCTTCGGCGCGATGGCGAGGGTGTTATTCCCGTCGTCCCACTGCTCGCGCTCGGCAGTCACCGGGTCCAGCCCAGTGTCGATCAGCCGTAGTTGATCAAGCCCCATGGCGTGAGCTGCAGCTTCCAGGAAGGGTGCCGGCTCAGCGATCACGAGTTCGGAGTCGCTCCTGGGACGTACCGCGATGGCACACAGCTGGTGCGCGATATTCGGATACATCACTACCGCGTCGACGTCGACCATGGTGCAGATGGTGTCCAGATGCATCGTGGCGCGATCTTGATTGATCGGCACGACCAGCACCGTACGGGCAAGGCCTAAGTCAAAGACGGTGCGAGCCACACGCTCGGCGCCGGAAGGGTGAGTCCGTTCGCCAACCCCGACCGCCAACACGCCGTCGGCCAGTGCCAAAACGTCCCCGCCCTCCAAAAACTCCTCGCGCCAGCCGTGAATTCGCTCGACTCCGTTGAAGCGTGGATGAAACGCATAGATCAGATCAGTGAGCTGGGTTTCGCGACGCCGCGCAGGCATCGCCAGGGAGGTGATGGCCACGCAATCGCCAATCCAGACGCTCGAGTCCCGGGTAAACAACAGATTGGGCAAGGGGTCGATCAAGAAGTCTTCCGGCTGGTAGAGCGCAGCAACCAGGCTGCCGCTGCCGCCCACTTCGTCGTTGCGTAGTCCAGCCATCATGATCTCCGCGAGCTTCTCAGGCTCAAGATCAGCGAGGTACCGCCGCAGGAAGCTGCGCAGCGTGCCGCCGAGCCGAATATCTGAGACGAGATCTTCGACGGCTTTGGCGTGGGCTGCGGGATTGGCCAATGTCTCGATCAGCAATGTACTCAGATAGAGCACCTCCACATCGTGGCTGCGCAGCGTCTCGGCGAACGCGTCATGTTCCTGTTGAGCGCGATCGACCCACGGCAGCCCGTCGAAGAGCAGGGCGTCATTGTTTCGTGGCGTGAGCCGCTTCAGCTCGCTGCCCGGACGATGCAGCAGCACCGTCCGCAGCCGCCCGACCTCGGATCGAACGTCCGGCGCAATGCCCCCGTCTGCCGCCATGACGGTGAGATTACCGATTGCCAAAACGCGCCCAGCGAAGGCTCGTCGCCGGACTAGCCTTGGCGGGTGAGCTCCGACCTGTCCCGTGTCGCGTGCGTCATCCCGGCCAAGGACGAGGAGCAACGAATCGCCGCCACCGTTTCCGCGGCGAGAGATCTTCCGGGAGTGGAGATCGTGATCGTCTGCAATGACGGCAGCAGTGATCGTACGTCGGAGCAGGCTACTGGTGCGGGTGCGATTGTCGTCTCCCATGGGCGTAACCGCGGCAAGGCCGCTGCGGTCGAGTCGGCGGTCAACGGTCTGGGCGTGATCGAGCAGCGGGACAAGTTGCCCGAGGCGGGCAGCTTGCTGCTACTTGATGCCGATCTCTCCGACTCCGCCGCCAACTGTGCACCTCTGATTTCTCCTGTGGTCAACGGCGAGGCCGACCTGACGATTGCAGTGCTGCCTGCTCAGCTCACCGACGATGGCGGTAATCCCGGGGGGTTCGGTCTGGTGGTGAACACTGCCCGACGGGGCATCGCCGAGCTGACCGGCTGGACGCCGCAGGCACCGCTCTCAGGCCAGCGCTGCATTACCCGGCGGGCGTTCGAGCTCGCCAGTCCACTCGCGGCCGGTTGGGGGCTGGAGGTGGGAATGACCATCGACGTGTTACGTGCCGGGTTGAAGGTCTCCGAGGTCGAGATTGAGCTGCGGCACCGCGCGACCGGCAATGACCTAGGCGCCCAGCTGCATCGAGCAGCTCAGTTGCGCGATGTCACGCGGGCACTGGCGGCCCGTGGACTAGTTCAGGCGGGGCTCAAGGAACTGAAAGACTCCGGTGGTGTGTCCGGGGTTTTCAAGCGACTCCGAGGTAAGCAGGGATGAGGCGATGACGGCGACCAAGCAAAAGCGCCGCAGCGGTCATCCAGCAAAGGGGTCGCAACCTCGCTATCGGCCCGAAATCTGGCATCGCAATCATCAATTCGCCTTGTTCGGCATCGTCGGAGCTACCGCGCTGACCTCGCTCGCCGGATTCCTCGGCCCTTCCGCCGTGACCTTGACTCTCGGTCCCCGGCACTCGTATTTGCCGCCTTGGTACCTACCGTCCGGTGTCATCGACGAGCCCAACGAGTGGTTTGTCTCGATTGTGATCTGGACGGCGATCGCCCTCGGCGCTCTCGGTCTGTGGGTCGGGCTGCGAGCCATGGCGGATGGCTGGAAACCCAAGTACAAAAGACTTTTTGGGCTCGGCACTGTGCTCAGCCTGCTGACCATCTGTGTACCGCCGATGACTTCGGCCGACGTGTTGATGTACGCGGCATACGGACGGCTGCAAGCCATTGGGCGTGACCCGTACGAGATCACGCCGGCGGAAGTGTTCCGGGGCCAGTTCGATCCGGTACTGCGCTGGACCGAGCGGCCGTGGCAGGACACGCCCAGCGTGTACGGCCCGATCACCTCCTGGACGCAGCTCGTTGCCAACAAGTTCGGCGGCGAGAACATGCACGACATCGTCTTCTGGCTGCAAGTGTTCTCGGTGGTGCCGTTCATCCTGGCCTGTGCCGGCGTCGTCATGCTGGCGCACGGCGATCCCCGCCGCCAGGGCCGAGCTGCGCTGTTGACTATCGCGAATCCGTTGCTGATCTGGGCTGTGGTCGCGGGCGCTCATAACGAGGCGCTGGCGGTGATGTTCGCCGTCGCCGGGCTGCTGTTCATGCGTAAGAACCCGTTCATTGCCGGTCTGGGGATTGGGCTCGCGGGATGCGCCAAGGTCAGCATTGGCCTCTGGGGTCTCGCCATGCTGTGGGCATACCGGCGAGAACCCAAGAAGGCGCTGCTGCTCTGCCTCGGCACCGCGGTTCCGATGGGTCTGGCGTACGTGCTTTGGCAGCCGACGGCATTCTTCCAGTCCCTGCGCAATGGCGGTTACGTCTCAGTGGGCTCGTGGGCCAACCCGCTGTATCGCTTCCTCTACCTGTTCATGACGGGATATCGCGCCAAGATCATTGTCGGCGTCATCTCCTACATCGGCTTGATCATTCTCGCGTGGATGCTGTCGCGGGTCGTGCCGTGGACCGCGGCGCCCGGGCTGGCCAAGGATACCGACCTGCGTCGGGATCCTCTTACCATCGGACTCCGGACAGCGTTGGTGCTGTCGGTGGCGTGGTTGATCACTTCCATGTACACGCTCTCCTGGTACGACCTGCTGGCTTGGTCGCCACTCGCGGTGCTCGCGGCCAGCAAGCTTGACAAGATCATGGTGATCAGAGGCGCGGCATTGTCGATGGCGTACGTGCCCGGCCGCGCGATCGACATAGGTTCAGCTCTTGACTTCACCGCCACCCGAATACGTGACACCATCTCGCCGATCATCCAGATGGCAATGGTGCTTGCCGTGATCTTGTGGTGGCGGCAGCCTGATCGCCCGGAACTGTTCCCCTTCAAGAAGTCCAAAGCGCCACCCAACGCCTCGGCAGCGGGACTTTCCGAGTCGGGTACGCCGGCCGCGAAGGCTGGATCAACTCGCAGCTCCCCGTCACAGGCGGCGCGTGCGGCTGCCGCGATACCGGTCAGCGAGCTGGCGTCGCGGCGTAAGAACTGATCTCGGCGCGGAGCTCGGCCTTGGTGTCCGCGCTAGCGAATGAGGCGTCGACGGCCGCAAGGGCCAACGCGCTCAGGCCACTCTCGTCCAGTTCCAGCAGCCGAGCTGCGATCGCGTATTCGGCGTTGAGATCGGTGCTGAACATCGGTGGGTCGTCGGTATTGATTGTCACTGGCACGTCGGCCGCGACCAGCTCCCGGATCGGATGATGATCAAGATCGGGCACGATGCGTAGGGCGACATTGGAGGTCAGGCACACATCGAGCGAGATCTTGTGCGCTGCCAAGTACTCGAGCAGGCGCTGATCGCCAACGGCCCCGATGCCGTGCTCGATCCGCTCCGCGCCGAGGCTGGTCAATGCCTCCCAGACGCTCTCCGGCCCGGCGGTCTCTCCAGCGTGCGGGACGCTGTGCAGCCCCGCCGCCCGAGCCCGATCAAACTGATTCCGAAACATCGAACGCGGAAACCCCAGGTCCGAGCCTCCGAGTCCGAAGCCGACCAGTCCCGGCACGTCATGATCAAGAGCGACTGATGCGGTGAGATCGGCTGCCGGGATGCCGAAGTCGGCTGGAATGTCGAAGATCCAGCGCAGTTCCAGGCCATGATCCCGCCTGGCTGCCTGGCGGGCATCCTCAATGGCCTCGAGGAAGGCTTCGGCTGGCAACGCATCGCTGATCGAGATGTAGGGCGTCACGGTCAGCTCGGCGTAGCGGATGTTCTGAGCCGCCATGTCGGCTGCAACTGCGTGGGTGATCAGCTGGACATCCTCGGCGGTCTTGATGAGGTCGACGACGGCCAGGTAGTTCCGGATGAAATGGCTGAGGTCGGTGAAGACGAAGAACCTCGCTAGCTCGTCCGGATCATCTGGAACGGTGCCGGGATGCCTTGCTGCCAGCTCGGCAACTGCGCGTAGCGGGACCGAACCAACATGGTGTACGTGCAGCTCAGCCTTCGGTATACCGGCGATAAAGCTCTCAGAGACCGCCACGCCGGCCAGTCTCGCAGGCTTCGAAGCACGGACGCGCGGTGAGCTTGGCGAACCGCGGGCTCAGGGCACATATGCGCGGTGAGCTTGTCGAATCGCGGGCTTAGCGGCCCTTCGACAGGCTCAGGCGCAGATGCATCAGTGGCCCTTCGACAGGCCCAGGCTCAGGGCACAGATGCCTGCTCAGCCGAAGCGGCGAGCCGAAGCCTCCTGCTCGGCCACTCGCCGGAGAGCAAGGATCACCGGCTCAAGGAGCACCGTTCCAAGGACCACGTACCGTACGGCCGCAGCCGGTGAGTCGGCCGGCAAGTTGGCGATCTCAAACTCAGCGATCTGGCGCATGTGGTCGGTGTAGACCTCGAGGGCTCCCTCGGGAAGGTTGAAGCCGGCCTCATCGAGTGCCCGGAGAGCGTCCTCCAGATTCGGTCCGGCAACCGCACTTGCCGCCACTCCAAGCAGGTCGTGCACAGACTCGGGAGGATCTTCGATCGCCTGGATGACTTGATGCGCCGCCGCAACGGAGAGCCCGCCAGGACCCAGCAGCGCGCGTATCAGTCGAAGACGAGCCACATGGGTTTCGTCATATTGCGCCTGAGTCGCCGCGGTCCGAACGCCCTCGTGCAGGAGCTTCTCCCGCAAGTAGAACTTGATCGTTGCAACGGGGATCTCGGTCTGCGCCGACAGCTCGGATATTCGCATCCTCGCTCCCTTGACATTGGATAGTGCCACTTTCTAATATTAGAGAGTAGCACTATCTAATAGGAGAGATTTCATGGCAAAGGTGATCTCGGGCCGGATGACCCATGACTATGACGGTGATCTTGTCGTATTCCTGATCGGGATGCGGATCAACAAGCCGTGGCGGCCGGATCTCTGGCTGCCGGTGTTCAACGCGATGCCGAGAATGCTGGCCGAATTGTCGAAAGACCCCGACTCCGGCTTGCTCGGTTACCGGTTGATGATCGGCGCCGGCGGCCCGCTGGTGGTGCAGTACTGGAGCTCTCAGGAGAAGCTCTACGCGTACGCGAGCGACCGAACTTCAGAGCACCGCCCGGCTTGGGCGGCGTTCAACCGGCAGGTGCGCAAGGCTCCGGGTGCCGTTGGCATCTGGCATGAGACCTACGTCGTCGAGCGGGCCGAATCGATCTACTCAGGCATGCCCGTGTCGGGACTGGCTGCCGCAACGACCTCGACCCCGGTGGCGCGGCGCGGCGAGACGGCGGCCGAGCGGCTGGGCGTACGGCAGGCTGCTTAGTGGTCTACGCAGCTGTCGGATCCACACCTGGAGCGCGCAAACCGAACAGCTCGAGCAGTGCGGGCAGCTCTCCGGCATGAGGGCCCGGCAGGTAGGGGAAGATCGGTGAGGCGGCGAACGGCGCGCTCGAGCCTGCCAGCGGGTGACCGGCGAGCAACGAAACGGCCGTGCCGAACGCATCATCAGACAGAGCGCGCCCATGAACTCCGCCAGTGCGGATGGCCTCTGACGAGCCCGGTGAGTACCGCAACACGTCTGGCAGAAAGGCCTCAGCAACCTTGGCAGCGTGCCGTTGGGGATCGGCGACGCCGGCTAACCCGCCAACCGTTTCCGCTGTCCGGATGATCCTGTCCTGGTAGTGCTCAACGTCTGACGAGGGACGGCCGCTATTGAGCTCCTCGGTCTCCTCGCCCGGCACGTTGAAGAACAGCGGCCTGAGCATGGGCTGGCCCATCCGGCTTACTTGTCGCTGCGGGGCGTGTCCATACAAGGTGATCCGCGCCCACACCGATACCGGTCCAGTCCCCAGTTGTCGGTCCGGGACCTCCAACGCCAGCCCGCTGATGTTGCGTCCGTCGAAAACATTCGCGGGCTCGTCGAAGATCTCCGGCTGGTAGCGGCCCTCCGCGATCCCAGCCAGGAACCCGGCTAGGGCAACCCCGTTGGCCCAGAACGGGTCGGCCGCCAAGCCAGCCCAGACGTGGCCAGGGCTGTCGCCGAAGTCAAGTCGACTGACCTCGTTCGTCGTGCCGCGCCCGATCTCAGTTCCCCGTCCACGATCGTCGGAATCAGGTCCCGCCAGCACCCGCAGCGTCTGGCTGCCATCGGGTAAGGGATCGGAGAACAGCACGCGTAGGCACGACTGCTGTTCGGTGACAGCGTCGCCGATGACGAACTCATAGACAGCATCAGGCCGAAAGGTGGTCGGCGATGAACGTCCGGCATCCGGGTTGACTGTCAAGATCAGTACCGAATGCCCAGGCTTGCCGGCGAATGCGTAGACATCGCATAGATTCAGACGGCCATCCTGGATTGCCGTGGGACTGTCGAAGTGATGAGACATGATCATTAGTCACTGCAGGCATGCGGGCGTTACACCGATGAGCCCTGCTGTACCCAAGCCTGGTGAGAAATGGTCAAGGAGCCGGCGGTCACAGCGATAACCTGAGCCGGTGCTCGCAGTCCCGCCGAATCACTACGGCTACTTCGGACCGGTCGGAACCTTCACGCACCAGGCGCTGCTCACGCTGCCCGCGCTGCCCGACGAGCCCGCGCCGTACGCGACCGTCGGGCTTGCGCTGCAAGCTGTCCGCGACGGCGACGTCGCCGCCGCTTTGGTCCCGATTGAGAACTCGGTCGAGGGTGGGGTCTCCGCGACGCTGGACAATCTGACCTACGGGGAGCCGCTGCGCATTATCCGCGAGGTGTTGCTCCCCGTTCAGTTCACTCTCTTCGCGCGCAACGGCACTCAGATCCAGGACGTACGCCGGGTGCTCACCCACCCCCACGCAGCAGCGCAATGCCGTGATTGGCTGGCCAGCAACCTGCCTCAAGCCATGATCACCGAAGGCGGCTCCACAGCGGCGGCCGCAGCCGAGGTAGCCGACCCGGACTCCCGATTCGATGCGGCGATCTGTGCCCAAGTCGCCGGCGAGCTGCATGGGCTGACATCGCTGGCCACCGGCATCGCCGACAATCCCGATGCGGTCACCCGTTTCGTGCTGGTCTCGCGGCCGGTTCCGGTCGGCCCGGCCACCGGCGCCGATAAGACGACGATGGTCTTGTTCATGCGTGACGACCATCCGGGTGCGTTGCTGGAGATCCTCGAGCAGTTCGCCAGCCGCGGCGTGAACCTGTGCCGCATCGAGTCGCGCCCGACCAAGAAGAGCCTTGGTGATTACTGCTTCAGCGTGGACGCGGAAGGTCATGTCGACGATGCCCGGATGGCTGAAGCGATGATGGGACTGCATCGGGTCTGCCGCGATGTGGTGTTCCTCGGCAGCTACCCCAGGGCCGATCTGACCGAGTCGATCATCCGGCGCGGCACCTCTAATGAGGAGTACGCCGCGGCCGAGACCTGGCTGCAGAAGTTACGCGGCTGATCGTCGGGGCATCGGTTGAGTGACTTCGGCCGGAGCCGCTCACAGCTCTGACTTCGCCGTCACTCGCGGTTAGCTCGCTGACCGGCTTCGGTACTCGGAGCCGCAGCGCAGCCGGCACGATCTCAGCGGTCAACGTCTGGCACTCCCCGACATTGTCGCCGTCGAGTTGGAATTGATCACGCTCCTCGACCGAGATCGTCACCTTGCGTCCGGTTAACCGATCAAGCTGATCATCGGGTCGCCGTCGCCGCGTCAGCACACGGGTAGTCAACCTGACCCAGTCGCGGAACGTACGCGGCGAGGCGACGAGCACGTCCAACTTCCCGTCGTCGGCACGGGCATCAGGAATCAGCTGGATGCTGGCCATCAAGAAACCGACATTGCCGACCACGATGACGCTGGCGCGGCGCCGGAACGGTTGTTGATCATCGACCGCGATGGTGGCATGCATTGCGGGATGATTCGCATTCTGCGCGGCGGAGACAAAATAGGCAGCCGAACCCACCGCCTTCTTCATCTTCGGATCTGTGCCCTCCATGATCACCGCGTCCAAGCCAATGCCTGCCATCACGGCGAAATGATCAGGCGGTTCATCATCAACTTTGACTCGCACGAGATCCACCGCCTTATCCACGCCATCGAAGGCCACGCCGAGGGCGGCCACCTCATCTAGCGGGATGCCGATGTTGCGGGCCAGCAGATTGCCCGTACCAGCAGGGATCAGACCGAACGGGATTCCGGTGTGAGCCAAACCGGAACAGATCACTCGGATCGTGCCATCGCCGCCCGCTCCAAGGACCAGGTCGACGTTTTCGCGTACGGCTTGCGCTGTCATCGCCTGGCCGGGATCGTCGGTGGTGGTTTCAAGCCATAGCGCTCGATCCCAGCCTCGAGTCTTCAGCTCGTATTCCACATGACGCCGGAAGGTGATCCAGTCAGTGACCCTAGTTGGGTTGAAGATCACTGCGGCGCGCCGCAATGGAGCGGCTGGCGATTCCTCGGCGATAGCGCGGCTACGGACGATCTCGCCGACCAGCTCGTGCGGAATGGGCACTTTGACCCCGGCGATAAGGAGCGCAACGGTCGCAGCAAGTGCGCCGTACAAGGCACCACCGACGATGTCGGTGACATAGTGCGCTCCGGTGATCCAGCGGTTGAACGCGACGGCGAGCACCAGCAGGCCGGAGCCGAGCTGCCACAACATCCGCGCTCGAACGCTTTGTCTTGTTACGGCGAAGGTTGCGCCTACGGCGATGGACAAAATCATGACGCCAGTCATGTGGCCAGATGGGTAGGCGTAGCCGGTTGCCGTGAGCAAGTCGAGCGCCTGCTCGGGTCGGGGCCGATGAAAGATGATCTTGAGCAGATCGGCACCCGCCCAGCCGAGGGCGATTGCCAGGACCAGAGCCACCGCGAGCTGACGCAATCGTCGCCGTATCGCCCACAGGGCAATTCCGGCCAGCGCGGCGTACTCAAATCCCGGCCAGGTGACCAGAGCGAACGCTCCGATGATCTCTGCAGTCCTGGAGCCCGGTGCGACCGGTGGGGGCATTGTTGCTTGATCAAGAGCCGCGAATGCGGCTGAAGTGAAGGTGAGCCAGGTCCAGACGACAAACGCGAGCAATAACAAGATCGCGATCAGGACCGATGATCGGGTCGGGGGGCGGCGGACCATAACCGCTTCATCATTGCAGCCAGACTCAACACAGTGATGGGTTGTTGCGCGGATCACAACCGAATCGCTTCGAACAAACCAACTGGTTAGGCTTGCCCGGTGATTGATGTCAAGGTGCTCCGTCTCGATCCAGACCGAGTACGGGCCTCGCAGCGGGCCCGCGGAGAATCGGAGTCTTTGGTAGAGGACCTGATCAAAGCAGACGAGGCGCGCCGCAACGCGATCGCTCAGTTTGAAGAGCTCCGCGCCGAGCAGAAGACGCTCGGCAAGCAGGTCGCGCAGACCTCAGGCGCAGATCGGGCGGCGCTGCTAAGCCGTACTCGGGAACTCGCCGACATGGTCAAGAAGGCGGAGGCGGCACAGAACGAGATCAGCATCGCCTTCGACCAAATGCTGCGTCAGGTTGGCAACTTGGTTCTCGACGACGTGCCGCACGGCGGGGAGGACGACTATGTCGTACTGGAGAGCGTCGGTATCCCCCGCGACTTCAGTGCCGAAGGGTTCCGACCTAAAGATCATTTGGAGCTCGGCCAGCTACTCGGCGCTATCGATGTGGAACGTGGCGCCAAGGTCTCTGGGTCGCGGTTCTACTACCTCACCGGCCAAGGTGCAGAACTGGAGCTCGCCTTGATCAACCTCGCGATGCAGACCGCGACGGCTAACGGCTTCATCCCGTTCATTCCACCCTCACTCGTCAAGCCACATGCGATGGAGGGCACCGGCTTCCTCGGTCAGGCCGCTCAGGACGTCTATCACCTCGAAGAAGATGATCTTTATCTGGTCGGTACGGCAGAGGTGCCGCTCGCGGCCTATCACGCAGACGAGATCCTCGATGTTGCAACGTTGCCGCGGCGGTATGTCGGATTCAGCCCCAGCTATCGGCGCGAGGCAGGCTCACACGGCAAGGACACCAGAGGCATCTTTCGGGTGCACTGGTTCGACAAGGTTGAGATGTTCGTCTTCTGTGCTCCCGAGCAGGCAGCATCGGAGCACCGGAGGCTGCTGCAATGGGAGAAGGACTTCATCTCCGCCCTAGAGATCCCATTCCAAGTGATCGAGTTGGCCGCTGGTGATCTTGGTTTAAGCGCTGCGCGAAAGTATGACTGCAACGGCTGGCTGCCAACTCAAGATCGTTATCGGGAGATCACTTCGGCGTCCAATTGCACCGATTTCCAAGCGCGACGGCTCAACATCCGGGCTCGGTTCGACTCTGGAACGGCACCAGTCGCCACCTTGAACGGCACGCTTTGCGCTATGACCAGAACCATCATCATGATCTTGGAGAATCACCAGCAGGCTGATGGCTCGGTACGTGTTCCGGAGGCGCTGCGTCCGTACCTTGGAGGCCGAGAGGCTCTGACCCCGCGTTGAGACATGCAGACGACGGCTGGCGTCCTCGCATGGTCGCGCTGGACATTGACGGCACTTTGGTTGATCGCAACGGATTCTTACCGCCAATAGTGGCCGAGGCCGTTGCGTTGATCATGCAGGCCGGTGTGCCGGCGGTCTTGTCGACGGGCCGATCGTGGCACGGCACCAAGCCGGTGTTTGACGAGCTCGGGCTACCGCCAGGTCCGACGGTCTGCTCCAATGGCGCGGTGGTGATGCGGTATCCACCCCAGGAGATCATCAAGGCGATCACCTTCGATCCGCGGCCGGTGATCGCTCAGGTCGAGGAATTTGCGCCGGGCACCTTGATTGCGGTCGAGGAGATCGGTCGCGGATATCGACTCAACGAGAGATTCCCTGGAGACGACCTGACCGGCGACTTGATCATCGAGGATGCCGAGCAGCTCAGCTCACGCCCGGTGACTCGGGTAATCCTGCGAGACCCGACTCGATCCGAGGACGACTTCTTGGCCTTGGCTCGGCACCTCGGAATGCATGGCGTGACCTACTTCGTGGGCTGGGGGAGCTGGCTCGACATTGCGCCCGACGGGGTGAACAAAGCGACCGCGCTCGCCGAAGTGGCCGCTGGGTTCGGCGTTTCGGCCGCCGATGTCTTGGCCTTCGGCGACGGCCAAAACGACATCGAGATGCTGCGCTGGGCTGGTCGAGGAGTCGCCATGGGCGACGCCACTGACGAGGTCAAAGCAGCCGCCAACGACGTCACCAAGACAATCGACGATGGGGGCCCGGCCGCCGAGCTCCGTGCCTGGTTCGGTTAACGACGCGGGTCTGTGTACCTGTCGTCGGCTGGGCGGTCGCCCACGTCGCCGCGAGGCACATCGTTTCGACCAACATCGTCGCGACCCAGATCGTCGCGCCGCACATCATCACGACCAAGATCGTCACGACCAAGATCGTCACGCCCGAGATCGTCACGCCCGAGATCGTCTCTGACTCCGCCGTCTCGGACGTCACGGTCACGTACGTCGTTTTCACGTACCCCTCGGTCGCCGTACGCCTCATCGGTCCCCCGTGCAGAACCCGTGTCTGCTACCCCACGGTTCCTCGTGTCGGGGTCAAGACGGTCTGCCTTACGCAACGCCTCTTCAACCTCAGAGCGGGCCTCTCCTGTGCGATGACGCTGCTCAGCCGACGATGACTCCAGCCGATCAGCCTCGGCCCGGGCGTCCTGGGCTTGTGCGGCCATGGCGTTCGCCTCGGCCTCTTTCCGATCCAGTTCCGCTGCCCGTTCGGTTGCCTCTTGCCTGATCTTCTCTGCGCGTGCCCGACGTGTCGCTGCGGACCGGCGATTCAACAATACGAACGCCAGCACGGCCAGGATCACAACGACGACTATCGCGACAACAATCCATGCGGTGCCACTCATCTGAGTCCCTTCTGCCCGGCGGACTAGGGGGTTTGTCCCGTTGCTCGGTTCTGCTCCGCAGTTTGTCCGCTCGATAAAACTACCCGCGGCCGATTCACCCGAAACGAAGGCACACCGCTGTACGACAAGACAAAGGCAAGGAGATTTCACTCCTTGCCAGTCTCAATCTATAGCGAACATCGGGGCTTGCGGCAGGAGCGGGGTTAAGGCCTCTTGGCGATGCCGCAACGTCGCAGGGGCACCTGGCGGAAGCGGCTCCTCGAGCAGTTGATCTTGGAATACTCCGGCCAGCTCGACGCATCGGGCCCTGGCGCGGCTGGCAGTGTGGGTGATCGATGTAGACATGTGTCTCTTTCCGAGGTTCCGGTCTCAACAGACCTCGCCTGGGACGGCAGCGTGCGATACCCGGTTCCCACCGATCCGGGTTTCTCAGGAACTTTCCCTGGTCTTCTTTGCCAGGGTTCAGGTTTGGCGCGAAACGCCGTTTTACAGGTACATGCCGCCGGTGCCTTCGCGAGACGGGTTTTCAGGAGACAGTGGTGCCATCGGTCCGGGCGGCAGCGCTCGGCGCATTTGCTCCAGCTGCGCCCGAGCGGCCATCTGCTGGGCAAACAGCGCCGTCTGGATGCCGTGGAACAGACCCTCGAGCCAGCCCACCAATTGAGCCTGAGCAATCCGCAACTCGGCGTCGGTTGGCGTGGTGTCATCGCTGAAGGGCAAGGTGATCCGTTCCAGTTCCGCAGCCAACTCCGGCGCTAGACCGTCCTTGAGTTCCCGGATCGAGGTTTCATGAATCGCCCGGAGCCGCTGCCGACTGGCATCGTCGAGCGGAGCTGCCTTCACTTCCGCGAGGAGCTGCCTGATCATGTTGCCGATCCGCATCACCTTGGCGGGCTGCTCGACCAGGTCGGTTACTGATCTAGGCTCCTGATCACCGGCCGTCTCCTCGTCCTCTGTCCGTTCGCGTGGGGGGCCCTCGACCGCCATCGCCTCCGGCGTGACGATGTAGACCCGTCCGTCATCGGTCGCACCGGCGACTCCGGGCATTTCGGGTTCTTCGTTGCCGGCTGTCGAGTCAGTAGTCATGGTTGTAGATCCTAAAGAGAGATGTGTCTCAGGGGTGCTTGTACCCAGCGTCGGTAAGGCGAAAACCGGTGGAGTCGATCAGCAGCCACGTCCTACGCTGACGTGGTCATGCACGACTTCCCGCCGCTGGTCCCGGACATGGCGGGGCTGGACTTTTCCGCGTACACCACGTCCGCTCCAAGCAGGCGGCCGATGGTGCGTAGGCGGCTGCCCCGACGCGACTTCTTAGATGTTGATACCCGCAGTGCGTCGCGTTTCCTCGGCTGGTTGCTGTGGCAGCAGCTGCCGGCGTTGGTGCTGAGCTCACTCATCGCGGTGATCGAATGGCTGCCGGGCTCGGTCGGTCCCTACATCGTTGGCAAGATCGTCGACGAGGGCATAGTGCCGCACGACATGACGACAGTGTTGCGACTCAGCTTGATCATGTTCGGTCTGGTGATCGCGGGGATCGTTGCGGGTGTGCTCGGTCATACGTTCGTAGTGCGGACTTGGCTGGTCGCCATGTACGGCACCATGAAGCTGGTCACCCGCAAGGCGACCCAGATGGGGCATGTGTTGCCGCAGCGTACGCCGACCGGCGAGGTCCTCAGCGTCTCGGCAGGCGACTCCGACGAGTTCGGCTCATTGACCGAGGTCGTCTCGCGGTTTGCCGGCGCCTTGATCGCGTACCTCGTGATCGCTGGCTTGGTGCTCTCCACATCGGTCACGCTCGGCATTGTGGTGCTGGTGACGGCACCGTTGATTGTGGTGTTTGCGATGCCGCTGCTTCGGCCGCTGCAACGCCGTGAGGAGATCGAGCGAACCAGGACCTCCGACCTGACGTCGTTGGCAACCGACATCGTTGCCGGATTGCGGATTCTGCGCGGTATTGGCGGCGAGGAAACCTTCTCCCGCAACTACACCGAGCAGTCACAGCGGACCCGGCAGGCCGCCGTTTCGGCCGGTATCTGGCAGGGTGCAGTGGACGCCACCAGCGTGCTGTTCTCGGGCTTGTTCCTCGTCGCGTTGACCTGGCTGGGTGCCCGTGAGGTGGTTAGCGGGCAACTCAGCGTCGGCCAGTTGATCAGCTTCTTCGGCTACGCGATCTTCATGGTGTGGCCTATTCAGACCTTCTTCGAACTGGCACAGAAGTGGGTACGCGCGGTGGTTTCGGCGCGCAAGACGATTGCTGTGCTGGAACAGCGGCCGCCGTGGCACACCCCACAGCCGCCGTTGACGCTGCCTGATCGCGGCGTCCTGCATGATCAAGAGTCTGGATTCGCTGCTCAGCCGGGGGAGTTCACGATCGTCGTCAGTGCGGTCCCGGACGACTCCGCTGCGCTGGCCGATCGGCTGGGCCGCTACCTGCCGAGTGATCACGAACCCGTCAGCCTGGATGTCGCGGACGGGCTCAAGGGCCGCGCGGCGCGCCGGGCCCGGAAGCTGCAGCGTGCCGAGCAGGCGCGGATGGTCGAGCGAGATCGACAACTCGCTGGACAGAAGTGGGGCGTCAGTCTGGGCAGTGTGGATCTGGCCGACGTTGAGATTGATCAGGTTCGGGAGCGGATCATGGTCAGCGACACCGCAAGCCAGGTCTTCGCCGGTACGTTGCAGTCGGTTGTTGATCCTCATGGCCGACTCAGCTTGGAGGAGGCCGAGACTGCCCTCCGGTCCGCCGCCGCGGAGGACGTCTTCGCTGGCATGTACGGAGGTTGGCAGGGTCGCATCGACGAACGTGGCCGCGGCCTATCCGGGGGGCAACGGCAGCGGGTGGTGCTCGCGCGAGCGCTAGGCCTTGATCCTGAAATATTGATCTTGATCGAGCCGACCTCTGCGGTCGACGCGCATACCGAGGCCTTGATCGCAGAGCGGCTAGTGACCCACCGTCGCGGCAAAACGACGATCGCAACCACGGCCTCGCCACTCCTGCTGCATCACGCGGACCGAGTGGCTTTCTTGTTTAACAACAAGATCACCGCATACGGAACCCACGAGGAACTGCTGGAGAGCAACGCGGACTATCGGCGTACCGTGGCGCGCGCTCTCGACGAGCCGGCGGAGGAATCCCATGGCTGACTTGCAGATGGGTCTGCGCGGGTCGGCCGAGACCTGGCGGTCGACCGCTCCGGCACCGGAAGTGCCGGCGGAGTTACTGCCACCGCGGAGTGGTTCCGTCAGGTCGAGGCTGCGGGCGTGGCGGCAACGTCACCTGCTGCGACAGCGGCGCGCGGAGGAGTTCTTCGCCGCATCCCGCAATCCCGATCGAGGACTCCCCGTCGCTGACCGGCGTGCGGTGGGTGCCTTCGCATCCCGACTGATGCGCACCCGGCGCCTGATGATCACGGCAATGATCCTGTTGCACGCGCTGGCTGCTCTGGCTGGCCTCGTGGTGCCACGCATTCTTGGTTCGCTGGTGGACCAAGCCTCGGCCGGCGGCACGTTGGCTGCGAGCCTGAACGGGCTCGCGCTGGCAGTCACCGGTGTTGTGGTGGTGCAGGCAGTGCTGACTTTCTTCGCCCTTTGGATGTCGACACTCTTCGGTCAAGATTTGCTGGCCGAGGCTCGCGAGTACGTGGTGCGGACCGTACTCGGGCTGCCCTTAGGGAAGGTGGAGAGCGCGAGCACGGGCGACCTGGTTACCCGAGTGACCCGCGATGTGAGCACGATGAGCATGAGCGTCCGCTTCGGTCTGCCGGAGTCGGTGATCGCCGGAATGACGACGCTGCTGACTGTCGTGGCGATGTTGGCGAACTCGCCGTTCCTGACTCTGCCATTGCTGGTGACGGCTCCTTTGTTGATCATTGCGGCCAGGCGCTACATCAAGCGGGCGCCCAAGGGTTACATCACCGAGGGAGGCACCTACTCCCAGATCAACTCCACGTTCACCGAGACAGTCGAGGGAGCGCGTACGGTCGAGGCGCTCGGGCTGCAGCGGAGCCGGATCGAGCGCGGCGACGTGGACATCGCGGTCTCCGGCCAGGCCGAGCGCTACACCATGTCGCTGCGGAACCTGCTGTTCGCTGTGATCGGCTTTGCCTACGACACGCCGCTGGTCATGGTGTTGATCTTGGGCGCAGTCGGCTACATGCAGGGCTGGGTGACTCTTGGTCAGGTCACCGCGGCAACTCTGTACGTGCAAGCGCTGGTTGAGCCTCTTGATCGGCTGATTCGCAATGTGGACCGGCTGCAGGTGGGCATCGCCTCGACCTCTCGACTGCTCGGTATCGCATCGGTCCCGCAAGATCGTGAGGCTGGCGACAGATTGCCCGTCGGCAACCGGCTCGTCGGGCGTAATCTGCGCTTCGCCTACTACGACGAGGACGACGTGCTGAACGGAGTTGACCTCGCACTGCGTCCTGGTGAGCGACTGGCGATCGTCGGGCCGAGCGGATCCGGCAAGTCGACGCTGGGTCGGCTGCTCGCTGGCATCAACAAGCCGCGTACCGGCTCGGTCACGGTGGGTGAGGTGGAACTCACAGAACTGCCGCTGCCGGTGCTTCGGACGGAGGTCGCTCTGGTGACCCAAGAGCACCATGTGTTCGTCGGTTCGGTGCGCGACAACATCATCTTGGCTCGCGAGTCTTCAGCCGATGACGTGGTCATCGAGGCGCTGCAGACTGTCGATGCCTGGGACTGGGTGCAGCGCCTGCCGGAGCAGCTTGGCACGATGCTGGGCTCTGGTCATCAGAGGCTCACTCCTGCGCAGGCGCAGCAGATCGCACTGGCTCGGCTGGTGGTCGCCGACCCGCACACCCTGGTGCTGGACGAAGCCACCTCCTTGATCGACCCCCACACGGCTCGGCATCTCGAAGGTTCGATGGCCGTTTTGCTGCAGGGCCGTACCGTCGTGGCGATCGCGCATCGGCTGCACACCGCTCACGATGCCGATCGCATTGCGGTGGTGATCGACGGACGGATCGCTGAGCTGGGCAGCCATTCCGAGCTCGTCGCGGCGGAGGGTGAATACGCCCGCCTCTGGCGGGCCTGGACCTCATAACTTTCCTCTTGGATGCGGCGTTTCTCCGCACAAGGCCACGAATGTTGCTCGATTCGGCGCTTTCGGGCTGCGTTTCTCCGCACAAGGCCACGAATGCTGCTCGAACCCTCGACTCGGTGCGTTTCTCCGCACATAGCCACGAATGTTGCTCGATTCGGCGCTTTCGGGCTGCGTTTCTCCGCACAAGGGCACGAATGTCGAGACCAGTGTGGCTCGTGGCATCGCTCTTCATCCACAGCCACCAAAGTCGAGCAATCCACAGATTTCGTCTGGTGCGCACGATCGAGCGGGAGATCAGGAGACTCCCGACATGACAGCAAGCGCAGGCCCGATCGTCCTCACTAGAGCCAAGGCACGCGCGTTGGGCATTACGCTCTCCGACCTGCTCGGTCGAGACTTCAACCGTCTCTTTCACGACACCTACGTTCCGTCTGGCCAAATGATGACCCTGCGGCTCCGAGCAAGAACGATCATGAAGCGGCTTCCGGCCGCGACGCATGTGAGTCATCACACGGCGGTCCGATTGTGGGGAGGGGTGGCTCCTGACTCGTCCGACATCCACGTCAGCATGGCATCCAGGGAGGCACGCTGCCGCCGAGCTGGCGTCGCTGCACATCTGGGAACGAAGGATGCGCAGACCGCGGTCCTTGACGGTCTAGCGATCTCCACGCCGATGCAGGGGTTTCTTGAGCTGGCTAGCGTTGGGACGAGCCTGGTTGACCTCGTGATCGCGGGCGACAGCCTAGTGAAGGCCAACGATCTAGATCCGCAGCAGTTCGTCGCGGCCGCCGATGCGTACGAGGGTCGCAATGCCAAGCGTGCTCGTCGCGCCGCACGGCTCGTACGGGCTGGGGTCGACTCTCCGATGGAAACTCGCATTCGGCTGCTCATCGTTCTCGCCGGACTTCCCGAACCGCAAGTCAACTTCATCCTGCGCATCGCTGGTGGTAAGTGGCGCTGGCGCTTCGACCTCTGCTATCCGGAGTTCAAGTTGATCATTGAGTACGACGGGCGCCAGCATGCGTTCGATGCTCAGCAATGGGGTCATGATCTCGAACGTCGTGAATGGCTTGATCAAGATGGCTGGCGGATCCTCATCGTGGTCTCGGAGGGCATCTATGAGAATCCGCTACGGACGTTGCAGCGAGTGAGGACGGCTCTGGTGGAGCGAGGGGCCCGAGTTCCGAAGTCCTTCAAGCAGGAGTGGACGCGTCATTTCATGGTCCGCTCCTAGGCTGCCGGCTCGTGACGTTTGTGGCTTTGTGCGGAGAAACGCAGCTCGAAAGGGGCGAATCGAGCGACATTCGTGGCTATGTGCGGAGAAACGCACTGAGTCAGGTGCCCGCTGGCACGTATGTGGCTTTGTGCGGAGAAACGCAGGCCGAAAGCGGTGAATCGAGCGATATTCGTGGCCTTGTGCGGAGAAACGCACCGAGTCAGGGAGCTAACGCGCGACCGAGAGGATGATCTTGCCGACGTTGTCGCCGGATTCGAGACGCGCGTGGGCGGCGGCGGCTTCGGCGAGAGGGAACACGGTTAGCGGCGGCAACTTGATGGTGTCGTCGGCGATCAATGGCCAGACGTTTTGTACTAGGCCGCGGCAGATCGCTGCTTTCTCCTCCCTCGGTCGGGCGCGCAGTGAGTTCGCAGTCAGGAGACCTCGTTTGGCCGCCAAAGTTCCGAGGTTGAGTGTCCCGCTCCGGCCGCCTTGAAAGCCGATGATCACCAGTGATCCGTCGGTTGCCAGTAGCTGAATATGGTCATCGAGATACTTCGCACCCATGTTGTCCAAGATCATGGTGACTCCATCGGAGGCCACCTCGCGGACCGCCGCCGCCCAGTCACCGCGGTAGGAGATCGCATGATCTGCGCCGATCGAGCGGCAGTAGTTGAGCTTGTCCTCGCTGCCTGCAGTGGTGATTACCCGCGCCCCGATGCTCTTGGCGTACTGAATAGCAAACGAGCCGATTCCTCCAGCGCCACCGTGTACGAGAAAGGTGTCACCGTCTCCAAGTCCGATCATTTCGATGTTGGAGTAGACGGTTGCCGCGACCTCGATGACTGCTCCCGCAGCGACGAGATCCACCCCCAGCGGCGGGCGCACCACCTGGCCAACTGGCGCGACGGCGTATTCGGCGTAGCCGCCGCCTGCTAGTAGCGCGACGCAGGTGTCCTCGACCGCCCAATTACTCACGTCAGCACCCGTGGCCGCGATCGTTCCGGAAACCTCCAGCCCGATCACCGAGCTGGCACCGGGTGGCGGCGGGTAGTGCCCCTGCCGCTGCAGCAGATCGGCCCTGTTGACGCCCGCCGCCGCGACCTTGATCAACACCTCGTCCGGTCCCGGACTTGGGGTCTCGACATCGGCGAGCTCGAGCACGTCCGGAGGTCCAGGCTTACGGGGCACGATCGCTTTCACCCGTCACAGCGTGCCATAGCTCAACGTACGGGTCGGCTAGGATCTGGATGCTCGCCGCGCGAGCGCCCAGATTGTGCCGGGCGAGGTCGCATAGTGGACTAGTGCAGGCGCCTTGAAAGCGCCCGAGCGGGAGACCGTTCCGTGGGTTCGAATCCCACCCTCGCCGCTGCTGTCTGCACGCCTGTCTAGGACGTAAGGTGCAGCGGTGGGCGATTCAGCTACGCCGCAGCCGCAGCAAACTCAGTTCGTATTGGCGCCACCGCCGCCAGTACGTTCACTCGCGATCAGCGCTGTGGCGGCGCTGATCGGTGCAGCGCTGATCGTTCTGACGGGTGTTCTTGACTTGCCTCAGGCGGTGGCGCTTGCCGGCATCGCAATCATGGTCTTCGCAATCGCGCTGGCCGCAGTCGCGCTGGTATTGACCGTACGCCTCCGCACGACCTTGATCTTGAACCACCAATCGATCACGATCATCAGGCAAAAACGCCACCAAGTCCTGGACTGGTCCATGATCGACAGCGTCACGCAACGCGGAGCTCGGTTGATATTGGTCATGAAGCCGGACGGTGGTGCGGACGCGACGGTCCTCAACCCGAGAGCAGCCGACGATCCGACCTTCACTGCGCTTGCCGCCGAGATAGGCAGACGCCTAGATGCCGACCGCGGCTACCAACGAATACGCTGAGCCTCAGCGGTACGGGCGAGCTGTGGCCGCGACCTTGGGGTCGTAGGCACACGCATCGTTGACGCTTTCACTCTGCGTGGTACCTCCGCCGGCTTTCTTGGCCTCTTTGGGGTGCTTGCTCTCGCCGATAGCGGCTTTGACTCGCTTTCGCATCAGCGTGAAGTCCGGATTGGAGGAGCTGAAGCCGGCAACTCCGGACTTGAAGACCACGCTGCGCACATTGCCGTCCTTGACGCGGAGGCTCAGGTCGACCATCAGCGGCAGGACTTCGCGGGGCATGTCGGTGTAAACGAGCTGTTTGCCAGCCTTTACGACATCTTCATAGCGGGCCAGCATGTTGGTGGGGTTAGCCTGCTTGATAATCGCATTGATCACGCAACGCTGCCGGTCCATCCGGGCGAAGTCGTCGGAACCGTAGCGGCCGCGGGCGTACCACAATGCGCTGCGACCGTTGAGCTTCTGATTCGGCCCCGGCTTGAGGTACTCCTTCGGCGGGATGTGCCTATCGGTGTCACCGCCGATGGGAATGTAGGTGTTGATGTTGAGGCGGATGCCACCCAGGGCGTTGATCATCTTGCTGAATCCATCCAAGTTGATCAACACGTAGTAGTCCACCTGCAGGCCGGTTGCTTCACCCACCGAGAGCTTGAGGACGTCGGCGCCAAGATTGTCCGTTGGTCCCAAGATGTCCTTGGGCACTGCACGTGGCACGTTGCGATACATGGCGTTGAGGAAATATTCGGCGTTTTGGCCGTCGCCGTTAGTGAAGCCGTAGGGATAGCGCTTGTGCAGTGGTGAACTCGACGGAAACGGCATCCGAGCCGCGTTGCGCGGCAGGCTGATCAGCGCTGTGTCACCGGTCTTGGTGTTGATGCTTGCCAAGATCACAGTGTCGGTACGCGTGCCGGCTCGGCCGGGTCCCGCGTCGCCACCTAACAGCAAGATGTTGAGGCGCGGCTTACCGGCCCAAGGATCCTGCGGCTTCGGCTTACCAGGCGTCGTTTGGGTAGCCTCTAGAGTTGGCCTGGTCGCGCTCTTCGTCTCGTCCTCACTCTTGAAGACCGCACCGACTGAGCTCGCCGTAACGTAGGAATAGCGCGCAGCAACGGCCATCGGAGCGGCAACGGTGAAAGACAGCACGCCGACGAGGACGCCGCCAACAACCCGTTGGCTCGTGGTCGGTCGACCGCGAAGGCTGAGGTGACTGGCGATGATGATGGCGACCCAGACCAAGGCGATGATCACTAGAGCGAGCGCGGCCCGCCGCAATGTCTTGGGGTCGAGCGCGTATCCGAGGAGGTCCTGGCGGTCGACGGTTGCGTAGATGCCGAGGGCAAGAACGCCTGCGGCAAACAGACCAAGGATGACGCTTCCGATTAGGCGCCTTCGACCGGCAATAAGGCCAAGCCCTGGGATCGCCGTACCCAGGATTGTGTACACCACCGCACGACGAAAGCTCGGCTCGGTTCGATCATCATCGTCATCATGCTGGCCATGTGCGGGCGCAGGAGGCTGATCGGGGAGCTGCCAGCTCCACGATCTGTGCTTGAGTTGATCAGGCATCAACATCCCCTACGCAAGCCCTTGGAAGTGAAAACCCGCTCCACAATACGTGCGAAGAGAGGTCAATATGCGATTCTCGCGAGGAATGCAGGTCGCTGGTCAGGCTTTGCTTCGCGTACCCTCAGGTCGGTAGTCTTGCCCAGCGCTCTGCCGCGGCCGTGCGCTTGGTTGTTGGGGAGGCGTCGCCTAGTCCGGTCTATGGCGCCCGCCTGCTAAGCGGGTTGAGGGCTCAACCCTCTCGCGGGTTCAAATCCCGCCGCCTCCGCCACCTTTCTCAGGCTCGCAGCTTGTAAAGAACCGATTCAGCAGCCAATCTAGGCATATCGAATGTGAGATTCGGCGGCAATCCAGCCGTCGGCCTCGGCACAGAAATCAGCAGTGATCCGATGCCTGATGTCAGCCAGTGGCTCGCGATAGTCACACTGTTCGTCCTCCTTCCGGTGTTGACCTGGCCGGAAACCGTACGCGTGCTCAGCCGGCTCGCCAACCGTCTCAACGACTGGGCAACAGCCCACGCTGCAGCGACCGAAGAGAAGGACGAGGACGAAGTCCAGCTATGGCTGGTGCACCGCCGGCGCCAACTCGGTGCCGATCTTGCTCGCATTGAGCATCTGCTCGCTACGGACAGCTGGATGTCCGCGACGCGACAACGCGGCAACCGACTCGCCTACGATCAACTCGTCGAGGAACTTCGTCGCATCCCAGATGTGTTCGAGCCTCACTCCCTCAGCCCGTGGGATCCAAGCGCGGTTGCCTCCGGACCAATCAGGTTTCTTGGCACCGGCTATCCGCAGCAGCAGTCGACAGTCGAGGTGCTCGAGATCGGGTGGCGGCAACCCCGCCGCCACTGATACCTCTCGCGGCTGTAACGCGTAGCTGTTCGGCGTTACGCCCCGGACTGATCTCGCCAGGCCTTCGAGCCTGCCGAGACAGCTTCCTTGAACTGGTGGGCTCGTTTACGCGCAATCTCGCTGGGCGACTGCTCTAGTTGGTCGATCCACTTCATGGCGGCTTTGGCCAAGGCAGCAGCAGACAACGCTGCGCCGACCCACCACAAAAAGAAACCAACAAAGAGTAAGACCACTCCTGGGCTCATCAAGCTTTTGTTGATCTCGAACGCCGGTCGAGTGGAGATGCTCATGGATGGTCCTCCTCGTCGAACGCATCAAGGCGCAATGGACTGAGTCCCATCATGCACTTGCTTCGTGCAGTTTGGGAATCACCCAGCTCGGGTGAATATCGCCGCTAGGCCCAACCTGACTGCGAGAACCTTATTGATCTTGGTACGAACGAGCAAATCTTGATCGCGCGAACGGCGAGATGTGTGCTGAGCCTGTCGAAGCGCCCTTCGACAGCTCAGGGCGCATATGACAGGCTGAGGGCGCATATGACAGGCTCAGGGCGCAGATGACAGGCACAATGCCTCATATGGTTACCGATGAAGAGATCGCTTTGATGTCGGCTGACCAGCGACGCGAGCTGATCCTGCGGCTGTCCAACACCCCAGGGAACGACTCACTCGCCCAGCGCAAGTCCGTCGGTCCGCGCGAGGTGCAGATCCTGATAACAGTGATCAGCGCTGTGGTCCTCATTCCGTGGATCGGCTACCTTGCCGTGGCGCTTCCACACGTGTACATCACTCACAACTGGGACCAAGCCTGGGTTGGTTTCGACATTCTTCTTCTTCTCCTCATCGTGGCGACCGCCGTGCTCGGCTATCTGCGTCGTCAGATGGTCATGCTCACTGCATTTGCGACGGGTGTGCTGTTGATCTGCGATGCCTGGTTCGACTGGATGACAAGCAATCGAGCTGACGTCGGCTGGGCGACAGTGTCGGCATTGTTATTCGAGCTGCCTCTGGCAGTGTTGTTGATCATGGAATCCTGTCGGCTAATGCGCGTAGTGCCAGTGCGCTGGGGAGTAGTGGCGCAGGGTGCTCACGCCTGGGACGTTCGAATACCTTTGCCAACCGGTGGAGAGCGGGGAGTCTGGCGACCTCGACTTCAGGCGTGAAGATCAGTCGCTGATGTCGGCTGTACCGACCAGCTGGCGGGCTCGTCGTCAGTATCTGCGGCTGCATCGTCTGCGGTCGCATGCACCTTGCCGGGCTCGTGGTGGGCGGGCGCATAAATCGCATAGAGCTGCATCGGCTCGCTGCTGATATTGGTCACGTTATGCCAGGTGCCGGCTGGCACAAAGATGCACCATCCGTCGGAGACCTCCTGCTCGAACTCGAGGTTGTCCCTGGCTGGCCCCATTTGAACTCGTCCATGGCCAGCGTCCAGGCGCAGGAACTGATCCGTCTCGGGATGCATCTCGAGACCGATATCTCCGCCCTCAGGGATCGACATCAAGGTCAGCTGCAAGTACTTACCGCTCCAGGCGACCGTGCGGTAATTGATGTTGTCCACAGTCTCGCGCTCAAGATCGAAGAATTGAGGCTCGGGACCGATGTCCTTGATCGTCATTTGCTGCTCTCTCTGTTCGCTGTTGTTGCCGTGTGGCTAAGTGTTGCCGACCTCAGAACCCGTAGACGCGTCGGGCATTGTCGCGGGTGATCAGCGACACGACGTGATCGACATCGCCGCCAGCCATTTCGTCCGCCTCGACAAGATCACCGAGCACGGCTGACAAGCCGCGTCGGAACAGCTCGGCGCCGAGGTAGAACAGCTCCGCCAGTCCGTACGCGTCGGTGGCGAACAGTAACTTTCCGAAGGGCGCCAGCTCCAAAGACTCCCGAAGGACCGTCCGGCTCAGTGCGCCGGTGTTGTGCACCGCCAGGCCAACATCAAGAAAGACATGGCTGAACACCTGGGCCAGGTACGCGGCGTGGCGATGGAACGGATAGCAGTGCAGCAACAGCACCGGCACTCCGCGCTCCTCGCTGGCGCGTAGGAAGGGAGTCAACAAGAGCGGGTCTGCCCGGAACAAGTCGAGGTCGGCGTCGCCGTAACCGACGTGGATCTGCAGTGGCATCGCTAGCTCGATCGCGGTCCAGGCCAGCCAAGAATTGATCACCGGATGCGCGATGCGACAGTGATCATCGGCACCTGGACGCAGGGTTGCGACGGCAGCGATGAGAGCATCAGCGCTTGGTCGGTTCGTCGTCAGTTCGAGCCCGGTCCGGTATGCGGCGATGCTCTTCGCTGCAACGGCCGGCGACTCCTGCAGTGCCTTCTCCACCGCCTCAGCGAAGCCGGCCGGGTCCGTCCCAGTGTTGATCAACTCCTCAGCCAGCGCTTCCAGCCGGACTACCTCGTACGCCGTGCCGCCGCTCAGACCAGCCAGCTGCTCGGGCGAACACAAGCCCTCGGGGGCGAGACCGGTATCAACCAGGAAAGTCTCGATACCAGCAGCAGCCACCAATAGCCGGCTCGCCTCCGCGCCCAACTCCCGGCGCTGAGCGAGATACTCCTCGGCCGACGCATGCGCTGCCAGGCCGAGAACCGGCGCGCACCACCTACGAATCGCCAGCCCCAGCATGGAATCAAAGAAAGTGGTAGCCAGCGGCGAGGGGCCGGCTGCCTCGTTCATCAAGGCTTCGAAGGAGAGACGATCAAGATCATCGAATAGCAGCCCATGGCAGTGGTGATCAATCAGCGGCCCGAGATCAACTGAAGTCATTGACATTTGGTTCCTCCCGGTCGTGCCAGGCGTAACGCTTCAGCCCTATTCTGTGGTTCCGTGGATGTTGCCGAGCGGCTGGCCCGCAGCGCGCATGCTGAACAACTGCTGCCCAGCCTTGCCGAGCAGGGTGTGAG
The DNA here is from genome assembly GCA_963798835.1 of uncultured Actinomycetota bacterium. Lineage (GTDB taxonomy): Bacteria > Actinomycetota > Actinomycetes > Propionibacteriales > Propionibacteriaceae > Microlunatus. The sequence goes on along the minus strand of CAWCVF010000009.1, from coordinate 188,343 downwards.
CATGGTGGCGACCACATTCGTGGACAATGCCGGCATTGCCCGCGTGAAGAGTGTCCCGTTGTATCGGTTGCCGCAGTTGGCTGCGTGGGGCATCGGTGCTTCCACGAGCTTCGACTACTTCCGATTTGATGACTGGCTGGCGGCACCCCCGGGCGGCACAGCCCCAGTCGGCGATCTTCGCGTCATCCCCGACCTACGGCGGCTGGTTGCACTGGCAGCGCAACCTGGATGGGCGTGGGCGCCGGGAGATCGTTATCGCCAGGACGGCGAGCCGCACGAACGGTGTAACAGGCTCATTTTGCAACGATTAGTTGATCATGCTGCTAGCGATGGCTTAGAGATCAAAGCGGCCATCGAGATCGAATGGGTCGTTTCGGTAGGCGAGGGGGAGGACTTCGTCTCGGCGGCGGCCGGTCCGGCGTACGGGATGACGCGCCTGGTTGGCGTATCGGATTACGTCCGCGATCTTGTCGAAGCGCTCGGGGCGGAAGGAATCACCGTCGACCAGTTCCATCCGGAGTATGCGGTCGGTCAGCTTGAACTCTCCGTTGCGTCGGAGTCTCCGGTGGACGCCGCTGACACTGCGGTGCTGGTGCGCAGCACTATCCGTGCGGTGGGACGGCGATACAACTTCCGCACCTCCTTCTCACCCAAGGTAGAAGCGGAGGGCGTCGGCAACGGCGGTCATGTCCATCTGAGCGTGTGGCGCGATGGGAAGAACTTGATGGCCGGCGACGACGGAGAGTTCGGGCTCGCGCCGGTCGGCGAGGCGTTCGCCGCTGGCATCTTGACTCATCTAGCGGCCCTGCTCGCGATTGGCGCGCCATCTCATGCGTCGTACCTGCGGCTCATTCCAACCCACTGGGCCGGGGTGTATGCCTGCTGGGGTTCGGAAAACCGGGAAGCTGCGTTGCGCATGATCACTGGATCGGCGGGTAGCAGCGACTGGGCGGCCAACCTCGAGGTGAAATGCCTCGATTTGACGGCCAACCCTTATCTACTGCTCGCTGGATTACTCGCCGCCGGCACCGACGGAATCGCCCGCGGTGCACGGCTGCCTGAGCCAATTGATGTGGATCCGGCTGCGCTGACACCCGAAGAGCTCGACAAGCGCGGCATTTCGCGGCTGCCAACGAGCTTGCGGCAATCTACCGATGCACTCGCCGGTGATCAGGTGTTACGCGATGCGCTCGGGTCAGCGCTGATTGATTCGGTGATCGCGGTACGGGAATCGGAGATTGAGTTGTTCGCCGACGCAACGCCTGAGGAGATCGTCCGGGCGCAGCGCTGGGCGCACTGACGTGATGTGCCCTGAGCTTGTCGAGAGTGGGAGTAGCGCTTCGACAGGCTCAGCGCGCATGGTGGTAGCGCTTCGACAGGCTCAGCGCGCATGGTGGTAGCGCTTCGATGGGCTCAGCGCGCATAGTGATCAAGGGCGGCGAAGGGATTGAGCGATGCACCAAGTTGATCAAACCACCGAACAAATGGTCCGAAGCGTTCTGGCGTACGCGGAGAACCGACTGCGGATGGATCCGGTGCCGCTGGACAAGGGCACCCAGCCGGCGGCCGATCTGTATAAGGCGCTCAACGGCGTGATCCGCGATCGCGGGCGGGCGCCCGATGAAGTGCTTGGCATCTATTCCTCCGTCATAGCGCCCAGCATCATTTCTGCCGACAGTCCGCGGTTCCTTGGTTTTATTCCGGCGGCACCGACCAAGGCCAGTCTGCTGTTCGACATGTTGATCTCCTGCGCCTCGATTCAGGGAATTTCCTGGCTTGAGGCTTCCGGTGCGATCGCGGCCGAGAACACGGTGCTGCGGGTGATCGCCGATGAGGCGGGACTGCCGGAATCGGCTGGAGGGTGCTTCGTCTCGGGTGGGTCCGCCGGCAACCTCTCGGCTCTTGCGGTTGCCCGTGAGACGGTCAAGAGGCGTCTTGGCGATGATGCTCCCGGACGGCTTCGAGTCGTCGTCAGCACCGACGCGCATTCCTCGATCATCAATACGCTGAATCTGCTGGAGATGGGCGCATTAGTGGTCGCCACGCCGGACCACCGGCTGACCGCCGCGGCGGTCAACGCTGCGCTCGACGACGATCCCGATGTCAGCGACGTTGCGGCGATCGTCTGCACGTCCGGCACAACCAACGCCGGCATTATTGACGATCTGGCTGGGGTGGGCGCTATCGCGAAACAGCGGGGCTGGTGGTTCCATGTCGACGGCGCGTACGGCGGATCCGGGATCTTCGGCTCGATCACTGCGCGACAAATACAACGGTATTGAGCAGGCAGATTCGTTCATCCTCGACCCGCACAAGTGGCTCTTTACGCCCTTCGATTGCTGCGCGCTTCTCTACCGGCAGCCGGAACTTGCCAGGGCAACGCACACCCAGGACGCGTCGTACCTGGATGTCATTCATGCTTCGGACGGGGAATGGAACCCGACCGATTACGCCTACCACCTGACGCGTCGGGCACGGGGGCTGCCCTTGTGGTTCTCGTTGGCCGTCTACGGGCTCGACGCGTACAGCGAGGCGATCGAGGCCGCAGTCCGGCTCGCTCAGGAGACCGCGGTGATGATCAAGGCGTCGCCACAGCTCGAGTTGATCCGAGAACCTGATCTTGGTGTGGTGCTGTTCCGGCGGACCGGCTGGAAGCCTGCCGACTATGACGAGTGGGCGCAGGCGTTACACGACGAGCAGATCGCCTTCGTTCCGCCGACCAAATGGGAAGGGGAGACGGTCGGTCGCTTCGCGTTCCTGCATCCGCATACGACGATGGACCTGGTGAAGGAGGTCCTGGACCGAACTGCTTAGCCCGCTGAGCAGCTCGAAGGGCTCGGTTCAACTACGGCGTGCTGGCGAAGAACTCGCTCGCCCTGCGGTTGTAGAGCAGAGCCAATACGACGACCGACACGATGATCGTGATGATCGCCGATGTCACCGTTTGATTGCTGCGGAACCAGATCAGGTTGATGACGCCGCCAATTATGTCGATCACCATCAAGATCGTGACAAGTATCCGGGCGAACCGAGATCCGTTGCGAAGTCCAACTCCAACAGCAATCGTCACAATGCCGAAGATCAAATAGAGGATGCCGAAGATCAGGACCGCCGCGCCGCCGATGTTCGACGCAATGCCCACTGCGCCGCCGAGGAGGAGTAGGAAAAGCGCACCCAGGAGCGTGAGAATGCCTGAGATGATCGTCAAGACAACGACGACGGTGACAGATCCCGGACGACGGACCAAGTTGGGAACAGGTTCGGTCATATCGGCGCTTCCTTCGTTGGGGATCGGCATCACTTCGAAATGATCATGTGAAATGCTACTCCTGATCGCGGGCTCGCAGACTGATCAGTTCCCCGGCCCTCGTTCATCGAGCCTGAAATCGACCGCCTCGCTGCCGCGTTCTTGCTCTTGGCTGACGCCAACTCGGTAGCCGCCGAACAGCACCTGCGTGCCGAAGTCGCGGCCGCGCAGAACCGCGATGCGCTGGCTCTGGAACTGCGCGCTGCCGCGGATCTGCGGCGGCTGGAACTAACCAGCGGGGAAACTGGCGATGCGGCGAGCCTGCTGCGATCTGTGATCGAGCGGTTTACCGAGGGCCATGAGCTGTCGGACCTGCGTGACGCTCTTGAGCTGCTCGGAAGCTCGTAACGGCTAATGAAACTGCGGAACGATCAGGTAGATACCGAAGAGCACCAGCAATCCGGCGATACCCAGCAGCACATATCCCAGTGAGACGGTTGCGGTGCCAGAACCGCCCTCGTTCGACTTGATCTTGGCTACTGAAACGAGACGAATGCCAGCGGCAAGCAAGATCGTAAAGATCACCGACGTCGCAATGGACACGACAGCGACGATGCCGAGGGCAGCCCAGTCGATACGCATCAGGCTGCGCTCTTGGCTTTGGGCCGCTTGATCTTCTTGGGTTTCTGAGGTGCTTCGAGCCGGGGATCATCGTCGTAGCTGGGCGGCGTCGCGGCAGCCAGCACCAGCACCTCGTGGCTGTCGGTGACATTGGCATGGCTGATCTTGTTACGCCGAGAGAAGAAATAGATGATCGAGCACGCGATGGCTAGTAGCACCATCAGCACAACCACACCGGAAATTCCTTGATCGGAAAGCAACGCGGCGAGCCCGCCGACCAGCCCGGCTCCCGGCAAGGTCAACAACCAGGCGAACACCATCCGGCGGGCGACACTCCAACGAACCTGGGCCCCACGCCCTACTCCGGATCCCAGGATGCTTCCCGTGCTGACGTGGGTGGTGGAGAGGCCAAAGCCGAGGTGAGCCGAGGCCAGAATCGTCGCGCTGGTCGCCGCGCCGGAGGCGGCACCTTGCGGAGTCTCGATCTCGACAATCCCTTTGCCCATGGTCCGCATGATGCGCCAGCCGCCCGAGTAGGTGCCTAGGCCAATGGCAATGCCTGCCGCGATGATCACCCACAGCTGCGGACCGGTGCCGCTTGGCTGCAGGTTAACAGCGATCAGCACCAGCGTAATCACGCCCATCGTTTTCTGGCCGTCTGACGTGCCGTGAGCAAGGGCGACCATGGAGGCGGTGAAGGCCTGCCCGTACTTGAAGCCGGAATTGCTGTGCACGCTTGGAGTTTTCCGGGTAATCCGGTACGCCAGCCGGGTGCACCACGCGGCGGCGATTCCGGCGACCAAGGGAGCAACGATCGCGGGCAGCAGGACCTTGGACACGATCACCCAGCCGTGAACTGAGCTGAGACCGGCACCGACGATGACCGCCCCGATGAGGCCACCGAACAGCGCGTGCGAGGAACTCGAGGGCAATCCAACCAGCCAGGTGAGCAGGTTCCAGATGATGGCGCCCAGCAGCCCAGCCAAGATGATGGGAGCCGTTATCAGCGAGTCATCGAAGAGGCCGCCTGAGATTGTCTTGGCGACCGCGGTGGAGAGGCACGCGCCGACGAGATTGAGCAGTGCGGCGAGGATGACCGCGACGCGCGGCTTAAGCGCTCCCGTTGCGATAGGTCCGGCCATTGCGTTGGCACTGTCGTGGAAGCCGTTGGTGAAATCGAAGATAAGGGCTACGACGATGACCGTGATGACGACGAACAGCTCTGTCACATCAGTTCCCTATCCGGAACGGGTGGCTTGGTGTCGATGAGCACCTGGCAATGACGCTAGAACCTAGCCGTCATGTGAACAATAGGTGAACGGACAGCGTTGTCAATCTGGCTCATACCAGTGTTTCAGTGGTTTGGTCAAGACTTTGCGAGCGTTTTATGCGTGACTTTCGTCGGCACGGAGCGCTTGCTCAGATCGAGCCACTCGCACAAGGTATGGAGTTGTGAAGGCGGTAACCGTAATCGGCGGTGGGCTGGCTGGATTAGCCGCTGCCATCACGGCGGCTGAGCTCGGAGCGTCGGTCACCTTGCACGAAGCTCATCGGACCGTTGGCGGTCGGTGGCGTTCTACGCCGGTCCGTAAGCGGCCGCGCACGGATGCGGTCTACCGCGCGCATGAGGGTCCTCATGTGATCTATCGGGACGGACCAATCTGGCCCTGGCTGCGGGAGCGTGGCCTGCTCGGGGTCACCTGCGGTGTGCCGCTCGGTGCCGTGGCTCGCTTTCGGTTCTGGCATGCCGGGCGGGTGCGAGCCGTGCCGCCTGCCGGCTTCCTCCGGGCGTTGCGGGCGTGTCGCCGTACGGACGTGCCGATTGATCAATCTTTTCGCACCTGGGCATCAAAATTGGTTGGGCTTGAGGCTGCAGAGATGGGCGCCTCGGCTTCCGGCGTGGGAGTGTTCCATCACGACCCTGGCTCGCTGTCAGCGGCTTTCGTTGCCGAGCGGCTCTCGCGGGTCTTCTCGATGCCGCCACCAGCGTCGTACCGCCAGGGAAGCTGGGGAGCGATGTTCGATGACATCGCTGAATACGCCCGGAAGCTCGGAGTGATCATCGAGCTTGGCTCGCGCGTGTCCTCGATTGGGAACGAGATCACCATCGTGGCGACCGAACTGGAGTCGGCTCGGGTGCTGCTGGGTGCTGACTCCTTGGACTGGCCGTCGGGTCGGACGGCGCTTCTTGATCTTGGAGTACACCGGAATCGCCATGATCTTTTTGTGGTCAGTGATCTTGATACGTGTGGCTGGATGGAAACCTTCACCATGCCTGACCCGACGATCGCGCCCGCTGGTGAGCATCTGGTCCAGATGCAGATGCCGATCTCCGCGGACTCGTCGAAGGCTGATGGGGTGGCTCGTCTGGAGGCCATCGCGGACCAGGCGTTGCCGGGCTGGCGGGAGCGTACGACACACCGGCTGGAGTCCTTGGCTAACGCCCGGACCGGGGCAGTGGATCCTCCGGGAGCGTCGTGGCAGGATCGGCCAGCGATCGAGCGGGGGAGTGGGGTCTTCTTGGCGGGCGATCGGGTTGCCGCGCCGGGGTTGCTGAGCGAGGTCAGCCTGAACAGCGGCGTACGCGCTGCCCGGCTGGCGATGGCCTGAGCACCCGCCGTTCTCGGTTGGTCCGACGAGCGCGGACCGCTACACTCTCACGGTGCTGCACGCAGCTGAATAGGCTATTGAACAGCATCTGCACCCGTGGCTCAACGGATAGAGCATCTGACTACGGATCAGAAGGTTGGGGGTTCGAATCCCTCCGGGTGCGCTAGTATTTTCCCTAGTCCGGGCGACATTTCTTCGACTGAAGGCGGTCTCGCAATCCGCACAGGGCCAGTTGACAGCAACGCTGACAGCAACGCGGTTTAGTTCGGCTGGACGAAGACACGATCCATGGCGTCCGCGGCTTCGCGTAGCGCGGTCGGCATGACGTGGGAGTAGAGGTCAGTCGTCATGGCGAGCTGCGAGTGCCCGAGGATCTCCATCACCACTCGCGCGGGCACGTTTTGCGCAAGCAGCAGAGACGCGCAGGTGTGGCGCAGGTCGTGGAAACGAATGCGGCGTACGCCTGCTTTGGTGATGAGCTGATCGAACAAGCGGTTCAAATTGCGCGGCTCGATCACCGTGCCGACCGTTGAGGTGAAGACCAGGCCGGAGTCGACCCAGGCCGGTCCCAGCGCAAGGGCCTCGGCGGCCTGATTCGGGCGCGGTGCGTTCGGAGCACCTTCGCCGAGGACGGCGGGAAGCGGGATTATGCGGCGCGACTTGTCCGACTTCGGAGGACCGAAGACGAGGCCCACCTCGGGTAGCCGCTGTACGTTTTGACGGACGTGGAGCACGCCACCGTCGAGGTCGACGTCCTCCCAGCGCAAGGCGAGCAATTCGCCCTTCCTTAGGCCCAGCGCGACACCGACGGCGAAGAGCGTGTGAAGTCGGTGATCGCCGCTGACGGTCAGGAACCGACTCGCCTCCTCGGTCGACCACGGTCGTACCTCGGCGCGCTCGACCGAGGGCGGGCGCACCACAGCGGCAACGTTCCGTTCGACCAGCTCCTCCCGGATAGCCTCGCTCAGCATTGTCCGCAAGGTGCCGTGGATGATCTGTACCGAGCGGACGCCCAGGCCGACGGCAGCCTTGTCGGCAAGCAGGGTTCGGACCTGGGTCGGGGTCAGCGCGCGCAGGTGTCACGCGGCCCAGGGTCGGGAGGATGTGCAGACGCAGCGTCGCTCGATAGCTCGAGAGCGTCGAGGGACGCAAGCGGGGCGCCGCGACGTGGGTGAGCCAATGCTCAGCGAATCGCTCGACGGTCCAGGACTCGACAGCGAGCGGGAGTCCAGCCTTGGTCTTAGTCGATCAAGGTCGACAGTTGGTCCGCAACGTCCTTGCGGGACTTGCCGTAGACCGCTCGGCGTACGCGCGTGCCGTCCGGCCGGAGCACATAGTGAGCGGCTGTCCAGCGCCCGTCGGCTCGTCGGTAGATCGAGCCCTCACCGTTCGCCCGCTGAGTCACGTCAGCGCGTCCTGCTCGGTCAAGCGTGCGACGTAAGCATGGACGGCCGCCACCGGCACGCGCCGTGGACTTGCCGATCAGCACGCTCTGCAGCTGGCGCGTGCGGATCAGGTCGTAGACGCGCGAACGGCCGACGCCCAGCATTTCGGCGGCCTCCTCGGGGCTCAGAAGCAGCTTCTCCACCTTGGGTCTCCTCTCTCACCGGCAACGAACCTCGGCACGGTTATGGATGGTCTGGGCTGCCGATCGTCCGTGAGCGGTGCTCCACGTCCCCCGGTTCGCAAGGCCCGGCCAACGATTTGCGCCGACCGCATTGGGCTGGTCGCTGGGCAAGCTGGAGGAATGGCCGACGATTCACGCTCACGTTGACGATTCGATCTCATGTCATCTACATAAGACAGATTGTGATCCCTCGGCGGTCAGTTCAGTCCAAGCAAATCCGCCGAGACTGTAGGAGACGGCGGTGGCGTCGGCTCGAGAGCAGCATCGACTCGAGACCCCCGCTGCGCCACGCGTCCGCGTCGCCTCGACCAGACCTCATCGCGTCACGCGGCTCAGGCGTGCCGTTCCTGCGAATTCGCCGGCTCCCGCCGCGGATCGTTCGTGCTGTACAACAGGGAGCGCCGACGCAGCGACAACCGTTGACCGTCGATCGTGGCCTCCATCAGTTTCATCACTAGTGCAGTAGGGCTAACCACGAAGCCGCGCCCGCTGCTTGATCGACCGCTCACCCATCGAACATCCACACGCCCGAACCCGATACGCCAATGCAACCTTCTTGGATCCGACCGGCAGCCGCTTGGCAGGCAGCAACCCTGGATCACGTACCCCACCGATTCTTGAAGGCCCGAGATCGACACACCTACTGCACCGTCGGAACGTACCCCCGTCCGAGTGACCGCCAAGGGTCGCCGGATCGCCTTATGTGGGTGTGACGATGAGCATGCACAAGCTGACCGCGGGGTCGGGGTATGACTATCTGACCCGTCAGGTGGCGGCGTTGGATTCGACCGAGAAGGGGCACACCGGCCTGGCGGCCTACTACGCCGAACGGGGTGAGAAGCCCGGGGTGTGGATCGGTTCTGGGATGGCCGGAATCGACGGCCTCAACGCCGGCGATCCGGTGACGGCAGAGCAGATGCGGGCCTTGTTCGGTTCCGGGATGCACCCCTTGGCGGAACTCCGACTCCAGCAGATGGAAGGGCCGGACTTGACCGAAGCCGACTACCTGGCGGTCACTCGACTCGGGGCGCCGTTCAAGATCCTGGACGGCGACGTGAGCCCGTTTCGGGTGGAGGTCGCCAGGCGGATCGCCGCCGTCAACGCGGCGGCCGGTCTGCCGGGGGATTGGCCGGTGCCGGCGGCGGACCGGGCTCGGGTCCGCACCGAGGTGGCTCGGGAGTTCTTTGCCGCGGAGCATGGCCGGGAGCCGATCGATGCGCGGGAGCTTGCCGGGCAGATCACCAAAGACTCCCGCCCACGGACGCAGACCATTGCCGGCTACGACCTCACCTTCTCTCCCGTCAAGAGCGTGTCGACCCTGTGGGCCGTCGCCGACCCAGGCATCGCCGCAGTCATTGAACGGGCCCATCAGGCCGCCGTGCGGGATGCATTGCGGTTCATTGAGGAGCATGCGTTGTTCACCCGCACCGGCCCGCAGGGGATCCGGCAGGTCAACGTCCGCGGCCTGGTGGCGGCCGCGTTCACGCACCGGGACAGCCGGGCCGGTGACCCGGATCTGCACACTCATGTGGCGGTCGCGAACAAGGTGCAAACGTTGGACGGGCGCTGGCTGTCGATTGATGGGCGGGTGCTGTTCAAGGCGAAGGTGGCGGCGTCGGAGACCTACAACACCGCGTTGGAGCAGCACCTCCGCGCCAGTCTCGGCGTCCGCTTCGCCGAACGCCTCGACAGCGACCCGACCAAGCGGCCGATCCGGGAGATCGTCGGCATCGACCCCCGCCTGAACCAGCGCTGGTCCACCCGCCGCGCCCACATCAACGTCCGCCAAGGCGAACTGGCCGTCGCCTTCCAACGCGACCATGGCCGACCACCCACGCCGGTCGAAGCCCTGCAGCTGGCCCAGCGGGCCACCCTCGAGACGCGCGAGGCCAAGCACGAACCCCGATCGCTGGCTCAGCAACGGGCTGCCTGGCGGGCTGAAGCAGAGGAGGTGTTGGGCGGCCGCCGGGTCGTGAAATCCATGCTCCGCTGGGCGATGTCCCCGCGGCCCGCGGCCAGCGTGAATGTGGACGCCGCCTGGGTGACGCAGACGGCGGACCGGGTGCTGGCGGCGGTGGAGGAACGTCGCTCGACGTGGCAGGTGTGGCACGTCCGAGCCGAAGCCCAACGCCACGTTCGCACCACCGACGTACGAACTCAGAGCGCCGAAACCTTGATCGATCTCCTGGTGGATGAGGTCCTGCACAGCCGATCGGTGTCACTGGCGCCGCCGGATGACGGCATCGAGGAGCCGGAGGTGTTGCGGCGGGTCGACCGTGCCTCGGTCTACACCCTAGCCGGCGCCGACCTGTACACCTCCCAACGCATCCTCGACGCCGAGCAACGCCTGATCACCACCGCCGGACGCTACGACGGCACAACGGTCGACGAGTCGGCGGTGGATCTCGCCATGCTCGAGCTGGCGGCCAACGGCACCCCGTTGGATGCCGGCCAGGCGGCACTTGTCCGGTCTATGTGCAGTTCCGGCGCCCGTCTGCAGCTGGCGATCGCGCCGGCCGGGGCGGGGAAGACCACCGCCATGCAAGCTCTCACCGTGGCTTGGGCCCAGGACGGCGGTCAGGTCATCGGGCTGGCTCCGTCCGCCGCCGCGGCCGCTCTCTTGCGCGAGCAGACCGGCATCCATGCCGACACGCTTGCCAAGTTCACCTGGTCACTGCATCAAGGCGAGCTGACCGACTGGGCGGCCCGGATCGGTCCGTCCACCTTGGTGATCATTGATGAGGCCGGGATGGCTGACACTCTCACCCTCGACCGAGTCGTCAACCACGTCGTCGCTGTAGGTGGCAGTGTCCGGCTGATCGGGGACGACCAGCAACTCGCTGCCATCGGCGCCGGCGGCATCCTCCGCGACATCAAACACGTCCACGGCGCCCTCCAACTGACCGAGCTGCACCGCTTCACCCACCCCGCCGAAGCGGAGGCTTCCCTCGCTCTCCGCGACGGCGACCCGGCCTCGCTCGACTTCTACCTGCATCACGGACGGGTGCATGTCGGCGACCTGGCTACCACCACACAGGATGCCTTCGCAGCCTGGGCAGCGGACCGGGCCGCCGGGCGGGATGCGATCATGCTCGCCCCTACTCGCGCCCAGGTGGCCGACCTCAATTACCGCGCCCGCACCCACCGACTCAACGGCACCCCGGCTGGCCCTGAGGTTCAGCTGGCGGATGGGAATCGGGCCAGTGTCGGGGATGTGATCATCACCCGCAGCAACGACCGCCGGCTGCGCCTTTCGGCCCGTGATTGGGTGAAGAACGGCGACCGGTGGACCATCAGCGACATCGGCCGACACGGGGATCTGTCGGTGCGGCACACCCGCAGCCACCTGACCGCCCGGCTGCCCGCTGGCTACGTCGGTGAGTCTGTTGAGCTTGGTTATGCGACCACGATTCATGCCGCCCAAGGGGTCACCGCCGACACCATGCACGGACTCGCCATAGGTCAGGAGTCCCGGCAGCAGCTGTACACCATGCTCACCCGCGGACGGACCGCCAACCACCTGTACATGCAGGTCGTCGGTAACGGCGACCCGCACACCGTCATCCGACCCGAAACCGTCGCCCCCCGCACCCCCACCGAGGTCCTCGAACAAATCCTGGCCCGCGACGACGCCCCCACCTCAGCCACCACCGTCCTGCGCGAGCTCAGCGATCCGGGGGCTCGACTTTGTCAGGCGGTGCAGCGCTACACCGATGGCCTGCATGCTGCCGCCGAACAGCTCATCGGAACCCGCATCGTGGACGCCCTCGACCGCCGAGCCGACCAAATCGTGCCCGGCGTCACCAACGAGCCAGCCTGGCCGACCCTGCGCACCGACCTGATCGCGCTCGCCGCCGAGACCGGTGACCACCCCCTGGCCCACCTCCACCAAGCCACGCTCGGGCGGGACCTCAGCACCGCAGGAGACATGGCCGCCGTCCTGGACTGGCGCCTCCCCGAACGCGCACCCACCGACGTTCACCCGCCACTGCCCTGGCTACCGGGGATACCCCGCGCCATCCAGGCTGAGCCTGAATGGGGTGACTACCTGGCCCACCGATCCCACCTGATCTCCGACCTCGCCCATGACGTCCGACACCACGCCCTCGACGAAGCAACCCAACCGGCATGGGCGCCGCCGGGCCGAGAGTTGAGCGCCCCCCTCATCGGTGAGATCGCGGTGTGGCGGGCCGCCAACGGCATCGACCCCCGCGACCATCGACCCACGGGACCGGCACAACTTCAGACTGCTTCGATCGAATGGCGACAACGCCTCGACCAGAGCATCGCCCATGCCAGCGCCGACCCGGCCGGTCTGGATGGCCCCAGGCGGCAAGCCGCAGCCAGAACCTTGCAAAGTCGGCGGCACGACCATCAAGACCACCGGCCCCATCAGTCAGAGGTCCACCGTGGGTCGCTGCCACCAAGCCCCGGCCGATAGAGGAAGCGCCCATTACGGGGTCTTGGTCCGCTCGAGCCGCACTCACAGCCGCCCACTGGATCTGCTTCGGGACGAAGCGGTCGTGGCCGTCTGCCTTTCTGCGTGACCAAGTGCATGACAATGACCCTGCCCAGATCAGGACACCCGCAGAAGCGCACGGACTCCGTGAGGCGTCTGTAAGGCAAGTGGCCCGACGACCAGGTCTCGTCTGCAAAGCAGGGGTTGACAGCATCCCTGACAGCAACTCAGCGTCCAGCCATCCGAACGGGGTCGTAGCCGGTTGGAAAATCCACGCCGCAGTAGGACGGGGGCGCACGCTCACGGACGCTCTGCCCGAATCCACGGAATCTGAGTGTTGGGAGCCAGTGTGGGGGCCATGCCGTCTGGCCGCCGCGAACTCGTTTGGACGCCAGGTACCGGCGAGGCCGACTCACGCCCGTCGGCAACGTGGCGGATGCACGCCTCCTACCAGGCGGTCGACAACTTCCGGATAAAAGGGTCGGTCAAGCGGCTACGGCTGCTCGTGAGAACCTTCCTTACCCGTTCAAGGCGGGCGCAGCGCGCCCGCGTTCGCCGCTCCGCGTGTTCTCGCATCGAGAATCCCTCGAAAGCCCACCACACCGCATGGGCAGAGTCGGATCGTGCTTCGACTGCTGCCGCGGAGGCGTTCTTCTCCAGCCTGGAATGGGAGGTCCTGTCGCGCCACCAGCTCAGTGATCCCGACCATGCGCGGGCGGTCTGCTGCCCTGGTGCTACCACTTCTACAACCTGCGAAGGCGGCACAGCAGCGTCTATATGATTAGCCCGATCGCCTACGAGAACCTGACCGCCGACCAAACCGGTCGCGGCCCACGAGAAACCCTCCACGATCCGGGGAAGCCCACCGGCTTGCGGGACGAGCGTCACGTGTGGTCATGGGAGGTGACGCAGGTGTCAGTGCCGTACGGCGACGCTTAGCTCGTTGAGGCTGGCCTCGCCATCACAGGTGAACAGGCCGACGCGCCCCGACGGGTGGTCGTAGAGCCGCGTGCTCAGGGCCACTCGGTTGTCCACGACGGCAACGAACACCGATCCGTCGAGCAGCACCTGCACCGTGTGACGGCCCGGCGGTAACGGGCACGGCCGCTCGAGTTCGACGGCGTAGGGGACGTCCCCGCGCGCTTGCCACTGCGCCGGTCCGGTGTGGCCGCGCGGCCAGCGGTCGAATACCACTCGGCTGCGGCCTGGCTCGAGTCGTAGTTCGTAGCCGGTTTCGGCGGTGTCGTTTGTGCGCAGTAGCAGCCCGCCCAGCTGGGTGCCGGGCGCGATGTCGAGGGTGGCGGTCACGAGGCACGGATCGGGGAGGGTGGGTCCGAGCCACGCGGCGAACCGATCCGTGGCGCCCGTGCCGGGGCGGGCGGCTGCACTGTCAACCGGCGCCAGGTGGATGGTCCCCGATGGGATGAAGCTGGCGACCAGTTCGGGTGGCAGCCCGAACCCGAGGGTGCCGTCGGCCTCCTGGGTAGCCTCGAGTGCGGCGAGTTCGCCGGCCCACTCCCAGTCGCCGTCGTCGCGGTCGCCTGAGCGCGTGGCGATCCATCCGACGAAGAATCGGCGGTCGCCTCCGGCAACCGACTTCGACGCGTACCGAGCCCTTCCGTCGACTGAGTCGCGTTCGGGCGCCAGCCACGGGCCGTCGGGTCCAGCGGCGATGCGATATCGGGTTTGGAAGGCGTCAGAGAACTCTGAATAGACGAGATACCACCATTCGCCCCACTGGAACACCTCGGGGCACTCCTGGGTGATGAAGCGATGGGGGTCCCACAGGGGGGTGGTCGGGTGCCACGTAACGAGGTCGGTCGAGGTGAGCCGGGCGACCACGCCCCGTCTGCGGTCGGGTCCCTCGGTATGTCTTGCCGCCAATATCAACTGCCATGGTTCGTTCGGTTTGACGCGATAGACGTACGGGTCTCGCCAGTCCTCGGGCAGGTAGCCGGTCGGTGCGCCGAACGTGTGGTCTGGGTGCTTGCGCCACTGTGTGAGGTCTCCGTCGCTCGTTGCGTGACAAACCACCTGTATATCGCCCGCAGTGGTACGACGCGCCGGGTTATGCCCGGTGTAGAACAGGTGCAGTTGGTCGCCGTCGTCGATGACGCACCCGGTATAGCAGTCGTAGTCGGCGGCGTCTGCACCGCCGGAGGGCAGCACCACCCCGTGGTCGGTGTAGTTCACGAAGTCCTCGGTCGACGCGAGCGCCCAGGGCATGCCGGTGGGTGGGTCACGGCGTTCGTCGAGCAGGTAGAACAGCCACAGGCGGCCGTCCCGCTCGAACGGTATGAGGTCACCGACGTAGCCGCCTGGCGGCCGGAAGTGCACGGTCATCTGATGCTCGCTGTCATGGGGCTCGCTCTCGTTACGAGGCTGGTGCTGTTGACCGGCGCGGCCGGCGTCGGCGGGTCGGGGGCGGGCCGAGTGAGTCGCGCCGGATCAGCGTGCAGGGCATGGTCAAGCGCTCGAGGGGATTCGTCGGCTGGGCGAGCAGCAGTTCTCCGGCTCGGCGCCCCATCAGCAGGTGCGGCAGTTCGACGGTGGTGAGGCTTGGTCGGACCTGATCGGCCACGTCCGGCTGATCGTCGAATCCGATGACGCTGACGTCGGTGGGGCAGTCCAGTCCGAGCGAGTGCAGGGCGAGCAACGACCCGATGGCCATTCGGTCGTTTCCGCACACGATGGCGGTCGGCCGGTGCTCGGCCAGCACCTGTACCGTCAGGTTGTACCCGGAGCTGATCGAGTAGTTGCCGTAGCGCTGAACCAGCCCGGCCGGGTCGATGTCGACTGCTCGCGCCGCGTCGAGGAAGCCGCGGTGGCGCTCCACACAGGCGAACTCGCCCTGATAGCCGCCGAGGAACGCGACGTCGCGATGTCCCAGCTCGAAGGCCGCCTGGGCGGCCGCGAGACCGCCGTGGTACTCGTCGGCCAGCACGACTGTTTCGACCTGACCCTCGTCGGGCCAGCAGTTGACGAACAGCGTGCGGGTGTGGTCAAGGCGGTGACTGCGGTGCAGCTCTCTCGGCGCCGGTGAGGCGTACACGATGGCGGCGACCCCTGTCGCGAGCAGGTTCGCCACCGCTACATCGCCCTGCTCCGGGTCGTCGGTGGTGTCGATCGCCAGGCACAGGTGGTCGGCCGGCTGCACCACCTGCTGGATGCCGAGGATGATCCGTCCGGCGTACGGCTGGGAGACGATGCCGTTGGCGACCACGCCGAACAGGTACGACCGGTTCGACCGCAGGTGTTGCGCCGCCCGGTTGGGAACAAAGTCCATCTCCGCGGCGGCCGCCAGTACCCGGCGGCGGGTCTCCTCAGCCACCACCACGTCGCGGCGATCGTTCAGGACGAACGAGACGGTGGGCTGCGACACCCCGGCGCGGCGGGCGACATCGCTCATGGTGACCCGCCTGGGCCGGTCGGGCGAGCGCTTCGACATCTCTGCCTCCTAGGAGTGATCGCGGAACCGAGGGTGCACCGCATCGTGCCACAGGCAAAAATATGGCCCAGCGGGCGCCCAATACGTATTGCATGATCAGACGGGACGATGTTACCTTGCTACTCAATACGTATTGGGGGGCGCCCCGCCTCCCATTGGCTCGAGGAGGAGCGCTCACCCATGACGCATCCGCAAACCACCTTGTTCAGCCGACGCACCCTGCTCAAGGGTGCGGCCGGACTCAGCCTGGCCGCGCTCGCGAGCACCGCCGCCTGTGGTGGCGGTGGCGGTGGCGGTGGCGGCGGCGGCTCGTCGTCGAAGGCGCTGAAGATGTTGTACTTCGGCGAGCAGAAGGCGGCCACAGAGTTGCAGAACCGGCTCCAGCCCGAGATCAGCAAGCTGGATCCCAGCATCAAGTTCGAGATCGCCGCGATCAACGGCACGGATTGGAACGACTTCTTGGCCAAGGTCCTCACCCAGGTTGCCGCCGGTACTCCACCGGACATCATCAGCGTCGCGACCGAGGGGCTGCAGTTGATGGCGCAGAAGGAGCTGGCCGTCCCTCTTGACGACTACGTCACCAAGGACATGGCGGACCTCAAGGAGAGTTACTTCGCCGACGTCCATCCCGCGTTGGTGGAGTCGATGATGTACGAGGGCCACCTGTGGGAGCTGCCGGACAGCTTCAACGCCGGGAACATGTTCTACAACACTGGCCTGTTCGAGCAGGCCGGCGTCGACGCACCCGCCGGGGGCTGGACAATCGACGACTTCGAGAACGCCGCGTCGAAGCTCGTCAACATCAAGGGCGTCAATGGGTTCGGCTGGGTCGTCCGGCTGTGGGGGAGTTGGACGTCGTTCATGTACGCCAACAACGCCAATCTGCTCGAGGAGGGCAAGTACGACGGCGGCGACTGGCTGTGGAGCACCGCTTACGCCGGCGATCCGGCTGCGGCCGGACGCAAGGGCGGCTGGAAGTGGGGGGCGCCGACTGCCAATTCACCAGGCACTGTCGAAGCACTCGACTACATGATTCAGCTCAACAAGAAGGGCCTGTCGCCCAAGCCTGACGTCGGCGGCGGCGGCACCTTGCAGGGCCTGTTCGCCTCGAACCGGCTCGGCATGGCGATCGGCGGCGGCTTCTGGGCCGGTGGCCTCACCAACGCCGGCATGAAGAAGGGCAGCTTCGACGTCCAGCTCTTCCCGAAGTGGCAGAGCCAACGCCATCTGTTCGGGGCCGGCGGCTACGCGATCTTCAAGTCCTCCCAGAAGAAGGATCTGGCTTGGGAGACTCTGAAGCTGCTGGTGAAGCCCGAGACGTTCGATATCGTCTTCCCGGGCAACGTCACGACGCCGGGGCGCAAGTCGTTGATGACCGCCGAGCGGTACGCCAAGACCGGTCCGAAGAACTGGTCGGTGTTCTACGACACGCTGACCAAGCACCCCGAGACGATGCCAATCCCTGCCCCGCCCTACTACAACGCGATGGCCACCGCCCTCAATCAGCGCACCACCCAGGCCATGTCCTCCGGTGACGCCAAGGCTGCCCTCGACGGGCTGCAGAGCGACCTGGAGAAGGCGGCGAGCTGATGTCGACCCTCACCGGCGCTGCCACCGTCACCGCCAAGGCGGCAGCCTCGCCCCCACGGCGGCGACGGCATCCCATTAAGCAGGGGGAAGGGCGCTTCGGCTTTATGATGATCGGGCTCGCGGTTCTCTTCGTCGCCGTGTTCACCGCAATCCCGATCTTCGCCTCGTTCCTGCTGTCGTTCTCGTCCTGGGACGTCATTTCCCCGCCCGAGTTCGTGGGCTTGAAGAACTACCAGGAGATGATTGCCGACGGCCCGGTGTTGAAGTCGTTCGGCGTGACGATCGGGATGGCGCTCGCCATCGTGGTGCTGCAACTACTGGTCGGCCTCGTCTTGGCAGTGCTGGTGAATCAGCGCAAGATGATCTGGCTGAGGACCATCTTTCGGACCGCCTTCTATCTTCCGCTGTTGGCCTCGACCGCAGCAGTGTCGATCTTCATGGGGTACTTGTTCGACTATCAGTTCGGTGTCGTGAACTACTACCTCGGACTGCTCGGCATTCCCGCCGTGCCGTGGTTGAACAGCCCATTCGGTGCGGCCACGACGATCGTGCTGATCACCGTCTGGCAGCAGGCCGGGTTCACCTTCGTGCTGTTCGTCGCTGCCTTGATGGCGGTACCGACCGACGTCTTGGAGGCGTCACAGATCGACGGTGCCTCCTCGCTGAACACCCTGCTGCGAATCAAGATCCCGTTGATCAGCCCCACGATCTTGTTCGCAGCAGTGGTGGCGTTGATCAACGCCATGCAGCTGTTCGATCAGCCCTACATCATGACCAAGGGCGGACCGGGCACAGCCACGACCACGGTGACGATCGCCATGTACCAGAAGGGATTCCAGAACTTGGAGTTTGGGTACGGTTCAGCGATCGCGATCGGCCTGCTCGTGATCATCCTGGCCATCACTGGGTTACAGTTCCTCGCCGCACGGAAGTTGGTGTTCTACCAGTGAGTACGAATACGGATATCAGCACCGCCCCCAGCGTCACCACGGCCCCGCCTGTCAACACACCCGTCCATCGAGCCAGTCTGGTGGGCCAGATCGGGCGAATCGTCGGGATCGCTGTTCTCGTGCTCGCGGCGGTCACTGCGTTAGGTCCGTTGCTGTGGACCGTGAGCACCTCGCTCCGCACGCCGGCCGAGGCCTTCACCAACCCGCCGCAGTGGATCCCACTGCATCCGGATTTCTCCAACTACAGCGCCGTGTTCGACCAGATCCCTATCGGACGCTTCTTCATCAACAGTGTGATCGTGACGGTGTTGATCGTGGTCGGGCAGACCGTCACCTGCACACTGTCAGGTTACGCGTTCGCCATGGTCGAATTCCCAGGCCGCAACGCGATCTTCGTGGTCTTCCTCGCCACCATGATGGTCCCGCTGCAGACGATCATTATCCCGGTGTTCGTGATCATCAGGTATCTGGGTCTTTCGAATTCACTGATGTCGTTGGTGGTTTCAGCTCTGGGCAGCGCGTTCGGGACTTTCTTGATGCGGCAGTACTTCATGCAGCTGCCCCGCGAGCTCGGTGAGGCGGCCCGCATCGACGGCGCCAGCCACTTCCAGGTGTTCTTCTCGGTCTACGCCAAGATGGCCGGGCCGGCGATCGCCACGTTGGCCATCCTCAACTTCTCCGGGTTCTGGGCCGAGTTCTACCGGCCATTGATCTTCCTACAGAGCCAGGACAACTTCACCCTTCCGCTCGGTTTGGTCGCTTTAGCGGGAAACATGGGTACGGGATCCATCTCGATCGTGCTCGCCGGCGTCGTACTGGCCATGCTGCCGAGCGTGATCTTGTTCATCTTCGCGCAGCGGTACTTCATCGCCGGCGTCACCGCAGGCTCGTCGCGGTGAGCGATCACAGCGCGCCGCAGCACTCGAATGGGGCGGTGGACCACCACCGCCCCCTCTATCACCCGCGGCCGCCCCGCGGCTACCTCAACGATCCCAACGGCCCGATCGTCGTGGGCGACGTTGCGCATCTGTACTTCCAGTCGAGGCCAACCGTCGACAAACTGGTGCCCGTGGAGTGGGGGCACCTCACCAGTACCGACTTCGCAACATGGCGGCTGCACCGGCCGGCGATGGCTCCCGTCCCCGACGGGCCCGACCGGGACGGATGCTATTCCGGCAACACGATTCTCGATGACGGCCGGGTGCGGGCGTTCTACTCGGGCTTCCGCCAGGAGTGGCCCTACCAGTCGGTTCTCACCGCCGTGTCCGATGACGGGGGGTACAGCTTCGGACCACCGAGCCAAGTCGTGCCCGACCCCGATCCGGACGAGAACGCCATCATGTTTCGCGACCCGTTCGTCTGGAAGGTTAACGAAGGCTGGAGGATGGTGGTCGGAGCCGGCTACCGCGATGGCCGGTCAGCGATCCGGCTGTACGCCTCCGCGGATCTGCACGAGTGGGTCCGTCTCGACGACCTCGCGAGTCTGCCCCGCCAGGAAGGCGACGGACCTGAAACCGGTGATGCGTGGGAATGCCCCCAAATTCTTGACCTAGCCGGCCACAGCATCGCCATCGTGGGGACCTGGAGCCAAGTGAGAGGGGTGAACAGCGTCCTCTCGCTCGTCGTCGAGGAGCCCACCCGTGTGAACGTTGTCGACCACGGTACGAACTTCTACGCCGCCTCAGCCTTACGGGACAGTCGATTCGGCCCGCTGATCTTCGGCTGGGTCACCGAGGGCCGAGAGCAGATCCGATGGGCCGAGGCGGGCTGGGCCGGAGCCCTTTCGCTGCCCCGGCAAGTCTGGTTAGGCGCCGACAACACGGTTAGATCAGCGCCGGTACCAACCATCACAGGGCTACGCGTCGGTCCCGCCGCACCGGCCAACGGCGCACACATCGGTGCACAATGCGAGATCGTTGTACCGACGGCCCCGGCCCATGTGCGCCTGTGTTTCAGCGCGACGGAACACCTGGACGTGGTCCTCGAAGCGGAGGCGAACATCCTGACCGTCGACCGGACGGCCGCCAGCACGGATCCCGCCGCCCACGGCGGCACCGCAACGGCCCATGACGCGTTCGACGACGCCACCGGCCGCCCGGCCGCGCGCATCTTCATCGACGGCTCGATAGTCGAAGTGTTCACCAGCGCCGGTCAGGTCCTCACCACACGGGTTTACCCGCTCACGCCGCCGCCGTGGCAGATCGAGGCGCCCGAGGGTTCCGAAATCTGGACGCTGGCCGCGAACGACTGAGGCGCCCGCATAGACGGACAAGTCGGTCCCGACCCGTCTTGCAGAGCGATTGAGGGCGGGGCACTCAAGGCGTGCGGGGAGCCGCCGAACGTCTCGCCTCCAACTCGCAATGTGTCGGCTTGCAGACCGCGAAAAGCGTGCACCCATGTGCACCCACGACCCGCAGATCATGGCCATCGCGAGGGATCCTGAGCAAGGCATGCATGGCGAGAGACCGCCCGAAAGGCCCTTGCTCCGCGTTCGCAACGAGAAGGGGGTCATGCACGCGATCACTGTCATGCGGTGTCACAGACTGCTCACAATCGTCCGTAAGTCATCGCGATCATCAGCGCAACCACACGCTCAAAAGCTGTTACCGCCCACGCTGGTTGCAGCATTCCAGTCTCTCTGCGCGTGTCAGTCCGGAGCAAGTCCGCAACGCCTGCCGACGACGTACGCGGCGGTGCGAGTCAATGAGGGGACGTTTGACCTTGTCGCCACGCTCGAGACCCAACCGTCACTCTCATGCCGCGCGGCCACCGATTGCGCTCGTAATGCGTAGGTCGAGCGGCGGCGGGCCGTCTCATTGTTGTCTCATTCGTGGTCGTCCGCCGCCATCCGCTGATCCCAGATGACCGACAAGCGCGCGCTCAGCAGGCGGCTGGGGCTTGCATGAAGTGGCGACGGGCCGACCTGCCAAGCTGCCAGACGCTGCCGCATGTTGCGTGATAGATACCCGCTCACGGACGGACGCCCCAATGCTGCCAGCAGGCCCAAAGCAGGATGGCCGCCGCTCGACAAGGCTCATATGGAAGTGGGCGGTTGACAGCAACGCTGACAGCAACGCAATGTCCAGCGATGCGAACTAGGCCACACCCGGTGGGAGGATCTACGCGGAAACAGGACGCGGGCGGACGCTTACGGACCCTCCGCCCGGATCTACGGATCAGAAGGTTGGGGGTTCGAATCCCTCCGGGTGCGCCAGCGTTTTCCCTTGTCAAACCTTCCTTTTCGCGGTCAGCCAGCGTCCGCGTCCGGTGCGGGCGGGCTCTGGCAGCCATTGCGGGAGCCATTGGGTGTTAGCAGCGCCTCGGACATTCGACTAGCAGCTGCGCGCTTTTGGCCTTCGACGAGATGCCCATAGACGTCTTTGTGATGGCAACGCTTGAATGTCCCAGGACCTCCGAGACCACGTAGAGATCAGTGCCCTGGGCCAGCATCAATGAGGCTCCTGAGTGGCGCAGCTCATGGAGGTGCCAGTGGCCGAGACCCGCCCGCCGGCAGATCCGGGAGAACCAATGCGACACGTTATCCGGGTCCAGTGGCGTCCTCACAGCGCTCGGGAAGATCAAGTCGTGTTCCCGCCAGGCTGGTCCGATTGCCATTCGCTCCTCGGCCAGACGAGCGCGGTGGCGCCGCAGCAATTCAACGAGTTCCGGCGTCAAGAAGAGGGTTCGGCGAGAGCGGGCCGTCTTGAGCTCGCCAATCATTAGGCGCGTTCGCAGCTCGGACGTCTCCGTACGGGCACGAACCCGCTTCACTGCGTGTGTGACCTTCAGCGTCGCCGTATCCCAGTCCAGAGCCGACCAGTGCAACCCCAACGCTTCTCCGCGCCGCAGCCCGAACGCGAGCATGACGGTCAGCAATGGCTCGTCACGGGTGCCTCGCACCTGATCAAGAAGAGTCCTTGCCTTGGTCCACAGAAAGCGCTCGACCTTCGTCGCTGCGAACCCGCGGTGCGGCCGAGAGCGCGGCTGCGTTGCGCGAAACAAGGCCTTCCCGCTCGGCTTGCTTCAGAGCACGGCGAAGCACGGCTCGAATGATACGGACCGTGTTGGCGCTGTAGCCGGCGTTGCGCTTCCAGGCGAGGAGCTGATCAACATCGGAGACCGTCAGTTTGCGCAGAACCTTTCGGCCCATCGAGGGCTTGATGTGCAGCCGCACCGTGTCTGCGTAGCTGTCGAAGGTCTTCTCGCTCACTTGCCCGGGAAGACTTGCCGTCAGCCACCGATCCAAGAAAGCGGCGACCGTGAGCCGGTCGTCGGGAACTGGCAAGCCTGTATTGAGCTCGGCCCGCAAGTCTCGCAGCTTGCGGAGCACCTCGCCTTTCGTCGCACCGCTAACCTTCTTGCGGATCCGGCGTCCGTCGGGGCCGTAACCAAGTGAGGCTGCACCTCGCCATCGGTCGCCATCGAGATACACCGAATCCTCGCCGCGGCCCCTGCGACTCGTCAACGCCGTTCCTCGGTGAGAGCCGCGACGTAGTCGGCGAGTGCTGCCTGTGGGATACGCCGCGATGCGCCGATCTTCACCGATCGCAGCTGCCCGAGCCGCATCAGCTCGTAGACCTTGCTGCGGCCAATACTTAGATGAGCTGCTGCCTCCGCGGGGCTCAACAACAACTTCTCCATGTTCCTTACCTCCCGTCTTTGACCCGGAACCTGACTGGCCCGAATGGTTGGGGCGCAGATCCGAAATCGATGCCGTGGAGGAGCGGCACGACGCCTTTGTTCATCGCGCTTGCCCACAAGATCTGCCCGGCAAGCATTGTCGAGATCGTGCGAACGAAGGGTTCGCCCACATCCCACCATGATCAACCTGCGAAGTCCGTTCAGTGCCCGTTCCGCCCTTCCTGTGGACAACTGGCCGTGGACCGCCGTGGTCCGTCCTCTTCCGTAAGTTGTGGACGGGTCCCTGGCGGTCGAGTTCCGGGGGAAGCGTGACGATTGGAGGCTGCTTGTGGAGCCGCAGGTCGCGGAGCCACGTGCGAATGTTGTTGGAAAGCCGCCTTCAGCGATCGGGCTCGTAGCGCGAAGGCAGCAAGCGTGGCGAATGCCGCGTAGCAGGGTGATCATCTATGCCGAGTCGCCAAGAAGGAGTCAGTCTAGAGACCCTCGTTGACGCGCGGCACAAGATCATCGGTCATGCGGCAAGATCATCAGGGCAGTCTTGCCCGGGGCCCGACGCTGTCAGTACGGGACACCTTTGCTGTTCCCCTGATGACTGCCGGGGGTATGCAGCGCGAGTTACGGAGTCAGGACACCAGCTGTCTTCGCTGCTCCGATGGTGATTGCCGATGGGTTGAAACCTTTGGCGATCAGCCAGATGCCGAAGAATATTTCAAATAGACCGCCCGGAATTGTCGCCACGAGGCCGGTGCCGGCGAAGCCGAGGATCTCCAGCACGCATCCAGTTGCAAAGATTGCGTATCCAACGAAGCCCCAGACCGCCAAGAACCGCGGGACGAGGTTCGACCGAAACAGCAAATAACAGAAGAACAGACTGCCCAGGCCGAGCCCAACCATCGCCACGTTGTAGGCCATGAAGTTCCCATTGATCGCAAGGGCGCGCAGCGTCTCGAAGTAGGAGGCATCAGCAGCGCCTGCCTCCGTGTAGCTCCGACTAACGATTACTAGCGACAGGAGGCTGATCACGCCCACGGCGAGGATGGTCCCCTCGAAAATCCTGGTGGCGAAGTAACCCAAGGCGATGTTCTTGTTGTGCGGCCTCAGAATCGGCAACATCAGCGCCCCGATGCCGATCACCAGGGCGGAGTTCAACAGCATCCACACCGCGCTGGCCGTGAACAGGGTGCTCGTCGAAACACTTGACAGATAATCCGGGGCTGCCGCGATGCCCGTAGCGATCGCGTTCCCTACGCCGTAGGTCAGGTATCCACCGAGGACCAACATTCCAACGATTCGTGCGGTTCGTCTGGTTGAGCTCAGCTCCTCCTGTACGGCTTCCCGCCCATCGTCATACCGCAGCCGGGGGGCTTCGGCAGGCACCTCAGCGACCGACACCGCAGTTCTTGTCGTCTCGTCCATGTCTTGCTCCATCCGTTGTCATCCACAACGGTGGGCTACGTCCCGGGCAACCCGAGACTGAGACATACGGTGCAAGTCCTGCCCGTAAGGCTGATTGGGCGCGATCGCTCACCGCACTTAGTACGAACTGTACCGTACAATGTACGAATCTGCTAGTCGGGAGCGAGATGTCTACCGCTCAGTGAGAGTCGCAAGAGACGCGTTCACTCAGCCGGAGAGCGGATGGTGCTCGCCATCGCCATCGCTACGCCCGGCGGGGTCGGCTCGCTGACGATCCGCTTGCTCACCCAACACCGCGGCGTCAAGCCGATGGCGATCAGAACTCGGCTCCTAACCGACACGAGTAGCCGCGCGGATGAACCCGCACTTAGCTTAGAGATCGTGTTTCCAAGCTGAGAGCGGCCCTGGCAGCCACGTTGGCAGCCAACGGGCACGACTGAGCCAGACCACCGCGGACGACGGCGCCTGACCGACCAACAGAGTCCGAGCAGACCGGTCACCAACGGATCAGCAAGGACGTGAGCGCACGTAATCACGTCAGCCGAGTGACGTAGAAGACTTCTCGCTCGCGACTCGAAATGCGTGGCTCCGGATCGGATGCAAGATCGCGAACCGGGAGCCATTCCGGGAGCCAGACCGCACAGCCAACCTCGTACGACCACGGACGCGCACCCAGAACAAACTCCGGTTCTGAGCGTGAACGCCGACCCGCCGGACTAGTCCGGACGCTTGGTCGAGACCTACGGATCAGAAGGTTGGGGGTTCGAGTCACCTCCGGGTGCGGCAACCAGTCACCTCCGGGCGCGCCAATGTTTTCCCTTGTCAATGCCCCTTCTTTCGCGCTCAGCCAGCGTCCGCGTCTGGGGCAGGTTGGCTTGGGAGCCATTGCGGGAGCCAGTCGGCGCCATGGCGAGCTCATGGAGGTGCCAGTGCCCGAGACCCGGCCGCCGGCAGATCCGCAATAACCAATGCGACGGGCCGCATCTTTTGCGAAACCCAAGATGGAGTCCATCAGCGGTTCTTGGTAGGCCTTTATCTGAAGCGACTGTGCGTGGTTGTCGATTCTGTATTGTCCAAGACGAGGACGGCGATTGGCGCGTAGCCGGACTGCCGAATGACGGCCATGGCGGTCAGCAGTGAGCTCCAGACGTCGGGTCCGGGGACGGTGAGCTGTAACTCCACTTGCCCCTTGGTATTGATGCTCACGTGGGGTTGGAACTGAAGGAGGCGGTGGCTTGAGTTTCCCGCGAGGTCGGCGACGAAGTCGTCGCGAAGAACAAATTGGTCGAACTTGGCCCGCACCTCATAGCCAAGCGCTGGAGGCATGCCGGGGCTCAGCACGTCCGGGTCGTCCCTTGCCGCCATAGCCGTCGATTTCCAGATCGCGTCTGTGTCATGCCGACTCGCGCGCCTGGGTGCGGTGGGCGGTGTGGACCATCGCTTTCAGGGAGTTGCGGTCTTTTCGGCTGATCGTCAGGGCATTTTCGGTCTCTTCGAGAGCGAAGCGGTGGGTTATGACGTCGGTGACGTTGACCACTCCGCTGCTGATCAGCTGGATGGCCAGCGGATAGGTGTTGGCGTAGCGGAACACGCCGGTGACGGAGAGCTCTCGTCCCTGCACGAGGGCTACGTCCAACGTAACGGTGTCGGCGCCCATCCCCACCAAGGCGACCCGGCCAGCCGGAGCCAACGCTCGCATTCCCTCGCTGAGAGCGGCGGGTGCGCCGGAGCATTCCAGCAGCACGTCGAACTCCTCGGCAAGCGGAGTTCCAGCCTGCGCGGTCCGCAAGCCGAGGTCGCGTGCTCGGGCAAGCCGGAAGTCGCTGAGGTCGGTGATCACCGGGGTCTTCGCGCCCAGCGCCCGCGCAACCTGGCCTGCGAGGAGCCCGATCGGGCCGGCGCCAGTGATCAGAACCCGGTCGCCGCCGGTTAGGCCGCTCTTGCGGGCAGCCCAGATCCCAACCGACACCGGTTCAGCCATCGCGGCCTGTTCAGCCGTCAGCCCAGGCGGGGCAGGATGGGCGAAGGTGGCGTCAATGGTCACGTAGCGGCTGATCGACCCGTCCACAGGCGGAGTGGCGAAGAAGACGACCCGCGGGCATAGGTTGTAGCGGCCCTGTAGGCATTGCGTGCAGGTTCGGCATGGGACGCCCGGCTCAAGCGCAACGAGCTCGCCGACCCTGTTTCGGTCGACGCCGTCGCCGACTTCGACGACCGTCCCGGCGGACTCGTGACCGATGATCATCGGATCTCGCACGACATACTCGCCGATGCGACCGTGCTCGTAGTAGTGGACATCTGAACCGCAGATCCCGATGGCAGCAATTTCGACCAAGACCTGACCGGGGGCCAGTCCCGGGACCGGCCGGTCCTCGATCCGCACATCGTGCGGTCCATACAACACAGCACTGGGGTTTAACATCGGCGTCTCCTTCAGCATGTAGACCACGGGCGCCGCCGGCATGGAGACGCCGCTCGTCCGAAGCCTAAATACGGTTGCGAACCACCTCTAGCGCCTGAGAAGGCAACTACTGATACTTTCTTGCACAACCTTTCTACGCGGATGCCGGCCGGGCGTGATATGAACATCAGGATGGTGCGTACAACGAAATCAGTCATTCAAGCCCAACGAGTCGTCGGAAAGCCTGCCGCCCGCGAGCTCGTGCCGACCATGCCTGGCACATCGGCCCGCTGGCACACGCATGGCTACCCCGGCCGCTACTGCCGCTGGCACTACCATCCCGAGTTCGAGATCCACCTGATCCAGCACGGGACCGGCCGGTCCATCGTCGGAGACCACATCGGCCGCTTCACGGCTGGAAACCTCGTCCTGGTCGGTCCGAACCTGCCCCACGACTGGATCAGCGATGTCAGCGAGGGCGAGCACATCACCAACCGGGATGTCGTCTTCCAGTTCCACCCGCAATGGATCCGTGATTGCCAGCGCCTGTTACCCGAGCTGCGAGCCGTCGACCCCCTTCTTGATCGAGCCGCCCGCGGCATCGAGTTCACCGGACCAACAGCCGCGGCTGCCGCCTCGGAGTTGGTTGCGATCGGCGACAGCGCTGGAATCGACCGCCTCCACCACATTCTGGGCCTGCTCGACATCCTCAGCGCCGCCCCACCCGAGGAAGCCCAGCTCTTGGCCCGCCCCTGGATACCGCCTCTGGACAAAGGCGGCACCGACGACGTTATCGACGATGCGCTCAACTACATCTTCACCAACAGCGCACGCGAGATCACACTGGCCGATGTCGCTGCCCGAGCCGCCATGTCTGAATCCGGCTTCTCCCGTTACTTCCGCCGAGCAGCCGGCCAGAGCTTCAGCGACACCGTTCGCAAACTGCGGCTCGCGCACGCCTGCCAGCTTCTGGAGAACACCGATGAACCCATCGCGACAATCTGTCATCGAACCGGCTATCAGAACCTGTCCAACTTCAATCGCCAGTTCCGCCGGGAATATGGCATCACCCCCGGCCAATACCGTCGAATACACCAAGACCCAGAACTCGTAATCGCCGGATCGAACCCGACCCAACCCCAACGCTGAAGCAGCTCAACGAGGACTTCATCACCGGCGGATATCACCATCCAGCCGCGCCATGCTCGGTGGTTCCGCTGACCGTGTCTTGCGGACGAGTTGAGTTCGAGGGCGACGCGGCCGTCGATCCGTTAGGCAACCTGCGTGTCCGGTTCGAGGGCCTCCACGGTCATCAACCGAAAGGACTACGGCTCACCGGAACGCCCCGCTCGAGACCGGTGGCGTCATGGTCAGCGACAAGATCACCATCGAGTTCGAGGTCTCCGCGATCAAAACCGCCTGACCTTCACGGACTCCGATCCCACGCCGCGCTCGTCGAGGCTTCCGACCTCGATGATGGAGTCCGCGCTGTGTCCGCAATGGCCTGAGAACACCAGCAAGGCTATGAGATCCGTCGAGAGCATCTTGCCTTGTCATGCCACGAACCTCCTGGTCAGACTAAGTTCCAAATGCGCTCCTAATGCATAGGTCTGGCCTCGATCACCCAAGGCGGCTCTGAACAAGCACCTGGGCCGGAGAGCGCAGCGAGACGCTGAGCGCTTCCTGGGTGGGGAAATCAACACATTCACCCCGATGGTCGTCGCGCGACCGTGGATGAGATCGCCGCACCTCATGCCTTTCTGGCAGCACCGGCCGCGAGCTACGTCACTGACTCTGTTCTTGCCGTCGACGACGGCTACTCGGCTGTTTGAGTACCGACAACAGCTGTCACGGCACGGGCAATTCTGCGACGCTGCCGCCACTCCGCCAAGGCAGATCGCATACCGTGGGCCCGGTGCCATGCACCGCGACTTGCTGTCGAACCTTCGACCGCGCCCAACAGACCAGCGCGCCGATGACTGGCGATGGCTGAGGGACTAGGTGAGTGACTATCGGGTGCGTAGACCTGCCCTTCGGCGGACGACCATGCACCGGATCCAGCCTCCCCATTCGCCTAACTGGTCGGCCGACCGTGGTAAGTGGCAATCGTCGACTTTCGCGAACGACTACCGGACTGTGCAGAGCGTCCTCGACGCCTATGGCGCATACAAGGCGCTTCGTGGCGGCCGCTGACTCCCTCACGTCGTGGTGATTGCGGCGGTATGGGCGTTGAGGGTGCGGACGAGGTCGGCGGGGGCAAGCTCGATGGTGAGACCGCGGCGACCGCCGGAGACGTAGACCAGCGGCAAGTCGGTCACCGAGGCGTCGACGACGCACGTGTGCGGTCGTCGTTGGCCAAGCGGAGAGATGCCGCCGACGACGTACCCAGTCACCCGTTGTGCGGTTGCCGGGTCGAGCATGCGGGCCTGCTTGGCGCCGAGCGCGCCGGCGAGAGATTTCAGGCGGAGCTGGCTGGCAATCGGGACCACCGCGGTCACGGGGATCCCGTCGACTTCGGTCATCAACGTCTTGCACACCGCCGTCGCGTCCAGACCGAGCTTGCGGACCGCTTCGTGTCCGAAGGACTCCGACCGTGGGTCGTGCTCGTATTCCAGCACTCGGTACGGAATGCTTGCCGCCTTCAGCGCCTCAAGGGCAGGAGTGGCGGCGCCGCGGTGTCTTGGCAAATTGGCGACCTCAACTCGGGCTGGAGTGTCGCCGCCGTCGACGCGGAGGCCGTCGAGAGTCTGTCCAGCCGCGTCACCGGTGGTGCCTCACTCCGGTTGACAATGTGGCGCCGAACGGCAGTTCGAACACGTGTCAGAAGGATAAGCTCCTCTGACGACCTCGGAGGGTTGGGGTTCGAATCCCTCCGGTGCGCCAGTGTTTGGCCTAGTCAAGCCCTCTTTTCCGCTCACCCAGCGTCCGCGTCCGTGCGGGCGGACTCTGGAGCCATGCGGGAGGCGCCGCCTACACGCCGTCCAAGTCGATCTCGTTACAGTGCAGGCACGGGTTGCTTCGCTGTCATGGTCACACCTACCGCCATTTAGCGGCCGTACCGCGGTTGTCGTAACCGCGACCTCATCATCTGCCTGCTTGCTGGGCAGTACCTGGGCATACCGCCGGATCCGCGTCCAGCCGGCAGCGACTCACGTAGGCATCGACACTGCCGGGTCGCTCTGCCCTGACCAGGGAGTCATGGCTCAGTTACAGCCTTTCGATTCTCAGTACGAAGGACCATTCCCGTCCCCGCCCGCAGCCGAACCCTTTGCCGCGGACGGCCAGCCCGACCGACCGACGCCCGTCGAGATCGGGACCAAGCCCGTGCACAGGCAGGGCCCACGTGTCGCCACTCTGATCCTGATGGGTGGGCTTCCCGCAGCTGGGAAAACTACGCGGGCCAGAGAACTCGCGGCGGCGCATCAATCGCTTCGGCTGACTCCAGATCATTGGATGATTCCGCTGTTCGGCGACTCTATGGCCGACGGCAGGCGCTTCGTGCTGGTGCACTGGCCCTCTTGGTCTGAGCCGTAGCAATCAAGATCGACCTAAGAGGGCGCGGACCAGTCCGGACGCCTAGTTGGAACCTACGGTCAGAAGGTTGGGGGGTTCGAAGGCTGAGTATCGTCCCCGCTGAACGTCATCACAGAAAAGGCAGGGTCAAAGACATGAATCGGAACGCAGTCTCCACCGACCACGCGCCCGCCGCTCTAGGGCCGTACAGCCAAGCCATCGTCGCCGGCGGCTTCGTCTTCTGCTCCGGAACGGCAGGAATCGATCCGGAGACTGGATCCATCGCCAAGGGCATCGAGGCCCAGACCGAACAGGCCCTCCAAAACCTGGCCGCCATCCTCAACGCGGCGGGGGCTTCAATGACCGATCTGGTAAAGACGACCATCTTCTATTCCGATGTTGCCGACTTTGCGACACTCAACGAGGTGTACGCCCGGCACATGCCCGACCCGCCGCCGGCACGGTCAGCACCAGCTAATGTCCGGCTGCCACACGGCCTGCTGGTGTCCATCGAGGCCATCGCCGCGCTCCCGAGCTAACTGACCACCGGCCGGTCCGCAGCGTCAGTCGAGCCTCGCGAGCGCGCTAGCCGGGAGGACTCGCTGATCCCTGTACTGACAGGTCCTGTTTCCAAGAGGAGCGGAGGTCGTAGCGTCGAGGACGTGGATCGCCGAAAGGACATTCAGGAGTTCCTGACCAGTCGCCGAGCCCGCCTTACGCCGGAGCAGGCTGGGTTGGCCAGCTTCGGTGAGCGACGACGTGTCACAGGCCTGCGCCGGGAAGAGGTTGCGATGCTGGCGGGGGTCAGCATGGACTACTACGCCCGGCTGGAACGCGGTCACCTAGCTGGGGCGTCGGAGTCGGTGCTGGAGGCGGTGGCCCGCGCGCTGCAGTTCGACGATGCCGAACGTCAGCACCTACTCGACCTGGCCCGTAACACTGAATCCGGCACACCCAGGCCCCACCGACCCAGGCCTACTGCAGCCGCCCTGCGGCCGGCGGTCACGGCGATCCTCGCCGGCCTGACCGGCATCCCCGCGTATGTGCGGACCGCGCGAATGGAGATCTTGGCCGCGAACGAGCTGTGTCAGGCGTTGTACGGGGGTGCGCTCGATGATGAGCGGTTGCCGTTGAACCTGGCCCGGTATCTGTTCTTGGACCCGCACTCTCGCGGCTTCTTCCTGGACTGGGACGCGGTCGCCGATGACCTGACCGGTGCCTTGCGGATTGAGGCTGGGCGTGACCCCCGGGACCGGGCCCTGAGTGATCTGATCGGGGAGCTGTCAACGCGGAGTGATGAATTCGTGGCCCGGTGGGCCCGGCAGAACGTACGACTGCACCGTATGACCCGCAAGCGGCTGCACAACCGGGTAGTCGGTGACATCGAGCTGACCGGCAATGCGCTCGAGCTGCCCGGCGACGACCTAGTCATGATCGCCTACACCGCCGATCCCGGCTCTCAGGCCGAGGACCAGCTCAAGCTGCTCGCCGCGTGGAGCGCCACGCGGGAGACCACCACCGACCACAGCGGTCCGAGCCGGCTCTCAGTGACGGAATGAGCGCACCGGCCGCACTGCAGATCGAATTGTTGACCACTGAAGTAGGAATCGACTCGGCGACCGCCGGGAGGAACAGGAGAAAGTCCCATGCCTAATGCGTCCACGCTGACGCTGAACAACGGTGTCGTCATGCCCGCTCTCGGTTTCGGCGTCTTCCAGACCCCGCCGGATGAGACTCGGTCGGCTGTGTCCGCGGCGCTGGAAGCGGGATATCGCCACATCGATACCGCCGCCGCGTACGGCAACGAGCGGCAGGTCGGCGAAGCCGTCGCTAGCTCGGGTGTGGATCACTCGGAGGTGTTCCTAGAGACCAAGATCTGGATCAGCGACTACGGCCACGACAAGACCCTGCACGGCTTCGAGAAGAGCGCCCGCAAGCTCGGTGTGGATCAGATCGACCTGCTGATCTTGCACCAGGCGCTGCCGTCGAAGTTCGATGCGACCCTGGAGGCCTACCGGGCCTTGGAGACGCTGTTGGGCGACGGCAAGGTTCGAGCGATCGGGGTCAGCAACTTCATGGTGGACCACCTCACCACCCTCCTGGACCGTGCGACCGTGGTCCCTGCGGTGAACCAGATCGAGGTCCACCCGTACTTCCAACAAAGAGACGTCCAGGTCTTGGGCGCCGAGCACGGCATCTTGACCCAGGCCTGGTCCCCGATCGGCGGCATCACCTTCTACCGCGACAGCCAGCACACCAGCACCCTGGACGACCCGGTCATCGGGGAGATCGCGACGGCGTACGGCAAGACGCCGGCTCAGGTGATGCTGCGTTGGCATCTCCAGCAGGGTCGTTCGGTGATCCCGAAGTCGACCAAGCCGGCTCGGATCGCGGAGAACATCGACGTCTTCGACTTCGACCTCGCCGCAGACGAGCTTGCCGCGATCGACGCCCTCGACACCGGCAAGCGCGGCGGTCCCGAGCCCGAAGCCATCACCATGGAGAGCTTCGGACGACCTATCCCCGAGGACTGAACCGCGCGACAGGGCCGGTCTGGATAAGGGCAGGAACGACGTCTGCAACAAGCCGCACTGTATTGCCTCACTAACCAATACAAGGAGACGACATGATCACCCGAACTCTCGGCGCTCGCGGACTTGAGGTCTCCGCGATCGGCCTGGGCTGCATGGGCCTCAGCCATGCCTACGGTCTTGACATTGCCGAGCAGGACGGCATCGACGTCATCCGCGCGGCCGTCGATCTCGGCGTCACCTTCTTCGACACCGCCCAGGTCTATGGACCGTTCGTCAATGAAGAGCTCGTCGGCAAGGCCCTCGCGTCCGTACGAGACCAGGTGGTGATCGCCACTAAGTTTGGCTTCAGCTTCGACGGCAGCCGTTCGACCGGACTGGACAGCAGACCAGAGCACATCCGCGCCACCGTCGAGGACTCGCTGCGGCGGCTGAACGTGGAGCGCATCGACCTGCTGTATCAGCACCGTGTCGACCCTGACGTGCCGATCGAGGACGTCGCCGGCACGGTCAAAGACCTCATCGACGCCGGGAAGGTAGGCCACTTCGGCCTGTCCGAAGCCGGTGTGGAGGTCATCCGCCGCGCTCACGCCGTCCAGCCAGTCACCGCTCTGCAGAGTGAGTACTCGATGTTCTGGCGCGAACCCGAAGCCGAGATCATGCCGACCCTGCGCGAACTTGGCATCGGCCTCGTCCCGTTCAGTCCGCTCGGCAGGGGCTTTCTCACTGGCACCATCGACAGCTCCACCTCCTTCGCCGAGGGCGACCTGCGCGCCAGCCTGCCCCGATTCACCGAACAGGCCCGGGCCGCCAACCAGGCCCTGGTCGAGCTGCTTGAAGCGGTCGCTGCCCGCAACAGCGCCACACCGGCGCAGGTCGCGCTGGCCTGGATCTTGGCCCAGCAGCCCTGGATCGTGCCCATTCCCGGCACCACCAAGCTGCACCGGCTCCGCGAGAACACCGCGGCCGGCGACCTGCAGCTCTCCGACGCTGATCTGGCCGAGATCACCGCGGCCGCTGACCAGGTCGATCTCACCGGCGACCGCTATCCCGCCTACATGCAGCGCTGGATCAACCGCTGAGCCACGACGACGAGCACGCCACTCGATCTCGGCTACAGGGCCTTCACTTCGGCTCGCCGGACGCTCACGCGGCGCGTTTCATCGGCTGATTCACACCGATGAGGATCGCCTACTGCGGCGGCTAGCTGTCACTGAGCAAGCGCAGCTCCGCGACCTCCTGACGCGCGCGCTCGACCCGGACACGCTGTGATAGCCAGGCAGGATGCACAGCAAGCGGCCACGCTTCGATCGCCGCCGCCCCGCGCTGCGCCAGTCGCACTGGTGTCACTGGACGGTCCGCTTGCGGCACCACTAGGTGGTTGCGTCTGATGTGGTCTCTGCAAGCGGTGCGGTCTTCGTTCGGAGGGCCGCTATGAGAAGCCAGATGGTCCAGATGAGGATCAGGCCGATTCCGAGGAGAGTGGGTATCTGGTTCGCGGACGAGAAACCGCTGCTCCCGATGATCCATCCCTGCGCTACGTAACAGAGGCCGCAGAGCGCCATGAGATAGCCGATCGGGCGGGAAACCCGCCCCGTAACCGCAATGACTGCGCCGAAGAGAATCAACGTGAGACCGAACACGAAGCTGTGATAGCTTCTCACGGCCCATTCCAACCATCGAACGGTTTCAGCGGCAGCGAAGCGCGCGGCCTTGTCACCGTTCTCGGCTGAAGCCCACGCGTTCACGGCCTGCTTCAAGCCGACGCCGTCCACCGCTTGCAGCACGCCATACAACGCCATAGCAGCGCCCGCTGAAAGAAGCGCGAAGCGGTTCAGCCAAAGTCCCACGCCACTACGCACGTCGAGTGCGAAGAACAGGGCCACAAGTCCAAAGGTGATGATCATCATTCCGATGAACTGACCGAGATGCACGGCCGTCCATGACTGGCTCGCCGCATAGATAGCGAAAATGGTTGGGTGGTCATTCGCGTCTGCACCTTCTGGATGAAGGAATCCGGCAATCGCAGTCAGGAGAACCCCGGCGACAAGGAGGACGGCGGCCAGCCTCACTGAATCCCGCTCAACTCGCCCGAAAGGTGCTTGAGTGACCATCAGACCCCTTTGGTCCATGGGAGCGGGCCGCCGGTTCATGTGCACTTTCGCGCTTCGAACGCCTGGCCACGGGACCGTGTAGCACGAAACATCCTTCTCATCAGGCGGAGCGACTGTCAAGCGCCAAGCAGGCACACGCCAGTTCCGACCAGCCGCACCGACAACTTCCTAACTGCTCGAGGTAGGTGGCGAGGTTGGCGAGTGAAGAGGCGAGTCTGGCAGCGTGATCCTTCGCGGAGATGCCTGCGGGGACGTCCGTTCACCAGACTTGGTCGCGATCACCACGTCGTCGCGTCGGCCGACGAGGGCGCGGCCGAGGCTCTGCTCGGCAGGCTCGCGTTCAGTGGCTGGTGCTGCCCCGGACAGAGACGAGGCAGAGAGGAATTCCGCTTGGCTCAGTGGACCGGAACGGCCACCTCGTTGACCGCCTCGGCGTCCGGCACCACCATCGGCTTCGGCCGCAGGTAGGCGCCGCCGATCGCTGCGGCCGCGGCCGCGAAGACTGCGCCGACTGCGAACGCGACCTGGAAGCCGCCGTGCAGCGATTCGAGCGAGGTTGGGTCGGTCTGGGCTCCGGTCCACCAGGAGGAGACCGCGACCAGGATTGCCAGGCCGAGGGCGCCGCCCATCATGAAGCTGGTGTTGACCACGCCCGAGGCGAGACCGGCTTCGTGCGGCTCGACGTCGCCCATCGCGGCCAGCAGGACCGGGTTGAACGCGATCCCGGCGCCCAGACCTAGCAGGACCATTGCCGGGAGGACGTGGACGATGTACTCGCCGCCGACTGGGGCGGCGGCGAACAGCGCGAGGCTCACCGCGACCAGGCCGAGGCCGGTGGCCAGGGGGACCCGGATGCCGATCCGCATGACCAGCCGGTCGGAGACGCGCAGCGAGCAGTACGCCATCACCAGGCAGGCGGGCAGGTAGGCCAGGCCGACCTGGAGGGCGCCGTACCCGAGCACCTGCTGGAGGTATAGCGCCGACAGGAAGAACCAGGCGAACATGGCGCCGGCCCACAGCACGCCCAGGATTTGGGAGATCGTGACGTTGCGCAGCTTGAACAGGCGCAGCGGGACCAGGGGGTGCTCGACGCGGGCCTCGCGGACCACGAACGCAACCATCAGTACGGCTGCGGCGGTGAGCAGGCCGAGGGTCTGGAACGACGTCCAGCCGGCCTCGTTGCCGCCGACCACGCCGTACACGGCGATCATCAGGGAGAGCGTGACCAGCCCGGCACCCGGTACGTCGAGGCGCTGGCCACCGTGGTGGACCTCGTCGGCGGGGAGCACCCGGCTGGCCGCGAGCCACACGCCGACACCGATCGGAACGTTGACCAGGAAGATCCAGTGCCAGTTGAGCAGGCCGGTCAGGACGCCACCTGCGAGCACGCCCACCGCGCCGCCACCTGACATCACGAACCCGAAGAAGCCCATGGCCTTCGCCCGCCCGGCCGGGTCGGTGAACAGACCCATGATCAGGGCGAGTGCAACCGCGGACACCGCGGCGCCGCCGAGGCCCTGGACGGCGCGGCCGACGACGAGGAAGAGCGGGTTCGGAGCGAGCCCGCACGCGATGCTGGCGGAGGTGAACGCGACCACACCAACCAGGAAGACGCGTTTGTTGCCGAAGAGATCTCCCAGCCGTCCCGAGAGCAGCAGGAAGCCGCCGAAGGTCAGCATGTAGGCGTTGACCACCCAGGCCAGCGCGGTCTGGGAGAAACCCAGGTCGGCCTGGATGGACGGCAACGCCACGTTCACGATGTTGGTGTCGAGCACGATCATCAGGTCACCGAGGCACAGCACGTACAGCGCCAGCCAGCGGGCTTGCTTGTGGTTCATGGTTTCTCCTGCTTCGGGGGTCTGTCACCCTCGCCACGAACAGACCTGACCGGATACGACAACTCATCGCAGCGAATTTCTTGTCACCCCTCTTGTCGCCAGGTGTCGTATCCGAGGCCGGCCGTTCGTGGAGCGGGTGAACCCGGGCCTGACAAGCGGACCCGGAACCGACAAGGATGGCGGTGGAAGCCGCTCATCCTGAGGAGGAAGCCATGCCCAAGTACATGCTCTCGGTGCTCATCGACCCTGCCGCGGACTTCGCGTCGCTCCCGAAGGCGGAGCAGGAGCAGTCCGGTGCCGACGTCGATGCTGTGAATGAGGCGCTTGCTGAGTCTGGAAAGTGGGTGTTCGCAGGAGGTCTAGGCGGGATCGAGTCCGCCACGACTGTGGACGCGCGCGGCGATGCGCCGGTGATCACCGACGGCCCGTACTCCGAGTCGAAGGAGTACCTCGGCGGGTTCTGGATCATCGAGGCCGACGACCTCGACGAGGCGTTGGAATGGGCCCGTCGCGGGTCCAAGGCCTGCCGCGGACGGATCGAGGTACGCCCCTTCGACCAAGCCAGCGGTTGACGCACGTCGAGGAGGTCTTCCGCGCCGAGTACGGGCGCGTGGTCGCCGGGCTGGTCCGCCGGTTCGGCGACATCGACCTCGCAGAGGAGGCACTCGCCGACGCGCTGCTCATCGCTCTCGAGCGCTGGCCACGCGACGGCGTACCTCCTAATCCGGCGGCGTGGCTGACCCGGGTCGCCGGCAACAAGGCGATCGACCGGCTGCGGCGCGAGAAGGTCCGCGACGAGAAGTACGCCGAGGCTGCCATGCTCCAGGACAACACCCCTGCCGAACCCACCGGACCAGTGACGGACGACCGGCTCCGACTCATCTTCACGTGCTGCCACCCAGCCCTCGCACCTGAGAACCGGATCGCGCTCACGCTACGGCTGCTCGGCGGCCTCACGGTCGCGGAAATCGCCCACGCGTTCCTCGTGCCGGAGACCACCATGGCACAGCGGATCACCCGCGCGAAGGCGAAGATCAAGCAGACGCGGATCCCCTACCGCGTGCCCATGGGCGACGACCTCCCGAACCGGATGGCCGGGGTCCTCGCCGTCCTCTATCTGATCTTCAACGAGGGCTACCTGTCCACGACCGGCGCGTCGGTGCGCGAGGACCTCTGCACCGAGGCGATCCGGCTGACCCGGCAGCTGCGTGAGGCCAGCGCCTCTCTCGGCCCCCAGCCGGAGGTGCTCGGGCTGCTCGCACTCATGCTCCTGCTGGACGCTCGGCGTCCGGCCCGGGTGCGGGACGGCGTACTCGTCACTTTGCCCGACCAGGACCGCTCCACCTGGAACTCCGATCAAATCGAGGAGGGGCATGCGCTGGTCCGCCAGTGTCTCGCCGTGAACCGGCCCGGGCCCTACCAGATCCAAGCGGCGATCAACGCGGTGCACACCGACGCACCCGACGCGTCGTCGGTCGACTGGTCGCAGGTGGTGACGCTCTACGACCAGCTGACGGCGTTCACGCCGTCACCGATCGTCGCGTTGAACCGCGCGGTCGCCGTGGCCGAGCTCGACGGACCGCAGGTGGCCCTGGCAATCGTCGACGACCTGGACCTCGGCTCGTACCACGCGTTCCACGCCACCCGCGCCGACCTGCTCCGCCGGCTCGGCCGCTACGACGAAGCACGCGAGGCCTACGGCCAGGCGATCGCGCTGACCGACAACGAGGCCGAGCGGGCCTGGCTCGCCGGCCGTCAGGCTTCGTGCAGGTAGCGCCCGGGAGGTGTGCCCGCCTCGCCCTGATCGCGTGGACCTGGGGCCCGTAGGCGGGTCCGCCTGCGAGACCGACCTGGCAGAGTGTGCGACGTGGATCTCATTTGGGAGCAGGTCGTCGTCGACGCTCACGATCCGGTCGCGCTTGGTCGATGGTGGGCCGAGGCCTTGGGCTGGGTTGTCGTGGGCGACGCCGCGGACGAGTTCGAGATCAGGCCGACTCCAGATCGGCTGCCGGGCCTGTTGTTCGTGCCGGTTCCGGAGGAGAAGGCAGGCAAGAACAGACTCCATCTTGACTTCCGTCCGGTCGATCAAACCGCACAAGTCGAACGTCTCCTTTCCCTCGGTGCTCGGCGGGCCGATGTCGGGCAGCGTGACGCGTCGTGGGTGGTACTCGCCGACCCTGAAGGCAATGAGTTCTGCGTCCTTAATGGACAGGTTCGGCCCGATTCCTAGGAGCCGGTGACATAGGACCACTCTCCGTTCCTCTTGGGAGCGCTCCTTGCCGGGCGCGTCGGCGTCGCGTCGGGCAGCCTTCCTCGATCCGGAACGCTGAGGCTTCCGTTACTGCTCGAGGTAGGTGGCGAAGTTGGCGAGTGAAGAGGCGAGTCCGGCAGCGTGATCCTTCGCTGAGATCCCAGGCTGCGCAGTGATCCGCTCCTGGCGGCCCTGGATCAGGGCTGCCAAGCCTCCCCACCCTCACCGACGGCCTCCGCACCGAAGAAGTCATCGAGGCCCCCGCCGGTCGAGTAACACTGGACGCTGGGCGACCGTGGGCGGATGAAGGAGCGTTAGAGGGTAACAACGGTGACTAACTCACCTACCTGCGAGTGAATAAACCTGTTCGTTTTGACCGATCCCTGCAGCCAAGTCATGCCCGCTGAGGGGTCCGCTTCCGGGACTCCGCCGTACACCACTGGCTGCCTGGTAGCCGCCACGCCATGCTCGGTGTGCGCTATAGCCGACGTGGTCTGATTGGGTAGCGGTTGGCGAAAGGGAGTGATCGCAAACGTTTGTTCTTCGCCGGGCGGCTCAGCCGCGTCCGATCTGCGGGAGGATGTCCTCGTGAGGGCGGCGGGCGTGCCTGAAGCGGCCAGTGCTGGTCGCGTTCCGCGGCCAATTGGTCTACCGCCTTTGTGGCGGCCGATGCTCTGATGTGTTGCAGCTCATGAGCGTTCCGGCAGATTCCGACGGCATCACACCCGACTGGCTCACCACCGCCCTGCGCGAAGCAGGGGCCATCTCTCAGGCCCGGGTCACCTCCATCCAATCCGGCCCTGTGGGCCGTATGGGGATGACTGGTCAGCTCTATCGGCTGCGGATCAGCTATGACAGGGCGGAGCCGAGCGCGCCCCGGTCGCTGCTGGCGAAGTTCTCTGCTCGCCACCCGGAAGTGCGCGCAACCGTCCACTCGATGGGGTTTTACGAACGCGAGATCGGCTTCTATCGTGAGTTCGCTGCTGATTGCCCGGTCCGCACGCCTCGGTGCTATTTCGGCGAGGTGGAGATGGACAGCGGAGTGTCGCTGCTGCTGCTTGAGGACCTCACCTGGATGCGCAACCTCAACTCCGCAGGTGGCGTTGTCGATGAGGTGGAGCTGGTCATCCGCGAACTGGGTAAGCTGCACGCGGCCTGGTGGGGCGACGCGCGGCTCGACCAGACCCCCTGGCTGCCGATGAAGGGCATCATGACGCCCGACCAGGCACCGGTGGTGCTGATCCAGAACTGGGAGTCCTTCCTGGGCAAGCTGAGCATTCCGGTTACTGACGAGATCCTCTTAGCTGGAGAACTCTGCGTGCACTACCTGTCTGCAGTCTCGACCTCCATGTATACGCAATCTCCGCGCACGCTGATCCACCACGACGTGCAGGGGGACAACCTCCTCGTCGCGGGAGACGGCGAACCGTCGCTCGCGCTCGTCGACTGGCAGCTAACGACAGCCGCCCGACCGGTCCTCGATCTGGCTGATTTCCTCGTCGCCCACCTGGACACATCTGAGAGGCGTCGACATGAGGACCGTCTGCTGGAGATCTACCACTCAGTGTTGACCGGGCGCGGCGTCGCCGACTACCCGCTGGAGCAGTGCAGGGACGACTATCGGATGGCTTTGCTGCTACCGGCCAGCCGCCTGGCCACCGCAGTCGGCCTCCATCCTGGCCTGACCGCAACGCCGGACGGCTTCTGGAATGTCGCGTTCCCGCGTTACGCCCGAGCACTCACCGATCTCGGCGTGAGCGAGCTCCTCCAGCAGCATTACGGCTAGTCGAATGTCGCTCAACAGGCTAGCGACACAGCGGTGAGCTGGCGCCAGGTGTTGATCAACACCTTGGCGGCCCAGCACACCACGAAGCGCTTGATATGCAGTCGTCATACGGCCCTCGGCCGGCATCCAAGCCGACTGACGCACCGGATGGCGGATACCTTGGACGACTCACCGGAAAAGGACGGTCCTGGAGAACTCGCGCGTCGTACACCGACCCTTATCGACGATGGAGTCCGGGCCTCGGTGCGCCGGATGCCCAAACCCGACGATCGACGTGATGATCAGCACCGCCACAGCGGACCGATCGAGAGCCCTCCCGACCCCAACATCTGGGCACGCAACTGAGGCGGCCTGGCGAACCCCCGCCCATGATGCACAAGAACCTGATCAGTTGCCCTCAGGGTCAGCTCTCTGTGTCCGGTAACGGGTCCGCTTCCGGGTTGAGGTGCTCGGGCCGGCCGGGGATGCTCGGCATCGCGCCAGCGCCGATCGCGGGTGGTGTCGGACAACGGTGCCTGCGACAGGAGCGGGCGCTTCGAAGCTCGGCTGTTTAATGCTCGCTACCATCCGCGCGCGCGGCCTCGTCTGTGCCAGCCAGCATGTCGGTGAAGGTCCCCATCAGCATCTTGTCGATCAATGGGCCCGCCAATCGGCCGAATGGGCCACCTCTAGGTACATAGCGGTAGTCGAACGTGGCCAGCGTCCCCTCAGCGTCGGGCTCGAGCGTGAGGGTGGACTCGGCGTGTTTGAACGGCACCGACGCGCTCGGCAGATTCTGTGTGTCGATCCTGCGACCCTCTTCCCAGATGGTCACGGTTTCCTCCATGCTGCCGATCGGCTTCAGCTCAACGCGGCGGCGAGCGCCCACACCGCCGGTCTGGTCGCCTATGGCTCTGGTTGCCCGGAGGCCACTCCAATGGCTAGCGAGATTTGGAAAGTCGGCGAACAGTGCCCATACAGAGTCGGCGGATGCCGTCATGCGACGTTGCACTCTGATATGACGTTCAGGCATGAAGACCACTCCCGTCCCGCTGACCCTCGGCTATGTGCCGTCCACATCATCGCCCCAGCAGATCCAGCCCAGCAATCTACGGACCCGACTCGCGGCAGATGCGGTAGACGCTGATGTTGGAGAGTGAGCGTCGTTGAGCGGGATCTTGGCATCCGCGGTTGACACCCGATTGCAGCGCCGCGTCCGTGCCGGTGGATATCTTGGCGAGCTTGGCCATC
This sequence comes from uncultured Actinomycetota bacterium, assembly GCA_963798835.1. Lineage (GTDB taxonomy): Bacteria > Actinomycetota > Actinomycetes > Propionibacteriales > Propionibacteriaceae > Microlunatus. The sequence continues at coordinate 146,070 of CAWCVF010000009.1, read as the reverse complement.
CCCGGCCCCGCATACTGGTCGAGTCGCCTCGAGCCGTGGGCCGAAGGTGTACTTGCGACGTTACGACGCGATGTGGGTCCCTGGGCCAGGGTCCTGAGAGACGTTCGGCTATCGGGCCAGTCCGACGGAACCTAGTGCGTGATTGCTACCCGGTCCGACCCGGCTCGTGGCCCGCTGGCGGGCCGAGCACCTCTCGGGCGACCCGCTGCGGCACGACCATCCGCCACGCGTCTAGCACCAACTCGCGCATCTCGTCGGCGTCGAGCGCATCGAGCCACGCCTCAATCCAGTGGAAGCGCAGCTCCGACTCGCGCGGGAGGAAGAACACGTCGGGCCGCGCCGCCACCAGTGCGGCGCGTTCCTCCTTGGGGAAGGCGAACCCGATCTCGGTCTCGTCCTGGCTGAACGCGACGTACACGATTTGACCGACACGGAACTTCACACGATCGCGCACCAGCACCTCGCTGCTGCGCGGCAACCGCGCGAGCACCGCTCGGACGTCGTCGACCGTGACCACGCATACATCCTGCCTGTCGCCGCGACCGCGCTGAATCAGCGCCCAACAGCAAACCGCGGAAAGCGGGCCTAGCGCGGGTGGTCCGGACGCGCCCGTCGTGCAGCGGCGCGCTGATCAGTGGTCGACAGCGGGAACTTCGGCTCCGCTTTGGTGAAGTCTGCGGCCCGCCGGGTGAGCAAGTACCCCGCGACCAGCACCATGATGATCATGGTCACCACACCGGTTTCCGTCGTCACGTACGCCATCATCGCCGGCGAAGTCGTGATCGCCACGCCGGCGACCGTCTCCATCAGATTGTTAAAGGCGCTGTGAGAAAGACTGACCGGCCAGATGCTTCCCGACCACAATCGCAACCACCCGTACCAGACACCAGCCAAGGTCAGCGTGACCATCACCATCGGCACCACGATCCAGCGGTTTCCCGCGCTCTGGTAGGTGGTGGCGATCAGCAGCAACGGCAGATGATAGATCGCATGGAAGAAACCGGTGACGAGCGCCGCACGCCGCCCCGAGGTGAGCTCAGCCACGCGAAAGAGCAGGTAGCCGCGCCAGCCGATCTCTTCGCCAAGGAAGACGACCGCGTAAATGATCGTGAATAGGGCGACGTTGAGAACGCCCCTGCCGAAGCCCGGAGGCAGGCCTGAAAATTGGACTACCCCGAAGGCGGCCGCGACGCCGAAGCTCACGGCAACGATTACCGCCGGCCCAACGACGGCAATCAGCAGACCCCGTCCCCTCCGCGGGTTGAATCCCACCCCCGCCCAAACCGCGCGTCGCTGACCACGCGGAACGGTAAAGGCGACGGTAAGTGCCACCGCGATCACCGGAAAGGCAATGGCGATCAGCGAGGTAATCCCGGCGTGCGGCAGCGCAAGCGCAATGGCAAGCGTTAACCCGTACGTGATGCACAAGAACACCACAATTTGACGCAGCGGACGGTACGTTCTCGGTGGCGCCGGCTCTTCAGCCGTTCGTCGCTGTTGCATCGGTTCTCCTCCGATTCCTCCCGCTTATTCATCTGCCGAATCACGCGCGCCGAACGTCAGCGCAGTGACCGAAAAGCAGCCGCCGACCACGACCTCCGAGCCGTCCCCTCATTGTCAACCGCCGCGAGGGCCGTTGACCACGGCTTCCTGGACGGTAATCCGCCGCAAGCTAACCTGTTCCGGGTCTGACGGGTACGCCCTGAAGTCCCGGTGGTGGTGGATAGCTCCACCCAAGCACTCACCGTTGCCTGATTGCTTCACCGGAATCCGTTGACGCGGCTACCGGAGCCGGGTCCGCGACTCGACACAGCGAATACCCGAATGCCCAGATCAGTCGGTTCCAGAATCAGCTCTGTGTCCAGTAACGGGTCCCGCTACGGTGAAGCGGTGAGGGTGCGGGAGATCTGGCGCTTCCCAGTCAAGTCCATGCAAGGTGAGCGGCTTGACGCGGCCGAGGTCGAGCCGCAGGGGCTGCGCGGCGACCGCGCGTTCGCTCTCTTCGACACCCAGACGGGCTTCGGGCTGACTGGCCGGCGGGTACCGCAGCTCCTTTTCGCGGCAGCGGTGTACCGCGACGACGGCAGCGTGACAATTACCCTGCCGAACGGTACGACGACCGACGACGACCAAGCGTTATCGGACTGGCTGGCCCGGCCGGTCACCCTGCGGGCGGCGGCTGAGCCCGGCGAGCGGGTGTTCGAGGACCCGGCAGACTTCGAGCACGACGCGCGTTGGCACCCCTTCAACGGCTCCGCCGGGGCGTTCCACGACAGCGGGCGAGTCAACGTCTCGCTACTGTCGTTGGCGACCATCGCGGGCTGGCCGCGGCGGCGCTTTCGCGCCAATGTCATCTTGGACGGTGCTGGCGAGGACGCGCTCGTCGGCTCCCGGGTGCGCCTCGGCAACGCCGAGTTGGACATCCGCCAGCGGATCGAACGCTGCGTCATGGTCACCCGATCGCAGCCCGAGGGCATCGACGGGTCGATCGAGAAAGACCTCGACGTTTTGCGCACCATCCACCGCGACCGCGACAGCTGCCTGGCCATCGGCGCTACCGTCGCCACGCCAGGCCTCTTCGAGGTCGGTGAGGAGCTGGACGGGCTTCGATGACTGTAATCGTCCAGAGGCATTCTCGAACCTGGTTCGCGGTGGCCGCCGCGGGTGGACGGACTGGCCGCTGATCGCTTCGTGTACGCGGGTTACAGTGCCGGCCCGTGCGTATTGGCGCCGAGCTTGGCTGGATTGGACCTGTGCGACTCGCCCGAGGACTGTCAAGCCACCTATGGCGATGTCCGGTTCGATGGCCTCGGAATCCTTGACCGGCCGGTCGTACCTCACTTGAGCTCTCCCGGCCATCCTGAGACCCAACTGCTGTCCCAGGTTGCTGCGCGATACGAGGCCGATGATCAGCCTTACTGGCCGCTCAGCGATGGACAGGCGCTAGTGATCGACGGTACGAGCGCTCCAATCTTCGGTGACTGACCCGCGGGAACCCGTCCCGCCGAGGTAGCCAAGCATTATTGCCTTGGCTGCTTTACCAGGACGGCCCGGGTGTAAAGCAGGTCAAATCCGCGGCGTTGGGAGTTCTGTTGGGACTTCGAGCCGGGCTGGGTGACGATGATGGCGATATCGCAGCCGGCGGCGGCTGCCGCGGTGAGGCGCACGTTCAGCAGAGCGGTCTGGATGCCGTGGCGTCGGTGCTGCGGGGCGGTGGCGGCGCCGGCGAACTGTGCGATGCCGTCGGTGATGCGGAGTTCTGCCCCGCCCGCCAGGGTGCCGTCGCGCAGGGCCGCGTAGCGCAGCACGCCCGCGTCGAACGAGTCGCGTTGGGCGAGCTCGTAGATGTCCCGCGGAAATTCCTCGTGCCAGGGCACTCCCTCGGTGTCCGGCTGGGCCGCGGCGTCGGCGACGACGCGAAGCCACGCTTCGAACTCATCGTCCCCGCTGCTGCGGACCTCGATGCCGGGCGGTGCCGCCGCCTCCGGTGACCCGTCGATGGTGCGGCCCAGCACGTTCTCGAACGACTCCAGGCGATAGCCCCGTCCGGTCAGCAGGATGCCGATCTCAGGGTCGGCGAGATGGGCCAACTCGATCTGGGTTGGTGTCCGGCGATCGGCAAAGGCCCGTTCGATCGTCTCGAGGTCGTCCACATCTGGGACGCCGGCGAAGCCGAGGCCGGCGACCTTGTTGTATGGCGAGCCGTCGTCGGCGAAGCTCGCGACCCCGCCGGCGATCGGAGTCACGAACCCGACCCAGTCACCTCGTCTCCGCTGCGCGGCCCGGCTGTGCGCGGAGATGAGGTCTACCTCGGCGCGCTCGATCCGCTCGGCGAGCGCAGTGTCGCAGAACAGGGACTCGCGGTCGGTCGGCATAGTGCGGCTCTCCTCCGGTGAGGATAGTGCCGGCTCAAGCGGCACGGCAGGGTCAGACGGCGCGGCCTTCACGGGAGGCGAGCAGGTCGCGGATCTCCTTAAGCAGCATGATGTCGTCTGGATCCGAAGCCTCGGCCTCCTGCTTTCCGAAACGCGCCTTGACTTTTTCGTACGGGGTGACGACGAGAAAATAGACGACCGTCGCGATGACGAGGAAAGACACCAGCGCTGTGAGGAACAACCCGAACTTGGTGTCCCCGAAGTTGGTGGCCCCCGCCGGGATCAGTGAGAGCAGCCAATTGGTGAACGTGGTGACAACTGCGGCGAACGCGGCCGCCATGATGAAGGCGACGGCAAGCTCGACGAGGTTACCCCGCATCACGAAGTCCTTGAAGCCCTTCATTCTTCCCCCCTTGGGCGTGCCGTGCTCGCGGAACGCCGATCATGTAGTCGGATCAGATTTCAGCCGCACATTACCTCTCTCCACGGCTGCAAAGATCCGAAATCTAGCTGGCCGCGTTCCACACCCACACCCCCGCGGTGCCGGGCCAAGATCAGCGGGGGAGCACCTCGGCGACCTCGGGAATGCCGTCGATGTAGCCGGTCAGCAGGTCCCGGGCCACCGAGACCGAGTCGACCAGCGGATGCAGCGCGAACGCAAGCAGCGCCTCGGCACGGGAACCGGTGATCGCGGCGGCAATAGTGTGGCGCTCGACCGCCTTCACCTGTTGCATCAGGCCGATCTGGTCCAGCGAAGGTTGGTCGGTGGTCAGGGGATGGACCCCGTTGGCATCGACCATGGTCGGCACTTCGACTACCGCGTCGGCCGGCAGCCCCGTGAGGGTGGTCTGGTTGCGGACGTTGAGGATCATGGTTGTCCGCTCGTTGCGGGTGATGGCGGCCATCACGCCGAGCGCGACGCCCGCGTAACCCTGATGGGCCGGATCGGACTCCCGCTCACGGTGCGTGGCCGGGGCGCCCTGGACGCCGCCCTTCGCCTCGGCCATGTAGCTGGCACTCCGAGCGTCCACCGTCTCGCGCCACAGCTCGGCCGCCCGGTCGCCGGCGGTCTGCGCCGCGTCGAAGAACTCGGTCTGGGTATGCGCCAGGAAGTCGCCGCGCGTCGCGCCGGAAGTGTTGATCTTCGCGACGGCATCTCGGTGGAAGTAGTAGTAGTAGAGGTACTCGTTGGGGATGACGCCCAGAGCGCGGATCCAGTCGGTCCCGAAGACCTTCGCCTCCTCCATCTGCGGCAGTAACGACTCGTCGGTCAGCAGCGAGGGCAGCACGTCCTCGCCGTCGTACATCACGCGGCGCATCCAGCCCAGGTGGTTGAGCCCGACGTAGTCCATCTGCACCCGGGTGTGGTCCAGGCCGAGCATCCGGGCCACCCGGCGGCCCAGCCCGGAGGGTGTGTCGCAGATCCCCAGCACCCGGTCGCCAAGCACCGACTGCATGGCTTCGGTAATGATGCCGGCGGGATTGGTGAAGTTCATCAGGTACGCCTGCGGCGCCAGCTCCTTGACGAGCCGGGCGACCTCCATCATCACCGGCACGGTCCGGATCGCGTACGCCAGACCGCCCGGACCGGTGGTCTCCTGGCCGATCACGCCAAGGTCGAGCGCTACGTGCTCGTCGCAGCGGCGACCTTCCAGACCGCCGACCCGGATGGCGGCGAACACGAAGTCGCTGCCCTCGATGGCCGAGCGCAGCGAAGTGGTCCTCACCAGCTTCGGCGCGTCGTCGAACCCGGCGGCGAACTGCTCCAGGATCGCCGTCATGGAGCGGAGGCGATTCTCGTCGATGTCGTACAGCGCCACCTCGGTGATCCGCGGCGTACCACCGTCGCGCAGCAGGGCCTGGTAGACGTACGGGGTACGGAATCCTCCGCCGCCGAGGATGCAGAGCTTCATGCGATGATCACCTGTCCGCCGGCGTTTCGGCACAAATCAAGGGTCTTGGGGTCGGCGCCGCCCGTCGTAACCACCGAGTCGACGTCGGAGAGCGCGCACAGCCGCAGCGCGCCGGTGCCGGGAAACTTGGTCTCGGTGGCCAGCAGCACGATCTGGTCCGCAGACCCGATCATGGCCTGCTTGATCGGCGCCTCCACGGCCATGTTGTCCACGACGTAGCCAGACGGCCGGACCCCGGTGCAGCTCAGGAATAGCAGGTCCGCACTCACCTGGGTGAGCGCGGACTGGGTCAGCGAACCGACGAAGGAACGGTAGTTGCGCCGGAAGACACCTCCCAGCATGACCAGCCGGACCGTCGAGTCGTCGCGGAGCTCGTCCAATACGGCCAGGTTGGAGGTGATTACGGTGACCGGCCGGCCGCGGAGCCGCCGGGCCACCAGTGGCGTGGTGGTGCCGATATCCAGCAGCACCACCGAGTCGTCCGGCACCAGCGCCGCCGCCCGCTCGGCGACGCGCTGCTTGAGCTCGAGGCCGGCATCGGCGGTGAAGGTTCCCTCGAGCCGAGGCGGGTCGCCGGAGTCCGTGACCGTCTCGCCGGGCCGCAGCACGGCGCCGCCGTACGTCCGGGTCAGCTCACCGTTGCGGTCCAAGATGTCGAGATCCCGTCGGATGGTGGACTCGCTGACCGCGAGCGACTGGGCGAGATCTCGGACTGAGGCGGCGCCGCCGGAGCGCAGCGTGCTCACGATCCGGTCTTGCCGCTCGCGGAGGATCACCGGCTCAGCCTACGACCGAAGTGACGGAGTTTGCGCAGGTCTGCTCGGGTCTCTGAATATGGCTGCACATCTTTACTCGACTGGCGTAACTTTGACTCATGTTCAGCCCGACCCCGGGACTTCGGTGAGGGCAGCCGTGCCGCGTGGCGAGCCGGCGCACCTGGACCTGCTCTTCGCCGGTTCGATTTACTGCGATCTTGTCTTCGCGGGGGTGCCGACGCGGGAGCCCGGGGCGGAGGTGTACGCCGAGGCGTTCAAGCTCACGCCGGGCGGCGTGGCGAACCGGGCCGTCGCGGGATCCCGGCTGGGGTCCCGAACCGCCCTGCTGTCCCAACTCGGCGACGATCCCCTCGGACGGCACGTGGCGGACGTCTTGTCGGCGGAACGTGACCTCGATCTGACCTGGCTCCGCTGCACCCCGGGGTTCCAGAGCCCGGTCACCGTCTCGCTGACCGGCGTGCACGACCGCGAGTTCATCACCTACCAGGAGGCGGCCGACCCGCTGGAGTGGCCGGTCGGTCGACCCAGCGTCGGCGCGACCCACGTCAGCATGAAGCGCGACCTGCCGGATTGGGTGGCCCGACTGCGCCAACAGGGCACGGTCGTCTACGGCGGCGTGGGCTGGGACTCCAGTGGGCTTTGGTCGCGCGAGGTGCTCCGCCGACTCGAGCAGGTCGATGTGTTCGTGCCCAACGACCTCGAGGCGATGCGCTACACCCATACCGACAACGCTCACGACGCGGCCCGGGAACTGGGTCGCTACGTCGAGCTAGCCGTCGTCACCCGGGGGGCGCGTGGAGTGATCGCGTACGAGCGGAGCACCGGCCAGCTGACCGAGGTGTCGTCGGTGAGCGTGGCCGCGATCGACCCGACCGGGGCGGGCGACGTGTTCGTCGCCTCCCTCATGGCCAGTGGTGTGCTGGACTGGCCGATCGAGCAGCGGCTGCGGCTGGCCGGGCTCTCCGCGTCCCTGTCCGTCCGCACCCTCGGGGGAGCGGCGAGTGCGCCGTATCCCTGCGAGATCAATCAATTCCTGACCGACCACTCGCCCCCCGGTGACTGGTCGACCATTCGCGCCTGGGCAGCGACCCAGGCGCACAGACACTGAGCCCACCCACGACACTGAGCACGCTGGACAAAGTCCGAGAACCAGATGGCTACTGAGGAGAACAGATGACAAGGTCTACCAAGACGATCGGGGCCCTCGCGGCATCCCTGGCCCTGACTCTGGCGGCCACCGCGTGCGCTCCGGGCGGCTCGACCACCAACGAGCCGGCCGCGAACAGCTCAGGCAGTCCGGTGTCCAAGGACGTGTCGGGGGCCGGCAACGTCACCTTGACGGTGTGGGACCAGAACACCGACACGGGCATCAACGATGCGCAGGAAGAGCTCAACAAGCAGTTCCAGCAGAAGTACCCCAACGTGAAGATCGAGCGGGTGAGCCGCTCGTTCTCCGACCTCAAGACCACGCTCAAACTGGCTCTGACCTCGAAGGATCCGCCGGACGTGGTGCAGGCCAACCAGGGCTATCCAGACATGGGCTCCTTCGTCTCGGGCGGGTTGCTGCGGCCGGAGGACGACTACGCCAAGCTCTACGGCTGGGACACCTACTTTCCCGAGCAGCAGCTCAACCTCAACAAGTTCACCGCCGACGGCAAGGACTGGCAGAGCGGCAACCTCTACGGCGTCTCCCAGACCGGTGAGATCGTCGGCGTCTACTACAACCGCAAGATCCTGAAGAACCTCAACCTTAAGGTGCCGAAGACGATCACCGAGTTCGAGGCCATGCTGCCGACCATCAAGGCGTCCGGCATGCTGCCCATCGCATACGGCGACGTGGAGAAGAGCCCCGGTATCCATATCTACGGCATCACCCAGGCCGCGATTGCGGGCCAGCAGGCGGTGATCGACCTGGTCACGGGCAAGAGCGGGGCCTGGACCGACGAGCCGTCGGTGAAGGCCGCGCAGACCATTCAGGACTGGGCCACCAAGGGCTATATCACCGAGGGCGCCAACGGCATCTCCCGCGACGACGCCCTGGCGGAGTTCGGCAAAGGAAAGTCGGCCTTCGTCATCACCGGCACCTGGGAGCAGCCCAAGGTGATCAAGAGTCTTGGCCCCGACGGCGGATTCGTGGCGCTGGGACCGGACGGGTCGGACACCCCGGTCACGACCGGCGGTGTGGGTTTGGCCTGGTCCATCACCACGGGCAGCAAACACCCAGACGTCGCCGCGGCGTACATCGACTTCATCACCAACGCCGCCTCCTCCCAGGTGCTGATCGACAACGGCAATCTGCCGGCCGTGCCGCCGGCGGACTGGGCGCCCAAGGCGGGCACCCTGCAGGCCGACGTGGCTAATGAGTGGAAGCGGGTCAACACCGGATCTGGCCTGGTGCCCTATCTGGACTACGCCACCCCGACCTTCTATGACACGTTGTCGGCTGCGGTCCAGCAGCTGACGGCGAAGAAGCTGACACCGCAGCAGTTCGCGGAGCAGCTGCAGAAGGACTACGCCGCGTTCCTTAAGTCGAAGTAGCTCATCCGTGACAGCTCCTGTCGCTTCGGCGACCAGCGTCAACTCGTCGGGTGCGAACCGTCCGCGGGCCCGGCGGGGCGGCAAGAAGCGCAAGGTGGAGTGGCAGGCCTACCTCTACATCCTGCCGGCGTTCGTGCTGTTCGTCGTCTTCCTGGGGGTACCGGCGGTCCAGACCGCGCAGTACTCACTTTTCAGATGGAACGGCATCGGCCCGTCCACCTGGGTCGGGTTGCAGAACTACGCCGAGCTGTTCACCGATTCTGTGCTGCGCAGCTCGTTCCTGCACGCCGGGGTGCTGATCTTCTTCTACGCGGTCATCCCGGTGGTGCTGGCCCTGTTCCTGACCGCGATCATCTCCCGCGGCGCGAACCTCAGAGGGATGTCGCTGTTCCGCACAGCGTTGTTCCTGCCCCAGGTGGTCGCCTCGGTCGTGGTGGCCACCAGCTGGGTCGCGATCTACTCGCCGAACGGGCTGGTCAACCAGTTGCTCCGCCTCGTCGGGCTCGACTCGCTGACCCGGGCCTGGCTGGGCGACTTCGACACCGCCTTGCCCGCGGTGGGGCTCGTGGGCAGCTGGCTGGGCATCGGACTCTGCCTGGTGCTGTTCTTGAGCGGGGTGGCGAATATCCAGCCGGCGCTGTTCGAGGCGGCCCGGATCGACGGCGCCGGGCCCGTAGGGGAGTTCTTCTCCATCACGCTGCCGGCGCTGCGCGGTCAGATTGCGGTCGCTCTGACCCTGACCGTGGTGGCGGCATTGAAGACGTTCGATCTGGTGTACATCACCACCCGCGGCGGGCCAGGGACAAGTACCACGTTGCCCGCCTTCGAGGCGTACAACCGGGCCTTCAACACCGGCAAGGTCGGTTCCGCGGCGGCCGTCGCGGTCGTGCTGACGGCGCTCATCCTGGGCGTCACCGTGCTGATCCAGAAGATCCAACCGGACGAGGTCGAATGACGGCCGGCCCCTCGGGACGCGCCCGATGAAGCGGAGCGCGAGCGAGATCGGCATCAACTATGCGGTGCTGATCGTCTTCAGCGTGTTCGCGATCATCCCGCTGCTCGGAGTGCTGCTGTCGGCGATCACGCCGCCCGACGACCCCCAGGGCGGGCTCCGGATCCCGTCGGGGATCGATCTCGGCAACTTCGTCGAAGCCTGGAGTCGGGGCCACTTCTCCAGCTACATGCGCTCCAGCGTCTTCGTCACGGTATGTGTAGTGGCACTGACCGTGGTGCTCGCCACGCTGGCGGGCTTCGCTTTCGCCCGGATGGAATTCCCCGGAAAGACCGCGCTGTTCTACCTGTTGCTCTCCGGCCTGCTGCTGCCGGCCGAGGCCTTCATCATCCCGCTGTATTACAACCTGCGTACGGTCGGACTGACCGACACGTACTGGGCGCTGGTGATGCCGCAGACCGCGCAGTCGCTGGCCTTCGGGATCTTCTGGATGCGCACCCAGTTCCGGACGTTCCCGTCCGAGATCATGGAGGCCGGGCGGCTGGACGGCGCGACGGACTGGCGGCTGCTGTGGCGGATCATGGTCCCGCCGTCGACTCCGGCCATCATCACCATGTGCTTGCTGGTGACCATGTGGACCTGGAACGAGTTCCTGATCCCGTTGATCATGGTGTCGTCGGAGAGCCTGCGGACTGCGCCGCTCGGGTTGGCCTTCTTCCAGGGCCAGCACCTGACCGAATACTCGCTGCTGGCAGCGGCCGGGACGATCGTGGCGCTGCCGATCGTGGCGCTCTACTTCTTCCTTCAGCGTCGGTTCATCTCGGGCATGCTCAATGGGATTTCGAGTCGCTGAGCCCCGGTCCCGGCGTGCGCGCACTACCTGCGTCCTAGCATTATTTGGGTGACCCGAGCGACGCGCGACGGTGGTCGGCGTGGTTGATGCCGACGATGTCCGCCGGATCGCGATGAGCCTTCCGCACACGGTGGAGATTGACAGCGACGGTTTTGACTTCCGGGTGGGCAACCGTGGATTCGTGTGGTCATACCCCGAGTACGTTCCGGGTCAGCGGCGGGTCATCCGTACTGACATAGCCGTCCTGTATGTGGGCGACGAAGCGGAGAAGCAGGCGTTGCTGCTGAGCGAGCCGGAGGTGTTCTTCACTACCTCCGCTTACGACTGGTCGCCACTTGTGATGGTCCGGCTGGAGGCCATTGACATTTCGCGACTCCGGGAGCTGGTCACCGATGCCTGGCACATGCGGGCTCCAGCTCAGTTGAAGGTCGAATATCCGCTCGTGTGCGGCGACGGCGACGGGCACAGCTGAGGCTGTCAGCGGTGGTGCGATTGGCTTGGCCTACGAGTTCGTCAGGGTGCGCAGCCGACGGGCGTTGGTCACCGCGTGCCCGTATCCGTCATTGTTGAAGTAAGCGAAGACGTCAAGGTTTTGTCGGTGCCACTCGCGGATCCGGTCGGCCCACCAGCACAGATCGGCGTCGCTGTACGAGCCAGCGTAGAGATGATCATGGTCAGGGCCGTGGAGCCGCACATAAACCGTTGTCGAGGTGGCTCGCAGGACACAGGGCAAGCCAGCTCCACTCATCGCCACATAGGTTGCGTGGTGGCGGCTCAACAGGTCGAAGACAGGATCAACGGCCCAGCTGTGGTGGCGGAGCTCGACGGCGACGCGCATCCATTCCGGTAGACCGCGCAGGAAGTAGTCGAGTCGGTCGTCATCACGTTCCTGGTCGGGCGGCAGCTGTACCAGCAACAGTCCGCGTCGCTCCCCGAGCTCGTGCCAACCCTCCACCAGCCGAGAGGTCCAGATCTCGGGCTGATACAGGCGCCGGCCGTGGCTGAGGCCGCGGGGGGCCTTCACGCTCATCTGGAACCCCGGCGGTAGCCGATGTCGCCAACCACGGAACGTCTGCTGCCGCGGCCATCGATAGAAGCTCGCGTTCAGCTCGACCGTGTCGAACTCCTGTGTGTAGCGGCGCAGCCGGTCTGCGGGTGCCAGCGACGGCTCGTACAAGACGTTGTTCCAGTGGTCGTAGCTCCATCCCGACGTCCCGATCCGGATTTCACTCATTCCTGTCCATCGCCACCTTCTATCTCATCCTCGCGGGCCACCTCGGATTTCCCGCGGCGGAGTGCGCTGCCAACTGCGGAGGCTCGGCACCGCTATTAGGAAATCCGGCGGCGGTAACTGACCATGGCGAAGAGATAGGCGACGATGAGGATGCCGACGCACCAGGCAAGGGCGATCCAGATGTCCGCGCTGACCGGCTGCGCTGTGAACAGGTCGCGGATCGCGTTGACGATGGACGTCACCGGCTGGTACTCGGCGAAGGCGCGTACCGGGCCGGGCATGGTGTCGGTGGGCACGAATGCTGAGCTGATGAACGGCAGGAAAATGAGCGGGTACGCGAACGCGCTCGCGCCGTCCGCGGACTTCGCGGACAGACCAGGAATGACGGCGATCCACGTCAACGCCAGGGTGAACACGATCAAGATGCCGGCGACGGCGAGCCATGCCAGCACTCCGGCCTCCGAGCGAAAGCCCATCAGGAGGGCCACCAGTACGACGACCACGAGCGAGGTCATATTGGCGACCAGCGAGGTCAGCACGTGTGCCCACAGCACCGACGACCGTGCGATCGGCATGGACTGGAATCGGGAGAAGATGCCGCTCTTCATATCCAGGAAGAGTCGGAATGCGGTGTAGGAGATGCCCGAAGCGATCGTGATCAGCAAAATGCCGGGCAGCAGGTAGTTCACATACGAATCCGACCCCGAGTTGATCGCGCCGCCGAACACGTAGACGAACAGCAGCAGAAAGGCGATCGGCATGATCGTGGTCGTGATGATGGTGTCCGGGCTGCGCATGATGTGTCGCAGGGATCGTCCCGTCAGAACGGCGGTGTCGCCGAAGAAATGCTTGGTCATCGTTGTTCCTTAGTCATCTGTTGCGACGCTGCGGTAGTTGCGAGCGCGTCGCGGTCCTTGCCTTCCACCCCTCCGGCATCGTCACCGACGATGGCGAAGAAGACCTCCTCGAGGGTCGGCTGCTTCTCGACGTATTCGACCTTGGCGGGTGGGAGCAGCCGCTTGAGCTCGGTGAGGGTGCCGTTCACGATGATCCGACCCTCGTGGAGGATCGCGATCCGGTCGGCGAGTTGTTCGGCCTCGTCGAGATCCTGCGTGGTGAGCAGCACCGTCGTGCCGTGCTCGGCGAGGTGCTTGACGGCCTGCCACACCTCGATGCGCGCCTGGGGGTCGAGCCCGGTCGTCGGCTCGTCGAGGAAGATGACCTGCGGATTCCCAATGAGGCTCATCGCGATGTCGAGTCGACGGCGCATGCCACCCGAATAGGTCGCCACCTTACGCGCGGCTGCGTCGGTCAGCGCGAAGCGCTCGAGCAGGGCATCCGTGAACGTGCCCGGGTCCTTGAGGTGTCGCAACCGGGCGACCAGCACGAGATTCTCCCGCCCGCTGAGAACCTCGTCGACGGCCGCGAACTGTCCGGTGAGGCTGATGGATTCCCGTACGTCCGCAGCCCGGGTAGCGACATCGAAGCCGTTCACGCTGGCAGTTCCTGCGTCGGCCTTGAGCAGCGTGGACAGGATGTTCACGACCGTGGTCTTGCCCGCCCCGTTCGAGCCGAGCAGGGCGAAGATGCTGCCCCGCGCTACGTCGAAGTCGACGCCCCGCAGGACGTGGAGGTCTTTGTACGACTTCTCCAGGCCCCGTACGCGGATGGCGGATGCAGACACCGCCGGCGCAGTCATTGGTCGCTCCCTTCTTCACCTTCGGCGCGTGCGATGGCCGTGATCAGCCGCTCGCGCTCCTTGTTGATCCACTGGCCCTGCGTGTAGTTGCGCAAGAACTCCTCGGCGAACTCCACCGGGTCATTCCCGACGATCGCCCGGATCGGCGTCCCGTTCGCTGCGCTCTGCTCGAACAGATCGGCGAGATCGTCCAGCATCGACAGCAAGACGTCGCCCTTCGAGATCGACCCGAAGTACATCAGGTACCGCTCCAGCGCATCGATCGCCGTGCGATAGTTCGCGGGGAGCTGCTCCTTGCGCGCCTTGTATTGCCGGTACTGCTTCTTCTGCTCGAGCGATCCTGTGATCTTCTCGATCCACTCTGCGGCCATCTTTATTTCCCTTCTTCGCGGAGCTGTTCAAGCCGTTCTGCGAGGAAGCTCCAGGTCCTCCAGAACTCTTCGAGGTATTCGCGTCCCTGAGCATTGAGCGAGTACACCTTGCGCGGCGGTCCCTTCTCCGAGGGAACCTTCTCCACATCGACGAGGCCGCGCTGCTCAATCCTGACGAGCAGGGCGTACACGGTGCCTTCGGCGATGTCGGAGAAGCCCTGCTCCCGCAATCGTGCGGTGATCTCGTAGCCGTACGCGGGCCGCACGGACAAGATCGCGAGAACAATGCCCTCCAGCGTGCCCTTGAGCATCTCCGTCATCTGCTTGACCACGGCACACCTCCAACTACTCGGCGTTACTGACTACCAGTACATAGTAACGCTGAATAGCGGTTGCGCAAGTTTCGGATGCTGCGCCCTCTCGATTGCATGCGCTGGTTGCCCTCGGGCCCGTGAGTGCGAGATCATCACCGTGCCGAATCGGGCCGATCGGCCCATCCAACGAGGAGGGCAACTATGAGCGTCTACCGGGTTATCGACGTCATCGGGACCAGCACGACCTCCTGGGAGGAGGCTGCCGCGGACGCGATCAACACCGCGCGCCAGTCGGTCCGGGACCTTCGGGTCGCCGAGGTCATCAAGCAGGACATTCACGTCAGTGAGGGTGGCGAGCTCGTCTACCGCACCAAGATCCAGCTGTCCTTCAAGTACGAGGGCGGATCGTAGCCGAGCCTGGGGGCGCTCATCGGCGACCCACGTAGTCACCACCGCAAATACTGAAGCCAACTGCTTCTGCGGGGCTGCGCACCGGTGATCATCTAGATGCGGCGGCCTCTGCGAGGTTGCCGCGGTTGCTCGAGCTCATGCGGTTATGGCTTGGTTGGGCTGCTAGAGCCGGACTTCCAGGTGGCTGTCCGTTGTACGCAGCGGCTTTTGAGTTGGACGACGCTGACGGTGGCCGGGTCCGCGACTACCTCGTCTCCAGTCATCGCCAATGGATGGCGACGCTCACCAGCCTCGTACAGGAGGCAGTGGATCTCCATCATCTTCCGGCCGGCACCGACGCTGCACAGGTGGCTTGGGAGCTGAATGGGATCTACCTTGCGCACCATGTGCGGCAACGGCTCATCGGAGATAGCAGTGTCGATGCACGCGCGCAGGCTGCTCTGCAAGCGCTTCTGGGCACTGATTCGTTGAATCCCGGCAACGGTCCGGAGAGCCCATCGTGACCGCCGATCGTCGCGATCTCGCCGAGCAGACCGGTAGCGATCTCGCCGAGCAGACCGGTAGCGAGCTCGCTGACCAGACCCGTAACGATCTCGCTGATCAGACCGGTAGCCAGGCCGGCTGGTTTCGGCGAGCACTGGCTGCCTGTGCGAAGCGCTGGCCCACCCTTTTGGCAGTGGCCATAACTGCGCTGACTTGGGGAGGCGCCCCACTTCAGGCGCTCGCCCAAGCATTGTTGCTGTTCCCACTTGGCTATCTCGCCGTCTCGGCGACTGGCCGCCGGCGTATCTCCTGGAAAGTTCGTCCTAGCCGCCGGGTGGCTGGGTCACGCGGTGTGGGACTACTACCGCTGGCGTGCAGATAAGGGAGTCTCGCGATCCTTCGCCGAGTGGTGTGGCGTCTTTGATCTCCTCGGCGCCATTGCAATCCTCGCCTATCCCGCCACTTGATCAATTCCCTACGGTTCCCGGCCACCTGGGGCGCCTTACCTAGCGGCGCGACGTGGTCCAGGTCAACAGCGTCTCGGCCGAACCGGTATTGATCACGCGGTCCTCCGTAACACCACACTCTGCGGCGCGGTCGCAACCGATGTATTGCCACTCAAGCTGACCCGGCGCATGTGCGTCGGTGTCGATTGAGAAACGGCAGCCGATCTCCACGGCCAGCTTGAGCAGGTTGCGTGGCGGGTCTTTGCGCTCTGGTCGGGAATTGATCTCGACCGCGACGCCATTGTCCTTGCACGCTGTAAACACTGCCTCGTGGTCGAACTCCGACTCCGGTCGACCGCGCCCGACGACTATGCGACCGGTGCAGTGTCCCAGGATGTCCATGTTCGGGTTGTCGATTGCTGCCAGCATGCGCTTGGTCATCACATCGCCGGGCGAACGTAATTTGGAGTGCACGCTCGCGACGACGATGTCAAGGGCCGCGAGCACGTCCGGAGTTTGATCAAGAGTGCCGTCCTCGTTGATGTCCACCTCGATGCCGCTGAGAAGACGAAACGCCGGCGCTCCACCATCTGCTTCAGCGGCAAGTTGATCATTGACGGCCGCCAGCTCTTCGAGTTGTCGCATGAGGCGCTCCGTCGAGAGTCCGTTGGCAATCGTGAGGTTGGGTGAATGATCAGTCATGACGATGTACTCGTGACCCAGCGAACGCGCCGCGTACGCCATCTCGATGATCGGACTGCCACCGTCGGACCAGAGCGAGTGCGTATGACAGTCACCTCGCAACGCTCTGCGTAGTGCATCGCCGGCGACGGCAAAGGGATGCGGCTCCGCTTCCAGCTTCGCGAGATATCGCGGCACCTTGCCTTCCAGCGCTTCCAAGATCACCGACTCTGTCGCCTGACCGATTCCCGGCAGGGAGCGAAGCTGCTCGTTGGTCACCATGCGCTCTAGTTCGCCAGGGTCGAGCACGGAAATTGTTTCGGCGGCGCGCCGGAATGCAGCGACGCGGTACGTCGGCGCCTGTGATCGCTCCAGCAAGAAGGCGACTCGCTTCAGCGCCTCCACCGGGTCCATGAGGTCTGAGCCTAGGGCGAGCTGATATGAGATTCGCTGGTGCCAAACCTGCGGAGTGAGCTGCTTCGTGGCCTTGACGTGAAATCCTCCTCCGGGGGTGATGCGTTTCTCCGCACACAGCCACGAATGCAGCTCAAAAAGGCCTCTGGAGCCCTCCTTCGTGGCCTTGTGCGGAGAAACGGGAGAGCCGGCCCGCCGGCGGCCCGGTCAGCCGTACCCGACCAGCATTTTCACGGCTCCCTGCCGTCCCGCGGGATCGTTCGTGGCCTTGTGCGGAGGGACGCGACCCGAAACCCGAGAATCGGGTCGCATTCGTGGCCTTGTGCGGAAAAACGCAACACCACAAGCCTTTGAGCAGCTGCTGGTCTGCGTTGGCTTCGGGGAAGTCGGATTATCGCCTGTTCGCCTCTACGATTCGCCCGTGACCCTCGCCGCCTTCTTGGCACACAGCGTGCCGCTGGTGCTGATTGCGGCGGTGAGCCCCGTACTGTTCCTCAACGCTTCCCGAGTCGTGGAGGCCGCTGGAATCTTCGCGGGCCTGTTTTTTACGGGCGGGGCTGTCCTCTGTCTGGTCGCGTTGGGCATCCCGACGATGGGCCTGATGGGGGCCGCTACGTCCCAGCGGGTTGCCGCCGATCTGGCGTCCCGCGGCGTCGACCTGGTGCTGGCGCTGGTGCTGATTGCCTATGGTGCCTGGCAATTCGTGCGGAGCCGCCGGCATCGAACTTCTAGTGCCACATCGCATGAGAGCAAAGATGATGCGCTGCCTACGGGTGGTCGAGCGCTCTTCGCCGCCGGTCTGCTCGGCATGTTGACTAACTTCACGAGTCTGCCGCTTTATTTGAGCGTCGCCCAGCGCACCGGCACCGTCGCAGTCCCGTGGTGGGCACGAGCCCTGCTGCTGATCTTGGTGATAGTTGTTGTGGCGATACCTGTCTGGCTTCCCGTCGTGCTCAGAGCTGTCGCTCCAGCGCGCTCTGGAATCAAACCGGAGACCCGACGCAAAATCCAGAAGGCTACCCAGTGGATCTCGATCGGCGCCTGCTTCGTGGGTGGAGCGGTGATCATCTGGCACGTTCTCAGAGTCTGAGAACGACTTAGCTCTCGTCGGCGTCTTCGATCCGGATCCGCAGCCGGCGAAAGCCGCGACCCTTACTTTCCATCTTCGTCACCGCAATGCGGCCGATCATGGCCGTGGAAGCCACGTGAGTACCGCCGTCGGCCTGGATGTCGATGCCGTTGATGTCGACAATCCGGACCATCTCGATGTCCGGCGGCAGCAGATCGCTTGCCGTGCGGATGACGTGAGGAATCGCCAGCGCCTGCTCCCGCGGCAGCACCCGGACGTCGATCTGCCGGTTCAGGCGTACCGCCTCATTGCACGCGTCTTCGACGCGCTGCTTGAAGTCCGCGGGTACGTCGGACAGGTCGAAGTCCATCCGCGCGATGAGCGGTTCCATGTTCCCGCCGGTCACTGGGGCGCCGAAGTCCCGCAGCACGATTGCGCTGAGCACGTGGAGACCGGAATGGGTACGCATCAGGCTCGTACGTCGCTCGTCGTCAAGGCCACCGTTGACGCTCGTTCCTGCGGGAGGCAGCGGGTCTCCCTCGGCTGGCAAGAGATAGAGGTCGTCACCCTTACGCGTACCGACAATTCGCGTCCGCACGTTCCCCCACAGCAGTACGCCGTGATCGGGCGGCTGCCCGCCGCCGCCGGGATAGAACGCCGATCGGTCCAGCACGATGCCCTGCTCGGGGTCAGCGAGCAGCACAGTGGCGGTCCACTCGCGGATTGAGGGATCTTCGAGGTCCAGGCGGTGCGTGTGGTGCCGATGCGGGTTCCCTGGCATGGTCATGAAAGTGATTCTGCGCTGACTACCTCCAGTTCGCGCTGGCGGCTGGCACTTGCAAAGGAGAAGTCACGATGGAATATCGCGAGCTGGGCCGCACTGGTCTGTCGGTGTCTGTTGTCGGCTATGGGACTGCGCCGCTGGGCGACATGTTTGGCATCACCGACGAGGACGCTGCGTTGCAGTCGGCGTATCGAGCGCTGGACGCCGGTATCAATTTCTTCGATAGCAGCCCCTTCTACGGCAAAGGGCTGGCCGAGGAGCGGCTCGGCAAGGTGCTGCGTGGGCGCCGTCAGGAGATCATCGTCGGCACCAAGGCCGGTCGGTACGGACCTGATGAGTTCGACTTCTCGGCAGAGCGAATTCGGCGCGGCTTCGAGGACAGCCTTCGCCGGCTGGGCACCGATTACGTCGACATCCTGCAACTGCACGACGTCGAGTTCGTCGACCTGGAAGGGCCAATCGGAGAGGGGTATGGGGAGCTGCTCCGACTGCGGGAAGCGGGAATGTGTCGCTTCATCGGCATGACCGGATATCCGACTGCGATGACGCGGAGAGTGATGACCGAGTGCGATCTGGATGTCACCCTCAGTTACGCCCATTGCACGCTGCTGGACGCCTGCCTCACCGATGAGGTCCTCCCACTGGCTCAGGAGCGGCGGGTTGGTGTGATGAACGCCGCAGCGGTCGCGCTGGGACTGCTCACTCAAGCGGGACCGCCGCCGCACATAACCCAAGTGGTGGGCGAGAGGATTTGTACGGCGGCCCGTCGCGTCGTCGAGGTGTGCGAGCGCCAAGGCGCCGACGTGAGCTTTCTGGCAAACCAATACTCCATCCAGCGTTCCGGCTGCGCCACCACATTGATCGGGACCGCGAAGCAGCGACACCTTGACTCAGCAGTGGCGGCTGCCGAGGAACCAATCGATGAGGGCCTGCTGGCCGAGGTGCGAGCCGCCGTCGGGCGCGACCGAGGGCGCCATTGGATCAGCGGGCTGCCGCAGAACAACTGATTGATAGGCAGCGGGAGCCTATGTGCTAGACGCTAAAAGCGTCGCGGAACCGCTCGAGTGCGAGTTCGCTGTCGCTGGACGCGTACGCTTCGAGTCCGATAGTGCCGTCGTAGCCCATCTCGGTCAGCGCACGAGCGATGGCGGGATAGTTGATCTCGCCAGTGCCGGGCTCGCATCGCCCCGGTACGTCCGCCACCTGGATCTCTCCGATGGCCGGGCCGCAGCGGCGTACGAGTTCGATCAGGTTTCCTTCACCGATTTGGGCGTGGTACAGGTCCAGCATCAGCTTCAGTGCCGGGCTGTCGACGGCCTCGACCAGCGCGAGACAGTCCGCCGCTTTGGCGAACGGCGTTCCCGGATGATCGACGGCAGTATTGAGGTTTTCCAGCACGAAGGTCACGCCCTCCCGCTCGCCGATGCGGGCGATCCGGGTCAGGGTGTTCTCGGCGGCCAGCCACATCTCGCCGGTGACGATCTCCACCGGCCGCACCGGGAGCCCGCCCTCACCCAGGCCGGTGCCGTGCAGGTTCAGCCGGGGGATGCCGAGCTGGGCCGCGACCGGGATGGACTGCTCGGCGGTAGCGAGCAGCTCGTTGGCGCCGTCAGGTTCGGTGAGGTTGCCCTGGATATACCCAGTCATCGATGAGAACGTCGCCCCGGTTGCCACGAGCGCGCCGATATCCTTGCTGGTCCAGTCCCAGATCTCGACGGTGAAGCCGAGCTCATCGATTCGGCGGATTCGGTCCAGCAGCGGCAAGTCAGTGAAGATCATCTCCGCGCAGGCGGCGAGCTGGAACGCCATTACGCCACCCTTTCGCCTGAGGCGCGGACTGCGACCGGGGCGTGGGTCTGCACGGACTTAATGCACGCCAGCGCGACGGCCAGCGCCCGTCGGGCGTCGACCCCGGTGACGGAGGGCTTGCGGCCTTCGCGGATCGCCGCGGAGAACTCGACGAACTCGCCCGCGTACGCGTCGCGCATGAGCTCGGTGTCGCTGCGGACCGTATCGGCGTTGGAGCCGGACGCAGTGAACAGTTGCGCACTGCTGCGTGCTCCGCTGCCGACGGTCACCATGCCCTTTGAGCCGAAAACCTCACCGCGTACGTCGTAGCCGTACGCCGCTGAGAAATTCGCCTCGGCCACAGCGCGGGCGCCATTGTCGAAAGTGATCACCACGACGGCGGTGTCGAGCAGGCCGGCGTTCTTGAAGTCCGGTGCGACCAGCGCATCGGCGGTGGCGTAAATCTCGACCGGATCGGCACCCGGATTGAGCCACAGCAAGGCGTCAAAGTCATGAATCAGGGTGAGCAGGAAGATCGTCCACGGCGGGACGGCGGCTGGATTGGCCAGGCCCGGATCGCGGGTCACTGAACGCATCAGCTGGACCGAGCCGATGGCACCGGAAGTGACCGCTTCGTGAGCTGCGGCGAAGCCGCGGTCGAAACGACGATTGAAGCCAACCTGAAGGATGACCCCGGCCGCCTCCGCCGCCGCCAACGCACGATCAGCGTCGGCCAGGTTGAGTGACATTGGTTTTTCGCAGAAGATCGCTTTTCGGGCAGCGGCCGCCGCGACGATCAGATCGGCGTGTGCCCCGGACGTGGCGGCGATCACAACAGCCGTGATCTCCGGGTCGTTGATCAACTCGATCGGATCGGTGAAGGCTCGCGCGCCGTAACGATCGGCCAGTGCTTGCGCGGCCTCGGGCCGGGGGTCGGCGACTGCGGCGAGTCGTGCGCCAGGCACCCGCTCGGCGATGACCCCAGCGTGCGAGGTGCCGATCCTGCCGGCGCCGATCAGTCCGATGGCAACTGGTGCTGCTATTTCGACGGTCATTGATCATCTTTCAGTTTGGATGCTGACTAGAGCGCGCTAGTAACTAGTGCGCTCTAGTATGAAGCTCATGTCCGATGATGCGCAAGTTGATGGCTTGGCCCAGACTCGCCGGCCAACCATGGAAGACGTTGCCCTTCGGGCCGGCGTCTCCCGTGCGCTGGTCTCGATTGTGTTTCGTGATCAACCAGGAGCTGGCGAGCAGACTCGGGCCCGGATCCGAGCGGCCGCGGCTGAGATCGGCTATCGGCCGGACACCCGCGCCCAGCTGTTGAGCCGAAAGCAGACCCGGCTGATCGGCGTCAGCTTCGGTATCGGGCACGAGTTCCACGCCGACCTTGTGACCGAGCTCTACGCTGCAGCGCAGCACAGCGGCTACGAACTCGTGCTGTCCGGCGTGACACCAAATCGTAAGGAGCAGCGCGCCGCGCAAGATTTACTGGCGTTCCGATGTGACGCGGTGATCTTGCTCGGCCCTAGCGCGCGACTTCCCGAGCTCGCGGCCATCGGCCGCCAGACCCCAACTGTCATCGTTGCCCGCGCCGTCAGGGCAGAAGGGATTGACGTGGTACGGACCGACGACGTCACCGGAGCCGAGCTTGCGACGCGCCATCTCCTCGAACTCGGCCACCGCCGGATCCTCCATGTCGACGGCGGCCGCGCGCCCGGCGCCGCGGAACGGCGACGGGGCTACCAGGCAGCGATGCGCGCCGCAGGTCTGGAGCGGCTAACCAAGATCATCTCGGGCGGACTGACCGAAGCCGAGGGCAGTCAGGCGGCAGCCTCGCTGATCGGCCGGCGAATGCGCCCGGAGGGTGTCGAAGGGCGCGCATCGACACGCTCAGCACGCATCAGCGACGGTGATCGCGCAACGGCGGCGGTCGTATTCAACGACCAGTCAGCCGTCGGTTTCCTGGCCACCGTACGGGCCGCGGGCATCAACGTGCCACGACAAATCTCCGTCGTTGGCTACGACGACAGCCGGCTGGCCCGCGCAAGCTGGGCTCGCCTTACCACCATCGGTCAGGACTCGGCGGCGATCGCTGAAGCAGCGGTGGAGCGAGCGATCGCGCGAATCGCCGGTGAGCCGGCCGGCAAACCAGTGTTGATCAAGCCCACCCTCATCGAGCGCGCCACGACCGCCCCACCGACCGGCCGTCCGTCACCTTTACGGTGATCGGATGCAGCCCGACATCGAGGCGTGGGACTCCTGGCAGCCAGACGATGTCGCCGCGCGTATGGACGGTGCAGACTTCCCGTGGTTCGTGGCGGGCGGATGGGCGATCGATCTCTTCTTGGGTTCTCGTACGCGCGACCACGAGGATCTAGAGATCGCGGTCCCGTCCTCGTCCTTTGCGGCGTTGCCGCCGCGCTTTCCCGAGTTCGACTTCTGGGTCCCGCAGGGCGACCGCAAGCTGGCCCCGATGAGCGTCGAAACCCTCGGGGGAGAGGCGCACCAGACGTGGGCGTACGAGCGGGCCGCTCAGGTATGGCGGTTCGACGTGTTCCGCGAGCCGCACGACGGCGACACCTGGATCTGCCGGCGAGACCCGTCGATCCGGCTGCCGTACCCAGACGTCTTCGATATGTCGGCGGACGAGATCCCGTACCTAAGGCCGGAGGTCTGCCTGCTTTTCAAGGCGAAGGCGGTGCGGGACAAGGATCGGGCGGACTTCGAGGCCGCGCTACCCCGGATGTCTGCCGCGCAGCGGCACTGGCTGCACACCGGGCTGAGAACGGTGCATCCCGATCACGACTGGATTTCTGCGACAGAATGAAGCCGCGGCTGGTCATGCCGAGACACGCGGAGGCAGCAGGTCGAAGGGGAGCGGGCCTTGCGCGTACGTTTCCCATCACAGGTGCGATAACGGCCGCCTCAGCCGTCCTTGACCCGTACGTTTCCCACCACAGGCGCGAAAAGGGTCGCCTGCACTGCGATAGGAAGGTTCATTGTGACGCCTCAACCGGCTGCCACCTGGATTCGCGTCGGCCTCTTCGCTCTACCGCTTTACGGCTTGATCACCGCGTACGCGACGCTGAAGCCGCAACCCGATCAGGTGGCCGACCCCGAGGGCTGGGCCAGGTTTGTGAGCGAATCTTCCTACCTCGTTGGCCACATTCTGAGCAATGTCGTCGGAACCGCGCTCATCATCTTTGGGACGTTCGCGCTCGGCGCGTATCTCGCAACCAGCAGGGCACCACGATTGGCGCTGTGGGGCATGGTTCTTGCGATCGTAGGCCACATCTTCTTCACGGTCCCAGGCGTGATCTCAACCTTCGCAACTCCGGCTATCGGGGTCGCGTACCTTGCTGGCAATCGGGGCGTTATGGAGCTGCAGTTCGCTGCCGCCGCGACCGCGATCACCCTTTTGGGGCTGGTGTTCGCCACCGTCGGGAACGGAATTCTGAGCGTGGCCATCTGGCGGTCGAGAACCTTGCCACGGTGGGCGGGCATCATCTGGGCAGCCGGCACCTTGACCTTCTACATTCTCGGTTTCGCCGCGGGGTTGGCGACCACCGGCGCCAGCCTGCCGACTCAACCGATCGGCGCCCTCCTGCTGGCCGTCGGTGGAGCCTGGATCGCGTGGTCTGCGCTTCGTGATCGCTCGCAGAGCAGTGTTACCGGAGCGACGAGCGACTTGCCCTGATGTGAATCGTCAACGCCCGTTCGGCGCGAATAGTCGTTGATATCGAGTCGTTACGTTGTTACTCCGGCCCCCGGCATTCGCTGTGGCGATTACGGGAACGTAACTGTTGTTGCTGGCGTGTCGACCCTTCTCACATATCAGCGTGATGACTCTCCTCAGGTTGTTACGTTGCTATCTCCTTGGAGGCCAAGCAAGTGCCTTCCACAAGGGAACTTCTTCGGGGGACATTCATGAATATTGCTCGATTCGTACGCCGGACCGGCCAAGCGGTAGCCGTCGCCGGATGCCTGGCGCTCGCCGGTTTGGCGACTCCAGCGTTCGCTGACCCGCCGGGCAACAACGGTACGGTCAAGATCGACGATGTGGAGTTCGACGATCATCCGAACAACGAGCCACATGTCGGCTGCACCTTCCAGGTCGACTTCTACGGCTTCGACAAAGGTGATCTCAATGCCGATGTGACCTTCAGAGCTCATCCGCCAACCGGCAACCGCCAGGTCCTTCTCACTGACACCGTGTTCATTGGTGAGGACGATAATTCCGGCGGAGGCAGCGAAAAAGGACTCGATGCCTCAAGGACCTACACCCTTAACTTCGACGGGATCCAACCGCAGCCGCAGCAAGGCTTCCACGTGAAGCTGACGATCAACGCTGATGGTTCCCAGGGAGCCGACAAGAAGCACAAGGTGTTCTGGGTCAAGGACTGCGGCAATCCAACGCCCACGCCCACGCCGACGCCAACGACGACGAAGACTCCGACTCCAACCACGACGGAAACGTCAACTCAGACGCCAACGAACACCAAGACACCGAAGCCCGCGCCTACGGCGACGGAGTCAACTGAGTCGCCGGCACCGGTGCCCACGGCAGTGCCTGCCGGTACCGATTCCCCTGGCGGCGCTTCGGGACCTGGGCTCTTCGGTGTGGCCCTGGTCGCGGTGGGTGCCGTGGCCGGAACAGCGGTGATCGCGCGCCGCCGATTGCAGCATGGCTCCTGACCGGACATTCCTCCCGGTTCGCCGGAAATCACGACGGGCGGCCCGGCTTATTGTCGGGCTGACCCTCGTAATCGTTACAGGTGCCTGCGGCTTCGGTCGCGCTGATGTGATTCCAGTTACTGCTACGTCTCCGCCGACGCCCGCGATGACAGAGACGCCGGACGAGACCAAGGCTTATCCGGAGCCGAGCACGAGTCAATCTGAGGCACTGCCGATCCAAGCTGGTGGTATCGAGGGTCCGTACACGTTGCGAATTCCGCGAATAGGTGTGGATGCGCGCGTCGTGCCTATCAAGAGCAACAAAGAGCGGATACTCGAGCCTCCACACGACCCCAGCATCGCGGGCTGGTGGAGTGATGGCGCTGCCCCGGGCGAACCGCAAGGATCGGCGGTAGTCGTCGGGCACACCGTACGCAACAGAGACGGAGGTGTCTTTGACAACATCAAGGAATTGAGCCGAGGCGACGCCATCGACATCGAAGGATCAGAGGCCTCGTTGACCTACCGCGTGCAGTCCACCGACGTGCTGTCGAAGGACGAAGTCGCGCACGATGCCGGGGAAATCTTCAGCCAGACCGGAGCTGGCCGCCTGGTGCTAATCACCTGCGACGATTGGGACGGGAAGGTATGGCGGTCCAACGTCGTCACGATCGCCGTATCCGTCTGAATAGGCGCAACCTCGCCGCATCCCCTCTCTTTCGCAGTCGGCACCTGTTGTCCTCGAGCACCGCTCACCTGGGCTTCCCCCGAGTCAGGTGAATATCCCAGACGAAGCGGGATACCCATACTGAAACGGCACGGAAGTTCCGACAGGAGTAAGCGATGGTAGTAGGCATCGATCTCGGGACGACTAACTCAGTCATTGCGGCGATGGAAGGCGGTCAGCCCCAAGTCGTCCCCAATGCCGAAGGCGACCGGACCACGCCTTCGGTGGTCGCCTTCCTTGATTCCGGTGAACGGCTTGTCGGGCAGATGGCCAGGCGCCAGACGATCGTGAATCCGAAGGGCACCATCTATTCCGCGAAGCGGTTCATCGGCCGCAAGCACCAGGAGGTGGCCAGCGAGCTCAATGCCGTCTCCTTCGATGTCGTCGCTGGACCCGACGATGCGGCACGATTCCAGGTCAACGGCAAGCAGTACGCGCCCGAGGAGATCTCGGCGCAGGTGTTGCGCAAGCTCGTCGACGACGCGAGTAAGCACCTCGGTGAACGGATTACCGAGACCGTGATCACCGTTCCGGCGTACTTCAATGACGCCCAGCGCCAGGCGACCAAGGACGCCGGACGGATCGCCGGCTTAGAGGTGCTTCGGATCATCAACGAGCCCACCGCCGCGGCCCTCGCGTACGGCATGGACAAGCTCGAGAACGAGACCGTGATGGTTTTCGATCTTGGCGGCGGAACGTTTGACGTCAGCATTTTGACCGTCGGCAAAGGGGTCGTCGAGGTCATGGCAACCGCTGGTGACACCCATCTCGGCGGCGACGACTTTGATCACCGGATCGTGGACCACCTCGCCGAGGACTTCAAGGCCTCCAACGGCATTGATCTTCGTGACGATCCGCAAGCTTTGCAGCGCTTGTTCGAAGCTGCGGAAAAAGCCAAGGTCGAACTGTCGGCCGTCAGCCAGACCATGATCAATCTACCTTTCGTTACGGCTGACGCATCGGGGCCGAAGCACCTCAACGTCAATCTCATGCGCTCGACATTTGATCAACTCACCGCAGATCTGGTGGAGCGTTGTCTGGGCCCGGTACGGCAGGCGATGGAGGACGCCAAGATCACCGCTGACGACGTTGATCAAGTCATTCTCGTAGGCGGGTCGACGAGAATTCCGGCCGTACAAGCCCTGGTACGCCGCACGGCCGGTGGCCGGGAGCCGAACATGACCGTCAACCCCGACGAGGTGGTGGCGGTTGGAGCGGCTGTCCAGGCGGCGATCATCAAGGGTGAGGTCAGCGACATGCTGCTGCTGGACGTTGCGCCGCTGTCATTAGGCCTTGAGACGCAGGGCGGTGTGATGACCACGGTGATCGAACGCAACACGACCATCCCGGCACGGCGTACCGAGATCTTCAGTACTGCCGAGGACAACCAGCCAGCGGTCGATGTTGTAGTGCTGCAAGGCGAGCGGGAGCGCGCCAGCGACAACCGGGTATTGGGCCGATTCCGCCTGGAGAACATTCGACCGGCACCGCGAGGCCTGGCGCAGATCGACGTGACGTTCGACATCGACGCCAACGGCATTTTGCATGTCTCGGCTCGCGACAAGGACACCGGTGCCGAGCAAGAAATCACGATCAGCGATACGTCGAATCTCCACTACTCCGAGATCGAACGGATGGTGGCTGATGCGGACAACCACCACAGCGAAGACGCAGCGCTCCGCGCGCAGGTGGACGCCCGCAATGAGCTCGACACGGTGGCCTATGACGTGTTCCAAACTCTCGAGGAGAATGCGGCAACCGTTTCCCCACACGAGCGTGCCCGCGCTGAGTTGATGATCAATGACGCTCGATCAGCGCTGGAGGAGCAGGCCGACCTCAACCGACTCCGTGCCCTGAGTGAGGAGTTGTACCAGATGCTCCAGTCACTTACCGTCTCGGCAGATACCGACGCGGCCCCTGATGCGCCCGGTGGTCCAACCCAGTCCTTGAGTCGAGAAGACGGGGACGACTCCGACGACGTAATCGACGCCGACATCACCACCCGTTGATCATGTCCGAGCAACCACCCAACCAGAACGAGAACCGCGACGACCAGACACCGGAGGCGGATCCGCTTGAGGAGGCGGCAGCACGGATTGCGCAACTCGAAGATGGCTGGCGGCGCACCGCGGCCGAGTTGGACAAGTTTCGCAAGCGATGCGCCAAGGATCTGGTCAGGGCGCGTGAACAGGAAAGGGCCAGAGCTGCCGCCGGTTGGCTGCCGGTCGTGGACAACCTGGAACGCGCGTTGGAACATGCCTCGTCCGAGCCCGAACAGATCATCCAAGGCGTACGCGCCGTGCACCAGCAAGCGCTCTCGGTGCTGGCCGGCCTGGGCTTCCCAAGGCGTGACGACGTTGGTAAGGCCTTCGATCCCGCCCTTCACGAGGCGGTCGGCACAATCGCTGACGACGAGTTGACCCCAGGCAGGATCGCTCATGTGGTACGTCCCGGGTACGGCCCGGATGGGGCGATCCTCCGCCCCGCGGCCGTGGTCGTTGCCACCAGGCGCGATTGAGCTCAAGACGGCGATATTGATCTCCGTCGATCTGACGAGCGCGCTGAATTTACTACCGTCGCTACTTTTGGTTCAGTACTGGGAGAGAGAGGGCAGCTGGATGAGCGCGGAAGCACCAAAAACCGCAAACCAGGTGGTCGTCTGTGCCAACTGCGCCACCAAGAACCGGGTACCGGCTGCGGCAAGTGGCGTACCCCGCTGTGGGAAATGCCATATGCCCCTGCGTTGGGTGGTGAATGCCTCCGACGCCGATTTTGCTTCGGTCGTCGAGGCGTCGACCATTCCGGTGCTCGTCGACATGTGGGCGCCTTGGTGTGGTCCGTGCCGGATGGTCAGTCCTGCGCTCGAGCAGATCGCCGGTGAATTTGCCGGTCGGTTGAAGCTGGTCAAGATCAACGCTGATGAGGCGCCGGGCCTGAGCCAACGATTCAACGTGATGGCTATCCCGACTCTGATCCTGGTGAAAGGCGGCGAGGTCGTTGCTACCCAAGTTGGAGCAGCACCTGCCGCCGTACTGCGGTCCTGGGTCACCGACAATCTTGGCCTGGCGACGCACTGACCACTAGTGGGCTCACCAGCAACAGAAACCGCCGTCAACCAGAAGATCGACACCGGTGCAGTAACTCGCAGCCGGTGAGAGGAGGAATACGACCGGGCCGGCGATCTCCTCGGGCTTGGCGTAGCGACCCATCGGTATCTCCTGTGAGAACTTCTCGACCAGATCGATCATTTCTGGCCGGGTGTTCATCGGAGTGGCGGTGTAGCCGGGGCTGACGGCGTTCACCCGTACGCCGCGATCGACCCATTCCATCGCCAGCGAGCGCGTCAGGTGGCTGACCGCCGCCTTGGCGCTGTTGTAATGCACTTGCTGCAGGCCCCGATTGACGATCGTTCCTGACATCGAGCTGATGTTGACAATCGAACCCCGGCCATGGCGCAGCATTGCCTCGGCCTCTGCTTGGCAGCTCAGAAATACGCCGGTGACGTCGATGTCGTAGACCCGTTGCCACTGCTCAACTGACATTGACTCCGCGGCAGCCGCGTTAGCAATTCCGGCCGAGTTGACCGCGAGACTCAGCGGCCCGTACGTCGCCTCAGTACGCTCCACTGCGACCCGTAGCTGAGCAAGATCAGTAACGTCGGCTGCGATGGAAACTGCGCGCCCACCAGCGCCAGATATCTCCTCCGCAGTTTCTTCGCAGGCATCCTCTGTTAGGTCGACGAGCCCAACCGCAGCCCCGCTAGCTGCCATCGCCTGCGCGATCGCTCGTCCGATCCCGCTTGCTGCACCTGTTACCAGTGCCACCTCGGCGTCGAGCGAGAAGTTCACGGCAGCCATGAGAACAGCCTTTTGAGCTGGTTGGCCGTCACGAATTCGTCGACCAGTCGAAGTCGTTGTCGCGAAACTCCGACGCCGAGCGCTCAGTCCGGCTCGCCTCGGCCTGCCGCAGTTCCACCCGCCTGATCTTGCCGCTGATCGTCTTGGGCAGCTCGGCGAATTCCAGCCGGCGCACCAGGTTGTACGGCGCAAGGTGCTCACGGGCGTAGGCAAAGATCGACTTCGCCGTACCCGCGTCGGCGGAATGGCCCGCGGCGAGCGTCACGTACGCCTTTGGCACAGCCAACCGGATCTCATCGGGGGCAGGCACCACCGCGGCTTCGGCGACTGCGGGATGTTCAATCAGCACTGACTCGAGTTCGAACGGGCTGATCCGATAATCACTGGCTTTGAAGACGTCGTCTGCCCGACCGACATAGGTGATGTAGCCGTCGTCGCCACGGTGCACCACATCCCCTGTGTGGTAGACCTCACCAGCGAACGCGTCGCCGTTCTGCGTGTCGTCGAAGGCGTCCGCCCGCTTCTTGTAGCCGGTCATCAACGGCATCGGCCGCGGGTTCAGCTGTAGACAAAGCTCGCCGTCGCTGTCGTGGCGCTCATCCGTCGCCAGATCGACAAGCACCACGGTGTAACCCGGCAGCGGCCGGCCCATCGAGCCCAGCTGAACCGGCTGGCCCGGCGTGTTGCCGACTTGTGCGCTGGTTTCGGTTTGGCCGTAGCCGTCCCGGATGATCACTCCCCAGGCTTCGCGGACGCGTTCGATGACCTCGGGGTTGAGTGGTTCGCCGGCCGATAGGCACTCCCGAATGGAGGTCTTGACAGACCGCAGGTCTGCCTGGATGAGCATCCGCCAGACGGTCGGCGGTGCGCAGAAGGTGGTCACTCCCGTGCGCTCAAGCAGATGCAGCAGCGCGGCCGGATCAAACCGCGCGAAGTTGTAGACCAGCACAGTTGCCCCAGCCAGCCAGGGCGCGAAGAAGTTGCTCCAGGCGTGCTTAGCCCAACCGGGAGAGGAAATGTTCAGATGTACGTCGCCGGGCTGCAGACCCATCCAGTACATCGTCGACAGGTGTCCAATCGGGTACGAGGCATGAGTGTGCTCGACAAGCTTCGGCTGGGCAGTGGTGCCGGAAGTGAAGTACAGCAGCAGCGGGTCGCTGCTCTTGCTCACACCGGGCAGCTGCGGGTCCGCGCCGAGAAAATCCCGTATCCGTTCGTACGGAATCCACTGCTCCGGTGCTGGCTCGCCAACTGCGATCTTGCCCAGTGGCAGGTCCACGGACGCGAACTTCGCCGCATCAGCGGCATCAGCGACCAGTAGGCGGGCGTCGCCGCGCGCCACCCGGTCGGCCAGGTCACTGGCGGACAGTTGCGGTGTCGCCGGGATGATCACCGCGCCCAACCGGATGGCGCCGAGCATGACCTCCCACAGTGGAACGACGTTGCCGAGCACTACAAGCAGTCGATCACCACGGCGAAGCCCGACGCTGGCGAGCAGGTGAGCCGCGGCAACGGAGTTGTCGGTCAGCTCGCGGAAGGTGCGCTGCTGCTCGCCCACAGAGTCGATCACCCACAATGCGATGCTGTTCGGATTCTCCTCGGCCAGGCCGTCGAACCAGTCGATGGCAAAGTTGTAGTCCGACAACTCAGGCCAGGTGAAGTTCCGGTATGCGGTGTCGTAGTCGGTGCGATGCTGCAGCAGGAAGTCCCGGGCGGCGCGTACCTGACGGTTAAGTGGCATCGGTCCTCCGAAGCGGGGTCCGCTCGTCCGGCGAACCCCATGGGCGCCACGCTACTTCTGCCGACAGCCGAGCTGCCACTCGTAGGCGGATAGCCGATCAGTTGCAACTCAAAGCAAAGGAGGGCTTTGCATGAGGCCGATCTGGTCTCTTGTGCAGCACTTCGATGACCGCCGAGGAGGGCTGTCAGCAGCTCAAGAGAGGATAGGGCGCATGTCTGCCGCGGCGCTCGAACGAGTGATCGCTGCCATGGCGGGTCCGGACGCCTATCCGCGGCCGGACCAGGCGCGCGCCGTCGAGCACCTGGTTGAGGGCCGCCGCCGCGTATTGGTCGTGCAAGCCACAGGTTGGGGCAAGTCGGCGGTGTACTGGGCCGCGACCGCCGCGCTCAGGTCGACGGGTGCCGGACCCACCCTGGTCGTCTCACCACTCTTGGCCTTGATGCGTGATCAGATCGCAGCAGCGGAGCGGGCCGGGCTACGGGCAGCGACAGTGAACTCGACAAACGTCGAGGAGTGGGGCGACGTGCTGGCCGCTCTGCGATCCGGGCAGACCGACGTACTGCTGATCTCCCCGGAGCGGCTGTCCAATCCCTCGTTCGCCGCCCGACTGCCGGAGCTCATCGCTCAATGCGGGCTGTTGGTGATTGACGAGGCGCACTGCGTCTCCGACTGGGGCTTCGACTTCCGCCCCGACTACCAGCGGCTGACCCGGACGCTGCTCGCTCTCGCCCCGGGAACCCCGGTGCTTGCTACCACCGCGACTGCCAATCAGCGAGTCACCACTGACGTGGCGCGCCAGCTCGGCGAGGACACCGTCACGCTGCGCGGCTCGTTGGCCCGGTCATCGCTCCGTCTTTCCGTTGTCCCACACCTGAGTCCCCTCGAGCGATACGCCTGGCTTGCCGAGGCTCTACTTTCGTTGCCGGGCTCCGGCATCGTGTACGTGCTGACGGTCGCCGAAACTGACCGGGTGGCCGGCTTTCTCCTCGAGCACGGCCTGGACGTCGCGGCGTATTCGGCCCAGACCACAAATCGCGTCGAGCTGGAGGACCGGCTGCGCGACAACACGATCAAGGCGTTGGTCGCCACGTCGGCGCTCGGCATGGGTTATGACAAGCCCGATCTGGCGTTCTGCGTCCACCTGGGTTCGCCGGCCTCGCCGGTGGCCTACTACCAGCAGGTCGGCCGGGCGGGACGGGCGCTCGAGGATGCGCAGGCGATCTTGGTACCGGCTGAGTCCGACGAGCGGATCTGGGACTTCTTCGCCACCTCCGGGATTCCCGACGAGCAGCAGGTGGAGCGGATCCTGGAAGCGCTGGGCGACTCGGTGCAGACGCTGCCAGGGCTAGAGTCCGCGACCGGGATAAGGCGTGGCCGGTTGGAAACACTGTTGAAGATCTTGGCAGTTGACGACGTCGTGAGCCGGGAGTCCGGCGGCTGGGTTGCGACGGGCCGGCCATGGTATTTCGACGAGCAGAAATGGCGTGCGCTGCGCTCTGTCCGTGCCGCGGAGGCCGGCTTGATGCGCGCATACGCCCACGGAGACGGCTGCCTTATGGAGTTTCTGCAGCAAGCCCTCGATGATCCGGATCCGCAACCTTGCGGCCGATGTTCGGTCTGTACGGGCACCCTGCCGGCGCCGGGTTCACGCGCCTCTTCAGGAATGGTCGATGCGGCGCGCCGCTATTTCCGCGGTCAGGACGTGGTGGTGGAGCCGCGCAAGCTGTGGCCCTCAGGGCTGCCGGACCGCAAGGGCAAGATCACCTTTCTGATGCCGGGGCGAGCGTTGGCGTTCGCCGACGATCCGGCCTGGAACGACGAGCTGGCAGTGTTGGGCCAGCAAGACGCGCCTGCTCCACCGGTGATCATGGAGGGACTCGTGAACGTCTTGCGCCGTTGGTCGCGGAGCTGGGAGCGGCCGGTTGCGGTGGTTGGCATGCCGTCACGGCGTTATCCGGTGTTGGTGCGGTCCGTGGCGGAGCACATTGCGGCGATTGGTCGGCTCCCGCTGGTTCACGCACTCACCGTCAGCGGGCCACCGCCTACGGTCGATGCCGCCTCAGCCGTACGCGCTAAGGATCTGCTTTACCGCACCGCCCTCGTACCGGGTGTGAGCTTCACAGGCCCGGTGCTGCTCGTCGACGACACGATTCGTACGCGATGGACGGCAACCGTCGCGGCAGCGCTGCTCGCCGATGCAGGTGCAACTTCGGTGCTACCTCTCGCCATCCATCAGCTGCCGTAGCTGTGTAATTGGGCTACGCAGTCGGCGGTCTGATAATTATCAGATATGATAATCTGATAAGGTGCCATCGAACCGCCCAATCGAAAGTGATCGCCCAGACCCGCGTGCCGCCAGCCCAACTGTGCAGCGAGTACTGGAATCTGCGGCACAGCTCCAGCAGGCTGTGCCCGATGCCGTCTTGGTCGGCGGTACCGCCGCGGCGCTCTACGCCCGTCACCGCGATTCCTTTGATCATGATCACGTATTGAGGGACCTGCAAGATCGCTACCTTCAGGTGCTGGAGGCGGTGGAGGCCACTGACGGCTGGGTGACGAATGTTAGTGCCAGCTCGCCTCCGCTGACAATTCTCGGTCGGCTGGGGGGTATCGAAGCCGGTCTGCGTCAGCTCCGCCGCCGCCGCCCGCTCGAAACTCAGGAAGTGAATCTTGACGAGACACACGCGGTCCGAGTCCCTACGGCGGCCGAGACCTTGCGGATCAAGGCCTACCTCGTGGTACAGCGCAACCAGGTCCGGGACTATCTCGACGTCGTGGCACTGGCCAACCGGTATGGCATCCCCGCCAGCGCCGACGTCCTGGTCTCCATCGATGACTTCTATCGGGATCGCTCCAATGGCGCAGACTCGGTCTTGACGGCCTTGGTCGAACGGCTGTCCGCTCCAGCGCCTAGGGATGAACGAGTCACTCGGCAGCTGTCGCGGTACCGGCGGCTCGATCCGCGCTGGCACGACTGGGCGACTGTCGTTGCGGCTTGTCAGGCACTTGCCGACGCCCTGCTTCGAAAGGTGGAACAGGGGTGAGTCTCAGTTTCCGCAATGTCGACGCGCAACCGTCCGATCCGGTGGAGTCATGGCCGTACGAGGCCGTAGTGTCAGCGATCGAGCGTGGCACCATCAGCGATTGGGCGAAAATCACCGCGGCCGTACGCCGACGCCCCTGGGGTGAGGTTTCCCGGGCACTCGAGGAGTATCTGGTCTACGCGGAGCAGTCCGGTGTTGCAGAGCTCTTGAGGCGCGCCATCCGTCAGGCCCGGGACGAGGCTGAGCTTTCAGATCGGGAAGAGGTCGCTGCGCGGGTCCGTGAACTGATCAGCGAGTCCGGTCTCACGGCGGCTGCCTTTGCCAGCCAGGTGGGTACGTCGGCGTCGCGGCTCTCCACCTACGCATCGGGGAAAGTCGTACCCTCTGCCGCGATGATGCTGCGACTGGAGCGAGTCGCCGCGGAGGAGCAGGAATTGGGCTGAAACTGGCCTGACTCCTGCATTGGCCAGGTCGTTAGGAGTCCTATAAAGTATGACCCATGGCGGCCGCTGATCCTTTACCACCGGACGAGCCGCTCGATCGGCGGGTCACCACCGGGCTTGCCAAGATCGGCATCGCGCTCAAGCAGCAGGCCTGGGTCGAAGCAGGCGGCCGAGGGCTAACTCCCACCCAGGGTCAAGTCTTGGCGTTGCTACGGGCTAATCCGGCCGGCTTACGCCTGGGTGTTCTGGCAGAGCAATTGGGTGTCACAGCGGCGACCACCTCCGACAGCGTTGCCGCCCTACAACGCAAGGGTCTAGTCACCAAGGAACCGACCGCAGATGACGGCCGGGGTGTCGTGGTCTTGCTCACCGCGACTGGGATTCGCGAGGCAGCAGCTGCCGCCGCATGGCCGGACTTCCTGCTCGAAGCGGTTGACGAGCTCTCGGCTGAGGAGCAAGCCACCTTCCTGCGCGCGCTGGTTGCGATGATCCGCTCCCTGCAGGAGAAGGGCCGCATCCCAGTGGCACGGATGTGCGTTTCGTGCCGCTTCTTCCGGCCCTTCGTGCACGACGATCCGTCCCGCCCGCATCATTGCGCCTTCGTCGACGCCCCCTTTGGCGACGGCGAGCTTCGGCTGGACTGCCCCGACCACGGCGCCGCCTCTCCCGACCTGGGCGCCCACAACTGGCAAATCTTCCGAGCTCACGCCGACCCTAGGAGGAATCCATGATCACTATCGACATTCCCGGTTACACCTATGGAACCGGTGCCGTGCCGCGCTCGCCAGTCAGTCTCGAGGAGCTCGAACTGATCCAGGCGACCCTGCTGCTGGAGGACGACGACCGCGATGCACTGCGCCGCTCCGCTGACATACTGGCGCCGCAGGTCGAGGACATCCTCGACATTTGGTACGGCTTCGTGGGCGCCAATCCTCACCTGCTCGCCGCGTTCACCGGTCCTGATGGCCAACCCGATCAGGCGTATCTGGCTGCCGTACGCCGCCGGTTCGGCCAGTGGATTCTCGACACCGCGCGGGCCGAATTTGATCAAGAGTGGCTCGACTATCAGCACGAGATCGGCGTACGCCACACGCGCCGGGGCAAGAACCGTACCGACGGCGTACAGGCCGCGGAACACATCCCGCTGCGGTACGTCCTTGCGCTGCTCATCCCCATTACGACCACCCTCAAGCCCTTTCTCGGCAACGGCGGCGCAGCACCGGATGAGGTCGACGCCATGCACCGCGCCTGGGTGAAGGCTGTCCTGCTTCAGGTGATTCTCTGGAGTCAGCCGTACGTCCGCCATGGGGACTTCTAACGTCGGCTGTCACGTCCCGGCCGCGGGCGGGCGTGACCAGCCGTTATCGCACCTGTGGTGGGAAACGTCCGCATCAGAGCCGCCGCGCACGGTCGTTTTCGCGCCTGTGCGGCGAAACGTACCCCCGGTTGTCGAGTCAGCCGGTCTGAATGACGTCGTAATGCTTGATCCAGGTCTCCTTCAGCAGGTCCTCCTCCTCGGGCGTGATCACCGCCTCTTGCCAGCTTTCACCGGCGAATGCTCGAATCGATTCCTCGTCTTCCCACACCGTGACGTAGACGAACTCAGTGGAGGACGGGCCCCGGGGCCTGCCCACATGCTGCGCCACGATGCCGGACTGCTGCGATACCAGCGGTATAGCGGTGTCGCGAAGAAACGACTCGAACTCCGCCTCCTTGCCTGGGTGAATGGTTGGCCGAAAGATGCGGATGATCATGGACCAATGTTCTAGCGACTCTTCGGGGAACTGTCCAGGGTCTTGGCCGGGTCACGCTGGACTACCGGAGACAGGACGTCATCGATCGTGCTCAGCAGCCCAGCGTCCAACTTGACGCCCGCGGCTGCGACGTTATCGATGACCTGCTCCGGGCGAGATGCTCCGATGATCGCGCTCGCCACGTTCTCGTTCTGCAGCACCCAAGCGACTGCCAACTGAGCCATCGACAGACCTGCTTCCTCAGCGAGCGGGACCAGCGCCTGGACCCGCTTCAGCACGTCATCGCTCATCCATCGCTTGATCATGTCCGCGCCGCCCTTCTCGTCGGTGGCCCGGGAGCCGGCCGGCGGCTGCTCGCCTGGGCGGTACTTCCCGGTGAGCACACCTTGGGCAATAGGGGAGAAGACGATCTGGGACATGCCGAGTGAATCGCTGGTGGGGATGACCTCGCTCTCGATCACCCGCCATAGCATCGAATACTGCGGCTGGTTGGAGATCAACTGGATGCCCAGTTGCTCGGCAAGTTTGTGGCCATCCTGGATCTGCTGCGCCGTCCACTCGCTGACACCGATATAAAGCGCCTTGCCCATCCGAACCACGTCAGCGAACGCCTGCATGGTCTCCTCGAGCGGAGTGTCGTAGTCGTAGCGATGCGCCTGGTAGATATCGACATAGTCGGTCTGTAGCCGGGTGAGCGATCCGTTGATCGACTCCATAATGTGCTTGCGGGACAGCCCCTTGTCGTTGGGTCCGCCCGGTCCGGTCGGCCAATAGACTTTGGTGAGAATCTCCAGCGACTCACGGCGTTGGCCTTGCAACGCCTCACCGAGGACCGTCTCGGCCTTGGTGTTCGCATACACGTCCGCTGTGTCATAGGTCGTAATGCCGGCGTCCAGCGCAGCGCGTACGCAAGCCTGTGCTTGGTCGTTTTCCACCTGCGAGCCGTGCGTTAGCCAGTTCCCGTAGGTGATCTCTGAGATCTTGAGGCCTGAGTTGCCGACGAATCGAAATTCCACTGTGTTCCCCTACCGTTTGTGATCCTTTACCGACGCAATACCCAGAACAGCTGCAGAGACGCCCCTAGATATCGCGCCAGATCGCAGACTTGCGAATCTCGAACTCGGCGGCGCTGATGATCCCGCCGTCGCGCAGTGCGCGGAGCTCGGCCAGCACCTCAAGCGGGTCGCGGTTGGATCGAGGTTCGCCGCCGATCGCCTCTCGGGCGTCATCGGCGAGCATCTCACCTTGGGTACCGAGGATTTGGTCGACGGTGAAGCGGCCGTCCGACGTTGTGATAAGAACGGTGCCTACGAGTTTGTGCGTCGATGCCTCGATAGCAATGACTTCTCGCAGCGGAATGCTGAAGGCCGATCCGCTGTCGCGGCGGGAACGGAAGAGTAGCCGCTCGCTGGTCAGGACTAGCAGGCCCATCGCCCCGGCGTACCGCCCATCCATCATCCGGAGCACGGTTTCGGTTTCGGTGAGCGAGGACTGCAATCGGGCCACGTACACATCGGAGCGTTGATCAGATGCCATGGCGGCTGCGGCGTCCAAGACGTCGGCCCGGAGGTCGTACCGCGCCAGGCGGTTACGGACGTTGGGCTGAAACCACCGGAACCATGACATCGTCAGCTCGAGCCAGCCCCGCCGCCCAGACCGGCGTCGCGCGCCCGCAGGATGGCTCCTGACCGGTCCGAAACGTGCAGCTTGGTGATGATGTTGGACACGTGATTGCGGACCGTCTTCGGGCTGACCGCCAGACGTCGGGCCACACCGGCATTGTCATGGCCTGCCGCTAACAGGCCCAACACCTCTGTCTCACGCTCAGTGAGCTGGGGGAACGGCGAGGACGCTGCCGAGCGGCCGAAGTGCTGCAGCATCCGGGCCGCAATACCGGCACCGAAGAGCGCCTCGCCGCGAGCAAGGGCATGGACCGCTGCGACAAGCTCATCTGGTCCTGCGCCTTTGAGCGTGTAGCCGTACGCGCCGGCACGTAGGGCGGCCAACACGTTCTCGTCGTCGTCGGACATGGTGAGGATGAGGACGCGTACGCCAAGTCCCGCGGCGCGAAGTTGATCACAGACCCAGAGCCCGTCACCGTCGGGCATGGTGATGTCGAGTACGGCCACATCGGGCCGGTGTTCCGTCGCTGCGCGTACCGCGTCGCGTCCCGTGCCAGTGACTTCCAGCACGGTCAAGTCCGGCTCGGCATCGAACACGGCGCGTAGGCCGGACGCGAACACCGGATGATCATCAGCGAGGATCAGCGTGATCAACTCACACCTTTCAAGCTCAACGGCAACCGTGCAGCGATGACGGTCCCCTCTGCAGCCGAGGTTACCGACAAGGTGCCGCCCACCTCGGCGGCGCGCTCCTGCATGGATCGCAGTCCGACACCTGGCTTTCGATCCGCAACCAGGCCATGGCCGTCGTCTTGGACAACCACCTCGACTCCCGCCTCGTCGGTCATGATCAATATCGCGCAGCGGGTCGCACCGCTGTGGCGTACGGCATTGGTCATCGCCTCGACGACGATTCGGTACGCCGCGGTTTCGATCGCTGCAGGCAGCACGACGGCCGGCTCTGGCCCGGACACCTCAATGCTGATCTCGCCGGCTAACGCGGCCGCACGAGACCGTACGGCACCGATAAGCCCCAGCTCGTCGAGTGCAGGCGGCCGGAGCGCCTCGACGAGTCGCCGGATGTCTCCGATGCTCGCCTTTACCTCGGTGTCGATATCGCCCAACAACTTGCCGGCGGCTGAATCCGGCGCCACTTCGCGCGCAGCCAGACCGGCCTTGAGACCGATGGCGGCCAACGCCGGACCGAGCCCATCGTGGAGATCGCGGCGCAACCTGCGCCGCTCGTCCTCCCGTAATGCCACGACCTCTGCCCGTGAGCGCAGCAAATCCTGGTGCAGCCGTACGGCTTGCACAGCGGGTCCGATCTCGCCGGCCAGGGAACTCACCAGCTCCAGATCGGCTGGCTCCAGCGGATCGTCGCGGCCACGCTCCGAAACCCGCAGCCGGCCAACTTCAGCCCCATGGTGGCTCAGCATCTCGATGTGCACGCTTCCGATCGGCGCGCCATGCTCGGCAGCCACCCGGAACGTACCGTTCCCGTCTGCAAGATCAATCGCGACGTACGGCAGCCGCAGCGACTGGGCAACCGTCTCCACAACCGCAGGCAGGACTTCGTCGGGCAGCATGACCGCTTGCATCCTTGTGCCAAGCCGCGCCAACACGCCGGCCGGATCGTCCCGCTGGCCATACATCAGCCGGTTCACGGTGCGCTGGGCCACAGTGCGCAATGGCGCGAGGGCGAGTGCGGCAGCCGCCGCAGCCAGCGCAGCGGCAACGGTCCCGGAAAGATTGAGGCCGCTGACGAGCAGGGCTACCAGAGCGGCATATCCGGCGACGAGAACCGCCACGAGCGTCACATACGCCAAGGACCGATTTGCCAGCCGCTCGATGTCGAACAGCTGATGGCGCCGCAGCGCAACGGCGATGCCCAGCACGAAGGGCAATCCCGACAGCCCGAGCGCACCCGCTGGCAGCAACTGGTGCCCGGTCACAATCTCCGGCAGATGCCAAAAAGCGATGCTGGTCACGGTGGCCGTGATGCTCCCGGCGGCAACCCAGCGGAGCCTGCTCCGAGTCAACAGGTCGTCACTGCGGACGTACGCGACAACGCCGAGCACACCGCCTGTCACCAGCGTCAATGCCACTGTGACCGTGGAGCCCGCGTAGACAAGATCGAACCAGCGCAGGCCGTTGGGTGCGATGATCGCCGCGGCCGCCATCCACATTCCCATCAGTGCTGGCGGACCACCGTAGGCGATCGCCAGCAGTTTGCGACGGCGCCATCGAGCTTCGCCCGGCAGCTCCAAGGCGAACGCGAGCGCGGCTCCCCAAGCGATGGTGTAGACGCCGACGATGTTCAGGTTGTACAGCCACAGCAGCGATCCACCCGTGGCGAGAGCGAGCGCGGGCAAACCGGCCTCGTGCGCCAGCGTGCTGCCTAATAGAGCGGCGGCATTGATCAGTAACGGCGTAGTTGCCGGCTCCGCGGGTCGTCGGAAGTACAGCGCGCTTGCCAATGCGGCTAGCGCGACGACGAAGATCAGATTTCCCCAGCCGGCCAGCAATAACGGGTACGGATCGACATGATCAACACTGACCAGCACCTGATGTGGACCGTCGTTGACCATGTCGTAGGTCAGCTGATCACCTAAGGCCGGCTGCGGCAGGCCACCGAGGCCGTCGGCTAGCAGATGTCCCGCGATCACGGTCACCAGATCGCCGCTCTGGAGTCCTTGACTGCCGGACTTGTCGAGCGCCTCGATGATGACGCCGTCGACCTGCCAGAACGAGACGACTGTGCCATCCGCGGGCATATCTAACCGGACCGCTACCCCGATCGCGCCGAGCAGCACGAGCGCCACCGCCAGTGCCGGCGCAGCCCGGCTAGCCAGCTTCCGTGCCCACCGACGATGCGCCGGAACACTTACCACTGCCGAGGCGCACACGGCCCATTCTGAGGTGTCTGCGCGCCAGCGGCAACGACGGCAAAATCCTGGTCGGGACGGGACACCGTCCCGTGACATCGGGATGGACGCCCAGGGATTCTGACGGCGTGCTGACCACAGTTCATCCAGCCGAGCAGCGGATCGGCGGCCCCAGGCTCTGGGCATGGACATCTGGCATCGCCGGGTTGCTGGCCAATCTGCTGCTTGTGCTGTTCTTCCTGCTGGCACGCCCGTTCAGTGATGTGCAAAACAGCTTCGGCTGGCTCGGTACTGCCAACGACTGGATGATCGTGGTGCAGTTCCTGGCCATGATTCCGGTTGCGGTGGCGCTGCGTTCCTGGCTGCCGTCCAGCCGCTTGATCCAGGTGATCACTGCAATCGCAGTGGCCGCGATGGTCACCGTGGCCGTCTTGCAGCTGCTGCTGGTTGCAGGCGTCGTGGAATTCGACGTCCAAGTGCTGCTCGTTGTGGCCGCGTTCGTACCGGTCTATGCATGGGTGTTTCTCACCAGCTCGGTGGGCCATCGCGCTGCTGCGCTGCCGAGGTCGGTGACCCGGTTCGGGCTGCTGCTGGGCGCGTCTTGTCCTCTCGCACTGTTGATCACAGCAGCGGGCTACCTGATCGGTAGCGCATCAGGACATCCGCTGGCAGCCCTCGGCCCCGCGATTGTGATCGGCACGCTGAGCTGGCTGGCCCTTCCGGTCTGGCCGTTGATACTCGCCCGCCTGGTCTTCGGTATCAAGCCCCAGGCGTTCAGCTCCGACAAACAATAAGGAGGGAGTCTTATGAGAACCGCGTACAAGGTGCTCGCGTATCTGGTGGCCGTGGAGGTGGCTATCCAGGCGATGGCCGTGGTCTGGGCAGTCGCCGGGCTAGGCAAGTGGGTCGACGGTGGCGGCGTACTCGACAAAGCCGTCATGGAAAGCGAGGGGACACCGTTTCCCGAAGTCTTCGGCTTCATCGTGCACGGCATCAATGGGACGTTCGTCATCCCCGGGATCGCGCTGCTCCTGGTGATCATCTCGTTCTTCACCAAGACGCGTGGCGCAATCAAATGGGCCGTGATTATCTTCGTACTGGTGGTTGTCCAGGGCCAACTTGGCTTCCTGGGTCACGAGATACCCGTGGTCGGAGCGTTGCATGGACTCAATGCATTGGCGCTGATGGTCGCGGCCCTCTATGCCGGTCGTCGGGTGCGCACAGCGCAACCAAGTAAGGTGGCACCGCCCGAGGAGCGTGTCGAGGCGCCAGTCTGACTACCTTGAGGCGCTCGGAAGGAAATGGAGGCTCGGCAATGAAGACGGCGCCACGTCGAACGCTGCGCGTCGTCCTTCCCATCCTCGCCACCGCCGCCATCGTGGTTCCACTGACGTGGATGTGGTTGGCCAGCCGCATGCCGTCCGCGTACTCGGTGATGAGCATGGGCTACCCCGACTATGGCGGTGTTCAGCCCAGCTTCGCTGAGCACCCTGAACACCAGTCGGGTCACGGCTCGACGCCGAGCCGCTCCATCACCGAGCTGATCGCTGACCCCGCGCGGGCGGCGGACGTACGCGTCAACCTGGTGGCTCAGCAGCAGCCGA
Source organism: uncultured Actinomycetota bacterium (assembly GCA_963798835.1). Taxonomy (GTDB): domain Bacteria; phylum Actinomycetota; class Actinomycetes; order Propionibacteriales; family Propionibacteriaceae; genus Microlunatus. The sequence goes on along the minus strand of CAWCVF010000009.1, from coordinate 103,115 downwards.
GCGGGAGCAAGTCGCTGGCCCGCTACACCCTGAACGGCACATCGCCGGGACCCGAAATTCGTGCGATACAGGGCCAGCTGGTGGAGGTTCACCTCCACAACGAGTCAGTGACCGACGGTGTCACGCTGCACTGGCACGGAGTCGATGTTCCGAATGCCATGGACGGTGTCGCCGGAGTGACCCAAGATGCTGTGCCTGTGGGCGGTGACTTCACCTACCGTTTCGTTGCTGATCAAGCTGGGTCCTATTGGTACCACGCCCATCAGGTCTCGAATCCACAGGTGGCCGGCGGGTTGTTCGGCGCGTTGGTGGTCGTCCCGAAGTCGGGCATTGCGCAGCAGCTTGATGTGTTGGCGGTTTCTCACACCTACGGAGGCGTGCGAACCGTCAACGGCAATGCCGGGGATCTGCAGGTGCCGGCCCGCCCCGGTCAACGAGTACGGATCCGCGTAACCAACACCGACAACGGACCCATGGAGGTCTGGTCAGGCGCCCCCTACCGACTGCTCGCGATTGACGGGACCAATGTGCACGAACCGTCGGAGGTGTCGGGCAGCTCGGTGACCCTTACCGCTGGGGCACGTGCCGATCTGGAAGTTCTGGTGCCAAACGACGGCTCGGCAGCCCGGGTGCAGCTGTCGAAGGCGATCGCGATGATCATCGGACCGGCTGGCAGCAACGCACCAGCGCCGCCGCAGCCTACTCAGAAGCTGGACCTGCTGGCGTACGGAACACCGGCGCCGCTCGGCTTCGACCCAGCGCAGGCAACCCGCAGGTTCGACTATGTGATCGGCCGTCGCCCCGGATTCGTTCGTGGCCGTCCAGGGATGTGGTGGTCGATCAACGGTCACATCTATCCAAACGTGCCGATGTACGTCGTACGCGAGGGCGATGTGGTGATCACGCACATCGAGAACAAGAGCAGTGAGTTGCATCCCATGCATCTCCACGGTCATCACATGGTCGTGCTTGCTCGCAATGGCGTGCCGGCGACCGGAAGTCCTTGGTGGGTCGACTCGCTGAACGTGGCCGCCAATGAGAGCTATGACGTCGCCTTTGTGGCCAACAATCCAGGCATCTGGATGGACCACTGCCATAACTTGAAGCACTCGGCCGACGGTATGGTCGCGCACCTCATGTATGAAGGACTGGACACTCCCTATCGGATCGCCGGGCCAGTGCACAACCTGCCGGAGTAGCGACGGGCAGCCTCCGGCCCAGCGTCTACAGCCGAGAGGACAGCTCGATGAGACGACCCGCACCGCCAGTACTCCTACTGCGCAAGATCGTGCAGAAGTTGGGGCTGCATCCAGATGACCCCGAGCGCGTCGAGTTGGATCTGACCGGCCGCCGTGCGCTTGTTGTTGCCACCAATCACTCGATGCTCGACATCGGCAAGCCGACGGGGGTGTTTGCGAGCGAGCTGACGGCCGCGTACTACGTCTTCTCAGACGCTGGCATGGATGTCGATGTCGCCAGCCCGGCGGGCGGCCTGATACCAGTCGATCCGCTGTCGGTGAATTCGATCATTCGCACTGCGGCCGATGATCGTTTCCTAGCTGATCATGACCTGCGTACCAAGATCACCAACTCACTGCCCATCGATACCGTGGACATTGACGCGTACGACATCATCTATCTCGCGGGCGGCTGGGGAGCAGCCTTCGACTTCGGCTTCTCAGACGTGCTCGGGAGCAAGATCACCGAGGCGAATACGGCCGACAAGATCATCGGTGGAGTGTGCCACGGGCCGTTGGGACTGATCAATGCCACGACACCCGACGGACGGCCCTTGATCGAGGGTCGGCGTGTCACCGGAGTCAGCAATCGTCAGCTGCGCGACCTCCGGATCACCGACACTCCACAGCATCCAGAGACCGAACTACGCCGTAAGGGCGCGCTTTACGAGTCAAGTACCCGGATCACCGACATACTCGCGAACCACTGGGTGATCGATGGCAACCTGATCACCGGCCAGAACCAGAACGCCGGCCCGATGGTCGCGCGTGAGATGCTTCGCCTTGCTCAGCAACGCTTGCATGAGGCCGAGTGATCGAGAGTCGCCTTCGCGTTATTCCGCACAAGGCCACGAATAACGGCCTCAGCCGCCGCTTGCGGCCGCATTGGTGGCTCCGTGCGGAGAAACGCCAGATGCTGACTCGTGCTGAGCCTCCGACGATGTCGGCATAGTAGGGGAGAACTGAGGAGGTCGATCGTGAAGGTGATCATCGTTGGTGCCGGCATCAGCGGCTTGACGTTTGGGGCGGCACTCGGGCAGTTGGCGCCACAGCACGAGGTGGAGCTGTATGAGGGCGACGCCTCGGCCGCCGATCGGCGCAGAAGCTACGCGATCGGCCTCAAGGGCGAGACTGGGCTGGCTGTTCTGGAGCGACTTGGTCTGCGAGATGAGGTGCTCGCCGACGGCGCTCAGCAGGTGACGAATTTCGTGATCACCGACCGTCTGGGGACTACGCTATTGGCGCTTCCGTCCGGGAAGGACGAATCGCGCCACACCTATCGCGTGGAACGTGATCATCTTCGGTCGGTGCTTGCGGAGGCGCTCCCGGATCGGCAACGGCAACGTCTGGCTGCTCGGCGATGCCGCGCACCCGATCGCCGGAAGGCGGTGCTCGAATCCCGGCGCAGCCCAGCAGTTCCACGCCACCAGTCGGCTCCAGATTCTGAGTCGAAATCTAGGTTTCCGGGTAGGCAATGCAGTGATCAACTCGCGCTTAATACGCGTAAGGCCGCGGTGCAGACAACTTCAGTGCGATGACGGGTCGTAGAACTTCGGCACTGGTACGAGCAGGCTTAGGCCTTCTCGCCGTACTGGAGGTCGTCATTGGTGTGTGGGCGCTGCTTGTACCGATGAGCTTCTACCGGACCTTCCCACTACCGGGACACGCATGGGTCTCGCGGCTACCGCCGTACAACGAACACCTGACCCGAGACGTCGGCGAGCTCAGCCTCGCCTTGACGGTGGTGCTCGTGGCGGCCGCGGTCACCGGCCATTGGCTGCTGAGCGTCGTCGCGATCATTGCGACGGCCGTGTACGCCGTGCCGCACGCGGTATATCACTTCCTGCACATGAAGGGCTTTCCTCCGACAGACGCCGTGGCCCAAACGGTAGGCATTGCACTTCAACTCGTCGTGGTCGTTGTGGTCGCCTGGCTGCTCTGGCGCGATCGCGCTCGACAAACCTGAGCCTGTCGCTACTGAACCGAACCTTCCGTGTTGATCAAGACCACAACGCTGTCCGTCTTGATGGCCAGCGCAGCGCGTTGATCGGCCTCGCCGAGCGCCACTCGCACGCCAGCGAGTGATGCGGCGCCGCTTGGTCCGGCGGGGATTCCGAGCTGATGGAGCCGCTCCATGGCGACGCGAGCCTGATCATCGGTGACTGTAACGGCGGCTTCGAGCTGGTCGCGGATGACGGGCCAGGCGATGGTGGAGACGGTGCCGCAATTGAGCCCGGCCATGATAGTCGATAGCGAGGTGTCCACGGTGATCTGAGTGTGCGCCGCAAGGCTCGCGGTGACGCAGGCGGCCGTGACCGGCTCGACCGCAAGGACGGCCGCCCCGCGCCGTGAGCGTGTCGACATGTGCCCTGAACGTGTCGCCGTGTGCCCTGAGCTTGTCCACATCTGGCCTGAGCTTGTTGAAGGGCAGTGCCGCAGCGCCGCCAGCAGCAGAGATCCCACGCCGGTGGGCACGGCAATGAGATCTGGCACCCGCTCGCCGAGTTGTGCGTCGATCTCGGAGAACATGGTGTCGTAGCCGTCAACGATCCATTGCGGGATCTCCTCGTAGCCAGGCCACGCTGTGTCCTGGATGAGAATCTCGTCCGGCTTGTTCGCTGTCGAACTGGCAGCGGTGCGAACCACATCGTCGTACCTGAGCTCGGTTTCGACGACCTTCACGCCCTCGCCGGCGATGGCTTTCAGCGTCTTCTCCGACGTTCCTGCGGGAACGTAGATCCGCGCTGCCAAGCCGAGGTGGTGCGCCATGCGGGCGACCGCGCGGCCGTGATTGCCATCCGTCGCGGTGACGAGGGTGACCGGCGCATTGCCGATACGAGAGCGTAAGTCGGCGAGGTTTGTGGCCGGCTCCGCATAGCCGCCGTGTTTGCTCAGCGCACAGTTCACCGCCCAGGAGGCACCGAGGATCTTGAAGGCCGGCAAGCCAAGGCGCTCGGACTCGTCCTTGACGAGTACAGCGCCGACGGCTAGCTCCGTCGCCACTGCTGGAAGATCAACGAGCGGGGTCGGCCGGTAGCCAGGCATTGAGCTGTGAAATTCCCGTGCCTTCATGCGTTCGAAGCTCCTCGAAATGTGCCTGAGCCTGTCGAAGGGCATCAGAACACGCTTCGACAAGCTCAGCGGGCATCCGGTCTCCGGAACGCAAGAGAGCTGGGCCGCTCGGCCTGGAGGTTCGCGACGTGCTCAGTGAAGTTCAGCTGCTCGAACAGCGAGCTGCCGTCGAGAATGTCGGCTCTGATCGCGGCCTCCCGCTGCTGAATCGCCTCTGCTGCATCCAACGCCGCAGCCAGTTCCGCATCGCTGAGCACGACGATGCCGTCGTCGTCGCCAATGAGAACTTCGCCGGGGTGGACCTCGACATCGCCGAGCCGTATGGGTTGTTGGGTGACCGGGATATGTGTCGCACCGACCGCGCGCGGAATCGTCCCGACGCTGTAGATCGGCAACGGCAGCTGGGCCAGCGTGGCCGTATCGCGGCACAGACCATAGACGACGATGCCGGCCATGCCACGCCGTACGGCCTCGGTTGCGAACAGCTCACCGAGCACCGCGTGCTCGGTCGTGCCGGCGTCGACAACCAGGATGTCGCCGGGGCCGGACAGCTGCAGACCAGCGAGTACGGGCATCAGATCCGCGGACGCCGTGACGGTAACCGCTCGACCGACCATCCGCAGACCGCGGCGGTACGAGCGAAGTTCGCGGGGCAGGATGCGCAGTGCCTTGTTGGCATCGGAGAGGCTGGCCGCGTCGAGCTGCCAGACCTGTGGCGGAATCGCAGTTGCGCTCACCGAGCTGTTCCCTTCCGTTTGATCATCTGCTCTGCTTGATCTTGCGCCACCCACCGGCGCGGTTGTTGGCGATGATCTGCCGGAACATCTCACCGAGAGCTGTGGTGTTGATCTTCTCGTTCTGTCGCACGGCTACGGTGCGAGCCGTCTGATTATCGTGGCCGCCCGTGATAATCCCTTCAGGATCGGGAACGATAGCGCCGTCGTAGAGGAAGACATTGACATGATCTTTCGCGGCGAGCAGGGCGCAGACGTTGCCCTCCAGCACGAAGTAGGGCTGCACGCGCCGCTTGATCGTTTCGACAACCTCGGGATCAGCCGCATGAACAAGATCACGAACCTGCCGACAGATCTGCTGCTGCCACTCGGGCAACGCGTCGATGTAGGTATCTACCTGCGGATCCCTCTCATAGCCCACATCTGCAAGATATGCGAACGGTCAGCGAGACTTCCCTGAAAACGCAGCACTCACGAGTCAAACAAGCAGGAATGTGGGCTCTTGGGCGGCGTGAGTGATGCAAATTCAGGCCGGTTCCCTGCCGCCCGGCAGCAAAGAGCGCTGCTACAGACTGTCGTGACTGATCCCGAGCCCGGCGTCCCGAGCCCGAAGGATCGCCTGAGCCCGGTCGGCGACCTGGAGCTTGGTGAAGATCGAGGACAAGTGATTGGCGACGGTCTTCGGTGACAGCCCAAGGCGCTTAGCGATCATGGAGTTCGGCATCGCCGCGGCCAGCAGATCAAGGATCTCCCGCTCGCGCGCAGTCAGCTCGGGAAAGGGATCAGCCGTCGGAGTCGGAGTTGCAAAGAAGCGCAGCACGCGCTGCGCAACACCCGGTCCAAAGATCGCCTCGCCAGATGCGACTGCCCGGATCGCCCGGGCAATCTCCTCCTGCTCGGCTCCCTTGACCACATAGCCACGAGCGCCGGCGCGCATGGCGGCAAAGACCGAATCGTCGTCATCAAACATTGTCAAGACCAAGACCGCGACCTCCGGTGCTGCGCGGGCGATCTCACGAGCGGCCGCGAAGCCGTCCTGGCCAGGCATTTGGAGGTCGAGCATCGCCACGTTCGGGCGCTGCACTACTACCTCACGCACGGCCTCATGCCCGTCCGCGGCTATCCCCACAACCTCAATCCCTGCCATCGAACCGAGCAGCGCGGCCAAGCCGGCCCGCACTACGGGATGATCATCGGCGAGTACCACGCGGATGTCGTTCATGCTGCTGTCAAAGGAAATGAGGCGACGACTTGGCCGCCGGCTGGTGTCGGTCCGGCTCGGAAGGAGCCGCCGAGCTCGGCTGCCCGCTCCCGCATCGCGTGCAATCCGACACCCGGAGCCCACGGCCCGTTGGGCGGCCCGTCATCGGTGATCGACAGCTCGAGCCGTTCCGTGCAACGGAGCTGGACTAGCGCACCTGTAGCCCGGGTGTGGCGTACCACATTGGTGAGCGCTTCGGTGGCGATCCGGTAGGTCGCCACTTCTATGGCTGCAGGCAGCGCTGGCATCTGATTCGGAACGTCGAGCCGGATTTTCACCGACGCGCCATCAGCCCGCCAGATGAGTTGATCAGCTCGCTGTCGCAGAGCTCCAACCAGCCCGAGCTCATCCAGCGCGGGCGGCCGCAGATTGTCAACCAGCCGGCGTACGTCGCGCAGCGCAGTGCGAGTATCGCGGCGCAAGGTCGTCAGCAGGCGCTGTGATTGCTCGGGATCGTCGTCGATGGTGTTGGCAGCCGCATCGGCGGCGAACGCAATGCCTGTCAGGGTAGGGCCCAATCCGTCGTGCAGCTCCCGACGCAACTTACGACGCTCCTCCTCTCGCGCGGCAACAATCCGTTCTCGCGAAGCCTGCAACTCCTCAGAAAGCACCGTCGAGTGAACGGCAACGGCGACCGGATCGGCCAACATCGCCAATGCTCGACGGTCCGCGGCCGCCAGCTCGCGCTCACCCGTACGGAGCCCAACGGTGAGCTGGCCCTCGGCGGTGCCGCCGCGAGTTAGTGGCCAGCAATGAACTCGATCCGTTGGCTCCCCGTCACTGACCACAACGTTGCCGTCACGTTCAATTGCCAGGTAGGGCAGTCGCAGCGCCGTACGAATCGTCGCAACAATCCCCTGCAGTCCCGCATCCGGAGTGGCGAGCTGCTCGCCCAACCGGGACACCACGCGCGCTGGGTCGCCGCGATCGCCGTAGATCGCACCATCGACAAGTCTCTGCAGCCGCGGCAATGCGGGTACCGCCAGGATGACAAGCAGCACCGTGATCAAGGCGGACCAGCGCAGCCCAACAGTCGTGAACTGCCCCATCAACGCGACTAGCGCCGCGTACGCAACAACAACCGCGAGCAGCAGCATCACCCATGCCAGCAGCCGTGCAACTACGAGCCGGATGTCCAACAACTCGTAACGCACGATGGCCACAGTGACTGCAATCGGGATGAGCGGAATGGCCAACAACACTTCGACGGGCGTACCGGCGACCAGGCCCCAGGGCAAGATCACGATCAGGGCGATCAGCACAGCCAGCAGCAGCCAAAGGAGCTGGCGGCGCTCGACGTCCGATCCGCGTCGGTAACGGACGCCCAGAGCGGCCAGACCGAGGCTCAATGCGAGAAGGTTCCGTATCTCGGTCGCGGTCCACAGCGGCTGCAGCGCGCCATAGGCGGCGAACGTGAGATAGCCAATCGGTACGCCCGGTTCACTCGGCTCCGGGGCGGCGCCCATCTCGATCGCGAAGAGCGGTGCGGTGACGATCACCGCGAGGACTGCCCACAGCCACCGCCGAGACGGCGGTCGGCCGTCGGGAAACAGCAGCAATGCCAGCGGTAGGCAGAGTCCGATCGACCAGGGCCACGACCACGCGAAGGCGGTCACGACCAGCCGCTGCACTGTGAGCGGAGCGTTCCCGTCGATCAGCAGCGAAATCGCAGGCGCCGCTGCCGCCGTCGTGGCGTGAGCCAGACCAGCCGCAACGAACAGCCAGCCGATGGGATTGCGCGGGCGGTACCACGCCAAAATCCCACCGCAGCCAGCAAAAACCGCCCCCATCACACTGTTGGTGACCACGAACGCGTCGAGTGCGTCCCGCCAAGACCAGCCAATGATGATCGACAGCAGCGCTGCCGTTACGACCTCGGCGATGGCAAAACCGGCCAGCACGACCGCGAGCCAGCGAACCCCGCGGTCCGAGCGCTCGCGCGTTGTCATAGGGCAAGTTTGCGCCGAATACCCTCCCGCTGTCCCGGGAAGACTTCCCGACTGGACCGGGGAACCTCCTAGCTCGTCTGGACAATCGCCTCATCCATCCAGCCCGCTGGTGCCTCGACAGTGGAGAAGTCCGGCCAGATAGGTCGGACGACGATTCTCGAGGAGGTAGTTGAAGATGACTTCTGTCTCTCGCGCTGGACTGATCGTGCTCGGTCTGCTCTCGTTGGTGAGTCTGTCTTCACCACTGTGGACTGATGGGCAGCATCCGCCGATGATGATCGCGTTGGTCGATGCTGGCGTCGGCTTGATCTGCATCGTCTTGATCGCGCTGGCATGGCCTGGCCGCCTGTGGGCAGCGATCACGGTCGTCGTGCTGCGCTTGCTGTTGGCTCTGACGGCCGTGCCGGCGTTCCTCGTGCCAGGGGTCCCGGCCGGTCCCATGATCGCTGCGGGCATGGGTATCGGGCTCACGCTAGTGGGCGCCGCGCTGGTATTGGCTGGCTTGCGGCGTAGGGCTCTGGTGAATGTGGCATGACCGCTACCGAACGGATTCGTTCCGAGCTTGTCGAAGACCGCCCTTCGACAAGCTCAGGGCGCACGACAAGCTCAGCGCGCATGCCCGGTCGGGTACGCCAGGTGGGTGGCGCGATCGCGCTGATCGTCGCGCCATGGGGGTTCGTGATCAGCAACGCCTGTTATGCCTGGATGATCCGCAACGGCGGCAGCGACGAGACAGGTGCCGGAGCCCTGGCCTTGGCTGCGGCTGGTCCTGGGATACTGCGGCTCTGTCTCGTGGCTGGAATGGTCGGCTGCCTACTGATCATTCCTGCCGTCATGACAGCGCTGGGCCTCGCTCGGCAGTCGCGCTTGGCGTTTGTCGGTGGATCTCTCATGATCGCCGGGTACGTCTGCTATTTCGGCGTGCTGCTCAGCAACATGATGATCATCGCGATGGCCGAGCATGGCGGGCCGCTGGGCGATTTTGCGGCGGTGATCGACGCTGGCCAGGCCGAGAGCTCGACTGCGTGGGTCTTCCCGATCTTCATCGTCGGCAATCTGTTGGGCACCGTGCTTTTCGCGATTGGCCTACTCCGCAGTCGTACGGTGCCCATCTGGGCGGCGATCTTGATCTTGCTGTGGCCGCCGTTGCACATCACCGGATTGTTCATCCTCGGTAGCGAGGTGCCCGAGGTCATCGGCGCCGTGCTGCAGGCGATTGGCTTTGCCGGCATAGCAGTAGCGGTGCTGCGACGATCTAACCGGGTGGCCTCCGTCGGGTAGGAGGCGTGGAGCAATGCATCGTTGGTCTGCTTCCTGACCCACTCTGCATCAGGTACTCGAACTCCGCATCAGGCATAGCTGATGCGGAGTTCGAGTAGGTGATGCAGAGCGGGAACGAGCCGGCCTGACGTCGCAAGAAGTGTGCGCCATGCCACGTCGTCAACAGCAGCCACCGGTGGCAGCAGCCGCGCGGCCGATTGAATCCCTCCGTAGGGTAAAGCCATGGAGGAACGTGTACTCGGTCGGACCGAGCGTCCTGTTTCTGTGATCGGCCTCGGCACCTGGCAGCTCGGCGCAGACTGGGGTGAGGTAAGTGAGACGGCGGCGCTGCAGGTGCTCAGTGCGGCCGTCGAATCTGGGGTGACGTTCTTTGACACCGCTGATGTGTACGGTGATGGCCGCAGTGAGCGGCTGATCGGTCGCTTCCGGGCGGAGAACCCTGAGCTGCCGATCATGGTCGCCACCAAGATGGGGCGGCGCGTTGATCAGGTGCCGGAGAACTACACGTTGCAGAACTTCCGCGCCTGGATCGACCGGTCGCGACGCAATCTTGGCGTAGATCAACTTGATCTTGTCCAGCTGCACTGTCCGCCGACCGCCGTTTACTCCAGTGATCAAACCTACGACGCGTTGGACACCCTGGTGGCGGACGGAGTGATCGCCAATTACGGCGTAAGCGTACAGACCTGTGATGAGGCACTGACCGCGATATCCAGGCGGGGTACGGCGACAGTGCAGATCATTCTCAATGCCTTTCGCCACAAGCCGCTGGAGGCAGTGCTGCCGTCGGCGATCGCCAACGGTGTAGGGATCATTACCCGGGTGCCGCTGGCGAGCGGCCTGCTCAGTGGGGCGTACACCACGACCACACGATTCGCTGAGAATGATCATCGGACGTTCAATCGCTCAGGCGAAGCTTTCGATGTAGGCGAGACCTTCTCGGGCATCGACTACGAAACAGGCGTACGCGCGGCGAAGGAGTTTGCTGATCTTGTTGCCAAGCTGCCCTTCCAGGCCACGCCCGCACAGGCAGCCCTCGCTTGGGTGGCGCAGCAAGAAGGCGTCACGACCGTGATTCCCGGGGCGAGAACCGTCGCACAGGCGGAAGCTAATGCGGCAGCGGCCGACCTGCCAGCCCTAGGTGAGGACTTCTTCGCTGGCGTAGCAGAGCTGTACGACCGGGAGGTGCGCGCACAGATTCATGATCGCTGGTAAGGCTGGATGGGCTCTGCCCCTAGCCGGTGTCCTCGGTGCCAGTTGACGGTCCCGGGACTCGGCTCAAGCCATTGGCACGATGAACATTGGGCTGGTCCTGCTGATCGGCATTCCGAGCCTCCAATTCCGCAACCTCCGGCGCGCCACTCAGCTGGTCTACGGCCTCCGACGAGGACTGGGGCTCCGAGCCGCCGGCGAGCTTCTCGACCGCTGACCGGGCGCCGGAAATTGTAGACGTCAGGCCGGCGTTGTTTTCCAGATATCGCAGTAGTTCCACCGGGAAGGGCAGCACGAGTGTCGAGTTCTTCTCAGCAGCAACCTCGACGATGGTCTCCAGCAGCCTCAGCTGCAGAGCGCCCGGTGTGTCAGCCATCGCGGCGGCCGCCGTCGCCAGCCGGTCGGAGGCCTGCAACTCGCCCTCCGCCGAGATGACACGTGCTCGTCGTTCTCGCTCAGCTTCAGCCTGCCGGGACATCGACCGTTTCATGGTTTCCGGCAGGGCCACGTCCTTGATCTCGACCCGGTCAATGTGAATGCCCCATTCGACCGCCGGGTTGTCGATCATGAGTTCCAGTCCCTCATTGAGCCGCTCCCGGTTGGTCAGCAGATCATCAAGATCACTCTTGCCGATCACCGAGCGCAGTGAGGTTTGGGCCACTTGCGAGACAGCAAAGGGATAGTCCTGGACGTTGACGATCGCTCGTACCGGATCGATGACCCGGAAATAGACGACCGCATCCACCTTGACTGTCACATTGTCCCGGGTAATGCCCTCCTGAGCGGGCACGGCCATGGTCACAATCTGCATATTGACCTTGTGCAACCGATCCGCGATCGGAACGATCATGGCGAGACCGGGACCGCGTACTTGATCAAGAATCCGACCGAACCGGAAGACCAGGCCTCGCTCGTATTGCTTGACCACCCGCATGCTGATTGCTGCGGCGGCGAGGGCAGCTCCGCCTGCCACCGCCAATAACTCGAATAGCATCGCTACCTCCCACGCTCAACGCCCGGAGCCGGATGGGGGAAGTCCTTGCATTGGGGCCGGTCCGAGGTTGGGCGCTCACTCCACGGTAGTCGCGACACACGCCGACTTGTCAGAATCTGAGTACCAAATATGGTGCGGAGATTCTGACAAGTCGGCGTGGGGCGTCAGCTCTTTGCCGTTACGTGCTGCCGCAGCACGGGCATGATCGATTCGCCGTAGACCCGGAGGGTTTCCTCTTTGTTGTCGTGCTGCAGGTATCCGGCGAATTGATCAACGCCGATCTCCTTGAGCTGCTTCAGCTTGGCGATGTGATCATCGGCGGTGCCGAGCACGCAGAAGCGGTCGACGATCTCATCCGGAACGAACGCCGTATGGACGTTACCGACCTGGCCGTGCTCGTTGTAGTCATAACCTTCACGGCCCTTGATGTAATTGGTCAGCGCCTGCGGCACCTCGCCCGTATCGCCGTACTTGGTAACGATGTCGGCCACGTGGTTGCCGACCATGCCGCCGAACCATCGGCACTGATCGCGCATGTGCGCCCAGTCACTGCCGACATACATCGGAGCGGCGACGCAGAAGGTGATCGCATCGGGATCGCGGCCAGCGTCGGAAGCTGCGGTACGCACGAAGTTGATCATCCAGGCCGCGATGTCGACGTCGGCGAGCTGCAGGATGTAGCCGTCGCCCACTTCGCCCGCCGCCTTCAGGGCCATCGGCCCGTACGCCGCCACCCAAACCTCCAGCGACGACGTCCGCACCCACGGGAATTGGAGTGTCGAGCCCTTGTATTCGACCGGTCGGCAGTTAGCCAGCTCGCGGATCACATGCGTCGCCTCACGCAGCTCCCGAACCGTTGTCGGCCGGCCGTTCGTGACGCGTACGGCAGAGTCGCCGCGCCCGATGCCGCAGATCGTGCGGTTGCCGAACATCTCGTTCAGGGTCGCAAACAGCGATGCGGTGACGGTCCAGTCACGGGTTGCGGGGTTGGTGACCATCGGACCGACCATCACTCGATTGGTACGCGCCAGGATCTGGCTGTAGAGCACGTACGGCTCCTGCCAGAGCAGGTGCGAGTCGAAGGTCCACACGTAGTCGAAGCCGTGTGCCTCCGACAGCTCGGCGAGCTGGACCGTACGCCACGCCGGGGGATTGGTCTGCAAGACGACACCGAAGTCCATTTGTTTGTCCTCTCCTCGCGCATCGCGCTCGATAATCCACCGCCGTCGTCGTCGACTCGCGAACGAAAGCGTGTTCGCTCGCTCCTCCTCCGCTCGGCGGCGCGCGATTTCCGACGCTCGGAGAGGGATCACTCCTCAGTACAAATACTGGCTCAGGTCGCGCTTGAGGAACTGACCATGGCCCTTGCTGCCGACGAAGCCGAAATCATTGATCAACACGGTGCCGCGGGACATCGCCCAGTCCACATGACCCTCGATCTCGAAGCCCTCCCACGCTGAGTAGTCCATATTCATGTGGTGAGTCTTCTCATAACCGATTGAGGTATGCCCGGCCGGGTCGTAGATCACCAGATCGGCATCGGCACCCGGCTGGATGACGCCCTTCCTGCCGTACAGCCCGAACATCCGCGCAGGTGTTGTCGAGGTCAACTCCACCCAGCGATGCAGTGAGATCTGGCCGGTCACAACGCCCTGGTACATCAAGTCCATGCGGTGCTCGATTCCCCCAATGCCATTGGGAATCGCGCGGAAATCGCTGACCCCTAGCTCCTTTTGTTCCTTCATGCAGAACGGGCAGTGATCAGTCGACACGACCTGAAGATCGTTGGTCCGCAATGCCTGCCACATGGCCTCTTGATGGCCCCCAGCGCGCGCCCGCAGCGGTGTGGAGCACACCCACTTCGCACCCTCGAAGCCGGGTGCACCGAGTTGATCTTCCAGGGAGAGATAGAGGTATTGCGGGCAAGTCTCACCGAAGACGTTTTGGCCTCTGTCCCGAGCCGCAGCCAATTGCTCGACCGCTTGCTTGGCGCTGACGTGCACGACGTAGAGAGGAGCGCCGGCCAAGTTCGCGATCATGATCGCGCGATGCGTGGCCTCTTCTTCCATCTGCCAAGCACGAGCAATTCCGTGATAGTAGGGCGAGGTCCTACCCGAGGAGTACAGCTGCTCGGCAAGGACATCGATCGCCGGGCCGTTCTCAGCATGCATCATGGTCAGCAGCCCAGTTTCGGCTGACTTCTGCATCGCCTGAAGGATCTGCGCATCATCGGAATAGAAGACGCCCGGATAGGCCATGAACAACTTGAAGCTGGTCACACCCTCCTCGATCAAGGAGTCCATCGCTTTCAGCGAGAACTCGTCGACACCGCCGATGATCTGATGAAAGCCGTAGTCGATGCAGGCGTTGCCCGCCGCTTTGGCATGCCAGGTCGCTAGCCCGTCCTCAACCCGCTCGCCATAGCGCTGCACCGCGAAGTCGATGATCGTTGTGGTGCCGCCCCACGCGGCAGCTCGGGTGCCAGTCTCGAAGGTGTCGGAGGCTTGCGTGCCGCCGAAGGGCAGCTCCATGTGGGTGTGCGGATCGATGCCGCCGGGGAGGACGTACTTGCCTGCTGCATCGACGACTTCGTCGACCGTTGCCTCAAGATCAACTCCGAGAGCGGTTGATCCGGGCTGTAGTAGGGCGGCGATGGTTTCGCCATCGACCAGGACATCGGCGGCACCAGAACCGGTGCTGTTGATCACAGTGCCGTTCTTGATCAACGTCGTGCTCATTGTGGTTGCGCTCCGATCATGGCTTGGTAATCGCGGCGTAGGAGTCGGGTCGTCGATCACGGTAGAACTGCCAGGTGTTGCGTACGTCTCTGATCATGCCCAAATCAAGATCACGTACTACGACGTCTTCGTACTCATCGCTGCCCATGGCACCCACCACGTTGCCCTGCGGATCGCAGAACTGGCTCGAGCCGTAGAACGTGACGGCCAGCTCGCCGTACTCGTTGTCCTCGCGACCGACTCGGTTCGGCGCGGCGATGAAGTAGCCATTGGCAGCGGCGGCGGCTGGCTGCTCGATTTCCCAGAGCCGATTGGAAAGGCCCGGCTTGGTGGCGTTGGGATTGAAGACGATCTGCGCTCCGTTCAGGCCGAGCTCGCGCCACCCTTCGGGAAAGTGCCGGTCGTAGCAGATATAGACCCCGATAGGACCGACGGCGGTCTGGAACACCGGGTAGCCCAGATTGCCCGGCCGGAAATAGAACTTCTCCCAGAACTTGTCGAGGTTTGGGATGTGGTTCTTGCGGTACGTCCCAACGATCGTTCCGTCGGCGTCGACGACGACCGCACTGTTGTAGTAGACGCCGGGCTGCTCCTCCTCATAGATCGGCAGCACCATGACCATCGACAACTCAGCTGCTAGGTCGGCGAAGCGCTGCACGATCGGCCCATCGGCCGGTTCGGCGTAGTCGTAATACTTCGCGTCTTCGGTGATGCCGAAGTAGGGCCCGTAGAACAGCTCCTGGAAGCAGATCACCTGGGCCTGCCGCGCCTTTGCGTCACGAGCGAACTGCTCGTGCTTGTCGAGCATCGTTTTCTTATCGCCGGTCCAGGTCGTCTGGGTGATGGCTGCCCGGATCACTGTCACGCTGCCCGCCTCTCCCTTGGGTGTCATTTCATTCTGACTTGTCAGCTTCACAGAGGGCTATAGCCGGCTGAGACGCTGACAAGTCGGGGCAGCCGATAGCGTTGGCAGCGTGCTGAACGGACTTCGCGCTGAGTTGCAAACGCTGGGTCTAACCCCTTTTGACATCCAGCTGCCAGGGGAGGGCTCGGCAGTAGCGCCACTGGAAGGGGCACTTCGGGTACGCGCCGACGACGGCAGCTTCGTTCTCGAGACCGTTGATTACGGCACACCCTTCCAGCTGCTGACTGCAGAATCCGACGCCGAGATCACCGAGGCGGTGCTCGGCTACGTGTCCCGACCGCTTCCGGCCGTACGCGCCATGCCCCGTCATGAGCTAGACGCCATCGTCGGCAGAATCGCGATGCACTACTTCGACTTGCGAGATCGTGCTCGGGAGGCGGGCACCCAGGGCATCGTGATCGACTTGCCGCCCGAACTGCCAATTGATCGCATCGGAGCGCTCGACGGCGTACATACCTATCCGATCGATACGCCGTTTGAGTTCCGCTCGCTTCCCCCGACGGCGCTGCGCCCAGAGAACGACGTTCACAAGTTCCTTACTGCCGCCGATGTCAGAGTGCGGGCCGTGATCACGCGGCCGTGGTTCGGGCGCCCGGGCGGCGGCATCCGTTTCACGCTGCAACAGCCGGAGACGGGGCTACGAGACCTGGTGGTCGCAGGCCGGTTGCAGCGCATCCAGGTCGTTGAGGCGGCCTAGGCCGCTGCCGTATGTGCCCTGAGCCTGTCGAAGGGCCGCCCGCGGGGCTTCGACACGCTCAGCCCACATTGAGGTTGAACAGCGGACCCCCGTTGGGGTGCCGGTAGCTGGCTGCGATATCGGCAAGCTCGGCGGCCGCGATCCAGCTGAAGTTGATTGCGTGATAGTCCATGGCAAACATCGCCTCGCCTCCTTCCCAGGTCAACCGGTGTCCCGCGGGCACGGACTTCACCTGTGTCCCGGGGGCTGGTACGCGGTGCCATATCGGCCTCATCGGTCGCGACTCGCGCCACAGTCGGCCCAGCTCCATCACGGCGAACCGGCGCGCTCCTCGTGCCGATGAGAAGGTGCCGGAGACCGTGCGGCCACCCTGGGAGCGGCGTTCAAACAGGTGGCCCGCCTCGCCGCGTCCCAGCACCCATTCGGCGTCGAAGTCTGCAACATCGAGGATGATCGGATCCCAGCTGGGCCGGCGAGACCACAACAGGCTCTCGGCAAGAAAGTCGTCGACGATCCCGAGGTCGGCTTGCAGTGCAAGATCGCTCTCGACCGGCTCCGAATCCGTCACACGCTGGAGCGGAGGCTGCTGACGGGTCTCAAACCGGATGCCCAGATCAAAGAGGGGTTCGCCGTTGATGTGTCGAAAGCTCGCGGCGATGTCCGCGGGTGTCGCCGTGGCGACCCAGCTGAACAACACAAGATCGCTGTCGCTGCGGAAGCTGGCCTCTCCTGATGTCCAGCTGAGCCGGTAGCCGGTGCCCACTTGGGTCACGGTGGCGCCGGAGGCCAGCTCGGCCGGGTTGATGTCACGCATTCCCCGAGATCTCCGCCGGGAGTCGCCAAGTTTCATGATCATAAAGCGCCGGGCATCGCGGGCATGATCGAAGTCAGCGATGACCTGTCTGTGGCCACGAGAAATCGTCTCGAATGTCGATCGGCCTTTGCGAATGGCCAGCACCCAATGCGTTTCGAGATCACCAACGTCAAGCAGGGTGGAGGCATCTCCAGTCCAGTGCTGCCATAGCGGATCTTCGTCCAGGAACTCCTCGATCAACTCCTGGTCGGCAGCGGAGAAGAGCTCATCCTCAACCGAGGGAGAGGTCATCGAGAACGCTCAGCGTCCAATACCGTCGCTCCACTCCGCATAGTGAGGCGTTGCGCCAGTCGAACTTGGAACCTTGTCGATAATTCCTTTCAGCTCGAGGTCGGTGATGCTGAGCGCCTGACCATTCGGGCCGAGGATCCGCACCTGCTGACCGCCGCCTGGCTGCCCAAAAGCGGGCGCCACCTGGGACAGTTCGATCCGGTATCCAGATGGCAATTCACCAGTCAGCTGAATCGTTGTGTACGGAGCAGACAGGTTGCCCGGCGGCAGCGCGCGCTGCTCGAAGGGGGTATCCACAATTGACATGAAGTCTCCCCGATCCCCACCCAGTCGATCCAACAAGTCGCCGTAGTGTGCCTGGAACTCATCCACGCTGGTGAAGTCGAGACGGCGACCAACTACTGCGCCGGCATTGCCTGGGTAGCGCGGCGTGCCGTCCGGATAGGTGTACCGCGCCTCCCAATCCTCGCGGGAATACGGATTACCGGCAGCATCCCGCCCGTACGGGGCCTCTCGATCAGTGACTAGATTGCGTACGTCGTCCGGCAGATCGTTGAGGTTCGGTGCGGCGTAGCGGTCGGCCAGGTGGCCGTGATCAGCACTGACCTGGCCATAGTTCGGATCGATGTCATCGCCGCGGATGCCGTAGTCGCGAGTGAAGTCGGGACCGTGGTCGGCATCGGAGAACAACGGGTCGCCTTGGCTGGGATCCCACTCATGACCGCCACCGCCAGCCCCGCCGGAGTCGCCGCCTGTCGGGCCGTCGGTGCCACCCGTACCGAGGTCTTCTCCACCGACGTGCCCGCCGCCACCGACGCCTGGCGTACCGCCGGAACCACTCGGCTGCCCATCACCCAGGCTCGGGGTGGTGCTTCCTGAACCGCCGTTCCCTCCGTCGCCAAGGTGGGGAGTGCCTCCCTCGCCGATATGGATTGAAGTGCCGCCGTCGCCAATATGGATTGGAGTGCCGCCCGCGCCGACCAGCGCCGGCTCGCGTACCGGAATCGTCGCGCCCATATCAATCGTCGCGCCCGTATCGACCGGACGAACCGGCACATCGGCAGTGCCAGCAGTGTTCGGCGTATCCAACGTCATGTCGCCGCGGCTGACCACTGGCACCTCGACCTGTGGCGTCTCGATCTTCGGCATGTCGGGGATGTCAATCTTGGTACCGAGATTGTCGATGCCGATCTTGGACAAATCGACGGACTTCATCAGATCGGCGATGGCAGGCAAGGCGATCTTCGCACCTGCGGTACCGGCCTTGATCAACACAGACGTCGGATCGACGACGTCGATCACCTTGGCTGCCGTACGGATTGCGGCAGCAGCTGTGCTGGCACTGGTCCGGACGGGCGCGGTCGCGGCGCCGGCGGGAATGATGATTGAGGCGATATTGAACGTAGCTTCGCCAGCCGCTGCCGCAGGATCGTCCTTCCACTTGTCCCAGGCAATGAGGCCCTTGCCGGCATTAACGACCGTCATCTGGCAGTCGCGCAGGAAATTGCCTGCGGGTCCAGGCATGACGGCGGTCAGAGGAGTGGTCAGTGGGCCGGCCGTGGCGAGGCCTACTGCCAGCTTGCCGAGATTGCTCCAAGCCGCCCCGTACGCGTCGCCACTGAACCATTCGCCGGTTTGCGGGTTGTAGCCGAGCGTGAGAGTACCGAGGCCAACGACGGTGCCCCAGATGCCGCCGACCACCACTCCGTCCCAGACGAAGTGCCCAACCGCATTGACGGCCTTCTCGCCGCACGACTCACTGCGTTCGACTGTCTTGCCCCACGGAGTTTCGGCCCCGTCGGGAATCTCGGTGACGCCGTAGCCGTTCGGGTTGCCTTCGGTGGCAGCCTCGAGATGCGGGAAGCCGATGATGTCGTAGATCGCGTTGGCGCACTTGCGCTCGGCGGCCCAGAGCAACACCATCTGAGCGTTGACCCGGTGGATCAGATCGTTATTGGCATCAACCGAATCCTGATCTTCGTGCCACTCGACGGTGGACTTGATCGCCCCAGCTCGGCTGTAGGTGGTTTTCTCCACGCCGCCGGCGATCGAGGCGACGAAGTTATAAGCGTCGGCTTTGATCTTGGCCAGCTCAGCCTTGATCGGTTCCACTTCAGCGGCGTAGGTCTTGAGCGCACTGCTTACCCGATCAACGTTACTGCCGAAGGTCTCGGCGTTGGTCTTGACCGGATCCATGACACCGAACAGCGTTCCGGACTCGGGTGCTTCGTAGTGCTGCGCAAGCCGCTGCCAGGTCGTAACGACGGCTCCACCCTGATCGCTGACGTCCTGGCCGATGGTGTCGATCTCGCTCGCCGCGATTTCCACCATGTCGGGCCGCAGGTTGTCGCCCGGAATGCCAGCTGGATCGATGGGATCCGGCATCAGTAAGCTCCCATCCGCCTGGGCAGCTCAGGTGGCGGATTCGCTGCAAGTGCGGCGTTCTTCTGGTAGGTCTGCACCATCTCTAGATCGCCGTCGATGTAGGCCGTGGTGGCTTGATACGCCCCGGTGATGGCCGCTTCGACCCGAGTGCCGATCGCCTTCAGGCCTACCGACTGATTCTCGAAGAAGCTCTGCAAGGCGGGGACAATGGCACCGCTGCCGCCGGTGCCGGTTGCCGCGAACTCCACCCAGCCTTGCAGCGGTTTCAAGATCGTGCCGAACTTCTCCGCGTCGCTCTTGGTGGCGTTCAGTACGGTTTCCACGCCTTTGGGGTCGATTCGATAGCCAGTCATCCTCGTCTCTCCCCCTGCGGATTCAGCCGATGCCGTCGACTGCAGTCTTGGCGCGCTGCAGTGCGTGGCCCGCGGTCTCGTCATTGCTGCTCAACGACGACCGCAGGACCTGGATGATGCCGCGTACTTCGTCGGCGACGTTGTGCCAGCGCTGCTCCTTGCCGGCGTACGCCTCTGACGCACCATCAGCTTGATAGTCCGACATGGCAAGTTGCACGTCACGATCGCGCTGATTGATCAAGGACTCCAGGTGGCCGGCGACGGCATTGAAATGATCTTGAGCGGCTTGCGAGGCCGGGATGTCGAAGTCGCGGCGATCGGCAACATTTCCAGCAGGCATGATCGTTCCTCGTCCTCTCTCAGCGTCCGGAGAACCGGGCGGACTCGAAGTTGGCACCGGCCTGGGCCGCTGTGGTCTCGTCGACCATCTGCTGCTCACCGGTGATGAAGGCGGTGTTCTGGCCCTGGATGCCGCCGAGCACGGCGGCGAGCGCCGAGTTCAGTTCGTTGGCGATCTGATCGGTCTCGCCCTTGAACTTGTCGAACGCGGCCCGACCGGCCCCGTTGAACTTGTCCTGAATCGGCTCGGCCGCGGCGAACAGCTGCTTCACCAGGCTGCCAAGATCATCGTTGGCCGAAGACGTCTGCTTGGTCAGGACCGTGAGCGTCTCAGCTCCCATCGCGAACTTCATGACTTTGCTCCTCTCCCCCGATGAAGGGCGAAGGTAACGGTTGGGTCACGGACGCCGTCTAACGTAAACCCTTCGTGGGGTCAGCTGCTGGCCATTTGGCCGGGCGGGTCTAAGGATGCGAGTCGAAATTATTTGCTACGGCCGGATCACGACAATTCCTGCGCCTTGACCCCTGGAGGGGCAAACTTGCACCTCTGAGCTCAGTCCTCCTGGAACTGTCGATGACAGTTGAGGTCCCCATCAACACCCGGAGGTTGATATGCCCGGAGCGCTCGTTGGCGTTGCAAGCTGCGCCCGCTGCGGCAGCCTGCAGACGTCGACCGACGTGCTCTGTCAATCGTGCGGCACCGTGTTGACGCCTGCCGCACAAGGCAGTGTGCTGGGCACCTACACGCCGCTGCTCGCCGGGGTGCGACGAGCGAGTGCGGTACGCGGTTACCTGGCGGTGTGGATCGACGTGCTGCCACTTGCAGTGGCAGCGGTCGTGGCCGCAACACAGGCTGCCGGAAACGCCCTCGGGTCGCTGCTGTGGACCGGCTTGCTGACGACGATCTACGTCCTTAGTCAAGTGATGCTCTTCGTCCGACGCGGTCGCACCCTGGGTCGCCTGATGCTCCGGCTGCGGACGGTCGACGATCTGACCGGCAACCCACTGAGCCTGCGCAAGATCATCACGGGTCTGAGCACATCGCATTGGTTAAGGCGTACGGTGACCGCTGACCTGAGCCGCGGGCGAGATCCACTGAGCCCGGCGCTGCAGCGGCTTCCCGCATCGGCACTCGCGATGGGATCGCGCGTGGACGAGGCCGTCTTCGCACCGGTGGGATCGGGCACCGCCACGGCGTCGACCTCTGATGCCGTCGCCATAGTCTTCGACACTGGGCGTCGGCAGGTGATCAAGACCTCGTTACTGATCGGTCGTAGCCCGGAGGCTGGCGGCGCCGGGCGTACGGCAGGGGAGCAGCCAGTGCTGGCTTTGGCTGATCTTTCCCGGACGCTGTCCAAGACGCACGCCTTGCTGGAGTGGTCCGGTTCGGTGCTGTGGGTGACCGATTATGGTTCGGCCAACGGCTCGGTGCTGGTCAGCCCAGACGGCGAACGCCGGCCGTTGGTACCAGGCATCCGGGCTCCCGCCGCCATTGGCTGGACGGTCGAATGCGGCAATCGTTTCTTCACCGTGCAGGCAGTTCCGCAGCGGGCGGTGTCATGACGGAGCTGTCGCTGAGCGCCGTACGGCACCCGTTTCTCGACTTCGCTGGTTCCATCAGGCCGGGCTCCGACACGCTCAGCCCGCGTGCCGATGCAACCTCCTACGCCGCAACCGAGAGCCGCTCGCCGGTGATCTTCCTCAACGCGGGTCGGATCAACCTGCTGGCCCAGGCGGGTGAGGTCGGTCGCCGCGTCGTGCTGGTGACCGATGAGCTGTCGTGCTTGACGCCCGCGTTCGCCGAGGTGTGGCGGGAGGCTGGCGCCGCGTGGGTGGTACGCAGCACGAACGGGATCCGCGAAGGCTTCACCGGTCGCCGACTGTCAGAGATTGCAGAGGTCTTCACCGCCTCCGGGATCCGCAGCATCGATGATGTTGATCTTGGCTTCTTGCGGCCAGTACCGGCGACCGCAGTGCAGGTCGTGGCTGTCGTGTCGTTGCGGCACCGGCCACGGGCAACAACGATCCTTGGTAGGCCCATGGCGGGCCTCGCCAAGATCGCAAGTGGTGGGTCGCCGCGGGTCTGGGGTGCGCACGAGCCGGCGGGAAACGTCTGGAATCTGCAGGATCTGACGGGTTTCGCCCAAACCCAGATGCCCGGCCCCGTGTTGCTGGTGGGCGCCGGCGCAGGCTTTCGGTCCACACTGACCGTGCAGCGTACGAGTGCCGGCATCGAGGAGATCACCGAGGCCCACCTCAGTCTTGGGGTGCCCAGCACGACGGCATTCGAAGATCATCGCGGTCGGCTGATGTCCTTCCTGACTGAGCTCGCCGATCGCTCGATGCCTTTGATGGGGTTGATCATGGCCCGGCCAGGAAGGCAGGACTTGCTGGTGCCGGCGTTCTTGCAGCATCCGCCGACGCCGATGGCTCTACTGATCGGACCGCCGGGCGTACGCGCGCTGGACATCTCAGTTGATCAGATGAAGCGGCAGTTCGGCGCGGTCAGCGTGGGCCGGCCACGGATCCCCGGTCTCTTGTTCGCCCTCGGAAGTCTCGGTGAGCAGACCTGGCCGCTGCTCGATGCGATCTTGGCAGCGATCGGCGGCGATCAGGTCAACGAGATCCTAGGACTGTCTCCTCGTCATACCGCTCACGAGGCCGATCATGGCAACTAATCGCGACACGATCTTGCTGGAGACCGTCAAGACCCATCGTTCACGGCTGCTGTCGGCGTTCCTGTATGGCGAACTGGCGGAGCGTCGGCTGGGTCAAGACAATCTCAAGCGGCTGCTCGGTTCCGTGGTGTTGGCGGCGGTGATCTGCACCGGCTGTGTCGGCTTTTCGTTGGTCACCTCGCTGCTTGCGTCGCAGGCGGCACGGCAGACGCAACAGCGTGCCGGCGGCGGCGCACCGACGCCTGGCATCAGTGATCAGCCGTACGCGGCCGACTACTTCGATCGCAGCAGCACGCGCGGCTGGGGCTCTGCCGAGGTCGGCGGCCGCTGGTCGACTCGCGGCAGGTCCACTTCGTACGAGGTGCGCGGCGGGGCCGGCGTCATGACTATGCAGCCCGGTGATTCGGGAAACGCCTTCTTGACCCGGGTGAGCCGAGAAACCGCTGATTTGAGTGCCACGTTCCGGACGAATCGATCGGGGTCGACGGTGATCGCGGTTGGACGGAAGGTCAAGGCCGACGACTATCGAGCGGTCATCAAGCTAACGGCCGGCCGCGGGCTGTCGGTCGTTCTGGCGGCTAGGCAAGCCGGCGACACGGTGCCGCTGTCGAACAAGGTCAGCTTGATCGGCAAATATCAGCCGAAGGAGGAGATCAAGATCAGGATGCAGGTCTTCGGGGTGAACCCGACGGTCGTACGGGCGAAGGTCTGGCGGGCCGCTGAGGGGGAACCGTCGGCATGGTCGGTGACGGCGCAAGACGGGTTCGATCGGTTACAACGAAGCGGTGTGGTCGGCATCGGCGCATCGCGTTCCAGCAGTTCGCCCGACCCGCTGCGCCTGGTCGTGCTGGATGTCGTCGCGCGACCGGTGATCGGCTGACGGGATGGTGGGTGATCCGATGCTGCGTGACTGGATGTTGCGTGACCCGATGACGCGTTTCTCCGCACAAAGCCACGAAGGTTCGCGAAATACGCCGAATCGCCCGCCATATGTGGCCTTGTGCGGAGAAACGCGAGAGCGGGGGCGAGGCAGCCGATGACTGACTTCACACGCCTGACGCTGATCGGATCGGCTCGCAAGGCAGATCTTGTGGTGCCCAACGACGAAGCAGTAGCTGGTCTCATGCCGCGGTTCATGGAATTGCTGGATGAACCGACGGGCTCGACTGTGCGGCCGTTGACGCTCGTACGCCCAACTGGGGAGCAACTTGACGTTACCCTCACGATGGCTGATCAAGAGGTCGCCGACGGTGAGTTGCTGCGCTTAGTACGATCCGACGACGCCCCGCCGCCACCGGAGGTTGCCGACGTCACCGACGTGCTCGGCGAGTCAATGCGGGACCGGGCAGGATTGTGGTCGCGGTCGACCCGGGAGCTCACCGGCGCTGTTGCGATCGGCGTTTTCAGCTGCGCCGCAGCCGCTCAGCTGGCCGGCAGTCCGATTCTGCTCACCGTGACCGTCCTTGGATTGTCGATCATTGCCTTGATCGTGGGCCGATTCTTTGTGCGCTGGCTCTCCGTGGCTCTGACGACCGCGGCGCTGGGAGTTACCGCGGCCCTCGTCTGGGAGTTCACTGCGACGCTCGTTCAGCCGCCAGTCCTGCGGCTGTCCGCCGCGATTGTCGGATTCGCTGCGTTGGGTTGGATTTCGCTCGGCCTTGGCTACGGTCTGGGCCTGCGTTCTCGTCCTGCCTCGTTCGGCGCTCTGGTGGGCCTCCCTCTCTCGGCATTGCCGATGATCATCGTCGTCCTCGGCTGGCAGGTCGAGGAAGCGGCGGCCGTCACGGCCGCGATTGCGGTCGTGGTATGCGGCATGCTGCCTCGGCTGGCACTGGCAGCTTCCGGCCTTACCGGCCTGGATGATCAAGTTGTGGAAGGGCGTCCACGCCGCCGCGAGGATGTTTCGCTTACCGTCAACGACGCCTATCGCCTGCTCAGCTGGGTGAGCTTCGCAGTCGCCATCCCAATCGCGGTGACTGCTGCGGTGTTGGTCACCTCAGGTGAGGCGTGGACCGTTGCCGTCGGTCTCGTCGTGCTCACAATCACCGCGCTTCGGACCCGGGCATTTCCGCTAGCCGTGCAGCAGATGGCTCTGTGGTTCGCCGTTCTCGGAGGAGGCTTGATCGGCCTGGTTGGTCAGCCTCAGCTCGCTCCCCCCGAGCTCGCGATGATCTTCGTCGGCGTGGCGGGGTTGGCCATGGTCATGGTGCTAGCTCGGCCCGCGGCCCACCAACGCGCTTTTCTGCGCCGGATCGGCAACTTCGTCGAGGCACTCGCGGTGATCGCTCTCATTCCATTGCTGCTGGGCATGTTCGGGGTATTCGCTGATCTGCTGAGGGCGTTCTAGATCATGATCATCTCCGGGTTGACGAGCAGTGTCAGTGCCATAACAGACGAGCTGACAACCAGCGATGCGCTGCTCCGCTCACCGTTGGCGCTGTCCCGGCGGATCGGGTTCGTGCAACTTCGCGGCGGCTGCGGAGCGTCCGCGACTGCCGGTTATGTGGCCAGCCTGCTGGCCCGCCGCCGCAGTGGCATGGTGCTCGCCGTCAATGCTTCCGCAGGTGAGGCGAACCTCCTCTGGCATGCCGGCCTAGCTCGATCGATGCCCGGCGCCACGGACGCCGATCGATCCGCTGCGCGCGAAGCGCGCAATGCACTGAGCAGGGCGCACGCCAGCACTGCGAGTGACGCCAGAGCCGGGTTGCCGGTCACCGGAACAGGCTTGATTGCCCTGGATCTCGGGCGTGATCAGCTTGCAGCCAGCGCCGGCACCTGGTTCGAGCAAGTGAGCCCAATTGCCCGCTTCTACGATCTGGTGATCACCGACTTTGGCGTACGCCACCGGCAGGCCGATCTGCGGCAGGTGGCCAGGGCCAGTCACGTGGTGTGTCTGGTTGCTCGCGCAGACCGGAACTCGGCCGAGGAGGCCGCAGCCTTGCTGCCGGCCCTCGCGGAATCCGAAGATCAACCCCGAGTCCTGCTGGCGCTAGTCGATGTCGGCCGAACTGCGGAACGTACGCCCCAACTGCTGGCCGACCAGCTCCAGGTGCCGGTCCTCACGATCCCATACGACGGGCGGCGGGCTGCCGCCAGACAAGTCGCCAGTCGCCGGTTGCCGAGGAAGACCCGGCTCGCCTACATCCGGTTGTGCACTGCTCTGATGGCTGAGGCGGTGCAGCCGGCCTACCGACGGCTGGTCGCACCCGAACCGGCCCCTGCCGCAAGTGTTGGGCCTACAGGCGGTGAGCGGCCATGAGTCTACGTCTGGTGCACCGGCCCACCCGGATCACCCGTCCGATCAGACCGGAGGAACCCGAGAGTATTGCCGCGCCGCCCACGATCACCGACGGGCACGTCGGTGGTCTGCCGATTCAGACTTTCCTGCCGGTGCTCGGTGCGCTGTCATCTGTGATCATGATCGTGGTACTGCGGAATAGCAACCCGATCTTCCTCGTGGTTGGCGGCCTGCTGCTCGTGGTCGCGTTGATCGGCGGTCTGGGGATGGCGCTGAGCCATCGGGGGTCGGCGACTCGCAGTCGGCGTACGGAGCGGGAGCACTATCTGGACTTCTTGGAAAAGTTGCGAGCCCGGATGCGCGCCAAGGGCCGTGAGGTACGGGCCGCAGCGGCTCACCTCGATCCAGAGCCCGCAGCACTTCTCGAGCTGGTCCGAGACCCGGCACGACTATGGGAGCGGCGCCGGCAGCATGCGGACTTCTGCAAGGTACGGCTTGGGCTCGGAGACCGCACCATGTTCGGGCTCACCGTTCCTTCCGAACAGAACCCGGTGCAGCCCTACGACCCGATCATGATCAATGAGGCTGAGTCGGTGGTTTCCCACTACTCGGTCGTCCGCGGCATGCCCGTAACGGTCAATCTGGACGGCGCAGGTCAGGTCGCCCTGGTGGGGGACAGAGAAAGTGTGCTCTGCGCTGCCCGCTCGATGATCGTGCAACTTGCGGCGCTGCATGCTCCCGACGACGTGCAGATTGCGGCCGCGTTTCCCCGTGCTGCGGCGCCTGACTGGGCCGGTCTTGATCTCCTGCCGCACGTGGTCGATCCGGAGCTCTATGACGGACCGGTTCCGGCGCGCCGCGTCGCCGGATCGGCGGCCGGTTTGATCAAGGTATTGGGACAGGATCTGGCCGATCGCGCGCAGCTGGTTGCCAGTACCAGGCGCAGCGGATTGCAGTCCGCCGGGATCAACAACTCCCGGCTTGTCATCTTCCTCGACGACTACGGTCGGGTGGCGTCGACGCTGCCGGTACCTGATGCCGAGCTCACTCTCCGCGATCTCTCGGTGACCACCGTCCATCTGCTCAGTGATCGGCTGCACGAGCCATCCGATGTCACGGTACGGATCATGATCAACGGAGCGGAAGCGGAGATCAGTGATGCTCGACTGGACGAAGATGATCATAGTGGTGCAACGCAGCTCGCCACTGTTGATCAAACTCCGGTCACGCTCTTCGAGTCGATCGCCCGTACGCTCACTCCGCTGCGGCTGAGTGTGTCGCGGCAAGATGAAGTTAGCACCGCCCGAGACATCGGCATTACCGAACTGCTGGGCATCAGCGACATTGCCATGATCAATCCGGACATGGTCTGGCAGCCACGATCACCCAGGGACTTCCTCAGGGTGCCGATCGGGCTGGATGATTTCGGCGCGCCGATTCTCCTTGATCTGAAGGAGTCTGCGCAGCTGGGCATGGGACCGCACGGCATCTGCATCGGTGCCACGGGGTCGGGCAAGAGTGAGATGCTGCGGACCTTGATCACCGCACTGGCCCTGTCGCATCCGCCCGAGGACCTCAGCATGGTGCTGGTGGACTACAAGGGCGGTGCGGCGTTCGCACCGTTTGCTGGGCTGCCGCATGTGGCCGGCATCATCGACAATCTCGCCGACGACCCCCAACTGACCGAACGTGCCCGGGCCAGCATCAACGGCGAGGTGGTACGCCGGCAAGAGTTGCTTCGCGATGCCGGATCGCTCCCGTCGATCAGCCATTACCGCGAATTACGGACGCAACGCCCAGAACTCGAACCGCTGCCGCGTCTGTTCATCGTGATCGACGAGTTCGGTGAGCTGCTCACCGCCGAGCCCGATTTCGTGGACCTGATGATCACCATCGGCCGCATTGGTCGCTCGATCGGCGTCCATCTGCTGCTCTCCAGTCAGCGAATCGAGTCCGGCAAACTGCGTGGCCTCGACAGCTACCTGTCGTATCGGATCGGGCTGCGCACCTTTTCGGAGTCGGAAAGCTCCGTGGTGCTGGACACCCCCGATGCCTTCCATCTACCGGCTATCCCTGGCTACGGCTATCTCAAGGTCGATACCTCGATCTATCGCCGCTTCCGATCCGGCTACGTCTCGGGCCGGGTGGCCGGCACTGCGGCGCCGACCCAGGAAGGTGACGCCCGCCCGCAACCGCTGCTGCTGCCGACCTTCAACGGTTTAGCCAGGTCGGAGCAGGTCGATGATGCCGAGCAGGAGCTGACCCGTCCGGATGTGGGCCGCGCGCTGGTGGCGGAATGCGTCGATCGGCTGAGAGTCACACATCGGCAGGTCCGGCCTGTCTGGCTGCCGCCGCTGCCATCCAGGCTTGCGCTTTCCCGCGTACTCTCCACCGACGAGCCCGGGCCCGTCGCCGATGGAGCGCTGCTAGTTCCTCTGGGGTTGCTGGACAATCCGGCGAAGCAGCGGCAGCAGCCGTGGATGCTGGACTTGAACAAGGGCGGCGGCCATATCGCCGTACTGGGCGCGCCACAGTCAGGGCGCAGCACGTTCCTGCGCACCTTGGCGGCGTCAGTCTCCCTCACCTACACCCCGCAGCAGCTCAGCATGTATGGCATGGATCTCAGCGGTGGCGGGCTGCTGAGGATCGACGGGTTTCCTCATGTGGGCGGGGTGGCAACGCGTTCCCACCGCGACCGTTTGCTGCGACTCCTGGAGGAGCTGCTGGGCATGCTGGCGGCTCGGGAGCGGGTGTTCGCCGAGCACGGCATCGATTCGCTCAGCTCGCTACGAGCCGCCCACGCTGCAGGTCGGATCCCGGAGCTGGTCTCGGCCGACGTGATCTTGCTGGTGGACGGCTTCGCCCAGCTGCGGACTGAGTTCGAGGAGCTCGAGGACAGCTTGGTGACGCTGCTGCAGCGCGGTGGCAGCTTCGGCATCCACGTGATCTTGGCGATGACGCGCTGGAACGAACTGCGGATGGCGCATCAGCCGCTGATCGGTACCCGGCTGGAACTGCGGTTGAACGATCCTGCCGACTCGCTGATCGGACGCAAGCTCGCGGTCACCCTGCGCGCGGATCAGCCGGGGCGGCTGCTCACCGAGGACAGGCTGTTCGCCCAGGTCGCGCTGCCCGTGCTGGACGATACCGAGGACGAGTCGGTGGGCCAGGCGATCGAGGCCCTGGCGGCGCGCACCTCGGCAAGCTGGGAAGGACCGGCCGCGGCGCCAATTCGGCTGCTGCCGACCGACATCTCTCCCGACGAGCTGCCCGACGCCCTCGACGAACCCGACCTGCTGCCCATTGGGCTGCGGCAGGACACCATGGAGCCGGCGTTTCTGGAGCTTGGCGTACGGGACCAGCACCTGATCGCATTCGGCGATACTCGTTCGGGCAAAACAACGCTGCTGCGCGGCATTGTCCGCAGCCTGCTCGAGCGGTCCAGCCCGGAGGAGCTGGTGCTTGCGGTGATGGACATCCGCGGTGATCTGGCACCTGGGATTCCCGAGCCGTATCTCGGTGGTCATGCCAGTACCGCGGCGGAAGGCCGCTCGCTGTCTGCCGCGATCGCCGCCGAGCTGCAGCAGCGGTCAGTCGATCCTGCTGCCAAGCTGGCTGGGCCGCGGATCGTAGTGATCGCCGATGATTACGACATCTTGGCCTCTGGCGGAACCGAGCCGCTCAAGCCGCTGCTCCCGTATCTGCCGTCGGCTCGTGATCTTCGCTTGCATGTGCTGCTGACCCGTCCCGTCGCCGGCTCGTCGCGGGCCATGTATGACGTGGCTATGCAAACCCTGCGTGATACCGGCGGCAGTTCGTTGATCTTGTCAGGCGAGCGCAGCGAAGGTCAGATTCTGCCGCATGTCTATGCGGAGCAGATGGTTCCGGGCCGGGGCCGGTTCGTTCGTCGCGGTGAGCGTCCTCGCATTGTGCAGGTGGCCAACTTCGAGGGGGTGCATAGTGCCGCGTGAGCTGTATCTGATCACACCGACTCCGGTGAGCATCGAGGCCTTGGTCGCTGCTGCCGCCGGCGTCGATGATCAGTTGAGGGTACGAGCGTTGTATGCCGGTGCGGCGCTGCAGCTTGTTGATCATGGCGAAAGCGCGGTCCTGACGATCGAGAACTCTCGGCTGCTGCAGGATCCGATCGATGCTCGCCAACTGACGGCAGGTCTCGATGTCGGTCCTGCTGAGGTCTGGTGGACGGAGGCCGTGACGCCCTGGGGGCCGGATGGCGATCCCGGTATCGAGATAGCGGCCGGGATTGCCCGGGTACTCGGGGGTCAGCTGCGCGTCGAGGACGGAACATGATCAGCGTTGCACCGGCGGTGCGGCGTACGACGATGGTGCAGGTGGCCGGGACGGCAGGCGGCGTCGGCACGACGACTGTGGCGGCGCTGCTGTTTGCGGCGCTCAGCCAGGACGTCCTGGGCGCCCCGCAGCTCTATGATCATGCGGCAGGTGAACTCGGGCTGCGACTGCCTGAAGGTGACGACGTACGACTGGTAAATCCAGCTCTTGGGCTGCACGACTGTGGCGCCCATCCGACCGCGGCGTTGCAGCGGCTCGCTGATTCGCACACCATGTTGGTGCTGGTGACCGCGGCGACGCCCGCCGGCAGCGCTGCTGCCGAACGCGTACTGGACCAGATCGTTGCTCGGTATGGTGCTGGTCAGCTGCGGCGCGTTCTAGTCGTAGCGGCTGGCGTCTTTGGTCGCCATCGGATCGGCTCGCAACTGCGAGCACTTGGTGCGCGGGCGGGCACCCGCAGCGTGATCTTGTTGCCCCAGGACCTGTCGCTGGCGGCTGGTGGTCGGATCCCGTTGGTACGGCTAGCCACGCACACCGTACGCGCTCAGTTGCAGCTGGCGTCGGTCTTGCGGGAGCGGCTCCGCTCGCGCAGCTGACCTGGTCTGACTGTGACCTGGCCTGGCGTTTCTCCGCACAAGGCCACGAATGATGGATGAATCAGCCTGATCCGGGCTCGTTTATGGCCTTGTGCGGAGAAACGCCGGAGGGCCGGATCAGAGAGGGCGCAGACGAAGCCCAGCTGATCCGCAACTGTCTAACTTTCTTGATCTCCCAGCAGGGTGGCGGAGTAATCGGGTACGTAGGTGAAGTTTTCCCGCGGCGGCCGCTGGTAGTCAGACGTCGAGGTGAGCCGCTTGGGGAGCTCAACGTCCGGGGGAGGTACCTCTGCATAGGAGATGCTCGACAGCAGATGCGCGATCATGTTGAGCCGGGCGTGCTTCTTGATGTCGGACTCCACCACAAACCATGGGCTGCTCGGGGTATCGGTGTGGACCATCATCTCGTCCTTGGCGCGGGAGTAGTCCTCCCACCGGTTGATCGACTCCAGGTCCATCGGGCTGAGCTTCCAGCGGCGTAGCGGATCACGATGGCGGGACTTGAACCGGCGCAGCTGCTCGCTATCGGAGACCGAGAACCAGTATTTGCGGAGCAGGATGCCGTCGTCGATGAGCATCTGCTCGAAAATCGGTGTCTGCCGTATGAAGCGGTAGTACTCCTCGGACGTGCAGAAACCCATCACCTTCTCCACACCGGCGCGGTTGTACCACGAGCGATCGAACAGCACGATTTCGCCCTTGCTCGGCAGATGGGCGATGTAGCGCTGGTAGTACCACTGCCCGCGTTCCCGCT
Organism: uncultured Actinomycetota bacterium; assembly: GCA_963798835.1. Classification (GTDB taxonomy): domain Bacteria; phylum Actinomycetota; class Actinomycetes; order Propionibacteriales; family Propionibacteriaceae; genus Microlunatus. Next base: position 71,255 of record CAWCVF010000009.1, on the reverse strand, counting down.
CGCTGGGCGTCGGGAGTGCCACGATTCGAGCGACTCTTGGGCTGAGATATTCAGTGATCCGCTTGATCGCACCGCCCTTGCCGGCCGCGTCCCGCCCCTCGAAGATCACCAGGATGCGGGCGCCCGTTACGCGCGCCCACTCCCCGAGCTTGACCAGCTCGGTCTGCAGTCTGAAGATCTCCGCCTCATATAGCTCGTCGGAGATCTTGGGCGGCTTCTTCTGCTTCTTCGGCATGCGCAGACAGTAGTGCCGAGTCGATCGACGCGACGAAAAACCGATTGGGGAATGTCAGTGGCTGGTCATAGCGTTGTCGAGTCTGATTGGCGTCCAGCGATGAGTTTGGCCGCAACCGTGAGTCAGACCTTGTTTACGGCCCCCGCACAACGGCAGAGGGGTGCCGTACGCCGAAGTCGACGACGTAAGGATGTATCTGGTGTCAACCACAACCAGCCAACAGGTCGCGTCCTCCCAGGCGCGGCTGTCAGCCCGGGATCGGCAGATCATCGGCATCTTGCTGGTGGCGGCCTTCGTCGTGATTCTCAACGAAACCATCATGAGCGTGGCGCTGCCGCGGCTCATGGTCGATCTTGATATCACCCCCCGTACGGTGCAATGGCTGACGACCGCGTTCATGCTGACTATGGCAGTGGTCATTCCGACGACGGGATTCCTGCTGCAGCGGGTCTCTACGCGCACCGTCTTCATCCTGGCCATGAGCCTGTTTTCCGCCGGGACCTTGCTAGCTGCGCTCTCGCCGGGGTTCTGGTTGCTACTGCCTGCCCGTATCGTCCAGGCCTCCGGCACGGCGGTCATGATCCCGTTGCTGATGACTACCGTGCTGACGCTGGTCCCGGTCGAGCGGCGTGGCGTGGTGATGGGCAACCTCAGCATCGCGATCTCCGTTGCACCGGCCATTGGTCCGACGTTGTCGGGGCTGGTGCTGCAGTTCTTGTCGTGGCGGTTCATGTTTGTGCTGGTGCTGCCGATCGCGTTGGCCACCCTCATTTACGGCTCACGTCGGCTGGTGAACATCGGCCAGCCCGGCCAGCAGAAGCTCGATGTGCGCTCGGTGTTGCTCTCTATTCCCGCATTCGGAGGCATCGTTTACGGGCTTAGCCAGCTGGGCCGGGGAGCTTCCGGATCCCAGCTGGCGCTCGGCTTCATTGGACTCGGCGTGATCTGCATGCTGTTCTTCGGTTGGCGGCAGCTGCGGCTTGCCCGCAGTGGCAGCCCCTTGCTGGACTTGCGCGCCTTCCGGTTCCCGATGTTCAGCGTGAGTGTTGCGTTGTTGTGCCTGGCGATGCTGGCACTGTTCGGCATGGTGATCTTGTTGCCGCTGTACCTCCAGACAGTGCGGGGTATCGGATCGCTGGCTACTGGGTTGATGCTGCTGCCCGGAGGTCTGCTGATGGGCTTGGCAGGACCTACCGCCGGCCGGATTTTCGACCGGTTCGGGCCGCGGGTGCTGACTGTTCCGGGCGCCCTGCTGCTGACCTTCACTCTGTGGCGGTTCAGCGCGGCGGATTCGACGACCCCGATCTGGATGCTCATCGGGCTGCACATGTTGCTCATGCTGGGACTCGCGTGCCTCTTTACGCCTGCCTTCACGGCTGCGTTGAACCCGCTGCCGCCATATCTGTACTCACACGGCAGCGCGATCTTGGGCACCCTGCAGCAAGTGGCAGGTGCGGCCGGCACCGCTTTGTTGGTCGCGATCATGGCCACCAGAACGGCCGCGTTGACCCAAGCAGGTCTGCCAGATATTCCTGCTCTGAACGGCGGTATCGAGACCGCTTTCAGCGTTGCGGCGCTGATCAGCATTGCCGCGGTGGTCTTGTCCTTCTTCATCCGCAACACCAGGCCACCCGTGGAGGAGCAGCCGACGGACTACGCGGCAGGCGCAGCTGAGGAGCCCGTCTCCGAGGAGCCCGAGAACTTCCGGAAAGTGGTCGTTAACGACATCGCTTGATCCTGCCGAGTTGTCAGAATTTCAGCACCAAATATGGTGCTGAAATTCTGACAACTCAGCGTACGAGCTTGATGTTGAAGGTTGGGCGGCCGAGCTGGACGTACATCCGTACCCAAAGCGGAATGAACATCTCCAGGCCACGTGCGGCGGTCAGATCGCCAAGATCGAATACGTCGGTCCAACCAAGATCAGCCGCCAGTGCGGCAGCAGCCTCTCGCGCCTCGGGATCGTTGCCAGCGACGAAGATCGTTGAGTCTGCACTGAGTCCGCGTGGATTGGTCATGACCTCATTGGCCATGGTGTTGAACATCTTGACCAGCCGCGCCTCAGGCAACGCGCGCTGCAACTGCTCCGCAAGTGAGTCGGTATTGCTGACGAACAGCGCGGGCGGGAATCCCTGGGAGTTGTCCAGCGGATTCGAAGCGTCGATCACCACCTTGCCGTTGAGCGCCTCACCCACTGCCTGAAGCGCGGCAAGCGAACCGCCGCCGTTCGTCGCATTGATAAAGAGATCTGCGTCGAGGTCCTGGTACGCGGCGAGCGGCAGGTCGGCACCATCCCACTGCTCCCGCGCCCTGGTTTGCTCCGGGTCACGCGTACCGATCGTGACGTCGTGGCCGGCGGCTCTCAATGCCCGACCCAGCGCGGGCCCAACGGCGCTTGTCCCCAAGATGGCAATGTGCATGTACTCATCATTTACCGGACTTGTTCGCATCTGAGCGTGCTATAGCAAGCTGAGATGCGAACAAGTGGGAGAGGGGATGACAGATGGAGAGCAAGATCGCGGTGGTGACCGGCGCCGGCAGTGGAATTGGCGCGGCAGTGGCGGCCGCTCTCGGTCACGACGGCTGGACCGTGGTGCTCGCCGGCCGGCGGCATACGCGTTTGGAGGAAGTTGCCGCGGCGCACGCCGACCTGCCTTTCGATCCCGTACCCACCGACGTGACAGACGAGGAGTCGGTACGCAATCTCTTCGACGTCACCACGACGCGGCACGGTCGCGTCGATCTGCTGTTCAACAACGCCGGGATGGGTGCTCCGCCACGTGATCTTGATGAGATCCCGCTCGAGGAATGGCAGAACGTCGTCGATGTCAATCTGACCGGCGCGTTCTTGGGTACGCGCGAGGCGTTCCGCGTCATGCGCCGGCAGCAGCCGCAGGGTGGCCGCATCATCAACAACGGCTCAATTTCCGCTCATGCGCCGAGACCACGATCGATTGCCTATACGGCGACCAAACACGCCATCACCGGCCTCACCAAGTCGACCGCACTGGATGGACGCCCCTACGACATCACCTGCGGGCAGATCGACATCGGCAACGCCGCTACCGACCTGACTGTCGAGACCGCACAAGGCGTGATGCAGGCGGACGGCAGCATACGGGCCGAACCACGAATGCGGGCAGAGGATGTGGCGCGGGCTGTCGTGTATATGGCGAGTCTCCCGTTGGACAGCAATGTCGCAACCATCACGGTGATGGCCACCAAGATGCCGTTCGTGGGTCGCGGTTAGCACCCGCTGCTGCCAGCGTTAGATTTTTTATGTGCCGATGATCTTTCTTAAGCAGTTTGACGAGCTGGGCCGGGACGATATCGAACAGGCCGGCGGTAAGGGTGCGAACCTCGGCGAGCTAACCCGCGCCGGACTTCCCGTACCACCAGGCTTCGTGATCGTGACTGACGCCTACCGAGGCTATGTTGCCGATCATGAGTTAACCGACAAGATCGCGGAGCTGGCGAGACCGACCGACGATCCCACGGCATACGAATCCTCCTCCGACAGCATCCGAGCGCTCTTTTCCGAGCAGGTCTCCGAGACCCTCCGAGCTGAAATCGCCGATGCATACGCGGCGCTGGGTGAGAACGTGCCCGTGGCCGTTCGATCCTCGGCAACAGCGGAGGATCTTCCGGAGGCGAGCTTCGCCGGACAGCAAGACACCTACCTCAACGTTCGGGGACTGGATGATCTGGTGGCTGCGGTCCGCGATTGCTGGGCATCGCTATGGACCGCTCGGGCGATGGCCTACCGGGCACGCCAGAGCATCGATCCGGCTACGGTCAGCCTGGCGGTCGTCGTGCAGCAGATGGTGGACGCCAACGCCGCTGGGGTGATGTTCACCGCCAATCCGAGCAACGGTCATCGCGACGAGACCGTCATCAGCGCTGCGTGGGGACTTGGCGAGTCAGTCGTCAGCGGCTCGGTCAATACCGACAACATCGTGGTCCGCGAATCCGACGGCCTGGTGCTCTCCAGCGAAACCGCCGACAAGGCGGTAATGACCGTCTCGGTCGAGCAGCGTACCCAAGAGCGGCCGGTTCCCGATGAACAGCGTCGGCAACCAGTGCTCAGCGAGTCCGATGCTGCTGCGCTAGCCGTGTACGGAAGTCGTATCGAAAATCACTACGGAGCGCCTCAAGACATCGAGTGGGCGCGTGCAGACGGCCAGTTCTTCATCGTGCAGGCTCGGCCGATCACCGCTCTACCTGAGGCCGAGGCACCCATGCCGACAGATTGGGCCGTGCCCGAACTCAGTGCCATGTACGTCCGCGCCAGCATTGTCGAGCAACTACCCGACCCGCTTTCCCCGCTGTTCGCCGACTTGATCGACGGCGCAGTGACCCGCTCGCTGCAGACGCTGTTTCGAGAGTTTGCGGGCGAGAATGCCATAGGCGACAACGACGTCGGCTTACCAACGATCAACGGATATGCCTACTACCGCTACAGCCGTGCGGGAATGTGGCGGCTCATGTGGCAGAGCCCGAAGGCCTTTCAGATGTTGTTGACCCGTGACGCCATGACCGGTAGATGGCGCAACTACTCGCATCCGCGGTATCGCCGGATTGTCAGCGACTGGACCGCACGAGATCTTGCCGAGATGAGCACCGAGCAGCTCATCGGCGGCGTGGCGGAGCTGGTGTATGCGGCCGCCGAGTACTACACCTCGGTGCAGACGATCATCCCCCTGGCGGCCACCAGCGAGATCGTGTTCACGCGGTTCTACGACACGGTGGTTCGCGGTAAGGACGATCCGCCCGCTCAGGTGTTCTTGCTCGGATCCGACAGCGAGCCGATCAGAGCGGAGAAGTCCCTCTACGAGCTGGCAACCTGGACTCGCAATTCTCAAAAGCTGGCAGAGTCGCTGCTCGCCCTGCCGCGGCAGGAGTTCTTGGAGCAGGCTGCAGCATCGGACGACCCGGTCTGGCATGAATGGCACACCCGCTTCGAGGCTCATCTCACCGCGTACGGGCACACGGTCTACAACCTCGACTTTGTCAATCCGGTACCGGCCGATGATCCGGTTCCGCTGTTGGAGACCGTGCGGTTCTTTGTGAGTGGCAAGGGTGCTGATCCCTACGAGCGACAGCGGCGCCTGGCGCGCCGGCGCGACGAGGCGACGGCAGTAGTGCTCGCGCGGCTCGATCCGGTACGCGCCAAGGCCTTCCGCCGGCTGGTGCACTGGGCGCAGAGGTTGGCACCCCTGCGGGAAGATGCACTCGCCGACGTTGGACTCGCGTGGCCCCAGTTGCGCCGCATGCTGACCGAGGTGGGGCGTCGGCTCGAGCGAGCCGGTGTGATCAACAAGCCCGACGACGTGTACTGGTTACATCGCTTTGAGATTGACGAGAGTCTGGGCAGCCTCGCTGATCAAGTCGAACGGCGCAAGGAGCTTTGGCGGGGGCAGCGGCGCGCCACACCCCCACAGCTGTTGCCGAAGGGCGGCTGGGGCGATATGTGGCGCAGATGGATGCCGGCGGCGTCAGAGGAGCAGACCGGCGACGTGATCAAAGGCACCGCGGGAAGTGCCGGAACGATCACCGCCCCGGCTCGCGTGTTGGCAGGGCCGCAAGATTTCGGCCAGATGCAGCCTGGCGACGTTCTGGTAGCAAGCATCACGACGCCGGCGTGGACATCGCTGTTCGCAATGGCGTCAGCTGTCGTCACCGACATTGGCGGCCCGCTCAGTCACAGCTCGATCGTGGCGCGCGAGTATGGCATTCCGGCCGTGCTGGGCACGGCCGTAGCGACCAGACGAATATCCAGCGGTCAGCTGATCCGCGTCGATGGCGACGCTGGGACCGTGAGTCTCCTCCACGGCACTGAGCAATCGCCGATCGAGCCAGTTATCACAAGCTCGCCGCGGAACAAGATCATCGCTGCTACCACCGGCGCTGCGGCTGCTGTCGGACTGGCGGCCTGGCTCGTCCGCCGCCGCAGGTCACATACGGCCTAATGCGCCCTGAGCACGTCGAAATGTGCCCTGAGCTTGTCGAAATGTGCCCTGAGCCTTCGAAGGGCGAAAGTGTGCCCTTCGACAGGCTCAGGGCACATATCTGAGCTCAGGGCACATATCTGAACTCACAAAGGGGTGCCGATCTCGGCGACTCCCAGCTCATTGGCAATGCGCTTGGCAATCTCGAGCGAGGCGGTGGCCGCCGGCGACGGGGCATTGAGCACGTGGACTTGGCGCGCCTTGCGCTCGTAGTAAAAGTCATCGACCAACTGCCCGTTGCGCCGCAGCGCCTGGGCGCGTACGCCGGCGTGGTTCGGCACCAGACAGTCGTCGGGAAGGTCAGGAACGAGCTCGCGAAGGCTCGCGAGGAACTGCTTCTTGGAGAGCGATCGTGTCGCTTCCTCCAACCCGGTGCGCCAATACCGCTTACCGAGTCGCCACAGGCCCGGCCACCGCAGACTGTCGGCTACGTCCCGGGGGTTGATCTTGAGCTTGGTGTAACCCTCCCGCGCCAGGGCAAGGACCGCATTTGGACCAGCATGAACTGAGTTGTTGATCATGCGCGTGAGATGTACGCCCAGGAAGGGAAACGCGGGATCTGGCACCGGATAGATCAGGCCCTTGACCAGGTAGGACGCCTCCGGTGTCAGCTCGTAGTACTCGCCTCGGAATGGAATGATCCGGACGTCGGGGGTGAGTCCCGCCAACCGCGCCAGTCGATCGCTGTGTAGGCCGGCACAGTTGACGAACTGGTCGGCGCGAAACTCCCCGGTCGTGGTCGTAATGGTGACGGCGTCGGGGCGAGATGTGATCCCGACGATTTTGTGGCCCAATCGGATTTCGCCGCCCGTTTGCTCGATCTGACGCCGCAGGGCCTCGCATACGCCTCGAAAATCGACAATCCCGGTCGACTCGACACGAACCGCCGCTACTGAGGAAACGTACGGCTCGTACTCCTTGGCCTTCTCAGAACTGATCATGCGACAGGGCACACCATTCGCCTGACCGCGTCGGTGGAGCTCCTGAAGGGCCGGCACTTGGGACAGTTCGGTTGCCACCACGAGCTTGCCGCAGATCTCGACCGCGACGCCGTTCTCTTCGGCGAAGCGTCGCATGGACGTCGCTCCGGCCGTACCGAGCTTCGCCTTGAGGCTGCCGGGTTTGTAGTACAAGCCCGAATGAATAACGCCGGAGTTGTTGCCGGTCTGATGCTGGGCTATGCCCGGCTCCTTCTCCAGCACGGTGACGGTGTGTCCGCGCCTGATCAACTCGGCGGCGGTCGCGAGCCCGAGAATTCCTGCCCCAGCGACAATGACGTGACTTCGCATTGGCTCATGTCTACCAGGGCGCGGCAGGAGTCGCTGGGCTGGTAAAAAGACTCACCCCTCAAGAGTGATGTACCGAGCGAATCGACCGCGCGATACTCAGGCGAGTTCAACGACTGGAGGTTGCTGTGAACAGCTTCTCTGATTTCTTCTGGCTGCTGGTGTGGGCTTTCGTCTTCGCCTGTTATCTCATTGTGCTGTTCCAAATCGTCAGCGATCTCTTCCGGGATCGGGATCTGAGCGGTTGGTGGAAGGCAATCTGGATCATCTTCCTGATCATCGCGCCCTTCTTGAGCGCACTGATATATGTGATCGCCCGGGGCAGGGGGATGGCCGAGCGTCATCAGGAGGCCCTAGGCGGCAGGCGAAGAGACGAAGAGGCGTACGTGCCCCCGCCCATCATGAAGATCGACAACCCGGCTGGTCAGATCGCGACAGCTCAGCAGCTGCTCGACAGTGGGACAATTAGCCAGACCGAGTTCGACCAGCTGAAGCAGAAGGCGCTGGGGTAACGCCGGCCGATCAGGAGGCCACACGATGACAAACAGCCCGTCATGACTACCCCGGAGAGTGGCCCGACGATCGTCAAGCGGAGGTCGTCGGCGAGGTCACACCGCGGCACCAGGCGGCGCTTCTCGCGGCCATCGTCTCGGCTGGCAGAGCGGTGGACGACCATCGATGACGTCGATGTCTTTTATCGCGAGTCTCCACATCCGCCCGATGCGCCTGTGATGATGCATCTCCATGGCTTCGGGCTCTCAGGTCGTTACCTCCTGCCAACAGCCGAGGCGCTTGCTGATGAGTTCCACATCCTTGTGCCTGATCTACCTGGGTTCGGGCGGAGCGGCAATGCAATCGAGCCCCTCACTGTCGAGGAACTCGCGCACGCGGCGGCCGCGTTCCTCGATACCCAAGGCATCGAAAAGGTCACGTTGGTCGGAAACTCGATGGGCTGCCCGGTGATCTGCGAATTTGGCTATATGTATCCGCATCGGCTGGAGCGGGCCATTCTGGTCTCGCCCGCCGGCGGCATCAACAATCAGCCGCTGCTCCGGGCCGTACGGCAGCTCAGCCGCGACGGCATCCGCGAACCCGTCCGTCTGCTGCGTGTAGCGGTGCCGGACTATGTGCGGTTCGGCGTTCCCAGCACCTTCCGGATGTTCGGCGCGCTCACCCGATATCCGTCATTGGACCGGCTGCTTGCCTTGGACGTGCCATCCCTGGTCGTGGCCGGAAGCCGGGACCCCTTGCTGCCGGGTCGAGCGCGCATTCAGGAAGTGGCCGAACAGATAGAGCACCGGGTGGTCTTCGTCGTCATCGACGGCGCCGCCCATGCGATCAATTTCTCCCACCCCGGAGAGTTGGCCAACGTCATCCGGCAGTTCATGGCCGACAAGCCCATCGTGGATGATCCCAACTCGCCCGGAAACGCGCGGGCTTACGAAATTCATCGCGGCATTCACGCGCCGAAGCTGCGTTACGACACCGATTCCTAGCGTCTCGAGCCGTTGAGTCCTGCAGTCAGGGCGGCGAGCTCGTACGTCGCCCCGAGCGCGAACTGTGCCGCTTCCACAGTCAGATCACGGTCAGCTCTCTCCGCCGCGGGAACCGCTGCTTCGATTTCCGCTCGCAGCCCATCCGCGGAGGCAAGCTGGCGTGCGGCCTCGGCCGGATCCCCCTGCAATATCGCGAGCGCCGCCAGCTCGTCGCGTACGCTCGCCTCCCTCCAGCGGTCGCCCAACTTGTGATGCTCGGTCAGGCTGGCTAGCTGCATTCCGAGAGCGTGCTCGGTCTCGCCGCGCAGCCGGGCCACCACACCAAGCTGGTTGAGAGTCCACGCGATGCCCTCCCGAAAGGACAGCTCCTCGCAGAGGTCAAGGCATTGACTGAGCAGCAGGCGGGCTCCGATCAGATCACCTCGGTAGCGCGCCGTGGTGCCCAAGTTGATCAATGCCCAGATCACGCCTTCCTGGTCGCCGAGCTCGCGCATCCGACGAAGCACATCCGGGCCGAGAGTCTCGGCCGTATCCAGGTCGCCGCGAAGCCAGGCCAAGAAGCACAGGTAGTTGAGCTGAACCGCGGCATCATGATCATCACCAGCCTCCTGGGCGAGCCGTAGCGCCTCGCGATGGAGCTCCGCTGACTCCTCGTACCGGCCCTGCTCACGAGCGATCGCTCCGAGCCGGCCAATCGACCAGGCCAGGCCAGCCCGATCACCTGTCGTGGCGAACAGCGCTTGCGCCTTCTCTACCAAAGGCTTGGCTTCTGCGTAGTCGCACTGCAGAAAAGCCAAAGTTCCAGCGAGAACCAGAACTGGTGCGCGAAGCGCGCTGGGCGCGTCTGCCCACGCGCGTAACGCGCTCGAAGCCCAACGCCGGCCGTCGGTGTAGCGGCCACGCAGATAGCACCAGCGCCCCAACGCGGCGACGGTGCGCAGCGCGATTTCGGGTTTGTGCTGAATCGACCACGTAATAGCAGGTCGGATGTTTCCGACTTCCCGATCAATGATCGTCAGCCATTCATGTTGATCATGACCAGTCAGCCGTGGTGCTGCCTCTTCAACAAGATCACGATAGTACTCGGCGTGGCGACGATGGGTGGCAACTCGGTCGGGGTGCATCGCAAATTTGCTTCGCGCGTACTGCCTGATCAGTTGCAGCAGCCGGAAGCGCGCCTGAGTGCTGCCCTCGTCCTCGCGTACCACCAGCGACTTGGACACCAAGGAGGAGAGCACATCGACGACCTCCATCTCGCTCAGGCCAGCTCCGCACACCTCAGTGACCGCGGTCCGGCTGAAGCTACCGCCGAACACCGAAAGTCGTTCGAAGATCAATTGCTCGGTGCGGCTCAAGCGCTGATAGGTCCAGCCGACCATGGCGTCCACGAGCTGCTGCTCACCGCCGGGGCCCGGCGTCTGCAGGATGCTGAGTTCGCTCTCCAGTGCGTCGGCCAACTCGTGAACCGTGAGCACGTTGGTCCGAGCCGCAGCCAGCTCCAAAGCCAGGGGCAGTCCGTCCAGGCGATGGCAGATCCGGATCACAGCATCGGCAGCTGACTGGTTGAGTCGGTTGTTGATCAACGATCGGGCGAGGAACAGCTGGCAGGAGGGAACAGTGCTCAGCTGATCAGCGGGCATCGCTGGGGGAGGCAGTCGCAGCGGAACGACGGGAAAGGCCTGCTCACCCGGGACTCCAGTGAGATGACGACTGGTGATCAAGATGGTGAGCTTGGGTGCACCGGCGAGAATCGCGCGGCACAGCTTCGCACAGGTCGTCAGGTGATGCTCGGCGTTGTCGATCACCAGCAGGCTCGACATCCCGCGTACGTGGTCGATGATCTCGGCGACCGTCGCCTTCGGGGTGATGCGTACGCCGAGCGCTCCAGCCAGGGCGCTGATGACTGTCGATGGATCATTGAGTGTGCCGATCGGAAACCAGTGAACCCCATCAGGGAATCTCGCTGGCTGAGTGGCGGCGTATCCCACCGCAATCCTGGTCTTGCCTACTCCGGCTGGTCCAAGCAGCGTCAACAGTCGAGTGTCATCACGTTCGATGAGCTCGGCCACCTCGCGGAGTTCTTGGTCTCGGCCGATCGGATGATCAGCAAATACCGGAAGCACCGGTGTCGCCGGCTCGTGCAGATTCGCCGAGGCAAACAGCCTGGAGCGGTCGACCTCGGGTAGCCGCAAACCCTCGGCCAGCAACCGCATGGTGGTCATCCGCGGAGAGCGGCGACCGCGTTCCAGCAGTGAGACCGCTTCCGGACTCAAACCGGCGCGAGCAGCGAGGGTTTCCTGGGACAGCCCCGAACGCCTTCGCAGCCTCCGAAGCTCCTCGCCGAACAGGGTCATTTTTTCCTTGTCACGTTAGAAAAGCGCGTTGCCAGACCCTCGGATCTGAGCTACCCGAACGGCGTTGATGCGCACTGATTGTTCGTCTGCTGTTCGTGGTCGCACAACTGCCGCAATGTTCAAGATATGTGAGGCGGGTCTGAGGGGGATAGACCGGCTATCGGGGGATTCCAGTCGATTTCGCGCCTCTGGGACGGGCGCGTCAGCGGCGTGGAGCGTGGAGGGTGTTGGTCAAACGGGGGCCCGCTTGGCGTAGTGGGATGGCCGCACCCTCCGACTCGGGCTGTCGCCCGCTAACTTGGGGCCGTGACCAGCCCGTTCGCGCCTGACCTGTGGCATGCAGTGGATGGCTTTGACTTCACCGACATCACCTACCACCGGGCTAATGACGCCCCTGTCGTCCGGGTTGCCTTTGATCGGCCCGAGGTACGCAATGCGTTCCGGCCGCACACCGTTGATGAGCTCTACTCAGCGCTGGACCATGCCCGGATGTCCTCTGACGTAGGCGCAGTGCTGCTGACCGGGAACGGACCGTCGCCAAAGGATGGCGGATGGGCCTTTTGCAGCGGCGGCGACCAGCGGATCCGCGGGCGCGCCGGCTATCAATACGACTCGGCGGCGAAGGGCGGCGCGGCCGCTCTGGGACGACTTCACATACTCGAGGTACAGCGGCTGATCCGCTTCATGCCGAAGGTGGTCATCGCGCTCGTCAACGGCTGGGCAGCTGGCGGCGGACACAGCCTCCATGTGGTCTGCGATCTGAGCCTGGCTAGTGCCGACCATGCCCGTTTCAAGCAGACCGATGCCGATGTCGGCTCGTTCGACGGGGGCTTCGGCTCGGCGTACCTGGCACGCCAGGTTGGGCAGAAGGTGGCACGCGAAATCTTCTTCCTCGGCGAGACGTACTCGGCGGAGGACGCGTACCGGATGGGCATGGTGAATCGTGTCGTGCCGCACGCGGAGCTGGAAACCATCGGGTTGGAATGGGCGAAGATCATCTGCGGCAAGAGCCCGACCGCCCAGCGGATGCTCAAGTTTGCGTTCAATGCCATCGATGACGGGTTGATCGGCCAGCAGGTGTTTGCCGGAGAGTCGACCCGGCTGGCGTACATGACCGAGGAGGCCGTCGAAGGTCGAGACGCCTTCCTCGACAAGCGTCCCCCCGACTGGAGCCGCTTCCCCTACTACTACTGAGTCCTTCTTGCCGACTTGTCAGAATCTGAGCACCAAATATGGTGCTGTGATTCTGACAAGTCGGCGTAAGGGAGTTGAATCTAGACGACGCCGTACAGGCGATCTCCGGCGTCACCGAGGCCGGGAACGATGTAGCCGATTTCGTTGAGCTTCTCGTCCAGGCCGGCGAGCACCAGGGTGCAGGGCACGCGGAGTTCGCCGACCAACTCCTTCAACCGAGCGATCCCTTCGGGCGCAGCGATCAAGCAGATGCACGTGATGTGATCAGCGCCGCGGTCGACCAGGAATTGCACGGCCGATGCCAGGGTGCCGCCGGTCGCCAGCATGGGGTCCAGTACGTAGCACTGACGTCCGGTCAGATCGTTCGGCAGCCGTTCGGCGTAAGTGGTAGCAACCAGGGTTTCCTCGTTCCGAGCCATACCGAGGAATCCCACCTCAGCCGTCGGGATCAGCCTGGTCATGCCTTCGAGCATGCCTAGACCAGCTCGCAAGATGGGCACTACAAGCGGACGTGGCGGTGACAGCTTGACGCCCACCGCAGCTTGCAGCGGCGTATGAACCGTACGAGACACGACGCGAACATTGCGGGTCGCCTCGTACGCGAGCAGCGTCACGAGTTCTTCGGTGAGTCGCCGGAACGTGGGGGAGTCGGTGGTCTCATCGCGCAGCAAGGTGAGCTTGTGAGCAACCAGGGGATGGTCGACGATGCGTAGTTCCACGCTGGAACCGTAGCGATACAAGGACTTTAGATTGGGGATTGGCCTCGTATCTCTCTCAGGCGTCTGACACGATGGTGCGGGTTCGCGATGCGGCGGAGGAGGGGAGTCATGTCAGAGTTCGACGACGAGGAGTACGAGTCGTTCGAGCTGGATGGCGCGGGCAGGAGCGCTGAATCGGTGAAAAAGCCGACAGGCAGTGACTCGGGGTTCGACGAGGACCTCGAGGACGACGACGATTTCGACGATGCTGATCTTGAGGACGCCGCCGACGACGAGATCGATTTCGTACTCGCCGCGTACCGCGAGGACGGTCAGCCATATGTGCAATCACTCGGTAAAGATCTCGCCAACGACCTTGATGAGTTGATCGTCCAGTTACGCCGATTGCCCGGCGATGCCGGCGCGCTCGGTTTCGTCAGCTTGGTCGAAGAGGTCTTCGTGATCACCCGGGTGCGCGGTCAGCACGTTCAGGTGCTGCTGTCCGATGCTGCGGCGTCGGGGGACTGGCCCATCGCGCGAGACGTCGTGGATTATCTCGGCGAGGAGCCTGTGGATGAGGACGAGGAGGAGGAGGAAGGCGAGCCGATTGGTGATCTTGGCATTCTCGCTGATCTTGGGCTGAGCGACTTCGACATGGGTGCCATCATCGACAACCTCGATCTGAGCAGTGTCGAGATGCTGGTCGAGGTCGCCGACAAGATCAAGCTCAATCCACAATTCCGCAAGGCCGTTGAAGCAGCCGTTGGGTGAGCGAATACAGCGGGCTGAGCCAGTGGGAAGATCCGATGCGGCTGGCCCTCGATCAGGCACGAATGGCGGCGAGGCACGGTGATGTACCCGTCGGTGCCGTGATCGTGGACCAGGCCGGAGCCGTGTTGGCGGCGGCGGGCAATGAGCGGGAGATCAGGCATGATCCGACCGCGCACGCAGAGATCTTGGTGTTGCGCGAGACGGCCCGACGGTTGCGCTCGTGGCGGCTGACCGGCCTCACACTCGTCGTCACCCTCGAGCCATGCACGATGTGCGCCGGCGCCCTGGTCTTGGCTCGGGTCGCCCGGCTCGTATTCGGTGCGTTTGATCCCAAGGCCGGGGCGGTCAGTTCGCTCTTCGATGTGGTACGCGATCCAGGCCTCAACCATCGGGTCGACGTACGCAGCGGCATCCTCGAGGCCGAATGCGCGGCGCTGTTGAAGGACTTCTTCGCCGATCGCTGAGCCTTGCTGATCACTTCACGACGCCTGCGCCGTTTCTCCGCACAAGGCCGCGAATGACGCCGGAAATAGCTGATTCTGCGGACATTTGTGGCCTTGTGCGGAGATACGCATTCACCAGAGCTACCGCACGATCATGAAATCTGCTGGTGTCGTGGCAGCGCCTTGGTAGTCTCTCCCGCGGTGGCGTGTCTGAGCGGCCTAAAGAGCGCGCCTCGAAAGCGCGTGAGGGGCAACCCTCCGCGGGTTCAAATCCCGCCGCCACCGCCAGCTGATCAGGCCAACGCCGTCCGCGCCGCAACCGCGGTGGTTGACCACCGACCGCGCGCAAGCAGGCGACACCGGGCTGATCTTCCCTATTTCCCGGCGGTCTGGCGTGCGTTTCGGTGCTTGCGGAGGTTAAGGCTGTTGCATTCCGTTTGCCGATCTCGGAGGCGACGATGACAAGGATAAGGATCGTGATCACCGACGAGCCGAGGGCTACCACGCCGGAGGCTCAGGTGGGGGGCCGACACTTAGAGATCGGCCAGAGCCTCGCGAGCGGCGCGACGACCTGCTTCGATGGCCCCTTCCATGTAGCCGCTCCACGCATTCGCCGTCTCGGTCGCGGCCCACTTGATCGGACCGATCGGCTTGCTGAGCGCCTCGCCGAAGTGGATCAGGCCGCACGGGCCGGTGTTGGCGTTGTAGCAGCCGCGGGTCCACTGGCGACCAGCCCACTCGCCCTCGACGATTCGGCTTGGCTTGGCGGCGCGCGGCCCGAAATGCCGGCCGAGCTCGGCGCGCAGGGCGTCCGCTCGCTGCTCGGCCGGCCACCGGCCCGCCATTCGAGCCGACTCACCTTCTAGGAAGGCGAGGATGATGCCTGGGCCGCCGGTTTCGTCCGGCATGCAGCTGTCGTTCGACATCCGGGCGGGACCCACCTCGGAGATGAGCTGCGCGTTCAGCCCTTCGGCTCGCCAGAAGGGTTCGTCGTACAGCACGAACATCTTGTGAGCCGACGCCTGCGGCATCCGCTGAGTCAGCTGATCGCGTACGCCGGATAGCGGAGGGTCGTACATGATCCGGCCGGCGAGGGTCGGCGCCAAAGCCACGATGACCTGCCGCGCGGAAGCAACGAGCCCCCCTCGGCAGGTGACCGTGACCCGGTCTGGCGCGTGGTCGATGGTCAACACCGGCGAGTTGAGCTCGATCCGGTCGCCGAGCGTGGCCGCCAGCCGCTGCGGGATCAGCGAGGTGCCGCCGACGAACCGCTTGGTCTGGGCTCCGCCCTCGGACTCGGCGAGCAGCTCGGCGGTCACCCCGCAGACGGCTACGTTCTGAAGCAGGCAGAGCAGTGACACCTCGACGGTGGGCATGGCCAAGATGCCGACCGTGCAGATTTCGAGCAGTGTGCGCGCGACGGGGGACAGGTTCTGGCTGTCGTACCACTGGCCTACGGTGATCCGATCCCACTCGTCCGCCCGCGGTGTAGTCCAGGGCGTCTCCACCGGCACGGTGTCTGCCATCCGATCGATTTCGCGGAGCAGCCGCTCGAGCCCGCGCAGCTCAGCGGAGTACTTGTCGTGGAACTTCTCGCCCCGGAGCACCTCGCCTGCGAACTCGTACGTCGTCTCGCCATCCTCGAACTGGTCGTAGATCCCGACACCCAGCTCGGCCGCCAAGGCCTGCATGCGGTAATGGGTGTCGCCGATCCATTGGGCTCCCAGTTCGAGCGGGACGCCATCCACTTCCTGGGTCAGGATTCGCCCCCCGATCCGCTCGTCGGCCTCGAGCACGAGTGGCTCACGTCCGGCATCGAGCACCTCGCGGGCCGCGCTGAGGCCCGACAGGCCCGCGCCGATGATGATCACGTCTGCTTCGCGTGCCATGCTGACCACCATCCTTGAGTTGTTCGGTTGCCGATACTTACGACTCGAAGCCCAGCCCCACCTTGTCGAGGGTGCGCAGCCACAAGTTTCGGTTCCCGCCGTTGCGGTCGGCGCGATCGATCGACCATCGGGTCAGCTGGATTCCGGCGTAGCGGAACGGTTCAGGTGGGAACGGGATCGGCTTGGTTCGCACCATCGTCAGCCGCGTGCGCTCGTTGTCGGCGCCGTCCAGGAGGTCGAGCAGAACTCGGGCGCCGAACCGACTGGCGCCGACACCGAGCCCGGTGTAACCGACTGCGTACGCCAGCCGGTCCCGGTAGGCACGGCCCCAGAACGTGGTGAATCTGCTGCAGGTGTCGATGACCCCGCCCCATCGGTGGGTGAAGCGGAGTCCCTCGAGCTGAGGGAAGGTGGTGAAGAACTGCTCGGCCAGCGCGGCCTGGGTAGCCAGCCGCTGATCTTGCTCTGCAATGATCCGGTTGCCGTAGTGGTAGATCACGTCGTATCCGCCCCACAGGATCCGGTTGTCGGCCGTGAGGCGGTAGTAGTGGAACTGATTGCCGAGGTCGGCTAGGCCTTGCCGACCCTCCCAGCCGATGGCGTCTTGCTGCTCCGGTGAAAGGGGTTCGGTGACCAGCACATAGTCGTAGACCGGCACGATGTAATTGCCGAGCCGGCGCAGCAGGCTAGTGAAGGCGTTCGTGGCCAGCACAACGTGCCGCCCCCGGATCGAGCCGAACGGGCAGCGCAGCGCCAGACCGGCGCCGTCGGAGGTGATCTTGGTGACCTCGGTGTGCTCGTAGATCCGTACGCCGAGGTCGAGGCACGCCTGCCGCAGACCCCAAGCCAGCTTTGCCGGGTGGACCAGCGCCACCCCATCGGCGTCGAAGCGACTCGCCAGGTAGGTCGGTGAGTGCACCAGCGCCTGGGTCTGCTCGCGATCCAGGATGACTGGCTCTGTGCCGCGCTCGGCGAGGAGCCGGGCGAACTCGTTCAGCTCATCGACCTGCCAGCCCTCGACGGCGATGTCGAGTTCTCCCGTACGCTCGAACTCCGCGTCGATGCCGTGTCTGGCGAGCGTCTCCTCGATGCCGTCGAGGTTCTCCCGGCCGAGCCGTTCCAGGGTGTCGAACTCGTCGGCGAACCGGTCCAAGCCGTTGGCTTCGCCATGAGTCAAGCTGGTAGCACAGAAGCCGCCGTTGCGACCGGATGCGGCCCAGCCGACTGTCGCCGCCTCGACCAGGACGACATCACGGTCAGGATCGGACTCCTTGGCCTGCAATGCGGTCCACAGACCGGTGTAACCGCCGCCAACGACGACCAGGTCGGCCTCGACCGCACCGACCAGCGAGGGCAACGCAGGCGGTGCCGCTGGGTCGTCGAGCCAGAACACGGAGGGCTGGGCCTCGGCCAACGAGCGCATCGCCCGTGGCGTCCAGGTCGGTTCGCTCCCATCTGCTTGCGCGTGTCGACGGCGCCGTGCCGGCATGCCGCGACCCTATCTTTGGCAGATTTTTCTCGTAAATGGCCCTACCCTTCGTCGTAACGGCGGCGGGCGCCGTGACTGGAGAGAAACGAGCCGCGATGAGTCATGCTCGCCATGAGGTACCTGCTGCACACGACCTGACCGAGCACAAGGGGCTCGACGAGGGCGCACTGACGTTCTACGGCACGCTGATGATCGGCCTCGCCTCGGTGGCACCGGCCTACTCGTTGGCAGCCACGCTGGGTTATGTCGTGATCGAGGACGGCACGCTGGCCCCAGTCGCGGTGGTGCTCGGTTTCATCCCGATGCTGCTCACCGCCTTCGCTTACCGGGAGCTGAACAAGGTCATCCCGGACTGCGGCACCACGTTCACCTGGGTGACCAAGGCGTTCGGACCCAAGACGGGCTGGTTCGGCGGCTGGGTGCTGACCCTCGCCGGGATCATCGTGCTGGCGAACCTGGCCCAGGTCGCCGCGCAGTACACCTTCCTGCTCCTTGGCGCCGACTCCCTAGCTGACAGCAAGCTCTGGGTGACGGTGCTGGGCGTCGTATTCATCGCGGTCATGGCGTGGGTTTCCTACCGCGGCATCGAGATCGCCCACTGGCTGCAGAACGTGCTCGTCGGCATCCAGTACCTCGCCCTGGGCGTCCTAGTGGTAGTGGCCCTCATTGCTGTCGCCGGCTCCGAACCGGCCGGACACTGCAATCCCGATCGAGGCTTCCTGGTTCAATCCATTGGGCTTCTTCGCCGCGGACGGTGGCGGGTTCGCGGCGCTGACCGAGGGCATGCTCCTGATGATCTTCATCTACTGGGGCTGGGACACGATCCTGTCATTGAACGAGGAGACGAAGGAACGGGAGAAGACCCCAGGACGCGCAGCTGTCGCTGCGACGCTCATCCTGCTGGCGACGTACCTGCTCACCACCGTGGCCGCGATCTCGTACGCCGGCGTCGGCACTGACGGCATCGGGCTGGGCAACGAGGACAACGCCGGCGACGTCTTCAGCGCGATCAGCGAGCCGGTGCTCGGAGACTGGAGCTGGATCGTGCTGGTGGCCGTCCTGGTGTCGGCGGTCGCGTCCACCCAGACGACGATCCTCCCGGCCGCGCGCGGCACCCTCGCGATGGGCGTCTACCGGGCCCTCCCGACCCAGTTCGCGAAGATCCATCGCAAGTACAAGACACCGACCGTGTCGACCATGTTCATCGGCGGGGTCGCGATCGTGATCTACGTTCTGCTCAGCCTGCTGGGGGAGAACGCGTACGGTGACGTGCTGTTGGCCATCGGTCTGCAGATCGCCTTCTACTACGGATTAACTGCCTTCGCATGCGTGTGGTACTTCCGCAAGGACATCGCCGAGGGTGGCAAAGACCTGTGGATCAAGGGGATCCTGCCCCTGCTGGGCGGACTGATCCTGCTGTTCGCGTTCGTGAAGAGTGCGATCGACATGTGGTCGCCCGACTACGGCTACCTGGGCGGCTGGGCCATTCCGGGGACCAGCGTGGAGATCGGCAGCGTGTTCCTGCTCGGCATCGGCTCGATCGTCCTCGGCCTGCCGATCATGTTCTTGATCGCCCGGCGCCAGGAGCAGAAGCAGTTCTTCCGCGGCGAGTCGCTGCACCACGACACACCGGTTCTGGCGCCCGAGTAGCCAGCCGGCATGTGCCCTGAGCTGGACCGCATGTGCCCTGAGCTTGTCGAAGGGCCTCCTTCGCACTTCGACAAGCTCAGCGCGCATTTCGGTGCCGTCAGCGACGTGACGAGTCGGCTGGACTTGTGACGCCGGCCGCCACCCGGCGGCCATCAAACGACACGCCTGCGAGCCAACCCCAGATGTCCAGTGCCCGCACCGCGGCTTCCGGGTTCGGCCGCCGGCTAGCAACCTCCCGCGCATCGTTGGTCGACAGCCAGGAATCCACCGAGTACTTCGCGGGCTCACTGCCAGCACCGGCTTCTGGTGCCTTCACGCTGACGAGCCCCGCAATCTCGCGAAGCTGCTCGGCGGTGCCTGCGCCGAGACCTTTCAGATCGTCCGCGACGGCAGGCCATGGCAGTGGTCCCGCTGTCCCGTGAGCACGACGCAGCGCCTGCCCACCACGTACGACCTCACTGGCGAGCGCCAGAACGCCCGACCAATCAACGTTGTCCGGCGTGCTCCGAAATTCGGACCGATACTGCGCAAACGTTGAGTCAGCCAGCATGAGGGAGTGCATGGCGACAGTGGCGCTGTCTTGGCCATTGGCAGACGGCTTCTCACGATGAGTCAGCCAGCGCACCGTTGACTCCAAATCATTGGCCGCGCTATTGAGGCTCGCCTTGGCGGTACGCCGCATCTCACCAGTCGCGCCGCGCGGCCACACCAGCAGGCCGATGACGGCGCCAAGTAGGCCGCCCAGCACAACGTCGGTGATGCGCACTTCAGCGAGTCGCCAGGTCACCGGAGCCATCTGGGCGAACAGCGTGGCGACCATCAGTGTGAATGCGGCCTGACCAACCAGCGGACCCGCCACCGGGCCGGCGGCCAAGCCGAAGATCAAGAAGACCGGGAAAGCGATCTCGTAGAACTGTGAATTCCCGCCGGCCAAGCCCAGCACCACCGCCATTCCCAACCCGCCGACAACGGTTCCGATGAATGCTGGAACAACGGCAGCCCGCGTGGCCGCCAGTGAGGTGCGCATCAGGGTCAGGGTCGCAAGCAGGACCCAGAACCCGTGCGACAGGTCCAGTAGACCAGCGATCAGCCGGGCAGCGGCAAGCCCGAGAGCCAACCGGATCGCGTTTTGAAAGAAGACCGATCGAGGCGTGAGGTGACCACGGAAGCGGGCGTACCACAGTGACGCCGTCGAGCGAGTTGCGTACCAGAACGGCTCGGCCGTCGACTTGCCCTGCTGCTCGGCAACGCGCTCACCGTTCATGATCTTGGTCGCTACGGCCAGATCCCGGGCCCAGATGGCCAGTTCTTCGACAACGACGGCATACCGCAGCCGAAGCCGTAGGTCATGATCAATTTCCGAGCTTCCCGGAAGCGCCTCACGGCGATGGAGGTAACCGGATAGCTCCGCTTCGACCGAGGCGGGGTCAGGCTCCGGCCTGTCGGTCCCAGCGTCGGCGTCGTCAAGAGCCGCGGCTGATTGATCAAGACTGCGCACCGTCACGTCCAGCAATTTGGCGCCTCGCGGGTGACGGAGCGAGGCGGCCTCGTCCGCCTGAGTCAGTTCTTGCAACGCGACAACGCGGGCCTCCAGGCCGCGGAGCAGCGTCACAGCATGCATGGCTGCCCTGTCACGTCGGCCGGGCCCGGTCGGCCGTTGCGGTGGAGGAATGTTGCTCAGTCGCAGTCTGATCGTCGAAGACATCGGATTTCGCACCGGTCTGCTGATCAACGTCCGCTTCGCGAAGCGCCGCAACTTCCTCACGTAGGCCGCGGATGGCCTCGGCCAACCGGCGACGAAAAGGAGTGGGAACAGGAGGCGGCCAGAGCAGGCGGTCGGCTAGCGCCAGAAGCGCAACAGCAAGCACCAGACCGATCAGCCGCCAACCCAGCGCCTCTGGGACGTACGGCGGAAAGCTCGGCAGGATATAGAGCAACTGCAATCCGGTCGCTGCCCCGAGGACGCGGGGTCCACCGACGCCGGCGTACGCGACAATGAAGCCCACCACCAGCATCCCGGCGGCAGCAGCCCAGGTGTTGAACGCGAGCAACGTGCCAAGGGTCACCAAGATCACGCCGGCGACGAGTGCTGCCAGGTAGGTCTTCGTTCGCTGCCACGGCTCACCCGTGACCTCCGACAACGCGCCCAGCGCGATGCAACCAAAGCTCGCGAAGAACGCCATTTGAGTTTGGCCCACCACGTACAGGCTGAAGTAAAACCCCAGAAAGGTGGCCACACTCACCCGAGCAGCGCGCTTGACGGCAACGAAGCCCGGATCCTTGGCTTCGAGCCACTCGCGTACGCCGCCGGCAGGCATAGTGGCACCAGTATCGCGGCCCTTACCGCAAGTGGTCGATGCCGTCAGAGATCATCGCTGACATCGTGTCGTCCATGACCACTTGCGACACATTTCGCTGCGGTCACAACCGGCGCGGAACTAGCGCTTTCAGGTGATTTTCAGGCTACGTTACTGCTGGGTAGGAGGCGAAGAGTTGACGTTACCGCCGGAGGCTGGCGCTGAGGCCGAAGCCGCCATCCCGGAAGCCGTGTTGGCTGGCGCCGGGCAGACGGAGGGTCGCTCCCTTGGACAGATCGCCTGGATGCGGCTCAAACGCGACAAGGTCGCTCTTGCCGGTGGCGCCTTTTTGATCTTCCTCATCCTGGTAGCGATCTTCGCGCCGCTGATCGTGAAGTATCTCGGCAGCCCGCCGAACGAGTTCCATCAGGAATTGATCGACACAGCGGGCGGCACGCTGGCGCCGATCGGTCGCTTTGGAGGAATGAGCTGGGATCACCTGATGGGCGTTGAGCCGTTAAACGGCCGCGACATCTTCAGCCGGATCGTGTACGGCAGCCGGATATCGCTGTTGATCGCGTTCCTGGCCACCCTGCTCTCGGTAGCTATCGGGACCACGCTTGGCATCATCTCCGGTTTCATCGGCGGCTGGACGGACACCCTAACCAGCCGGCTGATGGATATCTTCCTCGCCTTTCCGTTGCTGGTCTTGGCCATAGCTCTGGCAGGCGTCTTTCCGGATCAGGCGTTCGGCCTCGAGGGCAACCAGCTGCGGATCGCGTTGCTGATCTTCATCATCGGTTTCTTCAACTGGCCATACATCGGGCGGATCATCCGCGGGCAGACGCTCTCCCTGCGAGAACGGGAGTTCGTCGAGTCGGCCAGAAGCCTGGGAGCGCGCCGCGGCTACATCTTGCGTACCGAGATGCTGCCCAACCTCATTGCGCCGATTCTCGTGTATTCAACGCTGTTGATTCCTACCAACATTCTCTTCGAGGCGGCGCTGTCCTTCCTTGGCGTCGGCATCCGTCCGCCCACCCCGAGTTGGGGCGGAATGTTGTCTGACGCCGTCGTCTACTACACGCAGCCGCACTTCATGTTCTGGCCAGGCATGGCAATTTTCGTCACGGTCTTAGCCTTCAACCTCTTCGGGGACGGGCTGCGTGACGCCCTCGATCCACGGGCCAATCGATAGGAATCACATTGGGGTGACCCCCACACATCAGAAGGGAAGCATGAATGAAGCATCCACGATCCTGGCGAGTCAGAGGCCTGGCCGCCATGGGCGTATCGGCCACACTGCTGGTCGCGGCCTGTGGCGGTGGCGGCGGAGCCGGGAACCAAGAGGGATCGAGCGGCCAGAGCGCACAGGCCGCCTTCAACGCTGCATCCACCAGCGTTGTCAACCCTTCGGACAAGAAGGGCGGCACGCTGAAGTTCGCGAACCCCGGTGACTGGGACACCCTCGACCCCGGCGAGACCTACTACGCCTGGTCGTGGAATTTCGCGCGGCTTTATGGTCGCGCGCTCATGATGTTCAATGCCGCGCCCGGCAAGGAGGGAAACCAGCTAGTGCCGGATCTCGCCGAAGGCCCCGGCAAGGCGAGCAGCGACGCCAAAACATGGACCTACAAGCTGCGCAAGGGCGTGAAGTTCGACGACGGCACGGAGGCCACCTCCGCCGACGTCAAGTATGCGGTGCTGCGCTCGACCGACAAACAAACGTTCCCCAACGGGCCGGCGTACTGGGAAGGCCTTCTCAACCTGCCGAAGGGCTACAAGGGTCCCTACAAGACACCGAACATGAACACCGACTCGGCTATTGAGACGCCCGACAAGTACACAATCGTCTTCCACACCAAGGCGCCGTTCGCAGCTTTCGACTACCTCGCCCAGCAACCTGACACGATGCCGGTCCCCAAGGACAAGGACACCGGCGCCAAGTACCGGAACTCGATCGTCTCAACTGGTCCATACAAGTTCGAGGGACTGCAGCCCGGCAAGAGCTTCAACCTGGTACGCAACGATCAGTGGGATCCCGCGACCGATCCCAATCGCAAGGCACTCCCTGATCGCATCGAAGTCACCCTGAATGTCAACGCGGATGACATCGACAACCGGCTGATCAGCGGCGACCTCGACGTCGACGTCGCGGCCCTTGGCGTCCAGCCGGCCGCACAGAGCCGGGTTCTGCAGGATCCAGCCTTGAAGGACACCGCGGACAATCCGCTCAGCGCTCGGAACTGGTACACATCGATCAATCCGACGGTTCCACCGCTCAACAACATTGAGTGCCGCAAGGCGATCATGTATGCCATGGACCATACGGGTTACCAAACCGCGTACGGCGGACCGTTTGCGGGTGGGGATATGGCAACCACACTCCTGCCGCCCAACATTCCAGGCCACGCAGATTTCGATCTCTACCCGAACGGTCCAGATCACAAAGGTGACCTTGACGCGGCCAAGAAGTCACTCGAAGCCTGCGGGCAACCGAACGGCTTCGCGACCAACATCGCCTACCGCGCAGAGCGGCCGAAGGAGAAAGCCACCGCCGAGGCGTTCCAGCAGGCGCTAGGTCGCGTTGGCATCAAGCTCACCCTGAAGCCGTACCCACAAGGCGATTACTTCGCGCAGTACGCCGGCCTGCCGCCGTACGTGGTGAAGAACAAGTTAGGCCTGGCCACCAACGGCTGGGCGGCCGACTGGCCGGATGGCTTCGGCTTCTTGTCCCAGGTCGTCGACTCGCGGGTCATTCGGGTGACCGGCGGTTCCTCCAACACCAGTGTCCGCATTCCCGAGGTTGATCAGATGCTCGACAAGGCGCTGACCGAACTGGACACCGACAAACGCAACCAGATGTGGGGCGAGATCGACAAGCGGGTTATGGAGGAGGCCGTCGTCTACCCAGGCGTGTACTCGAAGGCCCTGTTGCTGCGGTCGAAGAATGCCACCAACATCATGGTGACCGATGCTTTCGGTGAATACGACTACCTGGGGATGGGTGCCCAGAAGTAGTCATGAATTGATCCTGTCGCGCTGGGCCTGCCAGAGGTGCTTCGACAGGCTCAGCGCACATGATCCAAATAAGCCGAGATCTGTGCCCTGAGCCTGTCGAAGGGCCCTATGCAGGCCAGCGCGGATGATCAACTAAGGAGGTGACTCGACCTGTTCGCCTACATTGTCCGACGGCTGCTGTGGGCGGTGCTGCTGCTCATCGTGCTCAGCATGGTCACCTTCTCGATCTTCTACCTGGTGCCACGGTTTGGTGGGGCCACGCCGGAAACGCTTGCCGCGCGTTATGTCGGGCGGGCCGCTACCGCCGAAACCGTCCATCTGACTGCGGAGAAGCTCGGGCTTCTTGACCCGGTACCCGTCCAGTATTGGCACTGGCTCAAGGGCATCTTCGCCGGCGCCAGTTATGACTATGGCGCTGGCGTGGAGCATTGTCCCGCGCCTTGCCTCGGTTACTCCTTCGTCACGAAGCAACCGGTGTGGCCCGAGCTGCTAGACCGCGCGCCGGTGACCATCTCGTTGGTGGTCGGGGCGTCGATCATCTGGCTGATCGCAGGTGTCAGCGTCGGTGTGATTTCAGCCCTGCGTCGCGGCACGATCTT
Organism: uncultured Actinomycetota bacterium; assembly: GCA_963798835.1. Classification (GTDB taxonomy): domain Bacteria; phylum Actinomycetota; class Actinomycetes; order Propionibacteriales; family Propionibacteriaceae; genus Microlunatus. Next base: position 45,828 of record CAWCVF010000009.1, on the reverse strand, counting down.
CGACCGGGGCGCCATGGGCATTGCGCTGGCCGGGGTTTCGCTGCCGATTTTCTTTACCGGCCTTATCGCGTTGGCTTTTTTCAGCTACCGGCTTCGCCTCACCGCGCCCGGGGGCACGTACGTTCCCTTCAGCGAGAACCCGGCGCTGTGGGCGTACTCGCTGCTGCTGCCCTGGATTACGCTCGCCTTCCTATTCTCTGCTCAGTACGCTCGGCTGACGCGAGCCGGGATGCTGGAGACGATGGGCGAGGACTACATCCGCACGGCGCGGGCCAAAGGACTTCCGGAGCACAGAGTCATCCTGAAGCACGCGCTACGCGGTGCACTGACACCTGTTGTCACGATCTTCGGCCTCGATGTTGGCCTGCTGCTTGGAGGTGCGGTGCTTACCGAGAAAACGTTCTCGCTGAACGGTCTCGGCAAGTACGCCTATGACGGCATCGTCAGTGGTGACTTGCCGAAGATCCTGGGCGTCACCCTTGTCGCCGGCTTCTTTGTGATCCTGGCCAACCTGATCGTTGACCTTCTGTACGGTGTTATCGATCCACGGGTACGGCTCGAATGACGACCTCTGCGCTACGCGACCTGGTTATCCGCCATCCAGGCCAGCTCGATAAGCAGCCCTTTTTAGAGGTTGTGGATCTCAAGGTGCACTTTCCGACCGATGACGGTCTAGTGAAGTCGGTCGACGGGCTGAGCTTCGCATTGGACCGCGGCCGCACACTCGGCATTGTGGGCGAGTCCGGATCAGGCAAGAGCGTCACCAGCCTGGCGATCATGGGCCTGCACACGCGACCGTCCTCAGAGCGCACGCGGCCCGGGGCCAAGCTGAGCGGCGAAATCTATCTCGACGGCGACGAGCTGCTCAGCAAGACTCCGGAATACGTCCGAAGCCTGCGCGGCAAGCGGATGGCCATGATCTTTCAGGACCCGCTGTCGGCGATGAATCCGTATCACACGGTGGGTCAGCAGATCGTCGAGGCCTACCAAATCCACAATCCGGTGAATAAGAAGGTGGCGCGCACGCACGCCATCGACATGCTCGGCAGGGTAGGCATTCCCGAGCCGAGCCGCCGAATCGAGTCCTACCCACACCAGTTCTCCGGTGGGATGCGGCAGCGCGCCATGATCGCGATGGCTCTCTCATGCGATCCCGATCTGCTGATCGCCGATGAGCCAACCACTGCGCTCGACGTGACTGTTCAGGCGCAAATCTTGGATCTGATCCGTGATTTGCAACGCGAATTCAACTCTTCCGTTGTGTTGATCACTCACGACCTTGGCGTCGTTGCCGAGCTGGCCGATGATGTGCTCGTGATGTACGCGGGCCGCGCGTCGGAATACGGCAGCGCTGATCAGCTATTCAACCGGCCCGCCCACCCCTATACCTGGGGACTCCTCGGATCAATTCCGCGGTTTGATCGGGTAGGAGCTGAGCGGCTGCTCGCGATCAAGGGCACGCCGCCCAGCCTGATCAATGTTCCCTCCGGCTGCCCGTTTCACCCTCGCTGCGGGTACGCCGCGCGGAACGGCGGTCTTAGCGAGGACGTACGCCCCGAGCTCGCCCCCGTCGAACCCGGCCACACCGTTGCCTGTCACCTCTCCCCGACCGAGCGCGAGCAGATCTGGGAGCACGAGATTGCGCCGAAACTGTGACCTCGCCGACGCACAAGCCTGTCGCCCCGACCGCCGACCAGGACTCGGACCTGATCATCGTCGAGGGATTGGTCAAGCACTTTCCGATCCGGGGCGGGCTGCTGCGTCGACAGGTAGGGGCGGTGCAGGCAGTGGATGGCGTGAACTTCGCGGTCAAACGCGGTGAGACGTTCTCCATCGTCGGCGAATCGGGATGCGGCAAGTCGACGACGGCTCGTCTGCTGACCCGTCTCCTCGAGCCGACCGAAGGTAAAGTCACCTTAGAGGGCCGCGACATCACTCACCTCAAAGACAGTCAGCTACGGCCGCTGCGACGCGACATGCAGATGATCTTTCAAGATCCCTATTCGTCGCTGAATCCGCGGCATACCGTTGGCAAGATCGTCGGCGCTCCGTTCCGGATCCAAGGCATCACGCCTCCGGGCGGAGTCAAGAAAGCGGTACAGGACCTGCTCGCGGCGGTGGGACTGAACCCTGAGCACTACAACCGCTACCCACATGAATTCTCCGGTGGCCAGCGGCAACGCATCGGCATCGCCCGAACGCTCGCGCTGCGGCCCCGGCTGATCGTGGCCGACGAGCCCGTCTCGGCGCTGGACGTCTCGATTCAGGCGCAGATCCTCAACCTGCTGGAGGACTTGCAGGAAGAGTTCGATCTGACCTACGTATTCATCGCCCACGACCTCTCGGTCGTGCGCTATGTATCGGATCGAGTAGCGGTGATGTATCTCGGCAAGATCGTCGAGCTAGCCGATGCAGAGATGCTCTATAGCAGGCCCCTGCATCCCTACACCGTCGCACTGATGTCAGCGGTGCCGGTCCCGGACACCCGACGGCGCCAGGAGCGCGAGCGGATTCTGCTCAGCGGCGACGTGCCGAGCCCAATCTCGCCACCGCCGGCGTGCCGGTTCCACACCCGGTGTTGGAAGGCGCAGGAGATCTGCCGAACTGAGGAGCCACCGCTGGTAGAGCTGCTACCGCGGCATCAGGTGGCATGCCACTTCCCGGAGAACTATCCCGGGGAACCGGCAAATGAGCGCTGAGCTCGTCGAAGCGGGCCTTTCGACAGGCTCAGAGCGCTTACGCCCGAGAATTGATTCATGAGTGCCGGAGACGAGGAGCGCGACGGCGTCTCGTTCACCCACCTTGATCAAGAACTCTTCGATGGGGCCGGTGCAACGAAACGTGACATGATCGACTACTTCGACGCGGTCCAGGATCGCATCCTGCCGTGCCTGCGTGACCGGCCGCTGTCGGTGATCCGGATTCGACCCGGCCAGCAACCCTTCATGCAGAAAAACCTTCCGAAGTACACCCCTGACTGGGTGCCTCGTGTGCCGATCTGGGCCGAAGCGTCGCGACGTGAAGTCTCTTACGCGCTATGCAACGACCGGCGGACGTTGCTCTGGTTCGCCAACCAACGTGCGGTGGAGTATCACGTCACCCTCTTCAGAGTTGATCACTGGAATCAGCCTGACTACTTGATTCTTGATCTTGATCCGCCGGAGGGATCGTCCTTTGCCGTGGTCGTCCAGGCTGCCCAGCTCATTCGGCAGGCACTGACCGAGGCCCACATGGACGGTGCCGTGAAGACGAGCGGCGCCAAGGGCGTACACGTGTTCGTTCCCCTCGCAACCGGGTCATCGCCGGAAGACGTGGCCGCGGCGACGCGCGCCATCGCCGTACGCGCCGAGCGGATCGATCCCGATCTGGCGACTACCGCCTTCGTAAAGGACGAGCGCGGAGGCAAGGTCTTTCTCGACTCCACCCGCGCGGGCGGCGCCACGGTCGTGTCCGCGTACAGCCCACGCATTCGGCCCGGCGTACCGGTCTCATTCCCGGTCGCCTGGGATGACCTCGACCAAATCGCGCCGTCCGATTTCACCATCTCCAACGCGGCCGGTCTGTTGCGTGACGCCGACCCGTGGGCCGACCGGATGCCGCAGGCACAACAGCTGGACGCTGATCTTGTAGCCGAAGGTCACACGATTCCTGTCGCCCGAGTCCAGGCGATGCATGAGGGAAAACGGCGAGCCCGCTCCCAACGCCACAACTGATCGGCCTGTATCACCTCCCGTCAGCCCCGTTTCTCCGCACAAGGCCACATATGACGGCCGAATCGGCAATTTTTGCTTGCATACGTGGCTTTGTGCGGAGAAACGCAACCTGGGGAAGGATGTGCCCATGATTGAGATTGACGTCATCCTGCTCGTGGGTGCCGTCGTCTTGATCGTAGCGATCATCGCCGCCCGGATCGGCGCGCGCGTCGGGCTCCCTTCGCTGCTGCTGTTCCTCGGTCTCGGCATGATCATGGGCGAATCCGGCATTGGCATCTCCTTCGACAATGCCGATCTTGCCCAGGCGCTCGGCTTCGCTGCGCTGGTGGTGATCCTGGCCGAGGGCGGTCTCACCACAAAGTGGAGCGACATCAGGTCCTCGACCATCCTGGCCGCGTTGCTGGCTACGGTCGCGATCGGAATCAGCGTCGGCCTGATGACTCTTTTCGGGCACTACGTCCTCGGACTGCCGCTGTGGATTGCGATGCTGCTGGGTGCGGTCACGTCCCCGACGGACGCCGCCGCGGTCTTCTCGGTGCTGCGCAATGTTCCCATTCCGCACGCCTTACGCGGGACGCTGGAGGCCGAGTCCGGCCTGAACGATGCGCCAACGGTGCTGCTCGTGATGGTGGCCAGTTCGCTAGCGATTGGCGAACCGTTGGAGTTCGGCGTTGCGGGGCTGGCCGGCCTGATTGTGCTGGAGCTCGTTGGGGGCTTGATCATCGGTGGCGCCCTTGGCTGGCTCGGTGCTCAGATCTTGCGCCGCGTTGCGCTGCCGTCGTCGGGGCTCTACCCGCTTGCGATCTTGGTCTGGACGGTGTTCGCGTACGGCATCACCGCGCTCATCCACGCCAGCGGGTTCGCCGCGGTGTACGTCTGCGCGTTGATCTTGGGCAACGTTCAGCTGCCACACCGCGCCGCAACCCGCTCTTTCGTCGAGGGGATCGGCTGGATCGCCCAGATCGGGCTCTTCGTCATGCTCGGCTTACTCGCCTTCCCAGACCGGGTCACTCCACGCGCCGCCCTGATCGCCCTTCTGGCCGGGCTCTTCCTGACCCTGATAGCCAGACCTGCCTCGGTAGCCGCGTGCGCAGCGTGGTTCAAGATTCCCGTGCGGCATCAGGTCTTCCTCTCCTGGGCTGGGCTGCGCGGCGCAGTCCCCATCGTGCTGACCACGATTCCGCTAGCCCAGGAGGTCGCAGGTGCGGAGTTTCTCTTCGATGTGGTGCTGGTCTTTGTCATCGTCTTTACCTGCCTGCAGGGTCCGACCCTGCCGTTCGTCGCGCGCCTGCTGGGGTTAGTGGAGGACGGCAGAGCGCAAGATGTCGAAGTCGAGGTTGCGCCACTGGACAAGATCTCTGCCGATCTGTTGCAGGTACGTATCCCGGCGAGGTCGCGGCTGGTGGGTGTCGAGGTTCTTGAGTTGCGGCTGCCCAAGCACACTGTTGTGTCGTTGATCATTCGAGGTGACCGGCCGTTCAATCCCGATATCCGGGAACGCATTCAGGCTGGCGATGAGCTCCTCATCGTGACACCCGAAGATCAGCGGGTGAACACCGAGGAACGACTACGGGCCGTTGGTCAGCGCGGCCGGCTGGCGCGCTGGCGCGCTCGGGACGAGGACTAGCCTGACGGGTCGCTCGGACTAAGAGACGGCGGCTTGTACAGCTCCTGTACCGCCGCGTCGATGTCGTCACTCGCTGCCTCCACTGGCTCCATGTAGAGCCGAGCCCCGGAGATCTGGTCGTTGTGTATGACCATGATCGTTACGCCGCGCATGGCGAACTGCGAACCATCAACGTGATGGCCGTGCCAGTACCACTCGCCCCACTCGGTGTCGCCGGCAGCCGTGAAAGACACCAGGTCGGAAACGAAATCCGGGACACCCTGAAAGACCGACGTCCAGTTCTGCAGGACCTGAGCGCGGCCGCCGAAGGCCCGGCTTGGATGCACCGGTTGCTGGCTGTCGTAATCGTCGGCGAACAATGCGGCCATGCCCTCCGCGTCATGAGCATTCTGCGAGTCGCGCAACCGCTCGACTATCGTCGCCATGCTCACCGTCCTCCACCATCAGTTGCCCAGGGCAGGAGTGGGGCTGGGTGTCTGCGACGGCAGGCAGACGGTGTCGCTCTCCACCCGATAGGTCGCCTTAGCGCTCTTGTTGAAGCCGCCGTATCGGTTGCCCACCAGCACATCCACCGAACGATCGGCTCGCTTGTCTGAGCGTACGATCGACTCTTTGAAGAATGTCTTTACAAACTTCACTTCAGGATTACTCGGATCTGCGCCGACGATGACCGTCTTCTGAATTCTTTCCACAGTGTTCGTGGTCAGCGTCACGCGAAACCCTTTGCCGCGCAGCGACCGGCCTACATCGGCGGCCAGCCCCTTTCGGTCGCCCCCGTTGTACACCCTGACGACCACTTGGCTGCTTTTCAGCTGACCGCCCGGAACGGTTTGATTTACACAGGGCTCGGGAGGCGGCGGCGGGATCGGCTTGAGGATATTGGTGTAGCCCCACCAGGCGCCGTAAAGTAGCACACCGAACAAGATCAGGAGCGTGATCGGAGTCCGTACCACACGGAAGATCCGACCGATCAACGTCGAACTCCTTTACCTCCGCAGCGGCCCCGATGCGTGAGTTCCCGAGCTCGTGCCCGACTACCCCCCGTGCGGTGAGAGCCTACCTGGAGTTCGGCGCTACTTCAGGTCAAGCACTCGAGCATGCATGGTCTGCCGCTGCTGAAGTGCCGCGCGCAGCGCGCGATGCAGCCCGTCCTCGAGGTAGAGCTCTCCACGCCAGGAGACGACATGAGCAAAGAGGTCGCCGTAGAAGGTGGAGTCTTCTTCCAACAGGGCTTCTAGGTCCAACGTCCGCTTCGTGGTGACGAGCTGATCCAAGCGCACCTGGTGTGGGGCGATCGCCGCCCACTGTTTTTGGACGTAACCATGATCTGGGTACGGGCGTACGTCCCCGACGCGCTTGAAAATCACTGTGACACTCTAATCAAGTTTGTTCGGGCATCTCCACGCTCCGTCGTTACGATTTGGCCATGACCGAGCCGGGCGCCGATCAGTGCGAAGACGTGCAACGCATCATTGCCGGCTACACCTTCGACGAGCCGGCGATCGAGCTCGGCGTCCTGATGGAGAACGACGCGCCGGTTCCATCGGCCGCGGTGCGTATCCCGTTGAGCATGCTGAACCGGCACGGACTTGTTTCAGGCGCGACCGGTACGGGCAAGACCAAAACGCTGCAGCTGATGGCCGAGCAGATCTCGGCCGCCGGAGTGCCGGTCTTTGCCGCCGATATCAAGGGTGATCTGTCCGGCATCGCCTCACCCGGACAGCCAAACGACAAGCTGCTGGCGCGTACCCAGAAGATCGGCCAGAACTGGCAACCCCGGGCGTGTCCTACTGAGTTCTTTGCGCTAGGCGGGCAGGGCAACGGCGTGCCGCTGCGAGCGACGATGAGTTCGTTCGGGCCGGTGTTGCTCTCGAAGGTGCTCAGCCTCAATGAGGTACAGGAGTCATCGCTCGGTCTGGTGTTTCATTACGCCGATCAGGCCGGGCTGCCGTTGCTGGATCTGAAGGATCTACGCGCCGTTCTGACCCACCTCACCAGCGATGATGGCAAGGCGGAGCTGAAGAATATCGGTGGGCTGAGCGCATCCACCGTCGGCGTGATCTTGCGTACCTTGATCAACTTTGCTGATCAAGGTGCCGAGGCGTTCTTCGGCGAGCCGGAGTTCGATACCGCCGATCTGCTCCGTGTCACCCACGACGGCCGCGGGGTGGTCTCGCTGCTGGAGCTGCCCAATCTGGTGGACCGGCCAGCAGTGTTTTCGACGTTCTTGATGTGGCTGCTGGCTGATCTGTTCCATGAGCTGCCTGAGGTCGGGGACATCGACAAGCCGAAACTGATCTTCTTCTTCGACGAGGCGCATTTGCTGTTCGACGACGCGTCCAAGGCGTTTCTGGATGCCATTGCGCAGACCGTACGGCTGATCCGCTCCAAGGGCGTCGGGGTCTTCTTCGTCACCCAGACCCCGAAGGATGTACCCGACGACGTACTGGCCCAGCTCGGGTCACGCGTGCAGCACCAGCTCCGCGCCCATACGCCGAACGACGCCAAGGCACTCAAGCAAACTGTTGCCACCTTTCCGAAGTCGCCCTATGACCTCGCCGAGACACTCCAGCAGCTGGGCATTGGCGAAGCGATCGTCACGGTGATGGATCCGGACGGTGCACCGACGCCAGTCGCCTGGACTCGGATGCGGGCGCCGGAGTCACTTATGGCGCCGACGCCGGACGAACTGCTGCGGCCGGGGATTGCGGCATCGGCCTTGATGGCCAAGTACGGGCAGTTGCTCGATCGCGAATCCGCGTACGAGAAGCTGACGCGAGATTTGCAGGCCGGAGCTGAGGCGGCGGAGCGAGAGCGGCTGGAGAAGGAGGCCGCGGCCCGCGCAGCCGCTGAGGCTAAGGAGCGGGCGAAGGCCGAAGCTCAGGCTGAGCGTGAGGCTCGGGTGGCCGCGCGCTCCCAGCCGCGTAGCTCACAACGCCGAGAGAAGTCGATGGTGGAGCAGATCACGGATTCGAGTGCGTTCAAGCAGTTCGCCCGAACTGCCGGCACGGAGATCGTTCGGAGCATCTTCGGTACGGCTCGCCGCCGCCGCTGAATTACGCGGAAACGTGCCCTGAGCCTGTCGACGGGCAACGGACGCGCTTCGACGAGCTCAGCGCACATGAAGATGCGCCTTAAGTCTGTCGAAGGGCAACTGACGCGCTTCGACGAGCTCAGCGCACATGAAGATGCGCCCTGAGCCTGTCGAAGGGCTCAGGGCGCATGGCGGTCCCAGATCAGCGGGCTTGAACGGGTTCCGCTCGGATGGCGCTGCGGCGCCGCTGGTGGCGTTCCCGCTTCGCCTCAGCCTTGCGTTCAGCTATGGCCATCACATGTGCATAGTGTTCAGCGGCTTCGCGGCTGATCTGTTCTGGGCTGCGGTATTCGTACTCGAACATGACAAAGTTCCTTCTGGATAAGCGATCTTGGCGTGATTGATCTGGCGACCTGGAGGGTCGCCTAGCAACGCCCAATGACTGAGCGGGAGACTTCGAGAGGGAGAGGCGCGCTAGGCGACCGAGTCGAAGGTGGTCCTCACCCGGCTGGCGTCAACACAGCCAGCCCCCGTCTGCGGAGTCGTAGTGATCTTGTACATGGTGAGCACCCCCTTTCCTTCACGGCACAACAGAGGTGGTGTGCGGGATATTCCTTGATCAGGTTAAGCACTGCTGCCCGGGGCGTGCAATCGGTTTATTTCGGCCAGGCATAAGGTGAGGACCCAGACCTTGATCACCGAAGTGACCGTCAAGGAGCCCCCATGACTACTCCCAGTTCTGACACGCCGCCCGCTGACGTCCCCGAGGCTGATTGGGCTGAACAGGCACTCGAAGCCGACCCGATGGCCGAGGCTGAGGGTGAATCGGGTCCGCGGCCGGCGAATGTTGCCAGCGTCCTCCGGGAGGCTGATGACGCCGACCTGGCCGAGCAGGAGATCGTGGTGTACGGCGAAGACGAGGACGTCTTCCGCTAAATCGTTGCCGCTAGGCCCTTGCCACCAAGTGGTCGAGAGCGACGCGGATTTCGCCGATTCTGGTGTCTCTTATGACCACTTTCTTAGGACCGTCTCCGCGGACGTAGAGAATGCCACCTTCCCAGCTGCATTATGTTGCTAGGCGTGAAGGCGCGCTCGGGGATAGCCCAGGCGGCAGCGCTGGTCACCGGATTGACCGCGCTGTCGGCGGTTTTGGGCTTCCTCCGCGATGTCGTGATCGCCGGTGTGTTCGGGGCTGGTGCGCAGCTCGATGCCTTCCTCGTGGCCCAGGGGCTGATGAATCTGGTGCTGGCCCTGATCGCTGGTGCCATGGCGAAGTCCACTGTGCCGGTACTGGCCGCGCAGATCAGCGCGGACGGCGACTCGAACAAGGCAGCTCACACTCTTTCCGTCGTATTGACCGTGACGCTGACTATCCTCGGGCTCGGTTCGCTGATCATGGCGCTGGCTGCACCCTTGGTGGTCACCGTCCTGGCGCCCGGATTCAAAGGCGAGCAGGCCGATCTGGCTGCCTCGCTGACCCGCATCGTGCTGATTGCGACGGTCTTGATCTCGGGTACGAACCTGCTGGCCGCCGCCGCGGAAGCTCACCGCCGGTTCTTCTGGTCCGCGATCCAGGGCTTGCCGTTCAATCTGATCATGATCGTCGCGGCTGTTGTTTTCGGCCCTCGATACGGCGTCTATGCCCTTGCCGTCGGATTCGTCGTTGGGTCCGGAGCCCGGTTGCTGTGTCAGTTCGTGCCCATTCACGCCCTGAAGTTGCGGCTCCGTGCATCGTGGGACCTGAAGGATTCGGGCTTCCGCTCGATCGCCAAGCTGATACCGCCGCTGCTGGTTGGTAGCGCGCTGGGCAATGCCAACACCATGGTCGATCGCGCTGTGGGCTCGATGGTGGGTGAGGGAACCATTTCGGCGTTGAGCTATGCCTGGCGGATCATCTCACTCGGTCAGACATTGCTCGTCGCGTCGCTTCTTACGGCGCTCTATCCCGCATTCGGCGCCGCGGCTGGCAGCCGTGATCTTGTTGAAATGCGACGACTGGTACGTCGAGGGCTGTCAACGGTAGCCACGGTGCTGATGCCCGTGTGGGGCTTCCTCGTGGTTTGTCCCGTGCCGTTGGTCGCCCTGATCTTCGAGCACGGCAGCTTCTCTCCCAGCGACACGCAACGGACCGCGACAGCGATCTTGTGGTACGCGCCCGCCTTATTGGCTCTTGGCTGGCGCGAGATGGTGGTGCGCGCCTCGTACGCGATGGGCGACTCACGACGACCCGTAACGGTCTTTGTGATGGCTATGACGATCAATGTGGTCGGCGACTTCACCCTTGGACTGACCTTCGGCATCGCCGGGATCGCCGCGTCGACCTCACTGTCGGTGCTTTTTGCTGCGGTGGCCAACACCTGGCTGCTGGGTCGGCGTCATGACGCGGTTGATCTGAAGTCATTGCCGCTGATTGTGGGGCGTACGGCTGCGGCGGCGGCTGTCGGCACTGCGGCAGGTGCCGTTGTCTACTACCTGCTCGACCGGTTGTTGGGCGGCGGAATTCTCAACGAGCTGCTCTTGGTGTCTGCGGTGGGGCTAACCCTGGTAGCGGTCGATATCGGAGTCTTGTACGCCCTGCGGGCCCCGGAACGTCGGTTGCTCACTGAAGCGATCGAGGTCGTGGTACACCGCCGACGCTAGGCAAGTGCGTCGGTTTGTCGGTTTAGGGCGGCCCGGTGCTAGGCGGGTCGAACGAGTACGAACGGCGTGCTGGTGAGCCGCTGGCCAAGCGGATTGTCGCTGAGGACGGTTCCCAGTGTCTCCGCGGAGAGAGATCGCGGCGAGACGGCGCGGATCGAGCCGCCATAGTCGTTCAGGTCGACGATGCTGACCCCGATGTCGAGCGCACGCTCGAGGTCGGCACACACCCGCTGCGCCACCTTGATATCGAAAGGCGGGAAGAGCACATGCTCGTACGGCGGCCGTCCGCCATCGACATCCCGGGCAATCGGGCCGGCCAGCCGGTAAAAGGCCCCGTGCATACCCAACGGTCGCGTCACGGCACTGCCGATTGATGCCGCGATAATGCGGCGGTAACCGACCGTGCGGATGACGTACTCCATCTTCTCCGCGACGCTCAGACCCTTCGAGTCGGTACGCGGGTGGACGTGACGTGCCAGGAACTGAGCCAGCCGACCAGGCTGCATGGTGCTGATGTCTACAGTCCGGCCGGTCAACAAGATGGCGACCTTCTCGCTGATGGCGACGGTGTCGCCAGGCTTGGCGAGGGCGAGGCTTTCCTTGAGCGCCAGGGTCAAATCGTCGGTCTCCTCCAGCCAACGCGTATGCAGCGGAAGGCGCAGGTAGTCAACACCCGAGGCATTGACTCTGGTCCACGACTGCCCCGGGGTATCTGCATCTTTGTCGGCCTGAGGCCGCGCGCCGAAACTCATGTCGACTCCTGCCCGCTGTTGATGGAGTGAAGCATGTGACAGATGTGATCACTTGTGATGATAAGTGCCCCGGAGACGGCGATGTCCCCCGAGAATCGGCGTGTCGTGCTGGACGACCGCGGATCGTAGTGATCAGAAACGCCATCACAGTAACCGATCCAAGTGGCGTTTCGTTGCGAGTTCGAAAAAATTGGACGCGAGCGACGATCCACTGCTGTGAACGTTTCACCGGCTGTGCTGTGAAACGACTCCTCGCCGCGCCGACGTGGGGATCGTTGTGGCGCCTGTGCGGCGAAACGACCCATCGCGCCCTCGGCCGCGGCCGGAGGAAGATGCGAGTCGCGTGTGGCATGGCGTCGTGCAGGCTGACATGATCGGTTCGTGGCGTCAGAACCGCGAATGGTTTCGCTGGGTTTCGGCAAGTTCGTGCGATCGGATCGGATCTTCGCCTTGGAGCCACTGGTCGGCGACGAACGAGGGGACGGCCACCGCACCAGGGTCTGGGTCGAGGGAGTCAAAGACCCGATCGTTGCGGCGCGGACCGAGGTGACGATCCTGCGCGACATGGGTCAGGAGGCGGCCGCGACCGAAGCGCCGCTCATCGATGAGGCCTTGGATCTGGCGTCCCGGCTGGCCGCCGCTGCGGAGGCAGGCCGAGTCGATCTCAATGATCTTGGACGGCGAGCTCGACATCTGTTGGCCGCAACGACCACTCAAGAGCGGCTCATCTGAAATCAGTTCGTTCCGCTGGGCTGCTTGTCGATCATGCTCCGCTATCAGCGCTACGTCGCAGCTCGCTGGCCTTGACCCAGGCCAGGCGTCCATCGGGTCCGCGTACTCTTCCCCACCATTCGCCGCGCTCGCGTACCCAGTAGTCAAGACTTCCGGCCGTTGCCCATGTTGCCGAGTCGACGTCGACCGGTGGGCGCACCTCACGCCGTTCGTCTGGCGCCCGCTGCCCGTACTGGTTGTAGACGACGTCCATATCCATCGCCATTTGACATGCCTCATCCTCACCAAGATCGACAGCGCGCCAACCCATCACGCCCCCGTCGTAGACGCCCCACCGCCCGCTGCCGATGTGTCGCGCCTCAAACCTCACCCGTCTATTAGAACACGTCTGCGATTAATTCATCTATCACTCGCGCGGGCGTCCGAGCTGTACCTGGCTAGCTCACGCCGTACATGCGATACACGCCGGCTACAGCGTCGGTATCCCACGCAGCGTGGGATAACCAACAGGAAGCGATGAAGTTAGGAGCGATCAGAGCTACATGTCCATGCCGCCGTTGACGCCCCACACCTGACCGGTGATGTAGGACGACTCATCCGCCGCGAGAAATCCCACAATGCGGGCGACTTCTTCGGGGCGTCCGAAGCGGCGCAGCGGAATCTGACTCTTGAGCTTGTCCAGCACCTTTTCCGGCACCGCCGCCACCATCTCGGTCCAGGTGTAGCCCGGCGTGACGGTGTTTACGGTGATCCCGACGCTGTCATCGTCGAGCTTGCCGGAGCGTTCGAGGAGGAAAGCGGCCTCTCGCGCGAAGGTCTTGGTGAGCCCGAAGAGCCCGGATTTGGACGCCGCGTAGTTGGCCTGCCCGATGTTGCCGATCTCGCCGATGATCGAGCTGACATTGATGATCCGGCCGCTGCCGCGCTCCACCATGTGTCCGAGCGCAGCTTGAGAGAGGAAGAACGCGCCGGAAAGATTGACATCCAATACCTTGTGCCAGTCATCGTCACTCAGCTTGAGGATCGTCTTGTCGATCGTGATGCCGGCGTTGTTGATCAGGATGTCGAGCCGGCCATGTTGCTCGATCACTTCGTTGACGACCCGGCGGCAGTCATCGGGAGAGGCCACGTTGCCCCGGTGCGTGCTGACTGATGTCCCGAACCGGTCGGCAAAATCCTTGGCGAACTGCTCAGCGCGCTCCACGTTTCCACTGAAGCCAGCCGCAATTGTTGCGCCGCGCGAGGCGAGCTCTTCGGATATCGCGGCGCCAATGCCCCGGATTCCGCCGGTGACCAGCGCTACCCGCCCGGTGAGCTTGGAGCCCGCGGGCTGGCCGGCGTCCTCCTCAGCAACATTGACAGTCGTGGATTCAGTCATGAAGTGCCTCCTCCGGGCCGGTCACAGATTTGGGGTTGGGGGGTTGATCTGATCCTCGCGCATGCCCGATTCGGGCACAACCTCGGTTGCCCTGGATAACGGACTACGGCGAGGATGCCGTCCAGAAGATTCTTCTGGGAGAGGAGTTTGCCGTGCGAGCCGTCCGACTGCATCCGCCTGGGGGAATCCAGGATCTCCGAATGGAGGAAGTAGCACCGCCGGAGCCGGGTCCGGGTGAGGCGCTGGTGCAGGTCTACGCAGCGGCAATCACGCGTGACGAGTTGGAGTGGCCGAGAGACCGGTTACCCGCCATACCGTCCTATGAGCTGTCGGGTGTTCTCACCGAGGACGCCGACGGGATTTCGGCGGGCACTGAGGTGTTCGCAGTTACGCCGTTCGATCGCGATGGCGTTGCCGCCGAGTACGCCCTCGTGCCAGCCAAGGTTCTCGCGCCCAAGCCGTCTTCCCTGGACCACGTTCAAGCGGCAGCGCTGCCGATGGCCGGACTGAGCGCTTGGCAGGCGCTGATTGTGCACGGGGGCCTTCAGCCGGGCCAGCGGGTCGCCGTCACCGGAGCCCGTGGCGGAGTCGGTCACCTGGCTGTGCAGCTGGCCCGTAGCCTCGGGGCGGTGGTAGTGGATCCGGGCGAATCGTGCGATCTCCTGTTTGACACCACTGGCGGCGAGGCGCTGGTACGTGCCGCCGATCAGGCAGGCCGGGTGGTCACGATTGCGTCCGAGGCACCTGGCGCTCACTACTTCGTTGTTGAGCCCGATGGCGAACAGTTGCGTGAGCTGGCGCGGCGGGCCGACGCTGGCGAGTTGCTGCCCGAGATCGATTCGACCTTCCCGCTCGCCGACGCGCGCCGTGCGTTCGGTCGCACCGCAGCCCGAGGAAAGCGCGGCAAGGTGGTGTTGCGTGTCGTCGAGTAGGCAGCAACACAAGGCGCAGGCATTCGCTGCTCTGCATGCAGGCGAGCCGTTCGTCATCCCTAACCCGTGGGATGCGGGCTCCGCCCGGATGCTGGAAGTGCTCGGCTTCGCAGCGCTTGCCACCACCAGCTCGGGTTTGGCGTTCACCCTCGGTCGGCTCGATGGTGGCGCCACCCTCGACGAGGTGTGCAAACACATCGCCGAACTGGACCGCCTGACCGAGTTGCCCATCTCCGCCGACCTCGAAAACGGTTACGGCCCGCGGCCGGAGGATGCCGCCCGAGCGATCCGCCGAGCCGCGGAGGCCGGCGCCGTCGGCGGTTCGATCGAAGACTGGGATGCTGAGCATGGTCTGTACGCGCTGGATCACGCCGTAGAGCGGCTACACGCAGCGGCCGAAGCTGCCCACGCCCTTGACTTTCCCTTCATGCTTACGGCGCGGGCGGAGAACCATATTCGGGGCAATCCGCACCTCGAGGACACCATCGAGCGGTTGCAGGCGTACCAGGCGGTCGGTGCTGACGTTCTCTACGCACCCGGGCTGCGGAGCGCTGCGGAAATCAGGTCCGTCTGCGAGGCGGTGTCCAAGCCGGTCAACGTACTTGCCGTACCCCAGCTGACAGTGGCGCAGATTACGGCGGCAGGCGCGCAACGGATTAGCGTCGGCGGCGCGCTGACCTGGGTCGGGGCCAAGGCAGTGGCTGACGCAGCTATCGCGATGCGCGACTCCGGAGACCTTTCGGCACTCGCTGCGCGGCTGCCGCTCCAGAGCTGGTTCGGTGACCATCAGGCCACTAGGTGATCAGCTTGTCGACCTGCTGGCTGTAACCACTGAGAATTTTGGCCGGGTCTGCGCCGAGAACATGATCAAGAACAGTGGCGTAGATCGAGCGGAAGTCCGTCCCCGCCTTGAGGTCGCCATCGTCTAGATCGGTCAGGCTCGGTTCGGCTCCGAAGAATCCGCCGCGTACGCCTCGACCCAGTAGGAACACTGGTCCGGCGGTGCCATGATCGGTGCCGTCGCTGGCGTTGGCTCGTACCCGGCGACCGAACTCGGAGTAAACCGTCGTGACAACCTGCCGGCCCCGTTCGCTGGAGCCGAGCCTGTTACGGAAGCCGCGCAATGCGGCATCGAGTTCACCCAGTAGCCGTTGTTGGGTCGCCCGCTCGTCAGAGTGGGTGTCGAAGCCGCCCAGGGAGACCGAGTAGACCCGCGTCGGAACGCCCATCTCGATCAAGGTCGCAACCAGGTCAAGCTGCGCCGCAAGCCCGCCCTGACCGCCTGCGGAGGCGCCATTATTTTCTTGATCATCAGGATCTGTGCTTGGGGTCGTCGACGGCTGGCGGTCGGAGGCCGGCCCGAAGGTTTGCGCCGCGGCCTGCAAGTCGGCGAATGACCGTGCTGCACGGG
Organism: uncultured Actinomycetota bacterium; assembly: GCA_963798835.1. Lineage (GTDB taxonomy): Bacteria > Actinomycetota > Actinomycetes > Propionibacteriales > Propionibacteriaceae > Microlunatus. The sequence continues at coordinate 29,609 of CAWCVF010000009.1, read as the reverse complement.
CGCGCCATTCGTCATCGTCACTGCTCGGCTTGCCTAGCAGTGCCACTGCGCGGTCCAAGGCGTTCTTGGGCATCCGCAGGCCGCCGATCGGGAAGGAGGCAGCCGCCAACTTCTCGCCCGCGAGCATCGGAGGGACCAAGGAATCCACGGACAATGCCAGCAATGGATTTGTAGTCGTCGCATCAAGCCAACGACCAAGCCAGCCGGTGCTGACGGCGGACTGGGGTGAGCCGGTTTGCCAGATCGCCATGGAGCGAAAGTGACTGCGGTCGGGGTAGGGATAGCCGACGCCGCGTACGATGGCAAGTTCGGAGTTGCGCCACAGCTCGTGCAGTCCCTTCATGCCTGGATTCAGCCCAAGACCCTCACCCAGGTCCAGCACCTCCGACGTCTCGTACGCCAGCTCCGCCCGGGCCGACTGGTAGGCCGGATCACCTGCCGGCACGACTGTATTGAGGCCATCATTTCCGCCGTACAACGTGACCATCACCAAGACTCCGGCCGAGGGGTCGAGTGGCGTCTGAGCCGCCGCTGACAAGAGATCCGACCAGTGCACCTGCGTCGCGCCAGCTGCGATTCCAGCAGTGCCGACGACACCGCAGAAGGTAAGAAAGCGACGCCGCGTCACAGGGCTTACCGTCCTCTTCAGCTGCCCAGCCGTCTCCATCGGTGGCGGGGGCAGCTGGGGCTGAGGTGGCGGCTGGCCATACGGGTCGGGACCGGGAGGGCCCGGGATGGGGTTCCAGGACAAGATCTGAGTTCCTAACCGGAGACGACGTACTCAGGTGCGCACGCGGCGACAGCGATGGCCAGCGGCAACCGATCCGCGACCTGATTGATGGCGTCCGCACTGCGAGTGGAGAAACGATCAACACCCAGCAGCCGCCGGACGTACTCGACACGCTGCCGCTTCGGGATCTTGGCGGCGTCGCTGGGCAGGGTGGCTTGCTCGGTAATGAGCCGGGCCGCCTGCACTCTGGCCAGCGCCGCGCCGGTTGTCAGCCAGCCGCCGCCAGCCGGCCAGCCGCCGACGCTCGGCGGCAGAAACGGAAGCTGACCCATGCCACGCAGAGTTGCCGCGAGGTGCCGGGCCTGCTTCTCGTCGAGGTCGCTCGGGCGTAGCTGAAGGGCACGCATCAGGCCGACCGCCCACTCCACTGGCTGCTTGACCAGCGAGCTGGCCTCCTCGCGAAATGCCGGCTCTGTGACCATCGCCTGCAATAAGGAGGACGTGCCGTCCTGCTCGTACGCCTCCCGTAGCCGGGACATCGCCGAAGGAGCCGGAGGAATTGCCGACACGTATCGGAACCACATGCGCGAGATGACGAAGTTTCCGCAGCTCGGCTGGCCCACCACCAGCTCGACGAAGGAGGGACCATCAAAGTCGCTGTCCTGGCCGAGAATGTGCTTGCTCCCGGCGTCGTGAAGTCTGGGCCGAAACATCGCCGAGCCGTTCGCTCGATTGACCTTCCACCCAGACAGCGCCCGCGCAGCCTCTTTGACGTCTTCCTCGGTGTAGGGCCCTTGCCCCAAGGTGAACAGCTCCATGAACTCCCGGGAGAGGTTTTCGTTGGGTGCCTTCGAGGTGTTGTCATTGCCGTCGAGCCAACGCAGCATTGCCGGATCGATGATCATCGCCTGGGCGAGCGGCGGGAAATGTCCCAGGGCGAGCCGACGCAGCGTCAGGTTCTGCCGCAGCATCAATGAGGCCATCCGCACCTTGCGGATGCTGGTCGCGAAGTGACCGTGCCAGAACCACGTCGCTCGTTCGCGTAGCTGATCATCGGCCTCGACCATCCGGTCGAGCCACCACAGAACCAGCTGTTCGCGTTGCTGACGCATCTGCTGCCGCCATGCTTTCCGCTCGTCTTCGGGTGGCTTATTGCCAGCCACTTTCTTGGGACGCTGAATCCACGGCAGCTCTGGCGGAGGTGTTTGGTCGGCGGCATCGCCGTCACCCCTCGACAGGTACTCCGCGAGCGTCGCCGTAAGCCCGCGCTGCTGTGCCCTAAGGAGTGCGTCGCCCGCGAGGCCGAACCCGAGTCGATCGCCAAGACGGCGTACGGCTGCATCTTCGCTGAGCTGACTCATGGGAACAGGGTCATCCAGCCGGCCGCCGAACCAGAGCTTCCGACAGCCCATCTTCAGCAGATCAACAGGTTGACCATGCGCCTCTCAGGTGGGCCTCGTTTCTCCGCACAAAGCCGCGAATGAGGGCCGATCTCGGCTAATTCACGGGTATTCGTGGCCTTGTGCGGAGAAACGCGATCAAAGGCGCTCGGGAATGCGGCACACTCGTTGGGTGACGACGACGATCGACCAAGATCATCAAGCCCGTACGGCGGTGACCACGGACCTGTGGCGTACGGCAGTGGTCTATCAGATCTATCCGCGCAGCTTTGCTGACAGCAACGGTGATGGCATCGGTGACCTGCCGGGCATCACGTCGCGAGTTCCCTATCTCCGGTCGCTCGGCGTCGATGCCGTCTGGCTGAGCCCGTTCTATCCGTCGGCCCTTGCCGACGGCGGCTACGACGTTGATGATCATCGCGATGTCGATCCGCGGCTCGGTACTCTTGCCGACTTCGACGCGATGATCACCGCGCTGCATACCGCCGGCATCAAGGTGATCGTCGACATCGTGCCTAATCACACCTCTAATCGGCATTCCTGGTTCAGGCAGGCTCTCACCGCCGGCCGTGGCGCGCCGCAGCGTGATCGCTATCTGTTTCGCGACGGGCTCGGCCCACGCGGCGAGCAACCGCCCAACGACTGGGAATCGATATTCGGAGGATCGGCCTGGGCGCCCGCTGGTGACGGTCAGTGGTACTTCCACTGCTTCGCCCCCGAACAGCCCGACCTCAACTGGGAGAACGATGAGGTACGGGAGGACTTCCGGCGCACCGTACGCTTCTGGGCCGATCGAGGAGTCGACGGATTTCGCATCGATGTCGCACACGGCCTGCGTAAGGACATGTCGGAGCCATACCCGCCCTGGGGTGAGATTGCCGACATCATGCGCCCGGACGGTTCGCATCCGCTCTGGGATCGCGATGACGTACACGAGATCTACGCCGATTGGCGGCGCATCTTCGACTCCTACGACCCGCCCCGTTTCGCCGTCGGCGAAGCCGCCGTGCATCCAGCACGACGTGCTCTGTACGCATCAGCGGAGAGTTTGGGACAGGCCTTCAACTTCAGCATGCAGGACGCCGACTGGCGGTCCGAAGACTATCGCCAGGTGATCAACGACGGTCTGGCCGACATGATCAACTTAGAGTCGACGACCAGCTGGCTGCTGGGTTGCCACGACACACCACGAGTAGCGACCCGTTATGGGCTGCCACTCGATGAGGATCGGCCAGCTCAAGAGGTCGCCCGGGCCTGGCTGCTAACCGATGGTGCCACGCCGCGGGTGGACACCGATCTCGGAGTGCGGCGCGCCCGCGCGGCGATCATGATCTTGCTCGCGCTGCCCGGCTCGACCTATATCTATCAAGGTGACGAGCTGGGACTTGGAGAGGTCGCCGACCTCCCGCGGGAGGTCCTGGAGGATCCGATGGCGAGCCGCTCGACCAAGGAGAAAGGCCGGGACGGCTGCCGCGTGCCGCTGCCGTGGAGCTCAGATGGCCCGTCGTACGGATTCGGCCAGCACGTCGGACACCTGCCACAGCCGGAATGGTTTGCGGCGTACGCGGTGAGCGCTCAGGAGAGTGATCCCACCTCGACGCTCAACCTCTACCGCCGGGCACTCGCGCTGCGCCGTGAAATGTTCGTGGGCGATGATCTTCGCTGGATCGAGTCGGAGTCGTCGGTACTGCACTTCGCGCGGGCCGGCCTGCGGTGCGTCACCAACTTCGGAACAGAGCCGGTCGAGCTCCCGGAAGGTCAGGTGTTGCTGAGCAGTGCTCAACTCGATGGTGGCATGCTGCCTAGTGATACCACCGTCTGGCTGCGCAGCGCAGCCGAAGCCGTGGGAGGGCGAGATGAGTGAGGCGGTAGTCCTTGTTGGCACCAAGAAGGGTTTGTGGGTCGGGCGCTCCGACGAGGGACGGCAGGACTGGGAGTGGTCGGATCCGCAATTCCTGATGGAGGCCGTCTACGGAACCTGCATCGATGCCAGAGGCTCCCAACCGAGACTCTTGGTTGGTGGGACCAGCGAACACTGGGGTCCGGGCGTCTACTACTCCGATGACCTGGGACAGACCTGGACCGAGGCTCATGCTGCTCCCGTGCGATTCCCCCAAGAGCTCGGCAGCAGCGTCGAAAGAGTCTGGCAAATCCAGCCCGGTGGTCCAGCAGATCCCGATGTGATTTATGCCGGCACTCAGCCCTCAGCGCTGTTCCGTTCAGCAGATCGCGGCGAGTCGTTTAGTCTCATCCGGTCGCTCTGGGACCACCCGCATCGTGAGCACTGGGCACCGGGCGGCGGCGGGCAGGCGATTCATTCGGTGCTTCCTGATCCGGCCGATCCGGCCCACGTGACGGTGGCGATGTCAACTGGCGGGGTTTACCGGACCTACGACCGGGGCCAGACCTGGAGTCCTGCCAATGTCGGCATCCAAGCGCTCCATGCGCCTGACCCTTGGCCTGAATTCGGGCAGTGCGTGCACAAGATCGCTGCGCACCCTGATGCCCCGCAGCGGATCTTTGCGCAGAACCATGGCGGGGTCTATCGCTCCGACAACGGCGGTGACACGTGGACCTCCATCGCCGACGGCCTACCGAGTGACTTCGGATTTCCGATCGTGGTCCATCCGCGTAAGCCGGAGACCGTGTTCGTCTTTCCTCTCACAGCGGATATCAATCGTTTTCCGCCGGAGGGTGCGGCGCGAGTCTGGCGATCCGACGACGCGGGCGACACCTGGACGCCATCCGAGTCGGGACTGCCGAATCGGTTCTTCGCGTCGGTGCTGCGGGACGCCATGACCGCTGACAATGCCGAGCAGACGGGCTTCTACTTTGGCGCCCGGGACGGCTCAGTCTTCGTGAGCACCGATGACGGCGCCAACTGGCAACAGATTGCAGCCCATCTCCCAGACGTGCTGTCCGTACGCGCCGCAGTCGTGTAGCGCAAGAAGGCCCGATCAGAGGGTCGTTTCTCCGCACAAAGCCACGAATGCAGCTCAGAACCGGCGCACGCACGCCCGTTCGTGGACTTGTGCGGAAAGACGTGGCATCAATGCCCGCATCAGGTCGCGCGGACGGGCGCGGGGCCGGTGGTGCCGCGTACCACCAGCTCCACCTGCAATTCCTCCCCGGGCTCGTGATCTGAGCCGTTGCTGTCTCTCGACACCGCGTTGATCATGGCCGTGGCCGCTCGTACGCCCTGCTCGTGGGCGTGCTGGCTGACCGTAGTCAGGCCCCACCAGCGTGACATGGGATGATCATCGAAGGCTGCCAGGGAAAGATCATCAGGACAGCGCAGTCCGGCTGCACGCAGCGCGGCCATCGCCCCGAACGCCATTTCATCGGTGTGGCAGAAGATGGCCGTAGGGAGCTTCCGTCCGCTGCCGAGAAGTTCGTTCATGGCACGCTCACCATCATCGGCGTGGCAGTCACCCGGTTGCATCACATTGCGGCTATCGATGTCGAACCCGGCTTCTCGTACCGTGTCGCGTAGCCCATCGGTTCGCTGGTCCCACACGTGATAATCACGTTTGCCATACATACGCCCGTCGAAGATGCCGATATCGCGGTGGCCGAGGGAGAGCAGATGCTCCGCGACGAGGCGGCCGCCAGCGCGGTTGTCGACGAAGATCCCGGGCACGCTGGTCAGCGGTGAGCCGGAGGCCAGGACGGGTACCCGAGCCGACTCGGTGCTGCCTTCGGACTGTTCGGTCGAGATCGTGCCGGCGAATAGCAGCGCGTCCCGGCCACGGCCGGCGCCGAGTTCCCGGAACAGCTTGCGGAACATTCCCGATTCGACGTCTAAAAAGTCGGAATCGATATCCAGATTGATCAGCTCTACCCGGAAGCCGGCGGGACTGAGGATTTCGCTGGCCCCTGACGCGAATTCGCTGAAGTACCAGGAGCGCAATGTCGGAAGGACAATGCCTACCGTCCGCGACTGGCCACTGGCGAGTGCCGTAGCGAGGTGCGATGCCGAGAAGTCGAGCCGGTCGGCGGTCTCGATGATTCGCTCCCTCGTCGACGGACCGACGCCAGGAATGCCGCGCAGCGCACGCGAGACGGTTCCCTTATTGACGCCGGCCTCTCGGGCGACGTCTGCGATGGTGGTTCGACGAGTGGTCGCATGGGGCCTCGTCGCTATGACCCAGGTCCGGGTTTCGGCGAGCACGGTACAAACTATACGGCGGCTGTGTGTTTCAGGAAGCCCTATTCACGTGGCTCTGACCAGGGGAATCGTTCCACAGCGAGCCCAGAGTTGGCCTCATACCAGGGCCAAGGGAGAATGTGCAGCAAGCCTGGAGTTCAAGGCCTGGGGAGGACGATGACTGCGGCGCTGGGACGGTGGCGCGCCACGTACACGCCAGGGGAGTGGGTGGTGCTGTCCGGGCCGACCTCTCTCGTGGTACTCGAACCGCCCAACCACGACTGGGCCTCGTTGATCAACACCCTGTGGGACCAGGTCGTTGCCTCGAGCTCGATCACCGATCTTGCGTCGCTGTTGGCGACGTTCAAGATCGATGAACTGCCAAGCTTCGGCGCTTTCTTCTGGACGGCCGAAGGGATGCGTTCTTTGGTACGCGGGCAGATCTCGGTCATCGATCTCGCCACCGGAAAAGTTGTCGCGGACGGGCAGGGCATTCAAACCTGGAGTGAGGTCGGGCTGAAGGGCGTTGAGCATGTCCGGGTCGACCTTCCACACGAGGGAGATGCCACCCTGCTGGAGCTACCGCTGGTCGTCGGCGCGGTACGCGCGTCCTCAGTGAGCCTCGATGCGTCGGACGGTGCTCAGGTCAGTTCTCCGCAAGGGCAGCCGACGCCAGCCGAGGTAGTGGCTGACAAATCAGAGCTCACCACCGAGCCGCTGCCAGCGCCGGCTGCAGAGTCGCCGAGCGTTCGAACGGTCGAGCTATCGGTGGACGAGATCGCTGCTATCGCGAGTGCCGAGACTGAGCTCATGGCATCGCCGTTCGACGCGCCGCCGTCTGACACCAAGCCGGACATCACCAAATCTGACCTCGCTGCGCCTGAGCCTGACCTCGCTGAGCCTGACGTTGCTGACCCTGAACTCGCTGAGCCCGACGTTGCTGACTCTGACCTGGCTGCGTCCGACGTTGCGGCGCCGCAGAAGCTAGAGGATGCTGTCGCACTGAATCTCGCTGAGGACACTGCTGCCGAACTCTTTGTGCCTGCCGCCCCGCCAAGCCCCGACACATCCGCCGGCTCGGAAGAGCTGGCAATACTCGCCGTGCTCTGTCCCAACGGACACGCCAGCGAACCCAATGCGACCAGCTGTCGGGTGTGCGGCAGCCCGGTCGGCACCCAGGGACCACAGCTAGTTGGCCCTCCGGTCCTCGCCGTGCTTCGCGCCTCCAACGGCACAAGCGCCGAAGTCGATCGGCCGATCCTCATCGGCCGGGCGCCTTCCACTGATCGGTCGAGCAGCCGGACTCCGCGGCTGATGACGGTTCCTAGTCCTAATCACGACATCAGCCGGACACATCTCGAGGTAGCTCCTGATGAGTGGCAGGTTGTTGTCACCGACCTGAACTCCACGAACGGAACGATCCTGGTTCCGCCGGGAGCCGGGGATGGTCAGCAGCTCGCCCCCGGCGAGCGGATCCCCGTGCAAGTGGGTACTGTCCTGGAGCTCGGTGACGGAGTGTCTGTATTGATTGACTTTCCGCAGTAGCGTCTGTCCTGCGAACCAGTCACTAACGACGAGGAGCTTGTCATGGAATCGCCCGTTACGGGTCGACCGAATCGCGAGACAGGCCTGCCGCCCGGCGTGGAGGTAGCTCCGCTGGGCGGACGCTTCGTGGCGTACTTGATCAACATGTCGGTTCCGGTAGTGATCGCTGTCGCACTGATTTTCCTGCTACCCACTACGTCGGGTGGGTTACGCATCACGCTCGCCATTGTTGGCGCCATCATCGCGATTGGCTGGCTCATCGTGGTGTGGTACCTGCTTGCCGTACGCGCAGCGAGTCCCGGTCTCAAGGTAATGAAGTTGCAAGTTGTGGGATTTCTGGACGGCCGGCCGATCGGTTTGACCCGGGCCTTCATCCGCGGCTTGGTGTTCTGGGCCTTGTATATCACCGGCATCGGTCTGCTCCTCATGTTGATCTTCGAGTTGCGGCATCCCCGTAAGCAGGGCTGGCACGACCTCGCCGCCACTGCGGTGATGATCAAGGAACGAGTTCTTGCACCACCGGTCCAGCCGGCTCGAGCAGCCGCTTCCGCGATGCAAAGTCCGCCGTCTCCCGCCCTGAACGGATCCCCGCAGCCGAATGGTGCTCGCCCGGCAATGCCTGCCGGCACGATGTCCCCGAGCTATACCGGTGGGGAGGGTTACGGCTCAGCAGTCAGTCCAGTGCCGCCCGGCCAACTGACCCCACCGCCTGGCCAATTGACTCCACCGCCTGGCATGGGCGGGTATCCAACCGGTCCGGCATCTCCTTACGCGGAGGCTGCAGCCATGCCGCAAGGTGGGTCGACCGGGCCCTACGGCGGCAATGCGTATGCCACGCCATACCCGGGTTCGCCGTACGGACCGTCGCAGCAATACGCACCACAACCGCAATATGGGGGCCCCGGCGGCGAGCTCTACGCGCCTGGTCAGCAGGGCGGTCAAATGCCCCAACCGCAGAACGGCCCTTCCTCCGGCGGCTCGCCCTACGAACCGATGCCGGACGACACGGCGGGTGATGATCTCGCAGACCAGACCTCCGTCGCGCCGCGTTCGCCGTACCTCCAGGAATGGTCGATCTTGCTCGATGACGGCAGGCGGATCGCCTTGGATGGACTCATTCTGCTGGGGCGTAATCCGCAGCCCAACGCCGGTGAGGAGGACGCCCAGCTGATCAAGATCGCCGACGAGACACGTACCGTGTCGAAGTCCCATCTGGCGATTGGGCTAGACGCAGGCGGGGTCTACGTGGTCGACCGTGGATCGACCAACGGCTCGACGGTGTCGACCACCAACGGAATGTCGACGCGCTGCAAGGCCGGCGAAATGGTCCGGGTGGGCGAAGGAGCCATCGTTTCCATCGGTGATCACTGGCTGGAGATCACGCGCGGCAGCTAAGGAGCTGCTTCTCGCGGTAGTGTCCCGCCATGTTGCTCTCGGACCGGGACATCAAGGCCGAAGTCGATGCTGGCCGCATCGGGCTCGAACCATATGCCGTCGAGATGGTTCAGCCGTCGAGCATTGATGTCCGTCTCGATCGATATTTCCGGGTTTTTGAGAACCATCGGTATCCCCATATCGACCCCTCGGCTGACCAATCTGAGCTGACTCGGGCCGTCGAGCCGGTGGGCCAGGAACCATTCATTTTGCATCCGGGTGAGTTTGCGCTGGGGTCCATTTACGAGGTGGTGACCCTGCCCGACGACATTGCGGCTCGGGTGGAAGGCAAGTCCTCACTCGGTCGGCTAGGCCTGTTGACTCATGCCACGGCCGGATTCATCGATCCTGGATTTTCTGGTCATGTCACTCTCGAGCTGTCCAACGTTGCGACGCTGCCGATCAAGCTCTGGCCAGGGATGAAGATCGGCCAGTTGTGCTTCTTTCGGTTGACGACTGCCGCCGAGCATCCGTACGGGTCGGCCCAGTACGGCTCGCACTATCAAGGCCAGCGCGGCCCGACTCCGAGCAAGTCACATCTCAACTTCCACCGTACGCAGATCTAGATACGAACACCGAGGGATGTGCAGGCTTAACGGGCTTCGTGGTTGTCTGCGAGTGAAGCTCAGTGCGTATATCAGGCGCGGTAGATGGCGATGTCGCCGGACGCCGTACGCGCCCGAACCGTGATGTATGGCTCGCCGGGCTCCGGTTGAACGGTCGACTCCAGTCCAATCCGGATATCGCCCGACACCGAGTTGAGGTCGAGCCAGGCCGGCAAGTTGTCGGCTATCCCGACCGTCAGGGAACCGGACGCTGAGCGCAGGTCCACCGGCCCACTCGTCGCCGAGACGGAAATGTCGCCCGATCCGGAGTTCGCCTGCAGCGCGGCACCTCGCAGTGATTTCACCGCAACGTCACCGGAGCTCGACTTCGCCGTGAGTTTGCCATTCACTTCATCGACCGACACGCTGCCGGAGCCTGAACTCAGCCGAGTGCTGTTGCCGTCCACCCGTGCAACGGAGATGTCACCCGAGCCGGTGCTGCACTCAAGATCAGTAGCTTGTCCGACCGTGATGTCGCCTGAGCCGCTGACGATCTTGGAGCGACCGATCTCGGCACTGATCGAGATGTCGGCCGATCCGGTCTTGATCGCGTAGTCCAGCCCGTCCGGTACGTCGAGGCGAAGATCGGCCTTTGTGTGGTGAAAGAACTGCTGCGGAAAACTGATGCGGAGCCATTCGCGATCATGGCGAACCTGGATCTGCTCCAGCACGGCATCATCGGATGTGTCGATTGAGGCTTCGACGAAGTCCGGCCGGAGCCCTGGCGCCACGGTGATTGATCCGTCCCCGAAGTTGTCCACGACGACGTGACGTACCCCCTCGTAGCTCTGCGTGCTGCTCATCGCACCCATCCCTGCACGTTCCCGCGGGGGCGTTGGTCCTCGCGTCTGGCTCGCCTCAAGCGGTCCCCGAGGAATCCGCCCGCTCCGAACGGACCCTCGGAACTGAAGACCCCATGCGGCCCAAATGGGCCGTACTGGCCGAAAACGACATTGGGTGACGGCGGTGCTGGTGGACGCGGCGGCTGCGGCCACTCAGGGGCCGCGCCGCTGCGCTCGGATAGTGCATCCATGACCGCGCGAATCAACCATGCATTGGTCGAGATTCCATCTGCGGAGGCCATCTGGTCCACTCGCGCCTTCGCCGACTGGGGAAGCCGCAGCGTGATCCGGGCTACCGGCTCGTCCTCAGCCTCAAGGCTCGGTGCTCCCTCGTCCGGCTGCTCCGACTCGGGCATGAGCAAGGTGGGCTCAGTCTCGGCAGTCTGGAGCGAGACAACGAATTCTGGGTCGCTGCCGACCATGCGTAGCTCAACAGAAGAAGGAGCTAGCTCAGCGCTGATCGTCCCTGCCGCGTCGGACAACGCCGAAATCAGTGCAAGTCGAGTAGAGGACTCAATTGCGGTGCCGAGCCGGTTGGCGACCTGCTGGGTCTGCTCGTCGGCCAGGGAGGATGCGTTGGCAACGCCCGTCCGCACGGACTCGATATACGGTGAAAGATCCATGACGCCATTATGGCGTCATGATGACATCAAATCAAGGTATTAGTGACGTCACATATTTGTGGGCTCGCGCTTGACCGCCTCGAGAAGAAGTTGCGCCACGTCGAGAACTTCGGTTGTCTCAGGCGCGGCACCGTCGGCCTGTTTCTCAGTGAGGCCATCGGTCAACATCACTCGGCAGAACGGGCATCCAGTCGCAATCGCATCGTGACCATTGCCTCCCGCGTCGGCGAGGGTACGCAGCGCCTCCTCGGTCCGGTTGTTGTTGATCCGAGTACCGAGCCGTTCCTCCATCCACATGCGCGCGCCGCCGGCGCCGCAACAGAAGGATCGCTCCCGGGTACGCGCCATCTCCAGCACCGTCGCGCCTGGCAGTGAACCGAGCAGATCCCGCGGTGGATCGTAGATCTCGTTGTGTCGCCCGAGATAGCACGGGTCGTGATAGGTGATCGTCCGGCCGGCGACTGAGCCCTCTGGCGGCGCGATGGGAGTCAGCCGACCTTCGCGTACCAGCCGGTTCAGCAGCTGGGTGTGGTGGACCACCTCGCAGTTGACGCCGAGTTGCGGATACTCGTTTTTCAACGCGTTCAAGCAGTGTGCACAGGTCGCGATGATCTTGGTCGCTTTCGCCTCCTGCAAGGTTTCGGTGTTTTGCAGAGCGAGCTGCTGATACACGAACTCGTTTCCGGCCCGTCGCGCCGGATCACCCGTACACGTCTCACCGTTGCCCAATACGGCATAGCTCACGCCGGCCATGTGCAGCAGCTCTGCGACGGCGCGGGTGGTTTTCTTGGCGCGATCTTCGTACGCCCCGGCGCAGCCCACCCAGAAGAGGTATTCCACTTCACTCAGGTCCTCGACGTCCTCACCGACAACCGGCACCGAGAAGGGCAGATCCTTGGCCCAATCCATCCGGCCTCGCGGACTCATGTTCCACGGATTTCCCTTGCTTTCCAGGCCTTTGAACAGCCCATTGAGCTCACTGGGGAAGTCTGCGGACATCATCACTTCAAAGCGACGCATGTCAAGGATGTGATCGACATGTTCGATGTCCACGGGGCATTGCTGCACGCAGGCACCACACGTCGTGCACGACCACAGCACGTCGGGGTCGATCACTCCGGGCACGCCGTCGGTGACCTCGATGGGCCCCACCAGCGGCCGACTGGCCTCCGTCTGGGTTGCTTCAGGCAATGCGGCTCGGGCCGATTCTGCGGCTTGCAGGTAGGGCGCTTTGGCGTACGCGTGCTCCCGTAAGTCCATGATCACTAGCTTCGGCGAGAGCGGCTTGCCGGTATTCCAGGCCGGACATTGGGACTGGCAGCGCCCGCATTCGGTGCAGGAAGTGAAGTCGAGCAATCCCTTCCAGCTAAAGTCCTCCACCTTGCCGATACCCAGCGAGGTGTCTTCGTCCAGATCCTCTATATCGGCAAAATCGAGCGGTGTGGAATCGATCATGATCGGCTGCAGAGCGCCGAGTGCGGGCTTTCCCGAGGAGTTCCGTTTGAACCAGATGTTGGGCCAGACGGTGAATCGATGCCAGGCGACGCCCATCGTGATGTTGAGTCCGATCACGATGAACCAGGCCATCGAAATGATGATCTTGATCGCCGAAACGATCACTATGCCGGTCTCGAGTGCTGCGTAGCTGATCCCGGCGGGCAGCAGGAACCACGTCAGTGGGAAGTGCAGCCGCGAGGTTTCGGCACCGAGCAGTCGATATTCCATTGCGTGCAAGGCAAGAACGCAGAGCACGATCCCCAGCACCGTCAGCTCGACGTAATAACCCTGCCATGATCGTGAGCCGAAGAATCGGGACGCCCGCCCGCGGCCGCGGAGCAGCAGTCGGACCATGATCAAGAAGAGGATGGAGATCAACCCTGCCCACGCGATGATCTCACTGGCCCACTCGTACGGCGGCCAGTGACCAATGATCGGCAGCGCAAAACGAGGATCGAAGAGTTGCCCGTACGCGGTGATCAAGGTGAAGAAGAGGGCACCGAACGCGATGAACACGAACCAGTGGGCAGCGCCCACCTTGGTCCACTGCAGCATCCGGGTATGCCCCAAGGTCTCGGCCAGCATGTGCTGCCAACGCGCACCGCGATGATCACCTCGGCCGGGAGCGGGCTTACCGAGCTTGACGACACTGACGATCGACGCCACGGCACGGGCGAAGAGCGCGACGCCGACGATCGAGACGGCCAACGCCACGACGATCGCGGCGATCCTCAAGTGTGACTCCTCCTGGAGGGCATGCGCCCTCAGCCTACGCAGTGTGGTTAATGACGCGGCGTACGGACGACACGGATGAGCTGGCGGGCGGCTATCTCGACGCGATCTGGGTATGGCACTCGCAATGCACCCGTAACTGGGCCACGCCGCCACGCGTACCCATATTGTCAGTGCTGGCGACTAGGGTCTTTTGTGTCCTTCGAGACCTCTGGAGTTTGAGCGTGATTGAGTTCGAGTCAGTTGGCAAGACGTTCCGAGACGGGACGGCGGCAGTCGTCGATCTCAATCTCACTGTGCCTTCCGACCAGATCACGGTGATTGTCGGGCCCTCCGGATGCGGCAAGACGACCACATTGCGCATGGTCAACCGGATGCTGGAGCCGACGACCGGCCGCATCACCTGGGATGGCACGGCGCTCCGTTCCAAGCGGAAGACTACGTTGCGTCGCCAGATGGGCTATGTCATCCAGAGCGGTGGATTGTTTCCGCACCGCAATGTCCTCGACAACATCGGCACCGTTCCAGCTCTCTTGCGCTGGAACAAGAAAAAGATTGAGAAGCGCGCGCTGGAACTGCTGGACAGCGTCGGCTTGGACCGCAAGCTTGCAGATCGCTATCCCGTCCAGCTGTCCGGAGGACAACAGCAACGGGTAGGCGTAGCCCGCGCTCTCGCGGCCGACCCGTTGGTGATGCTCATGGATGAGCCGTTCTCGGCGGTGGACCCGGTTGTCCGCAGCGAGCTGCACGAGTTCTTCCTCGGGCTGCAACGGGAGCTGAGCAAGACCATCATCATGATCACCCATGACATCGATGAGGCCATCAAGTTGGGCGACCGGGTCGCCATCATGCGGGTCGGTGGGCATCTCGCCCAGGTGGGTACGCCGCAGGAAGTGCTGGATGAGCCAGCCGATTCGTTCGTGGAGGGGTTCGTCGGGCGCGACCGCGGATTCCGGTCCCTCTCGTTCCAGCCCGCGAGCTCACTCACCCTGGACCGCGTCAAGGTGGTCCGCGACGTGGAGTCGGCGAACGGCCCGGGCCCGATTCTGATGGTCGACGGTGATGCTCGGCCGATCGGTTGGGCTGACCCAGAGCGGCCGGGTCAAGTCTTCCCGCTCGGCTCGACCTTCAGCCCAGAAACCGATTCGTTGCGCGGCGCACTGGACTCCGCTCTGACCTCTCCGTTCGGAGTTGCTGTGGCGGTAACGGCCGACACCCAGAGGTATGCGGGCGTGGTGAGCGCCGACGCGATCCTGGACAAGGTCAGAGATGTCCGCACGTCCATCGCGGAGTCGATTTCGATTCGCGAAGCCGAGACGGCCCACGAGTTCGAACCGCTGGCTGAGGCGGACACCGAGTATTCCGACGTCGGCGAGCCCGACTACGCCGCCGAGACCGAAGCTGAAGCCGAGCAGACGGAGCAGGGTGAATCTGCAGAGGTCGACCCGGTGGAGGCGTACGCGCCGCCCCTGGACGAGGCGGCCCGCAGCGAGGTTGAAGCCAAGGAGGTCAGTCTCGAAGGGGGGCAGTCCGCCGGTGAGCCGTTTCCTGAGGCCCAGTCCGATCAGATTGCCGACGACACCTTCAGCATTGAGCAGCCAGAATCGAGCAGCGAGGAGTTGGCAGCCGAGCAGCCAGCTCCCCGCGACAATCAGCCAACTGACGATGGGCATCGAGGAGGCCAGGAAGCCAACGGCGGAGCTCAATATCGCCGAGGTTCGGGCGTCCTGCGGTGAACCTCGACTGGGCCTGGATTCAACGCAATCTGTCGATGATCGGCAGCTTGCTGGTCGAGCACATCATTCTGTCGGTATTGCCCGTCCTGATCGCCTTGGTCATCTCGCTGCCGCTCGGCTTCCTGGTCTTCAAGACCAAGAAGGTCGCCAACGTGATCTTGGCGTTCCTCGGCGTCATCTACTCGATCCCGTCTCTCGCCCTCTTCGTGATGATGCCGCTGATCCTTGGCACCAAGATCCTCAACCCGGCCAATATCGTCGCTGCCTTAAGCATCTATTCGATCGCGCTGCTGGTGCGCAGCGTGGTAGACGGCCTGCGTTCGGTGCCGGCTGCTGTGAAGCAATCCGCCTCGGCCGTGGGCTACGGCTGGTTGCGCCGGCTGCTCCGTGTCGAGTTGCCGCTGGCCATGCCGGTGATCTACGCCGGTCTTCGTGTCGTCACCGTGTCGAACATCGCCTTGGTGAGCGTTGCAGTTCTCATCGGTAGCGGAGCGCTTGGCAAGCTCTTCGATCTTGGTTTCGGAAGCTCCTTCTACACGCCGATCATCGTGGGCTTGGTGCTGATGTTGGCATTGGCCCTGGTAGCCGACGCTTTGATCTTGCTCATTCAACGAGGCACGCTGCCTTGGTTCAGGAAGCGGCGCACAGCATGAACCTGTTCTCCTATCTGGCTGACCCGGCTAATTGGGTAGGCCCAGCCGGTATCTGGAACTTGCTGCTGCAACATCTCTTCTATACCGCCGCCTCGGTGGCAATTGCCGCCGCCATCGCCATTCCGCTCGGTATCTTCATCGGTCACACCGGTCACGGCTCGTTTCTGGTGATTGGCGTCAGCAACGCCGCTCGGGCCATTCCGACTCTGGGTCTGCTCGTGCTCGTGGTCTTGCTGCTCGGCACCGGCGTTGGACCGATCATCGGCGTCTTGGCTGTGCTCGCGCTGCCGCCCATTCTGACTGCCACAGCGACAGGGATTAATGGTGCTGATCATGAGGCCGTGCATGCCTCACGTGCGCTAGGCATGTCGGCGGGTCAGATTGTGTCCAAAGTCGAGTGGCCACTTGCTCTGCCTCTGGTGATTTCTGGGCTACGCAGCGCCACGCTCCAAGTCGTCGCGACGGCCACGGTTGCTGCCTACAGCTCGGGTGAAGGTCTCGGCCGGCTGCTGATCACGGGCAACGCGACCCGCAACTACTCCGAAATGTTTGCGGGCGCCTTCATGGTGGCGGTGCTCGCGATTGTGCTGGATATCTTGCTGGGTGGGCTTGGCTGGCTGGCCAGCCGTCATGCCAGTCCAGGGCGGGCGCGCCGTGCGCGTCGAGTCACCCCGAGAGACGAGACGATCAGTCAGCCAGCGTAATCCCCAGTTAACCTAGTCGGATAGTCGAGTCTGTCCGATGGCATTGAGAGAGAGTTCAGGAAATGAAGATCAAACGGTCACTTCTCGGCGTCGGCTTGGGAATTGCTGGCCTGCTTTTGACGGCATGCGGCGGCAACAGCAATCCCTTGAGCGACGCAAGCTCGCCCCAGCCGTCCCAGTCAGGCTCGGCCAGCGCGCAGGGCGGACCTGTGGTGGTCGGCTCTGCTGACTTCACCGAGTCCAAGATCTTGGCCGAAATCTATTCGCAGGCTCTCAAGGCAAAGGGTGTTGACTCCTCGACGAAGCTCGGCATCGGATCGCGTGAGATCTATATCAAGGCGCTGCAAGATGGCTCGATCTCTGCAGTACCGGAATACACCGGCAACTTGCTGCTCAACTTCGACGCCAATGCCACGGCTACCACCGCCGACGAGGTCGAGAAGTCGCTGCCGGCCGTGCTGCCGTCTGGCATCAAGGTGTTGAAGGCCTCGCCCGCTGTTGATCAAGATGTCTACGTCGTCACCAAAGAGTTCTCGGCGCAGAACGGGATCACCTCGCTGGCCGATCTGAAGAAGATCGCCAGCACCTCGACGCTGGGGGGCCCGCCGGAGCTAGAGAAGCGGGCGTACGGACCTCCTGGACTGGAGAAGATTTACGGCGCCAAGTTCAAGGCCTTCGTCCCGTACGCCAAGTACCCGCCCAAGATCAGCGATCTGGACTCCAACAAGATTCAGGTGGCAACGTTCTTCACCACCGATGCCGTGATCTCCGAGAAGGGCTATGTCCAGCTGGAAGATCCGCAGTCGATGATCCTTCCGCAGAACGTCATACCGCTGGTTCGTTCGGATGTTGCGGACAACGCGAATGCGGTCGCGGCCTTGGAAGGCGTTCAGTCGGCGCTGACCACTGACGATCTTGTCCAGCTCGACAAGAAGGTTGATAGCGAGCGGCAGGATCCCGCGCAGGTCGCCGGCGAGTGGCTGAAGAGCAAGGGACTGGCCTAGCTCTCGGGCGCGCCCATGTCTTCTGGCACAGCCTTGTTATCCCGCTCGTCCCGATCTGCCCACTCCAGGAGCTCATCGAGTCGATAGACGTGATCATCGATGTCGGCGTGAAGATCGCCGACCGCGGCGTATCGGGCCGGCATCGTGGCGATCGTGAAGTCCTTGGGATTCGCCTCCGCGATTTCCGCCCACAGTAGAGGTGCCGAGACGACGCCCTCAGGCGTGCCGCGTACGGAATAGGCGCTGGCGATCGTGTGATCCCGGGCATTTTGGTTGTAGTCCACGAAGACCGAGCCGGGATCGCGATCCTTACGCCACCAGGTGAGGTCCACCAGATCACCGGCCCTCCGCTCGACCTCGCGGGCGAAGGCCCAGGCTGCCCGGCGTACGTCAGGGTGGCCATGATCGGGAACGATCCGTACGTAGATGTGCAGGCCCTTGCCCCCCGAGGTCTTCGGATATCCCACCGCGCCCAGCTCATCCAGCAGTTCCTGCACGATCACCGACACGCGTCGTACGTCGTCGTAGCTAGCGACCGGCATCGGGTCCAGATCGATTCGCCACTCGTCGGGAGACTCGACGTCGTCGCGCCGGGAGTTCCAGGGGTGGAACTCCACCGTCGACATCTGCACCGCCCAGATCACATCCGCCGGATGCGTCACGCACAGCTCGTCGGCGTCTCGGTTGAAGCGCGGAAAGTGCACCCGGACGGTCTCGATCCACGGCGGCGCGCCGTGTGGCAGTCGCTTCTGATGGACCTTCTCTCCGTCAACGCCATCGGGAAAGCGGTGCAGCATGCAGGGCCTGTGGTAGAGCGCATTGACAATGCCGTCGGCGACCGAGAGATAGTAGCGAGCAAGATCAAGTTTGGTCTCTCCGCGGGCTGAGAAATAGACCCGATCAGGGTTGCTGATCTTGACGACTCGGTCTCCCACCTCAATCTCGATGCGCTCCGTGGCCATGCCCGCCACAGTAACGTCTGGCCACACACGCCGACTTGTCAGCGTCGGTGGTCGCTATAGCAACCACACGCGCTGACAAGTCAGCGGGCGCGGAGCCAGGCGAGGACGGCCAGTACCCGGCGGTTGTCCGAACCGACGTCCGGCAAGTTGATCTTGGCGAAGATGTTCGATACGTGCTTCTCGACCGCGCCGCCGGTGACCACGAGGCGTTTGGCGATGGCCGCGTTGCTGCGCCCCTCGGCCATCAGCGCAAGCACTTCCCGCTCCCGGGTGCTGAGCGCGCCGAGCGGGTCGGTACGGCGCCTCGCCACCAGCAGTTGCGCGACCACCTCGGGGTCAAGAACAGTGCCGCCGGCGGAAATGGTGCGCAGTGCATCGACCAAAGTGTCGAGCGAGGCGACCCGGTCCTTGAGCAGGTAGCCGACCCGGCCGCGGCCGTCGGAAAGCAGTACGTCGGCATAGGAGAGCTCCACGTACGCCGAAAGCATCAAGATCCCCAAGTCAGGCTGTGAGGCACGAGCTTCGACGGCAGCCCGCAGCCCGTCGTCGGCCATGCCGGGCGGCATCCGGACGTCGACGATCGCGACATCCGGCCGATGCTCACTCACGGCACGCAAGAAGCTGGGAGCGTCGTCGACCGCAGCGACAACCTCGTTGTCAACCTCGGTCAGCAGCCGAACGAGACCCTCTCGAAGCAGCACCGAGTCATCGGCCACCACCACCCGCACGCCGCTTACGCTGCCACATTTCCCGAGTTGTCAGAATCTGAGCACCAAATATGGTGCTCAGATTCTGACAAGTCGGCGTTACGGATGCAGCGGAATCGTCGCGGTGAGCTGGGTGGGACCGCCGGCGGGGGAGGAAATCGTCAGGGTGCCGTCCACGCCGGCCAGCCGGTCGACCAGCCCGGATAGGCCGTGGCCCTTCGCCAGCGAGGCGCCGCCGACTCCGTCGTCGGTGATGTTGATCACGGCGAGTGCTCCCACCCGCCGCACCTCGATCGAGGCGTAATGAGCCTTGCTGTGTTTTTCCATGTTGGCCAGCGCTTCGGCAACCACGAAGTAGGCCGCATTCTGCGCCGCATCGGAAAGCTGCACCTCATCGACCTCCACGGAGGTAGGGATGCTGCCGCGGGCAGCCAGCGCCGTGATCGCTGCGGGCAGGCCTTGTTCGGCCAGGATCGGCGGAGCGATGCCGCGGGAAAGCGTCCGGATTTCGGCGAGTGCGTCCTGGGACTGCCGCGTTGCCTCGGCGAGCAGCGCGCGGGCCTTGGCCGGATCGTCGTCGAGTCGACGCTGGGCCGCGGAGAGGTCCATCCCGAGCCTGACCAGTCGCTGCTGCGGACCGTCGTGCAGGTCACGCTCGAGCCGGCGCAACGTGTGCACCTCAGCCTCGCCGGCGGCCGTACGGCTCTGCGTCAGCTCACTCACCTGCTGCCGCAGCGCCGGTGTCTCATCGACGAGCAGGGCGTACGCCACCGCGCCATGCAGCTTGACCAGTCCGCGCAGCATCAGCGGTGTGGTGATCAACAGCACTGCGCCGGCTACAGAATTGAAGGTGATATCGGCGAACCGACTGGGATAGCCGAGCAGGGCTGGAAGACCGTCGTTCGGCTGCGGCAGCCACTGACTCCAGAACCAATAGGTCACGCCGCCGAGCCCACCGAAGACCCAGGTCATGGCGAGGGTGAACGTGACGATGCTGAGGATGAAGTTGACCAGTACGTGCAGCAGATCGCGCCACGACTGGGCGTACGCCAGCCGCCGCAGCTTGCCCCGAAAGCCAGGGCCAGCGGCGGGATAGTGGGTACGCGGCAGGACAATGCCGGCGTAGTTGAGCAGGGCCATCGTCATCCGCGACGCCCAGCCCGCAACGATCAGGCAGGCAACCAGGATGAACAGGCCGACTACCAGCACCAACAGGCTTACCCCGACGCTGAACAAGGCGGTGCACGCGACAAACGCCGTGAGCGCGACCGCGAACATTCCCATGATCGTCGCGAAGTTGCGGCCGGTGTCTTTGATCATGGACGTCACGGGATCATTCTCTGTCGGGCGCACCAGTTCGCGGGGCTCGTCGCTACGCTCGGGGAGCGCATCATAAAGATCAAGTACCTCGTCGGCAGGTTCATCGCGGACGTATGCATCATTCATACCGTCTACGTTCCTCGACCGGCCGCGTAGCCACCATCAGGCTATCGGGCCACTTTGAGCTCGGGTTATCCCTACCGCCGTCTTCAGGGGACGTCCTGCAGGAATAAATCACAGGACCAGCCGCTTGCTAGAGACAGTATCGCGATATATCTTGATACTATCTTTATCGATCCGAATAGAGAGGAACGTTTTCATGCGTTACAAAGATCGAGGCTCCAGAGGGGAGCCTGAGCAACGCAGCCGTGGTTGGGACGCTGAACCTGGCCGTCGCCCCGGGCCGCGTAGTGAAGAGCACCGGTCACACGGTCACCGGGGCGGCGGTCGAGAGGATCGCCGCGGCGGGCCGGCCGGCCGTGGTGCTCCTTTTGGCCGAGGCCGTGGACGCGCCCAGCGGGGCGATGTGCGGACAGCGATTCTGCTGCTGCTCACCGACCAGCCCATGCACGGTTACCAGATCATGCAGGCGATGAGCGACCGTACGGGCGGCGCCTGGCACCCGAGCCCAGGCGCGATCTATCCCACGATCGCCCAGCTCGAGGATGAGGGCCTGGTGACGACCAGCGAGGAAGGCGGTCGCCGATTGGTGACCCTTACCGAACAGGGTCGGGCAGGTCTGGAGGAGCGTAGCGCTCGGCTCGGTGATCCGTTCGCCGACTTTGCGAATGCACCCGACCGCCCAGACCTGAGAGACCCGATGCACCAGCTGCATGCGGCGGTACGTCAGATTGAGGTCGGCGGCGATGCGGCGCAGGTGGAGGCGGCATCGAAGGTGCTGACACAGGCGCGCCGGTCGCTGTATTTGATCTTGGCCGGTGAGGCCGAGGATGCAGCTGCCGAGTAGGTACTGATTGTGGCCCGAGCTTGTCGAACTGCGGCCTGAGCCTGTCGAAGGCCCTTCGACAGGCTCAGGGCGCAGCAACGCGCTCAGGGCGCAGCGACGCTTCATAGCTGACTGACAGGTTCAGCATGGCCCAACCTCAGCAGGGCTCCCAAGGATGAACTCCGGTGACGAGGAGTGGGTGGATGTCTAGAGCCTTGGGGGCGATCAGCATGACCGCGCTGGCAACAACATCGCCGGCCGCGTCGTGGGCGCCACCGCCGCGTGTCGACAAGAATGCCGCGATCGACCGCGTGATTCGGCTGGTAGCGGCGCTGTTGCTGTGGCTCGGCTTGCTGCTTGTCACCTACTGGTGGATTGTGGACGGTGGAGTAGCTGATCTTGGTCAGTGGGCGAGTGGGCTGACCTCACTAGGCCGCCTTACTGGGCTCTGGGCGGCCGATCTGCTGCTAATCCAGGTCCTGCTGATGTCGCGGTTTCCGATGCTGGAGCATGCTTTCGGTAGAGACCGGCTGGCAAGGATTCACCGAGTGATCGGCTTGCTGTCCTTCTGGCTGCTGATCACCCACATAATGATGATCATCGCCGGCTACGCCTCCGGCAACCTATCGGCCGTACTGCCCACCACCTGGGACTTGATCACCACGTACGGCGGCATATTGCTGGCCGTTGCTGGTGCCACGTGTCTGATCATGGTTGTGATCACGAGCATCAGGGCAGCCCGGCGGCGGCTGCGTTATGAGTCGTGGCACCTGCTGCACCTCTACGGCTATCTCGGGGTGGGGCTGGCCCTACCTCACCAGCTGTGGACCGGACAAGAATTTTTGCAGTCTCCAGCCGCCACCGCCTACTGGTGGTCGCTGTGGGCGGCTGCCGCTACGGCAATCCTGGTGTGGCGGATCTGGTTGCCGCTGTGGCGCAGCGTCCGCTATCGGCTCCGGGTCGTCGGCATCGTTCGGGAGTCATCTGATGTCATCTCGGTTTATCTCACTGGGCGCCAGTTGGACCGGCTGCCGTTACAGGCCGGCCAATTCATCAATGTCAGGTTCCTCAGCCGGCCGGGTTGGACACGTGCCAATCCGTTCTCGCTGTCGATCGCGCCCAATGGCCATACTTTGCGAATCACAGCGAAGGCGCTTGGCGGTGGCAGCGCCCGGCTGGCGTACCTAAGACCAGGCACTCGTGTGCTCTTTGAAGGTCCATACGGCCGGCTCAGCAGTCGGGCCCGTACCCAACGAAGGGTTCTACTCGCCGGTGCCGGGGTCGGCATCACACCGTTACGTGCACTCGCGGAGGGACTCGAGTACGCCCCAGGTGAGGCGATCATTCTGCAGCGCTACACCGCCGAACCGCTGTTTACTCGCGAGCTGGATGAGCTCGCGGCGGCAAAGGGCCTGCAGGTCGTCCACCTTCCCGGCCCGCGGCGTACGCAATCTTCGGTCCTCGGTCCGGCCGCCGGTGGGATCCCCGAGCTGATCGCCCTGCGACGGTGGATTCCCGATCTTGCAGATCGTGATGTCTTCCTCTGCGGCCCCAGCGCGTGGACCGAAGGTGTGGCACGGCTTGCACTGGCAGCAGGCG
The DNA here is from genome assembly GCA_963798835.1 of uncultured Actinomycetota bacterium. Taxonomy (GTDB): domain Bacteria; phylum Actinomycetota; class Actinomycetes; order Propionibacteriales; family Propionibacteriaceae; genus Microlunatus. The sequence continues at coordinate 6,423 of CAWCVF010000009.1, read as the reverse complement.
TACCCAGCGGCCGTATCCACAGCGAAAGCTTCGGGTGGTGAATCGTTGCGCTCCGCGCACATCAAACATATGAGACGAATCGTCATCTGGCTTGCATCGACCATCACCATCGTGGTGCTGCTCTTCGGATACCACACCTCGACCAACAAGACCTCATCAGCTTCCGTCCCGAGCACCGCCAGCAGCCCATCAACGACCACAAGCAGCGGACCCACCACGCCGCCGTCGACCACGACAACCACCTATCAAGGTTCTGCTGCCCAAACCCGTTGGGGGCCCGTCCAGGTCCAGATCACCGTGCAGAGCGGGAAGATCACCAAAGTCACGATCTTGCAGGAGCCGAACGGGAATCGCAGAGATGCCGAGATCAATGATCAAGCAGTGCCGATCTTGATCGATGAAACCATCCAGGCGCAGAGCGCGAACATCGACATGGTGAGCGGCGCGACCGTCACTAGCGGGGGCTACGTGGAATCGCTCCAGGCCGCCATCGATGAGGCCGGGATATGAGCAGCGCGGCTGTGGAAGGTCGAGCTGACGCCCGTATTCACCGGCGGGTCGAGCATGTCATGGGAATGCCTATCAGTCTTGCCACGCGTGGTCGGTACGCCGCAACCCCTGAGGCTGATCGAGCATGGCAGTCGGTGATCAATCAGCTGCGGGAAGTTGATCAAGTCTTCAGCACGTATCGGGAGGACTCGGTCATCAATCGTCTTGATCGTGGCGAGCTGGCGCCCGAGCAGTGCCCAGCTGAAGTCGCTGAAGTGCTCCAGCTCGGACGAGAAGCCGAGCAACTCTCCGCTGGTGCGTTTTCGATCATGCTTCCGAGCGCGTCAGGCCGGCGCCGGCTCGATCCCAGCGGAGTCGTGAAGGGATGGGGGCTGCAGCGCGCCTCGCAATTTCTGGCCCCATTGGACGACACCGATTACTGCCTATCCGGCGGAGGCGACATCATCTGCCGCACCGCAGACCTCAGCCGCCCCGAGTGGCGAATCGGCATCGAGCACCCGCACAACCCGAAGGCGTTGATCGCGGTGGTGCCCATCCGATCCGGCGCCATAGCGACCTCCGGAACGGCTCACAGGGGTGCGCATCTCATCGACCCGCGTACCGGCCGGGCCCCTAGCGGTATCGCGTCTGTCAGCGTCATCGAAGCGTCGTTGACCTGGGCCGACATTGACGCCACCGCTGCGTACGTGCACGGCCGCGACGCGGTCCGGTGGCTGCAGGATCGTCCGATCCGCAGCGCTCTCATCGTGTGGGCCGACGGCACGACGACCCGGCTCCCCGCAGATCTCATCACCAACTCACAACACGAATGAAAGGTTGATTCATGGATCCACGCGTACCCCACGGCCCGCACGGATGGGAGGACCACTCCTTCTCCATGCTGCCCTTCCTCGGCAGTTTTCTCTTCCTGCTGGTGATCTTGGGTCTCGCGCTCACAGCGCTGTATCTGTGGCGACAGGGCAAACTGCCGCTGCCTAGTCTCGGAAGGCCGAGAGCTCCTGAAGAGGAGGCCAAGCGCATTCTCGCAGAGCGCTTCGCCCGCGGCGATATCAGCACTGACGAGTTCATGGAGCGATCAAGCATCCTGAACTGGACACCAGGCGTCGAGGCGTTAACCTCCAAGCCTGGCTGTGCGAACTGGCGTAAGGATCTCAGGAACGTTGTTTGATGCTTTGTTAACAAGTGATGAGATGGCCCATCGCTTCATTGCCGCGTCGGGGAATGGGGAGAGGAGCGCAAGCAGTTGCTGCTCGTCTGAGTCGGGATTGAGCCAGGTGTCCTCATTTTCCGGGCTTAAGATGCATGGCATCCGACTGTGAACGTCCTTCATAAGCTCATTGGGTTGAGTCGTGAGAATCACAAAACCTGACTCGGTATACAGGCCGGCGAAGGAAAAAACATCACCACTTCGAAGGCTGAAAGCGTAGGGTTGCTTGCCGTCGCCGAGTCGTTGTCACTCATAGAACACGTCCGCCGGCGCAAGACCGCGACGCTCGCGAAAAAGCGTCCTGTACGTCCGGAGAGTGTTGACCGTCTCGGCCTTTGCATTAATCAGCAGTATACTAAAGCGGCGATAGGATGCAATTAGGAATAAACAATCTGTCTCAAAAACGACCGTTTATGAGACGTGATTGCATTCGTGTCCGTTGCTGCATTCGCAACCATGCAACACTGTCTCTAAACCCGTCTCACAATCAGCGTCTCATATCTTGACAAATGCGACGGAATGTGAGACAAATACATAGCACATATGGAAAGGCAAGACAAGAAACAGCGGCTGCTTAAAGCAAAGATCGCAGTAGCGCTTCATAGCGAATTTGACCGAGTACCAACTGAGGAAGAAATTGACCGCGTATTCCATCTTACGCGAGTTATGTGGAAAGCCGTCCTTGGGCTACATTACAAACGCAAGGAGCAGAAGAAGAGCGGCCAGCTTGCCATCTTCTAGATGTTATGAATATCGGCTACGCGCGTGTATCCACCCTCGATCAAACCCTCGCATTGCAGCAGGACGCACTGAAGGCCGCCGGCTGTGAGAGGATTTTCACCGACACAGCTTCAGGGAGTCGTACCGATCGGCTTGGCCTGACTGAGGCGATTCAGTTTGCCCGCTCCGGGGACACTCTCGTCGTCTGGCGCCTTGATCGACTCGGCCGCTCACTCTCGCACCTCATCCAAACCGCAACGGACCTGAAGCAGCGGGGGATCAACTTCCGAAGCCTGCAGGAGCAGCTGGACACGACAACGAGCGGCGGCAGTCTCGTCTTTCACTTCTTCGGGGCGTTGGCGGAGTTTGAACGGGACTTGGTCCGCGAGCGCACGGTGGCGGGCTTAGCGGCTGCCCGAGCTCGGGGCCGGCGCGGTGGCCGCCCGCGGAAGTTGAGTCTGGACAAGATCGGGCAGTTGCGGACGTTGGCTGCGGATCGAACTAATTCAGTACGTGGAATCTGCCGCACGCTTGGCATCTCGCGCGCAACGTACTACAGGGCGCGCACCGGCCAGACGGATCTGACCGGATAGGAGCTTGGAATAGAAGCCCGTCACAGACCTTTCGCTCGGCCCGGCCGGTTCGCCTGTCCGTCAGATCAGCCCTAACAGCGGAGCGAATCCCAGCATGACAACCGACGCAATCACTGTATGGCGGTGTCGACAAGCACACCCGCTATGCGGCTGACCGCATGGCCGGCTGCTCAGTTCACCTTCCGCTTCAACCGGCGCACCTCCCGTGCCCGGGGGCTGCTGTTCTACCGGTTGCTCCAGCAGGCCGCTGGCACTGATGCGACTGCTCAGGGAGCCGATCGATCACGCGACGTGGTCGAACTGGTCGAAACACTGTGATCACTCGGCGAAGCATGATCCCCACCTAAGGTGCGCTTTGCACCGAGTGAGCAAGCGGGAGGTATCGGAAGTCTGGGGTCGAGTGGAGGAACCGTTTGGGAAGGACACGGCCGGGCAGCGTTCCGCAAAATGGGAAGGCTGGACAAAACCTTGCGGTCCACACTGCCTTAGCCGATCTTGCAAAGTTCCTCTATCGAGGTTATGAGGTGGCTCAAGCGAGCTCGGACCTCGTTTCAGTGATCGACATCTAGCGCGCAGCAACAGTTGACGGTGCCGACAGACAAGGGCGCCCCTGGCGGGCGGTCGACCGGCGACGATGGCAGGCTTAGCAGCGGCGCGAGCTCGGGGCGTGGCCGGTCGGCGTCGAACATTTCCCGGACTTGTAGCCACACCACCCGTGGTAGGGCTGGGTTGGCGCCGCGTGGGTCGCGGCGGCGGGTCTTGTACCGGTTGTGTTCGGCGATCACCTCGGTCGTCGGACGTCCGGTGCGAGAGTCGTCGATAGTGGGATCCACCGCCCACTTCAACAGCAACTCCCGACCGTCGTCCGGACGGCAGACGTGGGTCTTGACGTTGGCCGTGGACGACGAGCTGATCGCTATCTTGGCGACCCACAGCCGAGGCCGCCTTGGTGCGCTCAGCCAACAGGGTCGGGGTGGGCGCCGGGTGTGGTGAGTGAATCGGCCAGCCAGGTGGCGGCCTCGGCAAGGGTGTTCCCCTGGAGAGAGTGTTCGGGGGTGGCGCCGCTGCCGCCCACGTAGACGGTCATGTGAGGTGCTTCCTCGCGAAGGGCCTGGACGATTTCACCCGCGGCTTGGGCGTCGACGGGTCTGGGGGCACCGATCACGACGGCATCGGGGTGGATCGTGTGGACGGCCTGGACCCAGCTGGCGACGGGCAGGTCCGGGCCGAGGTAGGTGACACGGAGGCCCGCCCGTCGCAGCATGGTTGCGAAGGCCAGGGTCGTGATCTCATGCGTGGCGCCGGGGGCGAGTCCTGTGATGACGCGGCTGCCGCGACGGGCGTGCCCGGCGGCGGCGAAAGCGGCGGCGAGCCGGCGCATCAAGGCGGCGCTGATGAAGTGTTCCTGGGCGATGTCGAGTTGTTCGGTCACCCAGGCCTGTCCGACGGTCACCAGGGCCGGCATGAGCCACTCATCGATCACGTACTCGAACCCCGCCGCCGCGAAGGCGGCGTCCAGGATGGCCTCAAGCGCACGGGAGTCATAGCCGAGCGCGGCCGCAATGAGCTCTGAGTGGTCGGGCAGCCCTCCGCGTGCCCCGACGGTGAGGCGGTTCTGACTTGACGGTGTGACCCTGCCAGATCGGATCTGTTCAGCGGCCTGGGCGGGTTGCATGCCGCCCGCGACAAGGTCCGCCATCGCTTGAAGAGTGTCGAGGTCGTCATCGTCGTAGAGGCGGTAGCCGCCTTCGGTGCGGGTGGGATGCACGATGCCGTAACGCTGTTCCCAGCCGCGCAGAGTTCCCGGCGCAAGCCCGAGTTGCTGCGAGACCCATCTGACCGTGTGCATGCGACCCCTTCCATGAACATTCTACAAACCTTCCGCACACGTTTGACAGTAGCGACACGGTTGCGCACAATCATTACACAAACTTTCCAAGAAAGGTTCTGATCATGAATGGCAATCCCGGTGCGACCAAGGCGGCAAGCGCTGACATCGTCGACACCGCCTTCGGTGCGGGTGCCCTCACCACACTGACTGCGGCGCTCACCGCTGCCGGGCTGACCGAGACCCTCAAGGGCCCCGGTCCGCTCACAGTGTTCGCGCCCACCAATGAAGCCTTCGGGCTGCTTCCCTCCGGGGCCATCGACAATCTCCTCCAGGATCCTTTCGGCCAACTGACCGAGACTCTGAAGTACCACGTGGTGCCCGGGGAGGTGATGGCAGCCGATCTGGTCAACGGTCAGGCGTTGATGACCGTCCACGGTTCCGAACTCACCGTGCAGGTAACCGGCGACCAGGTGACCCTGGTGGACGCAGCCGGGAACAGCGCCAACGTCATCACCGGCGACGTCGAAGCCAGTAACGGCGTCGTCCACATCATTGACGCAGTGCTGCTCCCCACCGCGTCGCCGGCCGCCCAAGAGATCGCGGCCACGCCCACCCAGGCCGGCCAGGACAGTCAGCATAGGTCCGACAGTTCCGCCTCGATGGGCACGCATTTCGCCCCTGAAAGCGTCCCCAGGCAGCGACAGACAGCGAAGACATCTGTGCGGGTACTGGTGGGCCTCACTTATGTGGCGATGATCGCAGTGAACGCGCTCGCCAACATCCTGCCCATCAACGGGCGCAACACCGGCGAGATCTCCGACTCCTACGAGAACCTGTTTGCCCCGGCCGGGTTGACGTTCTCCATCTGGGGCGTCATCTACCTCCTGCTCGGGACGCATGTGCTGTACCAACTCGGACTTTTCCGTGGCGCGGAACTCGATGACGGCCCCCGCCTCGGGGGCGGCGCGAGGGTCGGCGCGGACGAGGTCTCTCCTCGAGCGGACCTGCTGCAGCGAGTGGGGGTGCTGTTCTCCAAGTGTCGTCGCTGGTCAACGTCGCCTGGATCTTCTCCTGGCACTACGACCTCATCCTGGTGTCCACACTGCTACTGGCCACGATGCTGGTGCTCCTCATCCTGATCACCCGGACGATCATGGGCGCGGAGCTCTCCACCCTTGACCGGCTGTTCGTGCGGCTCCCGTTCAGCGTCTACTTCGGCTGGATCCACCGTCGCCACGATTGCGAACGTCACCGTGTGGCTGGTGAGCATCGGCTGGGACGGCTTCGGGATTGCCGAATCCACCTGGGCAGTGATCATCATGTCCGTCGGTGTGATCATCGGCACCGCCGTCATCCTTAAGGACCGAGACGTCGCGTACGGCCTCGTCCTTGCCTGGGCGTACTTCGGCATCTGGATAAAGCACACCTCAGAGTCGGGCTTCAACGGTGCGTACCCGGTGGTCATCGCCACCGCGCTTCTTGGTGTCGCCGCGTTCATCGTGGCTGGGGCGGTGGCGACCCTGCCGCGCCGGGCCAACCACTGAGCCAGCGCCCGGTCCGGC
>CAWCVF010000008.1:0-352559 GCA_963798835.1 uncultured Actinomycetota bacterium | reverse complement strand
CCCAGCCGCAGCAGCCTCAGGTTTCGCTCGTCACCGCATTCGGCGCCGCTCCGCCATAGCGCCGGTCCCGCTCGGCATACAGCTGGATCGCCCGCCACAGATCACGCCGATCGAAGTCAGGCCACAGTCGATCAAGGAAAACCAGCTCCGCGTACGCGCTCTGCCAGAGCAGGAAGTTGGATGTCCGCTGTTCTCCGGAGGAGCGCACGAAGAGATCGACGTCGGGGATGTCAGGTTCGTCGAGAAATCGCCGGAAGCGCTCCTCGGTGAGCTTGCTCGGATCGAGCCGGCCCTCAGCCGCCAGCTGCGCGATTCTCCGCGTGGCGTCAAGGATTTCGGCGCGCCCTCCATAGTTCACACAGAACTGCAGGGTCAGTACGTTGTTGCTGACCGTGCGGCGCTCCGCATCCTGCAGCTCGCTGATCACGCTGCGCCACAGCCGAGGGGTTCGGCCGGCCCAGCGCACCCGGACGCCCATAGCGTCGAGCTGATCGCGTCGCCTTCTGATCACGTCGCGGTTGAAGCCCATCAGCCAGCGAACCTCATCGGGCGAGCGGTTCCAGTTCTCGGTGGAGAAGGCGTATGCCGAGAGGTACTTGACTCCAACCTCGATTGCGCCCTCAATCACATCGAGGAGCGCCGCCTCGCCCCGGGCGTGACCCTCGGTCCGCGGCAGGTTGCGCGCTTTCGCCCATCGGCCATTGCCGTCCATCACGATCGCCACGTGGGTTGGCAGCCGGTCTTGAGGTATTTGCGGCGGGCGGGCGCCACTGGGGTGTGGTGGCGGCGGACGAACTCAGTGACACCCGAATCGCCAGTCTTGGCCTTCCTCCTACGCCTGGAAGTCGCGCGCTGCGCCGTCGGAGAAAGCTTGGCCACGTCAGGGACAATATCGAGGTGCCGACCTACCGCGACGAAGCCGTGGTACTTCGCACGCACAAGCTCGGTGAGTCTGACCGGATCATCACCCTGCTGAGCCGACGCCACGGCAAGATTCGTGCGGTAGCGAAGGGCGTGCGGCGCACCACCTCGAAGTTCGGCGCTCGGCTCGAACCGTTCTCCACGTTGATCTGCAGCTCGCTGTCGGTCACTCGCTCGACGTGATCACCCAGGCTGAATCGCTGGATGCCTTCGGTGAACCGCTGACCGAGAACTATCCGGCCTATACGGCCGGCCAGGTGATGCTGGAGACGGCAGATCGGCTCGTAGTCGAGGAGTCCGAGCCAGCGGTCCAGCAATATCTACTGCTCGTCGGTGCCCTACGCGCGCTCAACCAAGGCACCTCCGACGGACCGCGCCCAACGACGTTGATCTTGGACTCCTACCTGCTGCGCGCCCTGGCCATTGCCGGCTACGCGCCGTCGTTCTCCGATTGCGCGCGCTGCGGTCTCGCCGGACCGCATCGAGCATTTTCGGCCGCGCTGGGTGGCGCAGTGTGCGAACGCTGCCGGCCCGCGGGAGCAGCTCGACCCGCGCCTGAGACTCTGGCGTTGCTCGGTGCGCTGCTCGAGGGCCGCTGGAGTGATACCCGTCAGGCGTCTGATCATCTGGCACGGGAGGCCAGTGGGATCACGGCCGCTTTCCTGGCGTGGCATCTGGACCGCAACCTCAGATCACTGGCGCATGTCGAACGTTGACCCGAGGTGGGCTGCGCCGCAGGAATCGCAGCCGTTCATCGCCGCGCCTCCGCCACCGCCACTTGGGCCCACACAAATGGCGCCCCCACCGATGGCAGCCCCCGCTCCTCCGGTGCAGCGGCCGCATCGGATCGCCTACGTCCTCGCGGTGATCATGCCGCTGCTTTTGCTCGCGGTCGTTGCCGTACCACTCGGCGTGGCGTGGACGATCGCCCGACAACGCCACAGCCCTGTCAGCTCCACAACCCCACTGCCGTTAGATCCCAATGCCACCGACGGTGAACCTGGCCTCGGCGACCCGTACTACCCGCAGGCCGGCAACAGCGGCTACGACGTAACCAAGTATCAGATCATGATCAACTGGGATCAGCGAACCCAGTCGATCAGCGGCACGACGACGATCAGCGCCCGTGCCGCCCAGCAGCTGAACTCGTTCTACTTTGACCTCGCGCTGCACACCGATAAGGTCACCGTCAATGGTGTGCCTGCTGAAGCAACTGCCCGCGGCTTCTCCGACGTCTATGTCAAACCGGTTCAACCGATCGCTCTCGGCAGCACATTCCAAGTAGTCGTCAACTACTCGGGCAAACCGGGTGACATCAAACAAGGCGACGTACAACCATGGTTGTCCGCTGACGGCGAGTGGATCGTGGCGGGAGAGCCGGAGAGCTCGGCATGGTGGTACCCGGGAAATGATCATCCGTCAGATCCGGCCTTGATGGATGTCTCCATCCGAGTGCCGGCCGGCATGGAGGCAATCAGCGTAGGCCGGCTTGAATCGGCCGATACCGGCAACGAGAAGGACTACAACACCTGGCACTGGATCGCACGGCAGCCGATGGCGACCTACCTGAACTTCATCGCCATCGGTCAGTACGAGCTCAAGCAAGGTGTCGATCATGGCCTGCCCTACGTGTATGCGGTCTCGGAGAAGCTGCCGCCCGACCAGCGCAAGACTGCATTTGCCGCACTGCTCACCACCGGTCAGCGGATTCGCACACTCGAGAGAATGTTCGGTCCTTACCCCTTCACCGAAATGGGCGGCATTGTGCCCGCGCATCGTTTGTGGTTCGGCGGTCTGGAGACCCAGACACGGCCGGTCTATGAGGCGAGGTCGATCTTGAACCGCGGCTTCGAGCCCGGCCTGCTGGACCACGAGCTGGCCCACATGTGGTTCGGCGACAACGTAACCGTGCGGCAGTGGAATGACATCTTCACGACCGAGGGGTACGCGTCCTGGGCCCAATGGGGAGCAAGGGAGCTCACAGGCGGAGCCAAGGCCAATGACTCCTTGAACCGCGCGTACGACCGCCTCAAGGACGACGATGCCTTCTGGAAGATCACCATGATCGACCCTGGCAGATCGCATCTGTTCGACGCCGTCTACGTACGCGGTCCGATGGCGCTCCAGGCGTTACGCAACGTGATCGGCGACGAGGCTTTCTTCAAGCTGGCCAAGGACTGGGCTCAGGATCCAGGGAGCCGCACCCTCGAGGAGTGGATGGCCGCGGCGCAGGCGCACACCACCATCGATCTTGGACCGTTCTTTCGCGCCTGGATCTACTCACCAACCGCTCCGGCTCGGACCGCGGCCAACGGCTTCCGTTAAATGAAGGTTCCCGCCGTACTGAACGGCGGGAACCTTCATGTGACCTGGGAAGCTGCTGTTACCTCACTCGGTTGATGGCCGAGGTGACGGCCTTGAGTGAGGCGGTGACGATGTTAGCGTCCATTCCCACTCCCCAGACGACCATGCTGTCTTCGCCTTGCCCGATCTCGCACTCCACGTACGCCGCAGCGAGTGCATCACCACCCGCGGACAGCGCATGCTCGGTGTAATCCAATACGCGTACGTGATGATCCAGCGTGGAAATCGCATCCACGAACGCCGAGACCGGACCGTTGCCCTCGCCGGTGATCGTTTGCATCCAGCCTCCTGCCACGACCTGGGCGGTAAGGGAGGTCTGACTACTAGCGGTCGAGGCTGTGGAGACACTCACCAGCCGCAACGGCGTATCGGGCTCGAGATACTCGAACTGGAAGATCTCCCACAGTCGGCTCGCGCTGACCTCGCCACCGCCGGCGTCGGTGTGGGCCTGAACCGCTTTCGAAAACTCGATCTGCAGCCGTCGCGGCAGATCCAAGTTGTGCTCGGACTTCATGATGTAGGCGACTCCGCCCTTGCCGGATTGCGAGTTCACCCGGATCACGGCCTCGTAGGTGCGGCCGACATCGTAGGGATCGATCGGCAGGTACGGCGCCTGCCAGGCGATCTCACGAACGCCGATGCCTTGCGCCTTGGCCTGGTTGTCCAGATCCTCCAGGCCCTTCTTGATCGCGTCCTGGTGGCTGCCGGAGAAGGCGGTGTAAACCAGGTCCCCCGCGTACGGATGGCGCGGGTGGACCGGCAAGTTGGTGCAGTACTCCACGGTGCGACGGATCTCGTCGATCTTGGAGAAGTCGATCTTGGGATCTATTCCTTGTGAGAACAGGTTCATCCCTAACGTCACCAGGTCTACGTTGCCAGTGCGCTCGCCATGCCCGAACAGACAGCCCTCGACCCGATCGGCGCCAGCCATCATGGCCAGCTCGGTCGCCGCAGTGGCTGTGCCGCGGTCATTATGCGGATGCAGCGAGATGGCGACGTGCTCTCTGTTGCGGATATGCCGGCTGAACCATTCGATCTGATCGGCATAGACGTTCGGAGTCGCCATCTCGACGGTCGCCGGCAGGTTCAAGATTATTTCCCGACCGTTCGACGGCTGCCAGACATCCATCACCGCGTTGCAGACCTCGACGGCAAACTCCATCTCGGTCCCGGTGAAGATCTCCGGCGAGTACTCGTAACCGAACTCCACATCGCCGAGGTACTGCTCGGCGTACTTCATCACCAGCTCGGTTCCCCGGGTCGCCAAGGCGATGCATTCCGCCTTGTCGACATGGAAGACCACCCGCCGGAACAGCGGCGCGGTGGCGTTGTACATGTGAATAGTTGCCGTCTTGGCACCCACGATCGACTCAGCGGTGCGCTCGATGAGGTCCTCACGAGCTTGGGTCAGCACTGATACGACTACGTCGTCCGGGATTTTGTCCTGCTCAACGAGCTGTCTGACGAAGTCGAAGTCGGTCTGGCTGGCCGACGGAAATCCGATCTCGATCTCTTTGTAGCCCATCTGCACCAGCAGCTCGAACATTTTGTGCTTGCGAGCCGGGGTCATCGGATCGATCAGTGCCTGGTTGCCGTCACGAAGATCAGTTGACAGCCAGCGCGGCGCCTTGGTGATCACATTCGAGGGCCAGGTCCGATCGGGAAGATCAATAGGGGTGAACGGCCGATAGCGGTGGAAGGGCATCGGGCTGGACTGTTGCACTGGTGCCGGTTGGGTCCTGGTACCAAACGATGTTGCTTCCCTGGGCGCTGCGCTTGTCGCGCTGCGCCCTGAGCTCGTCGCGCTGCGCCCTGAGCCCGTCGAAGGGCTCGTAGTGATCTGTGACATGGATTCCTCGCTGCTGGATGTGGAGCGGACCGGAAGCGCGTCAAACTCCGCAGCGAGGATGCCGGCCCCTAGTGGGCCTCGCTGCGGCAGCGGAGGAGGAGCAGCGCAAAGCAGCGCTGAGTGCTTGCCACGTCGTCACTGTAACACCGTGGGGCGGGTGCAGCCCAAAAAATCACGTGGCGGGATGACGGTCCTTACGGCACTCTGGTCTGATGCCGTTCGTACGCGTCAAGCCCGACGATATGGCCCAAGTCACCGCAGTCGCCGACATCCAGGAGGCGGCGCGGCAGGTCGACGATCCCGATGCGTTTCCCATGGCCCCCGAGCTGCTCGCCGATTGGATCCGATACGGCTGGGATCTCGAGCCTGCGGAGCACTACCTGTACGCACCCGATGACGGCACGGAGCCTGTCGGAGTGCTAGCGGTGGATCTGCCGACTCGGGATAATTTGCATCTCGTCTGGGCTGAAATCTGGGTGCATCCTGATCACCGTCGGCGCGGCCATGGTTCGGCGATCATGAACGAGGTTCTGCGACGGACGCGCGACGCAGGCCGTAACACGATCTGGGTTGGCACAGCAGAAGATGATCAAGGTGCCCGCAAATTCGCTGAAGGTTTCGGCTTCAACTACGCGAGTCACGATGCTCGGCGCCGCCAAGTGCTTGCCGATGTTGATCACGTCGAGGTGCAGCGACTGTGGACCGCTGCCGAGCAGAAAGCGGCCGACTACTGTCTGGAACGGCTACGCCCGCCGAGCGCTGACGAGCTGCTGGGTGAGCTGGTCGAGGTAACCGCCGCCATCAATGACGCGCCTATGGGTGAGCTCACCTACGAGGACGAAAAGTTCGATGTGCAGCGGCTCCGAGACCACGAGACGGCCCTGCTCGGTCGCGGGGATCGTGCCTACCGGGTCATCGCACGACATCGCTCGACCGGTGAGGTGGGCGGCCACACGATGGTGGTCACCGAGCCCTCGCAACCGCAGTTCGGCCATCAAGCCGACACCGCCGTAGCAGGGCAGCACCGAGGTCATCGACTCGGTCTGCTCCTCAAGATCGACATGATGCACTGGCTAGCCGAGGTGGAGCCGCAACTGACGATCATCCAAACTTGGAACAATGTCGACAACGCGTACATGATCAATGTGAACGAGGCACTGGGTTATCGGCTGAACCGCATCTTCAACATGTACGAGCTGCGCCTCGGTCACTGATGCGTTTCTCCGCACAAAGCCACAAACAACGGCCATTTCGGCCGAATCGGGCACCAGATGCGACCTTGTGCGGAGAAACGCCGCCCCGGGCGACATCGCCCGGGGGAAGTTAGCGCGGATGAGGTGACAACTCGGCGTTGATGGCGTCGAAGGCAGCCAGGGTTGAGAACAACTTCCAAGGATCCTGTGGCGTCGGCCAGCTAGACAGCTTGACTGCGACCAGACCGGTCTGGCGGTCCACGAAGACCATCTGCCCGTGGATGCCCAGGCAGAGCAGCACCTGACGGTCCGGCCAGGGGAACCAGAACTGATTGCGGTACATGCCGCCTGGCATCCGCGTGTCATTCGGGCTGGACGCAAAGGCTTGCCGAGAGTCGGGACCGCCGGCGAAGCTGTCTGCGATCCACGACTCGGAGACGACACCCTGGCCGCTCAGCGACGTTCCGTTCTGTGCGATCATCACGCCGAACCGCGCAAGATCACACATTGCCGCCGAGAGGCTGCCATCGAACATTCCGGTGCCCTCGGAGTCGACGCCGATGTTGGCGTCAAAATCAGCCCCTAGCCGTGACCAGATCAGCTCGCTCGCCAGCGTGGGGAAGCGCTGTCCAGCGGCAGCCTCGCAGACCCAACCCAACACATCGGATTCACAGCTGCGATAGTCGAACGGTCCGCCGTGCGGCCTGCCCTGGCGTAGCGTCAACAGGAATTCACGCAGGGTGTGTGGCACATCTGGTGAGCGCCTAGGTGCCCAGCCGATCGCCTGCTCGAGTACTCGCACCTCGGCATCGGGATCGAGATATTCCTCCGAGAAGGCAATGCCGGAACGCATGTCGAGCAACTGGCGGACTGTAGCGCCGCGGTAGCCGCTCTGCTCGAGCTCCGGCACGTATGCGATGACTTGCTCCTCAACGTCGAGAACGCCCCTGTCAACCAGGGCACCCACGAGGATGCCGACGATCGACTTGCTCACCGACATCAGCAGGTGCAGCGTGGCAGGCTCCATCTCCCCCGGGTATTCCTCGGCAAGAATGCGATCGCCGTGCAGCACCATCCACCCATCGGTGTTGGTGGAATCCATGATCTTCCCGACACTGCTGAGGTGACCGTCAGCGGCCCGGCAACCCAGCTCGGCAACAGGCTCGATCCGCCTCAGCAGCGGCGCTGCCGGGCGGGATCCACGCGAGATCAGCGCGGTCGGGAGGATCTCCGCGATATGGCAGAAGGTCCACCCGATCTGAGCCGCCGTTTGCCAGTTGTCAAGGGTGACAGGAAACGGCGGGCGGCTCCCTGTCGAGCCGATCACTACCGCCCGTCATTTCGCCATTGATGCCGCTCTTGCCACGCGTGCGGCGCTGACCTCGGCGCTGCCGAGCGGCAGACCGCTGTATTGGTTCCGAATCGATTCGATGAGATGTCTCGCACGGATGGTCAGCGTATCCGCCTCACCCTCGGCTCGCCGCTGCAGACGCCCTTTCGTGACCAGCACGCCCAGATCGGCACCCTTCCAGCGGTAGTCCCCAGCGCCGTAAATTCGCAGGAAGAACGCCTCCGATTCATTCTGCAATTGGTGCCAGTCCAGCGCGGCCCGCCGGTAGACCAGAGATCCTGATCGGTCGTATGAATACTGCCCGGTCGGTGGAGCCTCGGTGATCAACTGGACGGCCGAGGAGGTTTCCTTGATGACCATCTGGCTCCAGACGTCAGCCGAGGCCAACTCGCGCCATCGCGTATTGATCTCGTCGACGTCGAATTCGAAGGGGACATCGAAGTACTCCAGCAGATGGAAGGCGAACAAGGGGATGTCCGCGTACGCCCCGGCAGTCACATTCGTGATCGCCGAAGCTCCGCTGATTCTCGGGTTGAGCTCGCCGAGATAGACCTCGTCGGTGTCGGTGTCGACCAGTACGTCGACTTCGAAGAAGCCTCGGTAACCCTCCGCGCCGAGACGGTTGCCGAGCCGTCCGACAAGATCACCTGCCCTGCGACGCAGATCCTCGGTCAACACTTCGGGAAACATTTCGTTGCCGCACCAACCGCCCCGATAGGGCGTGAGCTGGGCGTGACCAGTGAGCTCTGACATGAAGGGCCCGACAATCGTGCCGTTACGGGTGATCACCGCTTCCACGGCGACCGGGCGGTTGTTGATTCGCTTCATCACCTTGATCTCGTTGCCGATGATGTCGCGCTGATGCCGCTTCCAGCCGGTCTCGTCGTCGATGAAGAAGGTTGTCTTGCCGGAGTCGCCGTACGCCGTCTGCACCACCAGGTCAGTGCCCAGACCACCGTCGGTCGCCGCCTCCAGCAGCTCCTGATACTCCCGGACAGTGATCAACACGTTCGGCACGCTCGCCGCTCCGACCTCATTGCCGAGTCGAGTGGTGACAAGCTTCGAATCCAGATGCTCGCGCAGCTCTGCCGCCGGCAGAATCAGGTCGTAGCCGAGCTCGTCACAAATCCGCTCCGTCTCAGCGTCGAAAAACACCATCGCGACCTTCGGGCGTTGGCCCAGTGGCGCAGGGCGCGACATGTGTGCCCGTACCTCGGGATTGACCAGTAGCCAGTTGTTGATCTCCTCGCCACTGCTGAATTCGATGTAGGGCTTGTGCTTGGGGCTGAATACCCGCGGGTGAGCGCCGTCCCAGCCGTCGTAGTAGGTGACATAGGAAAAGTTGCGAACCCAGCGATCGAGTCCCAGCAAGTTGAACGGCGTCGCTCCGACGAAGTAGACAGGCACCTCGTTGGTGCGAAAGAAGTGCCGCACTTCGGAGATGTTGCGCAGCGCTCCCCGGGTACGCCCAACTGTCGGCTGGGCATATGCGGCATCTGTTCCCACGCTGATCTCGCCGGTCAAGGCCGTTCCGCGCGACGCTTCTGGCGGAGTGGTGTCGACGTGCTCCGTTGAGGTGTTGTTCATGATCGTGGTGTCACTTTTCTTGATCGTGGCCGAGGTGGGTGTGGTGATGCTGGGAAATCTCACCTTCGGGGATCGGCGCCGTCCGCTCACTGAGCAGCGGGAGCAGCGGATTCCAGCGGGTGCCATCTCGCAGATCCTGACGTTTACGTGCAATGGCGCACAGCGCCTCGAGCACCACACGATTGGCGAGCGCCGCAGTGATGTCGGCGTGATCGTACGGCGGGCTGACCTCGACCACATCTATTCCGATCACTGGAAGTTCGAGACAGATCCGGCGTACCGCATCGAGCAGCTCACGGGCCGACAATCCACCCGGCTCGGGCGTACCGGTGCCGGGGGCATGTCCTGGATCACACACATCGATGTCGACGGAGAGGAACACCCCGTCGCAGTCGTCGGTTGCGATCGTGAACGCCTCCGTCAGGCATTCCCGCAGGCCGCGCTGCACAATCTCGGTCATCTCATAGGACCGCATGTTCTGCGACGCCATCCAATCCAAGGTTTCGGGCGGGGGCCAATAGCCGCGCAGCCCGATCTGCAGGAACCGATCACCGCGTACGGCACCTGACTCGATCAGGCGACGCATGGGCTGTCCGTGACCCCACAGCGAGCCGAACTCGATGTCGCCGGTGTCGGCATGTGCGTCGAAATGAATCATCGACACCCGGCCCGCGCCGATCACATTCGCACAGCCTTTGGCGTCCGGATAAGCGATCGAATGATCACCGCCTAGCGAGAGCGGGATCGCCCGCGCCCGAGCCACCTTTTCCACCGCAGCCTCGAGGGCTGGGAGAGCCACCTCGATGTCGCCGGAGTACATCTCCACATCGCCCGCGTCATAAACCTTCAGGTCTTGCAGGCCGTCGGTCCGCAGCGCCAGCGAGGGCCGTGACCCGTCATGCGGCAGGTAATCCGTCATCCGGATGGCCTGCGGTCCGAAGCGGGTACCGGCGCGATAGGACGTACCCCCATCGAACGGTGCTCCCAAGATCACCACATCGGCATCGGCGTAGCTGCTTTCGTCGTCGAGATCACACTCCGGCACACCGAGGAAGGTGAAGTCGGGCCCGAATTGCGGACCGTAGCGAGTCATGACGCTGCTGGCCTCCTTTGCCTCATGCGCCCTGAGCTTGTCGAAGGGCTTCGGTCATGGGCTTCGACGAGCTCAGCCCTCATGAACCTCAAGATCATCACGACACCAGATGCTCGTGCGGGCGCATCGCATGCGCCGACTCGTGTTTGATCGTCTCGCCACGGAAGAACTCCGGTTGTCGGGCTCGCATGATGAGCATGAAGATCAAACCGACCAGGATCAGCCCGAGGCCCAAGATGAGCACCAGCCCGATGCCTCCGATGGCCGCCCCGCTGCCGTACGCGGGATCCGCGCTGTCAATCAGTGTGATGTACAGGACGAAAAACAGTCCCAGTCCGCCGAGCAGCGGGAACAAGAACTTGAAGACGAAGTTGAACGCGCTGGTGAAGAGCTGGTGGCGGAAGAACCAGATACAGCCGAATGCCGGCAGGCCGTAGTAGAAACAGATCATGATGCCGAGGGACAAGATGGTGTCGGTGAGCACGCGTTCACTGAGCAACGTCATGACGGTGCAGAAGGCCGCCGCTCCGATTCCTGCGGTGAATGTCGCGATGCTCGGCGTCTTATGCACGGGATGGAGCTTCGCAAATGCCTTTGGCACCGACGAGATTCCCAGCATGGTGCCGCCGAACAGGCCGACGACATTGCTCTTCAAGCCCTTATCTGCCATCTCGACGACCCTTCTCAAGGCAGTTGGAATTCAGTTATGAGTCAAGGAGGAACGATCAGCCCTCGAATCCGTGGTATTCCATGACGTGCTTGATGCGGGTGTAGTCCTCCAGCCCGTACATCGAGAGATCCTTGCCGTAACCGGAGTGCTTGTAGCCCCCATGCGGCATCTCGGCCTGCAATGGGATGTGGCAGTTGATCCAGACACAGCCGAAGTCCAGCCGGGCCGACATCCGCACCGCGGTGCCCGTATTGGAGGTCCACACCGAAGAGGCGAGCGCATACTCCGAATCGTTGGAGAGGGCGACGGCTTCATCTTCGTCGCGGAACTTCTGAATGGTGATCACCGGTCCGAAGATCTCGGTGGTGATCAACTCATCGGTCTGCCGTACGTCGGCGATCACGGTCGGTTCGTAGAAGTAGCCGCGATCACCGACCTGATTGCCCCCCGTCACCACCCTCGCGTGATCAGGAGTGCGGTCCACGAGTCCGGAGATGTGCCGCAATTGATTGGCATTGTTGATCGGCCCGTAGAACAGATCTTCGTCATTCGGGTCGAAGCCGGTTCGAGTCTCCGACGCTGCCCTGCCCAGCTCGGCGACGAAGTCGTCATAGATTCCAGCCTGGCAGAGCACCCGAGTCGCCGCAGTACAGTCCTGACCGCCGTTGAAGAGGCCGCCAACCTTGATTCCCTCAACTGTCGCGGAAAGATCACCGACATCGTTGAACACCACCACCGGTGCCTTACCGCCCAGCTCGAGGTGTGCAACTTTGACATCGGCCGCGGCCGCAGTGGCCACCGCGATGCCCGCACGAGTGGATCCGGTGATGGACACCATGCGCGGGATGGGGTGTGAAACCAGAGTCGCGCCGGTGTCCCGATCTCCGCAGACCAGGTTGGCCACTCCCTTGGGGAAGATCTCCTGCATCTTCTTCACCATCCACACCGCCGAAGCGGGAGTGGTGTCCGATGGCTTGAGCACCACCGTGTTACCGGCGGCCAGCGCCGGTGCCAACTTCCAGACCGCCATCATCATGGGGTAGTTCCAGGGCGCCACCTGCCCGATCGGACCGCGCGGCTCGCGGCGCACGTAGGAAGTGAAACCCTTCATGTACTCCCCTGCTGACTTGCCCTCCAATACTCGAGCGGCGCCGGCGAAGAAGCGGATCTGATCGAGCATCGGCCCGATTTCCTCAGACATGGTCACCGAGAACGGCTTGCCGGTGTTTTCGCATTCGATGCGAGCCAGCTCCTCGGCATTGTCTTCGATGAGATCGGCCAACCGGAGCAGGAAGCGCTGCCGCTCGCCCGGGGTCGTCCATTTATAGCCGTCAAAAGCAGCCGCTGCAGCCTGAAACGCGGCATCAACGTCTTCCGCGCCAGAATTGGGCGAGGTCGCGTATACCTCGCCGGTCGAGGGATCGATGATGTCCAATACATCGCCCGATGCCGACGGGCGCTCTTCACCGTTGATGATGTTGGAGAAGGTTTGCTTGTCTGCCATGGCCTACCTTTCAGCCCTTACTGAATTGAGAATTTCATGATCGCCCCGTATGTTCCGGGTGGCTGTGGCCGCCGGGATGTGAAGCCTCGCATGTACTCCGCGGTCGCTCTCCCCTCCAGCACGCGTGCGGCGCCCGCGAAGAAGCGGATCTGGTCGAGCATGGGAACGATCTCGTCCGACAAGGTCAGTGAGTACGGCTTTCCGGTGTTCTCAGACTCGATGTGCACCAGCTCCTCGGCATTGGCCTCGATGACGTCGGCAAGCTTTAGCAAGAACCGCTGGCGCTCGCTTGGAGTGGTCCATCGATATGACTCGAACGCTTCGGCTGCTGCGCGGAAGGCAGCGTCGATGTCTTCTCGGCCCGAGTTGGGCGAGGTTGCGTACACCTCGCCGGTAGAAGGATTGACGATGTCTAAGGTGTCGCCCGATTCCGCTGGGCGCTCTTCACCGTTGATGATATTCGAAAAGACCTTCTTCTCCGTCATGGCGGTACCTTTCAGCCTTTTATTGATTCGAAAATCCCATCATCGCCCCGGATGTTCAGGGTGGCTATGGCCGCCTGCGCTGGCCATCGTGCTCGGGGCATCGAGGGACGGGTTTTGGTCGAAGAAGCCGAACGGCTTGAGCCAGAACGAAATGATGTCGACTGGCATGATCGGCCAGTCCTCGACGCGTGTGATGTGGTGGATGCCGAAGACGTACCACAGCACGACATCGGTCCCCACCAGTGGCGCATTTTCGGTTATCCAGCGAGTAATGCCGGTGTCTTCACTCGACTGGGTCGGATAGTCGCCCGCCGGCCACCGTTCGGCATCGTCGTACGCGGTCACCCAGAGGGTGTGGGCAATGACCGGCGCTCGCTGATAGACCGGGGACGAAGGATCCACCAGTGATGGGATCGCGGCACCGGGCACCAGCTTGTAGGCCGTATTGCTGCCGTGCCGGTTCACCTTGTTGGGGTTGATCACCTTCCAGATTCGCTGGGTTTCCCAGTTGAAGTCTCTGGCCGACTGGCTCTCGGACTCGATCGTTGTCGTCCTGTGTGGACAGCGCCAGCCCGTACGGGTTGTCATCGCTGATCGGGGCGGCGACCGAGTCCACCTCGATAACTGTGTTGTCTTCCCCGTCGATGTCCAAATCGAGCTTGGCGATGATGAAGTGCTGGTGGAAGTGGCGCGTAGGTCCGCCTGTCGACCGTCGTGCCGTATGGGAGGCGTCATCCGTCGTTCTCCATCGGCGTCGTCACCATCAAGCCGCTGGCTCGTATCTCGCACTCGATGTTTCCGTCCTGGTAGAACCGCCAATAGACCAGGTACTCGTAGTTCGCGACTGTGATGTGCGTCGAAACGACCATCCGGCGCATGCGGCGAACCTGCGCCCCGAGTCTCGGCATCAACGTGCTTCCACAGCACCGCGTTGTCTTCCTCGTGGAGGCAGACGCTCGCGGGATCTCGATCGGCTCACCCCGCGTATCGGGCATCACCGCGTCGACGTAGGCAATCTCCCCGAGGCAGTCGCAACCCAGCTCCAGAGAGGTGACCATGTAGCCGAGCCCCCACTCACCGATGTCGAAAGCGGTTCGCCGGTAGTGGTCGAAGCCCGGATCCCGGTAGGGCACGACCATCTCGGCAAACGACATCCGATATGCGATATCTCGCTTGGTTCCCTGATCGTCGAAGGCGACCTGATAGATCACCGGACCTTCGCGGAAGTTGAAGCCCAACCGCATCGACCAGTTCTGCCACCGCAGCTCATAACCGTCGACGGTGAAGGAGACACCGTCGGGCTGGCTGATCTCCAGCGGCTTGAGGTCGGTACGCTCCTGTGTGCCGCGTACCTGCGGATCGTATTCGCCATCGACCTCTGGCAGACCGTAGTCATGGTGATCTTCGATCTCGAGCACCTCGAGGGTGTTCATGTCGACGATGATCTTGAGACCGGAGATCAGGTGAGCGTACGGATTACCCTCTGGGCGTCGCCCGCATCCACAGGTCGCACCACCCGAGCCGGCGGTCGCGCCACTGCTCAGGCATCACTGCCTCGCCGTAGGTCCAGACGTCGAAGAGCACCAGTGAAGGGTCGGTTATGCCCCGCGCCGCGAGTCGGGCAAGCACCTCCGGATGCTCATGCAGGGCATGATCGACGTCGTGATACTCATCTAGAGTGAAGTTGGGACAGGCTCCCGGCTTGTGAGTCCACGAGTCGACCCGATCACCGACAAGATCAACGACCGCCTCGTATGTCTCGTTGGTCTTCTCGTCCCACAGACGGAAAGCGACCGCCTTGGCACTGCGTCGCCCGGTTTCCAGGCTTTGACCTCGACCTTGGCTGGCTCCTTGAGCTCAATCGAGGCGAAACGCCAGGATTCGGTGACACCTTGGTCTCTTCGCAAGATCGCCGCTGTGGTCTGGAACTCAGTCGCGGAAAGCGGATCAAGCGGATGAGCGACCATGGCGCAGGCAATCCTCTCCTTGGCGAGCTCATGGTCGAGCGAATTGCTCACCGGTGAGCTGAGGCGCGAAAGTCTCTCTCTGGCATCGATCGCATGATGCAATAACCGACTGAAATACCCTGATACCCACTAGAGGAAAAACTAAAAGCCCAGCCGGTTCAGGTGTTTGGGGTCACGCTGCCACTCTTTCAGCACCTTCACCCGCAGATCGAGATAGACCGGGGTTCCCAGCAGTGCCTCGATCTGCTGCCGGGCCGTCGCGCCGATCTGTCGCAGACGGCTGCCGCGATGGCCGATCACAATCCCTTTCTGTGAGTCGCGCTCGACGATCATGGACGCGTAGATGTCGAGCAGCGGCTTGTTCGCCGGTCGCCCCTCGCGCAGCCCCATCTCATCCACGGTGACCGTGATCGAGTGCGGTAACTCATCGGTGACGTCCTCCAGTGCCGCCTCGCGGATCAGCTCAGCGACGAGGGTTTCCTCCGGCTCGTCTGTGATCTCGCCGTCGGGGTAGAGCGGCGGACCTTCGGGCAACAGTCCGACCAGAGTCTCGCTCAAGACCTCAAGCTGAAAGCGCTCGGTCGCCGACACCGGAACGATGTCGGCCCAGCTGATGCCCAGCGACGTCTCCAGGTCAGCGATGCTCAGCAGATGCTCGGCCATTCGCTGGGACGCGGCAAGGTCGGCCTTCGTCGCCACAGCCACGAGCTGCGGAGTTCGCGGTAGCGCGGCCAGCTCACCGACCAGGTATCGATCTCCGGGGCCGATCCGTTGGTTCGCCGGGAGACAGACCCCGACCACGTCGACCTCTGCCCAGGTCGCCCGGACGACGTCATTGAGCCGCTCTCCAAGCAGCGTCCGCGGCTTGTGCAGACCAGGCGTGTCGATGATCACGAGCTGGGCATCCGCCTGCCGCACAATGCCGCGTACGGCATGCCGGGTGGTCTGCGGCTTGGACGACTCGATGGCGATCTTCTGACCAACCAGCGCGTTGGTGAGTGTCGACTTGCCGGCATTGGGTCGGCCAACAAAGCAGGCGAATCCGGAGCGGAAGGATGAGCCGGGGGTGGTCACGCCAGCTCCGCCCGTTTTGACGCCTGAGCTGCGAAACGACCCCTCGGCAGCATCGAGTGGGGGCCGTTTTGACGACTGAGCTGCGAAACGTACCCCTGGACGGGCCTTCCATCTGGTGGGGTCGGCATCACGGAAGTGTGGTCACTGACTTGACTGCGCCTCCAGAAGCAGCCCAGATGATCACCGTGCCGTGATCAGCGAGGTCCGCGACGATGTCGAGATCAGCATCGCTCGGCTCCACGTCGCCGATAAGGGCGACAGCTTCCAGACCGACTGCGCCCGATGAAACGGCCATCGCGACCGCGACCGCGATACCCGACAGCTTCAAGTGCTCCAGGTCGATGCTCGCAGCCGCGTACGCCCGCCCGTCTATGTCGCGGACCGCGGCTCCTTGCTGAGCTCCGGTACGTCCCAGCGCTGCACGCGCCAGCGTGATCAACTTGAGGTCCTCGGGATCGGAGGGGATCGGCGCCTGCTCGACGGGGGAATCGCTCATGAGGCGTGCGCCTGCTCGGAAACGATGCGGGTTGCAGCTTCAGCTCGAGCGTCGGCCTCGGATTCCGCCGACGAAATTTTGGTGACGATCACTGTGCCAATCTGGTTGCGGCGGCCGGCCGATCGCTCAGCGACGAGCTCCAAACCGTCGTACTTGACCACCGAACCGGCGATAGGAACCTTGTTGAGCTGCTTGGCCATTAGGCCGCCGACCGTTTCCACGTCCTCGTCCTCGAGCTTGAGTCCGAAAAGATCGCCGAGGTCGTCGACCGGCAGTCGGGAGGACACGCGATAACGCTCTTCACCGAGTTGCGTGATGTCGGTGTTTTCCTCGTCGTATTCGTCGGTGATCTCACCGACGATTTCTTCCAGGATGTCTTCGATGGTGACCATTCCGGCCGTACCGCCAAACTCGTCGACCACGATGACTAGGTGCACGCGTTTGACCTGCATCTCCTGCAACAGTTCGTCGACTGGCTTGGAGTCCGGGCAGAAGACAGGCGGACGCATCATGGAGCCGACCCGCTCAGTGGACTGGGCATCCGGCGCATCGTAGATCCGCTTGATGACGTCCTTGAGATAGAGCACGCCGACGACGTCGTCGATCCCCTCGCGGATGACCGGGATCCGGCTGAACCCAGAACGCAGCGCCAGCGAGACGGCCTGGCGCAGAGTCTTGTACTCCTCGATGAAGACCATGTCGGTGCGCGGCACCATCACCTCACGAGCAATCGTGTCGCCAAGCTCGAACACCGAGTGGATCATGTTGCGTTCCCCGGATTCGATCTCATCCCTGGCCTCGGCAAGATCCACGAGTTCGCGTAGCTCAGCCTCACTCGCGAACGGGCCGTCGGTGAAACCCCGGCCCGGCGTCAGCGCATTGCCAATCATGATCAGCAGCCGAGGGAATGGCCCGAGAACTGTGGTGATCGCCACGATCGGTCCGGCAGCAGCGCAGGCGACCCGGTCCGCATGCTGACGGCCTAACGTACGAGGCGCAACGCCCCAGGCGATGTAGGAGACGTTGATCATGATGCCGGCGGTGACCGCGCCGGCTTGCCAAGTCGTCGGTATCAGAGAGAAGATCACGTTCGCGACCAGGATGATCGCCGAGATCTCGATCATGCTGCGGACGAAAAGCGCTGTATTGAGATATCGCGGTGGGTCCTCGACGATCTTGCGGACCCGTCGCGCACCCGGTCGGCCCTCTTCAATCAGCCGGTCGGCACGGGCTTTGGAGAATGACGACAAAGCGGCCTCCGCCGCCGCGATCAATCCCGCAAGAATCATCAAGACGAAGGCGATGCTGAGCTGGAGCCAGTAGGCCGATGTCATCTAAGAACCCCTTGAGCGGTCCGGGCGCTGCTGGGCCCAGGCCGAGACGATTTTGTCGGTGAGCCCGAACATTTCTGCGTGCTCATCGGGAGTGGCGTGATCGTACCCGAGCAGATGCAACAAGCCGTGCACCAGCAGGTACTCGGCTTCTTCGTCTGCCGAGCGCTGATGTTCTTGTGCCTGTCGCTCGGTCACCGCAGGGCAGAGCACGATGTCGCCGAGCAGACCGACCGGGGGCTCCTCGCCATCGGTTGGTGGCCGCAGCTCATCCATCGGGAAGCTCAGTACGTCGGTCGGGCCGGACTCGCCAAGGTACTTCTCGTGGTAGGCGCTCATGGTGTCTTCGTCCACAAGGAGAATCGACAGCTCGGCGAGCGGATGGATGCGCAGCTGATCGAGAGCGAAGCCGGCGAGTCTGACCAGAGCAGCGTTGTCAGCCTCGGTGCCTGACTCGTTGCTGATGTCGATACTCACCTCCGAGCTCCCAGGAGCGCTCGGATCATGACGGCCACCGCCTAACGACCTGGACGGACTGGCGCTGCGGAATGTCCAGAATCGCGCGGCGCCTCGGCATGACCCGCCTCGAACTTGTCGTACGCCGCGACGATCCGACCCACCAGCTTGTGGCGCACCACGTCGTGGTTGGTGAGGTTACAGAATGCGATGTCATCAACCTTGTCGAGGATGCCGCGTACCACGCGAAGTCCGCTACGAGTGCCGCCGGGCAGATCGACCTGCGTGATGTCGCCGGTCACCACCATCCTGGAGCCGAATCCCAGGCGAGTCAGGAACATCTTCATCTGTTCCATCGAGGTGTTCTGTGCCTCGTCCAAGATGATGAAGGCGTCGTTCAGGGTTCGGCCGCGCATGTACGCGAGCGGTGCGACCTCGATGGTTCCGGCCGTCAACAACCGCGGAATCGAATCCGGATCGAGCATGTCGTGCAGCGCGTCGTAGAGCGGCCGCAGGTAGGGATCGATCTTGTCGCTCAGTGTGCCGGGCAGGAAGCCGAGGTGCTCGCCCGCCTCCACCGCTGGGCGGGTCAGGATGATCCGGTTGACCTGCTTGTTCTGCAGCGCCTGGACAGCCTTGGCAACCGCCAGATAAGTCTTTCCCGTGCCCGCCGGGCCAATGCTGAAGACGACGGTGTGCTTGTCAATGGCATCGACGTACCGCTTCTGATTGAGCGTCTTCGGCCGAATCGTCTTGCCGCGTGAGGACAGGATGTTGTGGGTCAGTACGTCGGCTGGGCTGGTGTCCTCTCGACCGGCGAGCATGGAGCAGATGCGCTCGACAGCATCGGCAGTCAGGCCCTGTCCGGTTCGCAGTACGGTGACCAGCTCGGTGATCACATCGATGGCAAGGTCAACCGCGGCGGGTGACCCCGTCAGGGTGATCTCGTTGCCCCGGACATGGATGCCTGCCTCGAGCTCCCGTTCGAGGATGTGCAGGAACTCGTCGCGAGGCCCCAGAATGTTCACCATTTCGACCGACGCCGGAACCGTCACTCGGCGGAGTTCCTCCAGACCGCCCCGATGGCGGGCGCTGGGCGCGTCAGGAGCGCTGGCCGTGAAGTCTGACCTACTCAGTTGGTTCCTCGCAGTCGAGAGGGAAATGTCAACACCCCATCCTAGGTCAAGCGACCGCGCGCCCCAATGGATAACAATCAACACGCGAATCGGTCGGTGGTGCCGACCAAGGCCTCCAGGATGCCGGGTTCGGAGAAGGCGTGTCCGGCCCTCGGCGCAATCTTGAATTCGGCCTCTGGCCAGGCCTGATACAACTCGTACGCGGTGAGCGCTGGAGTTGCGACGTCGTAGCGCCCCTGAATGATGACCGCTGGGATTCCGGTCAGTCGGTCGACGTTCGCGATCAGCTGGCCCTCATCGAACCAGCCGCGATGGTAAAAGTAGTGATTTTCGATGCGGGCAAAGGCCAGAGCGAAGGTTGGTTCGCTAAAGTCAGCAATGAGATCATCATCCTGCTCCAGGGTGATCGTGGCAGCCTCCCACGTGCTCCAGGCCACCCCGGCCGGTCCGTGTATGGCGGGATCTGGGTCGAAGAGCAGATCGTGGTACGCCGCAATTGCATCACCCGTAAAGGAGCGACCGCCCAGCGGAGCCAGGAACATCTCATAGCGCTCCGGAAACAGCTGTCCAGCGCCGCCGTTGTAATAGAAGTCCAGCTCGCTGCGGCGAAGTGTGAAGATGCCGCGCAGCACCAACTCGGTCACTCGATCCGGGTGATCTTCCGCGTACGCAAGGGCGAGTGCGCTACCCCAGGAGCCACCGAAGACCTGCCACCGCTCGATGTCGCGATGCTTGCGAAGTCGCTCGATGTCAGCGACCAGGTGCCAGGTGGTGTTCGCACTGAGATCGGCTTCGGGTTCACTGGCGTGCGGCCGGCTTTGGCCGCAACCGCGCTGATCGAACAGTACGACGCGATAGCGTGCCGGGTCGAACAGCCGCCTTACCGTGGTTTGGAGCCCTCCGCCCGGCCCGCCGTGCAGGAAGACAACAGGCTTGCCGGTCGGATTGCCACACTCTTCCCAGTAAATCTGCTGACCGTCGCCGACATCCAGCATGCCGGTGGCGTACGGCTCGATCGGTGGATAAAGCGGAGCTAGGCGTTGATCCTCAGTCATGGCTCACCCTTGAGCGAAAGTGGTCGCGAAAGGCAGCCTTTCGAGCTAGATCGATGTCGTCTCCGACCACTTGCTAGAAGGCCTGGCCGTCGTCAGGGACGACGTGGACGGCCGCTTCCTCCGCGCTTGCGGCAGCGCCGTCTATTCCGACATCGATACCGACCAGATCAGACTCCACATCTGGCCCGATGCCTTCATTGGGATCGACCAGCCGGCCAGCACGCTCTTCGCCCACCTCACCGTCGTCGACGATTTCTTCGTTTACGGGCGCGTACGGGTCTGGCTCGGGGATCTCCTCATTGAGCCGTTCGTCCAACGTCTCGTGCTCGCCATCCCGAATCAGTGTCGAGTAACGCTCCGGTGGCGAGTAGCCCTCATCGAGCACATCGTCCACGCCGCGATCGATGAGGGTTCGTTCCGGCTCGAGCTGATCGAGCTGCTCAGATTCGTCGGGGACCTCATTGGGATAGTCGCTCATGTGGCCAGCCTGCCATGACCGGGAGCGCAGCGAGCGAAGCAGTCAAACTAGGATCGCTGCGCGTGACGACCCTGTCCGCAACGCAGCCGCGCGAGGCGCGCGCTAGTGCGTCGTTTGCTACCGCTCCCAGCGGCATTTACGCCGTAATTGTGGCGGTCTTTTGTGGCCTGCTGCTGATCTCCAATATCGCCGCTACCAAGACGATCACCGTCGTCGACGGATTGCCCGCGTTTGTCGGTGGCGGGATCTTCACCGATGGCGGGGCCTTTCTCTTCCCGTTGACCTACATCGTCGGTGACGTGTTGGCCGAGGTCTATGGACTGCGCCAGGCGAGGCGCGCGATCTGGGTTGGCTTCGCACTTGGCGCGCTGGCCTCTGTCACCTTCCTCGCCGTCGGTGCTGCCCCACCGGGACCTGGCTATGAAAACCAGGAAGCGTTCGTCGCCGTGCTCGGGTTCGTGCCGCGAATCGTGATTGCGAGCCTGTCCGGCTATCTGGCCGGCCAGCTGCTCAATGCGTACGTAGTGGTCAAGATCAAGGAACGCACGAAGGAGCGCCACCTCTGGGCGCGACTGATCGGCTCGACAGTGGTCGGGGAGTTCGCCGACACGGCATTGTTTTGTTTCATTGCCTTTGTCGGGATCTTTCCGACCTGGGGCAGTTTGATCAGTTACGCGGTTGCCGGCTACGTCTACAAGGTGATGGTGGAAGTGATCATGCTCCCCGTGACGTACGCGGTGATCAGGGCGATCAAGAAGCGCGAACCGGGCTATGCGCCCGTTGGCCGGACCGGCGGCAGCGCGCCAGTC
The DNA here is from genome assembly GCA_963798835.1 of uncultured Actinomycetota bacterium. Taxonomy (GTDB): domain Bacteria; phylum Actinomycetota; class Actinomycetes; order Propionibacteriales; family Propionibacteriaceae; genus Microlunatus. The sequence goes on along the minus strand of CAWCVF010000008.1, from coordinate 330,740 downwards.
CATCAGATGCGGTTGGTCATGGCCGTCGACGATTACGACAGCGCGGTGCGCTTCTATCGCGATGAGCTGGGACTGGTCGCTGAGGAGAACTACGACGGTGACAATGGAGCGCAGGTGATGATCTTGGGCGCCGGTCGTGCGACGCTCGAGCTCTCCAATAAGCCGCAGATCGATTTGATCGACACTGTCGAGGTTGGTCGGACCGGAGTGAGCGAGAAGTATCGGCTGGCCTTCGAGGTCGACGATTCGGCAAGTGTCACCCAGCGGCTGACCGCCGCAGGCGCTGAACTCATTGCCCCGCCCACCCTCACGCCGTGGCGCTCGCTCAATGCCCGGTTGCACGGTCCGGCCGACGTACAACTCACGATCTTCACTGAGTTAGGGCCCGAGAGATCGAAGTCGACCGCAGATGACCCAAGGAGTGATCATGGCAACACCGACTCGCGTTAGCGGTTTCCGTCCGGCGGCGACTCACTTCTTTGAAGACCTCGAAGATCAAAACACTAGAGAGTTCTGGCTGGCCAACAAGGACGTGTTCGATCGCGAGGTACGCGAGCCGATGGCCGCGTTGCTGGACTCGCTGCCCGAGGAGTATCAGCCGTTCAAGGTGTTTCGGATGAACCGCGATGTCCGCTTCTCCGCCGACAAATCGCCGTACAAGATCATGCACGGCGCCGCTCACGGCATCCCGGGCGCCGTCCACTATCTGCATCTCGATGCCTCGGGACTGATGGTGGCCTCCGGGAACTACATGATGCAGTCCGAGGATTTGGAGCGTTATCGACACGCAGTGGCCGACGACGCCAGGGGCGAGGAGCTGACTGAGATTCTTGCCGCGTTACGGCGCCGCCGGTCACTGCAGGTGAGCCCGGGCGGACCCGAGCCGTTGAAGACCGCGCCGCGCGGTTTTCCCCGGGATCATCCACGAGCAGAACTGCTCCGTCAGAAGGGGCTTATTGCAATGCGCACCCGCCCGGCATCAGAGCTGCAGAACGGGCCGCGGCTACGGAGCTTCGTCCTGGAGACCTTTGAGATGTGTTCAGATCTCACCGACTGGCTTGGCCGGTATGTCGGAGGTACCTCCAAGAGCTGAGGTCAGATCGGTCTGACGTTTCTCCGCACAAAGCCACGAATCTGAGGGAAACGGCCGGATTCTGCCGTCATTCGTGGCCTTGTGCGGAGAAACGCAGCGCGCTCGGCTTAAGCTTTCCGGCCAGGCACCCGATCAATGGCCGACTCGGGTGCGGTACGCCAGGACTTGCGATCGAAGATCAACAGTGCGGCCACGAGCAGACCCCAGGAGATCAGCCACATCCAGGCATGACGATCCGCATCGGCTCCCGCGGGCCAGAGGCCCCCGGTGTTCACACACCCCTCGGTGACGTGAGCGATGAGGGGTAACAGCACGCTGCCGCCCGTCCGGTTGAACAACCAGGCGTACCAGAACGTGACGAGCACGGTCGACGCGATATCCGGCAAGCCGAGGTCGAATTGCGGCATGAAAACCAGCGGCAGATGCCAACCCGTGATCAGCAGCCCGAGCACGGCCGCTGACACGAGGGGTGACCACCTCGATTGCAGCCTTGGTTGAGCAAAGCCGCGCCAAGCTGGCTCCTCACCCATTGGGCCGTCGGTGAAGTTCACCATCCTCAGTCCGAAGAGCAACAGCACCGCGTACCACGGGTGGAACTGGGCTAGCGAGGGCGCAGGTGCGCCCGCCGCCATGTTCAGACCGATCGCCACCGCGTGGACAAGCAACGGCAACCCAATAGCAGCCGCATACCAGATCCAGTTCACTCGCCACCGGATGAGGCGCCGACCAATCCGAGCTAAGCCCGGCAAACCTTCAGCGATCAGTACGATGACGATCGCCGACACGATCGGCGCAAACGCCAGAAAGGACCCGAATGGAATGCCTGACCAGGCGATCAGGTACGTGAGGACGAAGAAGATCACCAACTCGTAGCGACGTACGAAAGCTCGAAACGCGTTCGTTGGAACCGCCCCTGACTGCCTTGACATCTCCATGGTTGGGCTCGCAACCGGGACAGACGGATCACGTGAGATCGGGTCATTCGGTTCGTTCTGCACGATGCGTGTCTTCATGTCAGCTCCTCGGGTGGTGATCGCTACGCTTCACAAAATTCCACGACTGACGACATGGCGACATGCAGCGGACCAGTGAGCCGTTAGACGGTTTTCTGGTGAATGTGCTCCTGGGACTGGCTGCCCCGGCAGCTTGTCGGCATCCCACGCTGCGTGGGATGTTCACGCTGTACACGGCATGCGTGCCATGTACAGCGTGAACGGACCAGGTACAGCTCCCAGCTGATCAACTTATCCGGCCAGGCACCCGATCGATAGCCGACTCCGGTGCCGTACGCCAGGACTTGCGGTCGAAGATCAACAGGCCAGCCACGAGCAACGTCCAGGCAATCAGCGCACTCCATACCGCACGGTCCGTACCAGCTCCTGGTGGCCAGAGGCCCTGAATGTTGACTGCGCTCTCCGTTGCATGTGCGATGAGTGTCAGCAGCACGCTGCCGCCAGTCCGGTTGAACAACCAGGCGTACCAGAAGGTGACCACTACGGTCGTCGCGATATCAGGCAGCGCAAGGTCAAACTGTGGCATGAAAACCAATGGCAGGTGCCAGCCGGTAATCAGAAGTCCGAGGAGAGCCGCTGACGCCAATGGTGACCATCTCGATTGCAGGCGAGGCACAGCGAAGCCGCGCCAGCCCGGCTCCTCTCCCAAAGGGCCCTCGGTGGGGTTGACCATAGCGAGGCCAAAAATCAGGAGCACCGCGTACCAGGGCTGGAACTGATCGAGCGAGGGCGGGGGTGCACCGGCGGCCATGTTCAGACCGATCGCCACCGCAACGACGAGCATCGGCACACCGATAGCAGCGACGTACCAGATCCAGCTCACTCGCCAGCGAATGATGCGACGACCGAGTCGAGCCAAACCCGGCAAGCCCTCGGCGATCGCGACGACAACGATTGCCGACACCAGGGGTGCGAAGGCCAGGAAGCTGCCAAACGGCACCGTCGACCACGCGATCAAGTACGAGAGGACGAAGAAGATCACCAGTTCACGACGACGCACGAAAGCTCGAAAACCGCTCGTAGGAGTCGCCGCTGAACTGCCGTTTGCGTTGCTGGTCTGGCCGGACGGCGTTACGGACACGTCTCCGGGGGCTGGATCGTTCGGCTCGTTTTGCACAATGCGTGTTTTCATGTCAGCTCCTTAGGTCATCAGTACGCTTCAAAAATTCCACGACTAACGCCGCGACGACATGCAGAGATCCGGTAAGCCAACAGCCGGTTTTCTGGTCAATTCGGCGCGCAGATCTGTAATTCGCCCGGCCGCCAGCACTATCGTGAATTCGCGAGGAGAGGTGCGGATGGCTGCAGTACTCCCGCTGTTACCCGAACGGCACAGGCCGGCACCTAAGCCAGCGCTGCTGTGGATTCTCGGCGCGGCCGCCGTCGCGTCCTGTGCGATGACCGCTGTCTTGGCTGCCGCCAACGAGGAGCTCTATCAGCCGGCGCTACGCGTTCTGCTGGTCTGGTGGATCACGTCTGCCGTACATCTTCGCCGGCATCGTGGCCTGGCGAAGGCGACCTGACAGCGCATTCGGGCCGTTGATGATTTTGGCTGGTTTTGTCACTCAACTGTCCATCCTGCAGTGGACGAGCGTTCCGTTGGCCAGCACGATTGGTCAGCTGTGCGACCTGTTGGTCGCGGCGGTTTGGCTACACGTCTTCCTCGCCTACCCGACGGGTCGGCTCCCTGGCCGAGCTGAGCGCGTCGTAGTGGTTGTCGGATACGTGGCGGCATTGGGACTTCAGGTGGTGATCCTGATGCTGGGCGGCTTCAACGACAATCATCTGCTCGGCATTGCCAAGCGGCCCGACGCCGCTGAGGTGGTTCAGAACGTGCAGCTTCTCCTGCTCAGTGCGCTCGCATTGGTCGGCGTAGGACTGCTCTGGCAGCGTTGGCGCTCGCTACCGCACTGGCAACGACGCCGCCCCACCCAGATCATGATCAACTGTTTCAGTCTTTCACTGGTGATGCTGGCGGCCTTGCTGATCGCCGGCGCTTTCCAGCTTCCCGGCTTTGAGATCCTCCGGCTCACGACATTCGGCGTCGCAGGACTGGCGCCACTTGCTTTCCTCGCCGGACTCCTCGACGCTCGCCTTGCCAAAGCAGGGGTAGGCGAGCTGTTGGTGCAGCTAAGGACTGACCCCGCTCCCGACCTCCAGGCGCTCCTGGCCCAGGCGCTGCGTGATCCGACGCTGTCCTTGATCTACTGGTTGCCGCAGTACGGCAGCTGGGCGGATCAGGGCGGCAATCCTGCGACGCTCCCGGAGCCCGAGAGTGATCGCGGCGTCACCATCGTCCGGCAGAACGGGGAACAGATTGCCGCGCTGGTGTACGACACAACGCTGCGCGACGAGCCCGAGCTGGTCGAGGCGGTCAGCGCGGCAGCAGGAATTGCGTTGGAGAACGGCAGGCTGGAAGCCGAGCTGCGGGCGCGGTTGCAGGAACTGCACGGCTCGCGTACCCGCGTAGTGGAAGCCGAGCAGAACGAACGCCGTCGCCTGGAACGGAATCTGCACGACGGTGCGCAGCAGCGCCTGGTCGCCCTTGCCCTTGAGCTCGGCTTGCTCGCCGAGCAATCAGAGACTGATCCGGCGACCCAAAGCAGGCTCAAGCGGGCCCGCGGTGAAGTCGCGGAATCGCTCAATGAGCTGCGGGATATTGCTCGCGGCCTGCATCCCGCGGTGGTCAGTGGACACGGACTTGCCGTGGCATTGGAGTCGCTCGTAGCCACCGCGCCACTCGAGGTCCAGCTCAGCACTGATGGCCTACCTCGATTGCCGGAGCAGCTCGAGGTTGCCGCGTATTACGTCGTCTCTGAGAGCCTGGCCAATGTCGCGAAGCATGCTCACGCCACCCACGTCTCGGTAGATGTCGGAGTCGCAGACGACATTGTGATCGTGGAGATCGTCGATGACGGCATCGGCGGTGCGGACTCCGAACGTGGCTCAGGACTGCGCGGTCTCGCGGATCGTATCGAAGCTCAGAACGGCCGGCTGCGAATCTGGAGCGCTGCCGGCAGCGGTACCCGAGTTCGAGCGGAGTTGCCATGCAGGTAGCTATCGCCGAAGATAGCGTGCTGTTGCGCGAAGGCGTCGCGCGATTGCTGACAGACGCGGGCATCGAGGTAACCGCATCGTGCGGTACGGCCGATGAATTGCTCGTACGAGTAGCCGAGGATCCGCCCGACGCGGTCGTCGTCGATATCCGATTGCCGCCAACCCACACGGACGAGGGAATGCGCGCCGCACTGACGATTCGGCAGGAACATCCCGATGTGGGCGTACTCGTCCTCTCGCAGTACGTCGAGGTAGGGCTGGCAATGCGCTTGCTCGCCGACTCCGCCGAGGGGGTCGGTTACCTGCTTAAAGATCGGGTGAGCGAGGTCAAGGAGTTCATCGCTGCACTCCGCCGGGTGGCCGATGGAGGCTCGGCGCTGGATCCCACGATCGTCTCGACCATGCTGAAGCGGCACCGCAGCTCAGACCCGCTGGATTCTTTGACGCCTCGAGAACGGGAAGTGCTGGAGCTGATGGCCACCGGAGCCTCCAACGCAGGTATTGCCGAATCGATGGTGATCACTCAGCGTGCGGCTGAGAAGTACGTTTCGACGATCTTCACCAAACTGGGCATCCCGGCTACCGGAAGTGAGTCTCGTCGGGTACTTGCCGTACTCCTCTTCCTGAGGTCATAACCGACCGCCAGCTGCGGTAGGAAGACACAAGAAACCCGGCCATAGAGCCGCCGGTACACCTCCTATGCGCCGAGAGCCCGGCCTGTCACGGTGAGAGCAGTGACGATTACGTCAGGATGACCCCCATGAACGCTGTCACACCGTCGCACGGCGACTCGGCGGCTCCGGACACCCGGCGACCCAACCGAATCCTGCGCTGGACTGGTCGTGTTCTGATCGGACTGGTGGCGCTGATCATCGTCTTGGCGGTGAGCGGCGCGAGCTACGAGACAATCATGGCGGCCGGCGACGCCGAACGCTATCCGGCGCCGGGCCAGCGGGTCGATGTGGGTGGCTATCGGCTGCACATCCAATGCGTCGGAGAAGGCACTCCCACTGTGCTCCTGGACGCCGGGCTGGGCGGGTTTTCACTCGATTGGAGCCTCGTGCAACCCGAATTAGCTGCCAACAATCGGGTATGCGCCTACGACCGCGCAGGTTACGGCTGGAGCGATCCAGGCCCTCAGCCGCGGACGCCGAGTCACATCGCCGACGAACTCCATACCTTGCTGGTCAACGCCGGTATCCAAGGCCCGTACGTACTTGTTGGCCACTCAGCCGCAGGCAAGCACGTCCGTTTCTACGCAACTCGATACCCACAAGACGTGGTCGGAATGGTTCTCGTTGATGCCCGGCACGAATCTGTAGACGCCAATCGCTCGCCACAGGCGCTGGCTGCCGAGCACAAGCAGCAGCAGAGGTTTCAGCGGACGATTTGGGTGAGCGCACGGCTTGGACTCGTACGTCTCTTCTGGGCGCAGCTTTGGCCAAAGGCATATCCGGCGACACAGAATCTCAGCGCCGAGACGCGCGCGGAGATCGGAGTACTTCAAGCGCGGCCGCAGCAGATCAAGACCGTACTGAGTGAGGACGCTGTCCTGACGCAGGACAACACTCAGCTGAGCGCTGCGCCGTCGCTGGGCGACCTGCCACTGATCGTGCTTGCGGCTGGCCAGAATGTGCAAAATGACCCAGATTGGCTACCAGCGCAACAACAGATGGCCGGGCTCTCTTCGAAGGCCAAGCTCATCGTCGTAGATGGCAGCAGCCATTACATTCACTGGGATCAGCCGAGACTGGTCGTGGACGCCATCAGCCAGGTCGTCGCAGCCGCACGAGCCGAGCACTCAGCTCCGAAGTCGTAGCCGGGCTGCAGGAGTCGGAGAAGCGACGCTTATCCGTAGTAGCGGCTCAGAAAGTCGATCTTGAATTCGGAAAAGGTGCCGGCCTCGATGCTGGTGCGGATGTCGTCCACCAGGCGCACAATAAAGCGCTCGTTGTGAATTGTGCAGAGCGTCGAGGCGAGCATCTCGCGCGCCTTGAACAGATGATGTAGGTACGCCTGGGTGTAGTGCGCGCAGGTGTAGCAGTCGCACTCGTCGTCGATCGGCGCAAATCTACGGCGACTGGGCGCCGCGTTCACATTGAATCTCCCGCGGCTGGTGTAGACGGCGGCATTGCGTGCCACTCGCGAAGGACTTACGCAATCGAAAGTGTCAACTCCGTTCTCGATGGCAATGAAAATGTCATCGGGCTCTGAGATGCCCAGCAGATGACGTGGCTTGTTCTCGGGCAGCTCCTCGCCGACCCAGCGGACGATCGCGCCGAGATTCTCCTTTTCCAGTGCGCCGCCTATGCCGTAACCGTCGAACCCTGACCCGTCAATGTCGAGCGAGACAAGATCACGTGCCGCCCGGCGGCGCAAATCCTCATACTGTGCGCCCTGCACAACGGCAAACAGAGCTTGGTAGGGCCGCGGCACCCTTCTACGGGTGAGCTGTCGGTGTTCGGCGAGGCAGCGAGCGGCCCACTGTTGGGTACGAGCGACCGACTGCTCCTGATAATCGCGAGTGTTCATCAACGTGGTGCACTCGTCGAAGGCGAACAGAATGTCCGCACCTAGCTGGCGCTGGATCTGCATCGAGAACTCGGGCGTGAAGCGATGCTCCGATCCGTCGAGATGCGAGGTAAAGGTCACGCCGTCGTCGTCGACGTGTGCCAGCCGGGTCTTGCCCTCGGCGATCACGTCGTCGTCCTCCAGGCCATTGGTGTTCATGGCGAGGATCTTCTTGAAGCCGGCGCCGAGGGACATCACCTGGAAGCCGCCGCTATCGGTGAACGTCGGCCCGGTCCAGTTCATAAAGCGGCCCAAACCGCCAGCGGCCTCGACCACATCGGCGCCGGGTTGCAAATAGAGGTGGTAAGCGTTTGCGAGGACCGCTTGAGCACCGAGTGCTGCCAAACTTTCCGGAAGCACGGCCTTGACGGTGGCCTTGGTTCCTACCGCGATGAATGCCGGCGTCTTGATCACTCCGTGCGGAGTGGTGATCACGCCGGAGCGGCCCAGCCGGCCCGGCAGCGATGCGCCCGGCACAAAACCGAACTGCTGCACTTCGACACGCTCATGCGGGCTGAGCTCGTCGAAGCCCAAGCTGCGCCCTTCGACACGCTCAGAGCTCATGTGAGTCTCGCCGGAGCTTGAGTGCGGCCAGGGCGACGACACCCGCGGTGGAGGTCCGCAGGATCCCGTCACTGATCAACACCGGCTGCGCGCCGGCGCTGGTCAGCTCGTTGAACTCCTCAGCAGCGATGCCACCCTCCGGGCCAATGATGATCAACACCGTACCGGCCGCAGGAAGCTCAATGTCGGCAAGCGATTGCTGGGCTTCCTCATGCAGCAACAGAGCACAATCAGTCCGTGCCACCCGTCCAGCCAACTGCCGGGTCGTAACCGGCTCCGACACTTGAGGTACGTGCAGCCGCCGGGATTGCTTGGCCGCCTCGCGTGCAGTCGAGCGCCACCGGGCCAGGGACCGCGTTCCCCGATCGCCGGACCAGCGCACGATGGACCGAGCAGCCTGCCATGGCACGATCTCGCTGACACCCATCTCGGTCATCATCTCGACCGCCAACTCCGACCGATCGCCCTTCGCCAGCGCCTGAGCAGCAACAAAGCAGCGTGGTTCGGCGGCTGTCGCAAGATGGCTGAGGACCTCGACGACCAGCCCAGAGCCGCGAACTTCGACCACGACACCGCGTACGCCTTTCCCGCGCCCACTGCCGACTATGATCATCTCGCCCGGCCGGATCCGCCGCACCACTGCAGCATGGCGTCCTTCGTCACCGCCAAGCTCAAACAGCGCGCCGACCATGGGCAGCGGGTCTGCAAGATCATCTGAAAAGAAGAGCGGGTCCGTCATGCAGCTGGCAATGCCGTCACTGGCCGGCGAACGCGTCCCGGAGCCGCCCGAACACGCCGCGGCCGTGCTTCTGCACGGTCACCTCAGGGCGCGTCTCATCGCGCAACTCTGCGAGCTGGCGTAGCAGGTCTCGCTGATCATCATCGATACGCGTCGGAGTCTGGACGAGCAAGGTCACGCCGAGCTGACCTCGACCGCTACCCCGCAACCTCGGAACGCCCTTGCCCTCCATGGCAATGCGAGTACCAGATTGGGTTCCGGCGGGAACGGCAACGCGTACGGATGTCGTTTCCGGAGCGGCGTCCTCGAGGTCGGCCTCGAGAGTGGCCACCATGACCTCGGTCCCCAGCGCGGCCGCCGTCATAGGAATCTTGACGACAACTTCAAGATCGTCACCTTCGCGACGGAATATCTCGTGCGGCACGACCTGGAGTTCGACATAGAGATCACCAGCAGGACCACCGCCCGGGCCGACCTCCCCCTGAGCAGACAGGTGAATGCGATTGCCGGTGCTGACACCAGGCGGAATCTTCACGTTGATCGTTCGCATTGAGCGGACTCGGCCATCTCCGGAACACTCCAGACAGGGATCCGGAATGATCGTGCCGTAGCCGTGGCAGGTCGGGCACGGCTGAGTGGTCCGGATATCGCCGATAAAGGACCGCTGCACATGAGTGACGTCGCCTTGACCGTGGCAGGTCGGGCACCGGGTCGGTTTGGAGCCGTTGGCCGCGCCGGAGCCACTGCAGCGGGGGCACAGCACAGCGGTATCCACCCGCAACGGCTTGGTCGTACCGAATGCCGCTTCGGCAAGTTCAAGATCGAGACGTACCAACGCATCCTGGCCGCGGCGTACCCGGGATCGCGGTCCGCGTGCCGTGTGCTGGCCGAACATCGCATCGACCAAATTGGTGAAGTCGAAGCCACCCGGCGCAAAGCCACCGTTGAAACCACCGAGGCCACCACCCAGGGGGTCACCACCGCGGTCGTAGAGATCGCGCTTCTTCGGATCTTGCAGCACCTCGTACGCCTCAGCGACGCTCTTGAATCGCTCTGCCGCATCAGGCTCCTGGGCGACGTCGGGATGCAACTTCATCGCAAGCTGGCGATAAGCCTTCTTGATCTGCTCGGGTGTCGCATCTCGAGGTACGCCGAGGATTTGGTAGTAGTCAGAGCTCATGCGTGTTGTGCTCATCCTTCGGAGAGGAATCGGCCGACGTAGCGAGCAACGGCGCGGACCGACGCCATCGTCGAGGGATAGTCCATTCGGGTCGGCCCGACCACGCCAAGAGTCGCGAACGTGTCGACCTGGCTACCGTAGCCGCTGGCGACAACGGATGTGGACTGCAATTCCTTGTACGGATTCTCGTGACCGATTCGGACCGTCACCTCATCGGCAGCGTTGGCCTCGCCGAGCAACTTGAGCAAAACCACCTGTTCCTCCAGCGCCTCAAGCACGGGCTTGACCGTGGTCTCGAACTCGGCGCCATAGCGCGTCAAGTTCGGCATACCGCCGACCACCATCCTTCCCGTCGCCTCACTGCTGACCATCTCCAGCAGTGTCGCGATCGCCGCCTGGCCGAGGACCTCCAACGACGGAGGCAGCGCTCCAGTCAGCTTGCTCAACCGAACTGCCGCCTGTGACGAGCTATTCCCGACTGCGGCCGCATTGAGATGTGCCCGCAGCTCCGCAAGCGTCTCCTCGTCATGCTCCGGAATCTCAAGTGCGCGTTGCTCGATCCGTCCAGTGGAGGTGATCAGGATCAGCAGCAGGCGGGAGGGCGACATCGACACGATCTCGACATGGCGTACCACGGAGTGACTGAGCGTTGGATACTGCACGATGGCGACCTGCTGGGTGACCTGGGCAAGGAGTCTCACAGTGCGTATCAGCACGTCATCGAGATCGAGCGCCCCTGACATGAACGTTTGGATAGCCCGCTGCTCCGCAGCCGAAAGCGGCTTGAGAGAGCCGAGCCGGTCGACGAACAGCCGATAACCCTTGTCCGTAGGAATGCGGCCGGCGCTGGTGTGCGGCTGCATGATGTAGCCCTCTTCTTCGAGGGCAGCCATGTCATTGCGGACCGTCGCCGGTGACACCCCCAAGTCATGATGCTCAACCAGCGACTTGGACCCTACCGGCTCCTGGCTGGAGACGTAGTCGGTGACGATGGCGCGAAGCACTTCTAGCTTGCGGTCGTCCATGCGTCTCCTTCCAGGGATGTGCTTACCCGACGTGCTCGCCTAGAAAAGGGGAGGTTTGGCACTCGCCCAAACAGAGTGCCAGTCTAGCGTGATGAACTCGCCGCCAGCGGCTGTCGAATCGGGTCCGACGGCCGTGCTCGGGCCATGGCGGAAGGTGCGATCCGGTGTATATGTCGCCGTCGCGGAGCCCGAATCGGTCAACCTCGGACTGATTGTCGGAACGGATCGAGCGCTGCTGATCGACACCGGATCGAGTCCCGCACAGGGCCGCGCAGTTCGCGATTCAATCGCCGATGTCACCGACCACCCGCTCGCTGCCGTTGTCGTAACGCACTGGCACTACGACCACGCCTTCGGCCTGGCTGCCTTTTCCGATGTCCCGCGGATTGCCCATGAGTCGGTCCATATCAGGCTTTCGTCCGCCGACGCGGTTGCGGACGCACGGCGGCTGGGCGTGGATCCAGGCGACCTTCTGCAGCCAACCCGAAATATCGCCGTCGCCACGGCAATCGATCTGGGTGATCGTCGCGTAGAGATCGCCCATCTCGGTAGGGGCCACACTGACGGGGATCTCGTCGTCGTGGTTCCCGACGCCGATCTGCTATTTGCCGGAGATCTGATCGAATCAGCCGGGTCGCCGTCGTTCGGCCCGGACTCTGTTCCCGATGAATGGCCGGCAACGGTGGATTCTGTGATCGGCCTAATGACGACGGCGACACTGGCCGTTCCTGGTCACGGTGTGCCGGTGGATCGGGAGTTCGTGTTCGAGCAGCGCGGCCGAATCGCGGCAGAGGCAGCAGCGAGGGGTAAATCGGCCGGGCGCGAGTTGCCGCTGCTCAGCGAACCAGACCTGACTGGTAGGCGATCACCACCAACTGCGCCCGGTCCCGGGCTCGAAGTTTGATCATTGCTCGGCTGACATGGGTACGCGCGGTCGCTCGACTCACGACCAAGCGTTCCGCGATCTCGTCATTGCTCAGACCTTCCCCGATCAGCGCAAGCACCTCTCGCTCGCGATCGGTGAGTTCGGACAGCTGCGGATGCTTCTTCCGAATGGGTGATCGTGAGGCGAAGGATTCGATCACTCGTCGTGTCACCGACGGCGACAGCAATGACTCACCTGCGGCGACCAGGCGGATGGCGCGAAGCATGTCGGCCGGCTCAGTGTCCTTGATCAAGAAGCCAGCTGCTCCGGCCTGCAGCGCCTCGAAGACGTACTCGTCGAGTTCGAACGTGGTCAGCATGATCACTCGAACCCCGCCGAGCGAGGGATCGCCGACGATCATGCGCAAGGCTGCGATCCCGTCCAGCTGTGGCATCCGGATATCCATCAAGATCACATCGGGTCGGGTGCGGCGAGCGAGCTCAACGGCCTGCCGGCCATTCTCGGCCTCGCCAGCCAGTTTCAGATCATGCTCAGATTCGATCAGCACCCGCAGACCCATCCGCACCAGCGGCTGATCGTCGGCAAGTGCGACAGAGATTGTCACTGACCGGCTCCGTCCACTAACGGCAGGTCGGCGCGTACCACTAACCCGCTCGGCTTCCCCACCGCAAGGTGCAACGTGCCGCCCACCGCTTTCGCCCGCTCACGCATGCCGCGGATCCCGTTCCCATCAGTCGGCACGCTGCTGGCGGGCCCATCGTCGCTAACTTGGACCGTCAGCGTCCCCGTATGGGCAGCAACTTCCACGGTCGCACGGGCGGCATCGGCATGCCGTACGACGTTGGTCAATGACTCCTGGATGATCCGGAATGCAGCTTGATCTATTGCAGCCGGCAGTGCCTCAAGATCATCAGTGCCCTCCCGTACTACGGTGATGTCGCGGCCAGCCGCGTGCAGCCGCTCAACCAACTCATCAAGCCGTCCCAGTCCGGGAACTGGACTGAGCGGCTCGTCAGAGTCAGATCGGAAGACCTCGAGTGTGGTGCGTAGCTCCGCCAGCGCCTCACGGCTCGTCTTCCTGATGGCATCCAACGACTCAGCCACCCGATCCGGCCGCGGCTGAGCACTCCGCTCCTTGTCGAGCAGGTGCAGCGCCACCCCGGCTTGCATGGTGATCACTGCCAAGCTGTGGCCGACGACATCGTGCACATCACGCGCGATCCGGAGCCGTTCTTCATAGACGTAGCGACGTCGCTCCTGCTCACGAACCTCGCGTTCGCTCTCCCGACGCGCGCGGATCAGCAAGGCGATCATGGCTGGAACCACGGCGATGGTGAACGCGCTCAGCACGGCTCCGTAGAACGCCGGGTCGAGCAGGCCGAGATAGGGATCGCTCCAATGTCCCGCCATGATCATCGGTACCAGCAAGATCAGCAGCGGCGCCCAGCTTCGTAGTGGTGGCATTGCCGGGCTGAGCGCGGCTTGAGGCCGCTGGTCGGCGAAGAGTCGGGTACCACTCGCCATCGCATACACGCACAGCGCAGGACCCAGGAAAATCGGCCCGAATCTCGCACCGGTGGCGAGGTAGATGCCCACACCCACCACAGTTGCGACAAAGGCCGCGCGCGGCCAGATCCGTCTCGTTGCAATACCCAGCGCGAGAAGGAGTACGGCGGGCAGCACCCATGGCGACGAAGCAACGGTGTTGATCACTCGGCCCGGTGGTCCATGCCCCCAGCCTGGCGCATTGACTTCCGAGCGGCCCCAGACGTAGAAGGAGGCCATCCAGCTGGTCAGCGCCAATATCAATCCAATGGCGGAGTCGAGAAGAAGGGCACGCCGGGCCTGAGCCCGCATAGTTCCTCCTCGATGTCCTCGATGCGGCGATCAGCGCGATCTGGCTGCGGTGTCGTTTTGACACTAGACCGGCCGCGAGGGCGGTACATCGCTCGTGCACGGTATTCGGCCTACGTCAGAGAACGTAGTCAAATAGCCGCTCTGCGACGGATTCCACCAGGGCCATGCCGCCCGCAGAATGGATCCATGACCACCCCACTACTGATCCCACTCGAGGGCGGCTTCGGTCATCATCACCATCATCACGGCCCTCCTCCCTGGGGAGCCGGGGAGCCCTCGTCGACTATCGCCAGCGGCGCCGTGCCGCCATCCGCACCCTTCTTAGGAGGTCTGATGTTTTTCCTTTTCATGCTGCTCGTGTTGGGCACCTTGGTGTTCTTCCTGGTTCGCCACGGCCAGTTCGGACCCCAGACGTTAGCTAGCAGCCGCTCGCCGGAGAGCGAAGCCAAGAAGATCCTGGCCGAGCGTTTCGCCCGTGGCGACATCAGCAGCGAGGAGTTCATGGAGCGGGCCAGCGTGCTCAACTGGACCCCGGGAAGTGACGCCTGGGAGATCCGGAAGGGAAAGAAGAAGGGGTTCTAAGAGTCCTCACTCGCTGACTTGTCAGCTAGCCCCGCAGGTCATAACTAGCTGAGACGCTGACAAGTCGGCCAATCAAGCTTGCCCGCTAGGCTCACTAGAACGATTCAGCAAACCTAACCGGAGCAGGGCGAGGGCATCCATGGCGCGTATGACGGTCAAGAGCCTCGCCGCTGCTCTCGGTGTCTCCCCCGCGACGGTTTCGAACGCCTACAACCATCCCGATCAGCTTTCCGCGCAGTTGCGAGAACGGATCTTCGCGAAAGCGGCCGAGCTCGGCTATCCAGGACCCGATGCTGCCGGCCGGACACTCCGGATTGGCAGGGCCGAGGCCGTCGGCGTACTGCTCTCCGAGCGGCTGTCGTACGCGTTCAGCGATCCCTTCGCCGTTGAGTTCCTGACTGGTCTCAGCGAGGTCGTGGAGGAAGGAGGCATCAGCATTGTGTTGATGCCGTTGTCCAGTAGGGCGGCAGAATCAGCGACAGACCCGACCGACAGCGATGTGACCGCGGTCCGGAACGCGAACATTGACGCGCTTGCCATTCTGTCTGTGCCCACCGATCATCCAGCGGCCTTGGTCGCGCGGGCGCGGGGCATCCGGCTGGTGACGACCGATATCAGCAATGATCCCGACTCGAGCTGGGTGGCCATTGACGACTTCGCCGCCGGCGTTCTGGTCGGCGAGCATCTAGCCGCCTTGGGCCACCGAGACATCGCTGTCCTCGTCGAGACGAACCAACCAGCAGGGAGTCCGGGACGGCCGCTGGACGAGGCCGAACTCGCCTTCCTCGACTACGCCGCGCGCGTTGCGGGACTGCGTTCCGCGCTGGCCGGCCAGATCATGATCGTCTCCGGCGGGCACAACTCGATCGAGTCGGGTGTGACAGGAACGTCATGGCTGCTTGCTTCTGATCAGATTCCGACGGCGATTGTCGGCTTGAGTGATGTGTTGGCTCTCGGTGCACTGAAGGCGTTGGCTAGCAGTGGCCTGAGCGTGCCTGCCACTGTGTCGGTCTGTGGCTTTGATGACATCAGCGCAGCTCAAGCTGCCGAGCTCACCACGGTTCATCAGCCGATCCGCGACAAGGGTCAACACGTCGGACGGCTACTTCTCGATCCGGAAAGCCAGCCCCGTCAGGTGCTACTGCCCATTAGGTTGATGCGGCGCGCGACCACCGGACCTGCGCGCAAATCGCTATGACTCGTCCTCGTCGTCGAGCCAGGGAGCTTCGTACGCCAGCGCGGCATCACGCGTCAGCTCGGCAACTCGAGCCAGCAGCTCCCTAGCCGAAGTCGAGCGAAGCAGCGCTACTTGATCAAGAGCGTTGATTGGCGCGATGGCAGCCAGCTGCCAGGCTGCCGCGATCGGATTGTCCGACAGTTCCACATCTGCCGGCCAGATGTTCTCGGCGAACTCACTCGCCATGGCCAGGGTGCGACGTACCAGCTGCTCAGTACTGTTCTGCAACTCGGTGAGACCGCTATCCCACTCGAGGTCCGCGATCTTGTTGATCTCGGCGCGAGGATGAGGCGCATCCTCCAACCACTCAGTGACCTCGAAGCGTTGTCCACCCTGAGCGATCAAGCCAACGAAGCCACCTTCGGCGCCAAGCTGCCTGACCTCGGCGATCGTGCCGACACCAAATCGGTGCTCGCCGCCGCCGACCTCCCGGCCGCGTTCGATCAACACCACACCAAAACGTGCGTCCTCGCTCTTCAGCAGCTCGGCGAGCATGATCAAGTACCGTTCCTCGAAGACCCGCAGCCGCAACGGCATATAGGGAAAGAGCACCGAACCCAGCGGGAACATCGCCATGACCGCCATAGCTCCAGACAACCACGGCGAGCCAATCATTGACGAGTTAAGACGATCCCTCGTGCTCAGTCGAGGAGGTCGCGGATCACACCGTCGGCAAGTAGTCGCCCATCAGCTGTCAAGATCAACTTGCCATCCTGCTTGACCGCCAGTCCTCGATCGAGAAGGTTTGCAACGCGATCCCGCTCGGTTGGAGTCAGTAGTGATGTGCTGAGGCCATCGGCAAGGCGAAGTTCAAGCATGACGCGTTCCGCTCGGCGTTGCTCGGCCGAGAGCACCTCGCGCCCCAGTGCCGGCGACAGACCTGCGACCAGCCTGGACGCGTACGCCTGAGGATGCTTCACGTTCCACCACCGCACTCCCCCAACATGGCTATGTGCGCCGGGGCCGATGCCCCACCAGGAATGACCTCTCCAGTAGCCCAGATTATGCCGGCAGCGAGTTGCCACATCGGAGGACCAGTTGCTCACCTCGTACGCCGTAAGGCCGGCTGCAGCAAGCCTCTCCTCGGCGATGACGTACTTGTCGGAAAGATCGTCGTCGTCAGGCGCCGGAAGCTCCCCACGCCGGACCCGAGCGGCCAACCGGGTGCCATCTTCCACGATCAAGGCGTACGCACTGACGTGCTCCGGCGATGCCGCCAGGGCCCCATCGAGGCTCGCCAGCCAATCGTCGGCAGTCTCACCCGGCGTGCCGTAGATCAAATCGAGACTTGTATTGGCGAACCCGGCGGCCTTGGCTTCGGCAACAGCGTGCTGCGGTCGGTCCGGTGAGTGGATCCGATCGAGTGTGGCGAGCACGTGTGGCATCGCAGACTGCATGCCAAAGGAAATCCGATTGAAGCCGAGCTCGCGGAGCCGGCACAAACCTGCGGCATCGATGGACTCCGGATTCGATTCGGTGGTCACCTCCGCATCCTCGGCCAGCCCAAAACGGTCCCGTACCGCTGTAATCAGCCGACCAAGATCATCCGGAGGTAGCAGCGTTGGCGTTCCGCCGCCGACATAGACGGTGGACACTTCGGGCGCGTCGCGGCCTAGTACCCGAGCCGCTAGGTCGAGTTCAGTGATCGCGGCCGCGACGTAGCCGGTGCGGCTGGCGCCGGGCTCGGTGCCGAGTTCGGCAGCGGTATAGGTGTTGAAGTCGCAGTAGCCGCAGCGTGTGGCGCAGAACGGCACATGGATGTAAATGCCCAGGGGGCAGAGCGATACCTCAGAACGAGCCTGATCAGGCAGCGAGCCGTCGCTCGGCGCAGGCTCTCCCTCAGGCATCGCTGATGGCATGTCTCGAGGCTAATGCTGTGCGCCCTTCGACAGGCTCAGGGCTCATAGCGCGGCTCAGGGCTCAGAGCGCGGCTCAGGGCTCAGAGCGCGGCTCAGGGCGCATGGAGCGAACGCAGCGCGACAAAGGCGCGCCCGCCCGCCGTCCACTCCTCCATCAGCACCAGATCGAGCGACCGGGCAACCTCGATGAGCGCCACCGTCCCGATCTGCGCCCACGCCAACGGGTGAGAGAAAGCGTGTTGCGTTCGTAGCACGACATGATGCACCTCATGCCGCTCAGGGCTTTCGTCGACCTCACAGATGATCAAGCCGCCTGGCATTACCAGTTGCATGCAGCGGGCCAGCAGCACGGCGACGTCTCCGCCCATACCCACGTTGCTGTCCATCAGCAACGCCGTGCCCCAGCGACCTTCGGCAGGAAGGACTTCATCGATTCGGCGCCGCAGCGCCGGCCCGCCTCGAGCCATGCTCATGTTCACCGCTACGGATGACATGTCGACGCCAAGAGCTGCACGCCCCGACTCCGCGAGCGCCTGCACCATCCGACCCGGCCCGCAGCCGAGATCGATCACCGGCGGCTCGCAGCGTGCCACCACGAGCATGTCGATTTCGTCTGCCGGACCGGCCCAGCGCGATATGTCCAGCCGTAGCGGATGATCGTCGAGCCGGGAGTGCGCCGTCTCGCTCGTTGTGATCATTCCGGCGTACGCAGCATCGAACAGCTGGTCGCCCGATTGGCTTGGGCGGCTGCTGGTCAGCTCAAAGTACCGGCCGGAGAAGATCAAGCCCGGGAATTGCCTGGCCACCGTTTCAGCGTCTGCGGGTCGATCGATATCTCGCAGCGGTGGTAGCAGTTTGACGCTCAAGCCAAGATCGAAAAGTCGTGCGAGTTGCGCGGAGCCGGTACGACTCGTAGACATGGGAATGTCCTCGAAGACGCCGGATGGATGCCCCGCACGTAGCCCTATCGCCCAGAATCCGCCGTCGTCACTGAGTCCAAGAACGGCATCGGCTCCTTCCCAATCGCTGTCCAGCAATCGAGCGGTGACCTGAGGTGTGTCCATTCCGATCAATAGGGCAGGTTCGTCGGGCGGTGCGAAGAGAGCGGCGGCAAATGCGGCGGTCAGCCGGCGATTGAGTGATCCCGGTGGCTGATCGACAACCTCGAAGCCGTCCTGCCATGACAATCGACACCCTTCCCACGCGAGGATTCGGCGGCTTGCCGACGAGCTTCGGACTGCAGCGACGGTGTCCTCGATCGCGGCGGCAGCGAGCAGAGCTGCGGTGCTCGGATCAAATGTCGGTTGCAACCGAGTCTTGACCCGGCCTGGCACGGGCTCCTTGGCGAGCACGATGATGGTGCCTGCATGATCGCTCATGGCGTGTAGGGAGCGGGGTTGATCACGCTTTCGACGCTATTGTCGCTGCGCCGCTCGAGGGCAGCAGCGATCGCTTTCGGCTCGCTTACGCCATCGAGCCCGCCCGATGGCGATGTGGCAACGACAATCTCGGCTGCTTAGGCTGATGATCATGGCAGCGCGGGTTCTGGTGGTCGAGGACGACGTGACCATGGCGGAGGTGCTGAAGGCCTATCTGGCTCGGGCGGGATATCAGGTCGACTTGAGCGGTGACGGCAGCGAGGCGTTACAGCTGTGGCAGCGCAGCAGTCCCGATGTCGTGATCCTGGACATCATGTTGCCGGGTCTCTCGGGCCTGGAGGTGCTGCGCCGCCGACGTCGGAGCGGTGATCAGGCGTGCGTTCTCGTGTTGTCTGCACGCGGTGAGGAAGAGGATCGCCTGGTCGGTCTGGAGACTGGTGCCGACGACTATGTCGTCAAGCCTTTCTCGCCACGTGAAGTCGTCTTGCGGGTCGAGGCACTGTTGCGGCGGACCGAGCGACTTGCCGGCACGCCGCTGCTGAATTCAATCGTGACATTGGGGCCGGTGAAGATCGACTCGGCTGCTAGGGAAGCCAGCCGGTCCGGACGACCGTTGACCTTGACGATGCGGGAGTTCGATCTGCTGGCGTTCCTCGCAAGCCATGCCGGTGAGACATTCAGCAAGGATCAGCTGCTGCGACGGGTGTGGGGCTGGGACTTCGGTGACACCTCGACCGTCACGGTGCACGTTCGACGGCTCCGGGAGAAGTTGGAGCGAGACCCATCCGATCCGACGCTTGTGCTCACGGTCGGCCGCTTCGGCTATCGAATGGTGCGTGAGGACGAGCTTGGTGGCGAGGATGAGCTGGTCGATGAGGACAAGCAGCCATGACAGACCTCGTGATCATCGTTGGCCTGACGCTCGCCAGCTGCATAGCCGTTGGATTGATCGGCTTCGCCTTACTGCACCTGGTGCGTTATCGATCATTACGCCCGCAGCTGATGATCACCACACTGTTGCCGGTGATCGCGGTGGCAGCCACAGTGTTGATCAATGTACAGCTGATGTTCCTGTCCACCCATGACTCTTTGGTGATCTTGATCGCATTGTTGGTTTCACTGTTGCTCGCGGTAATTGGCGCGTGGCTGGTGGTGCAGCGGATTTCTCGGGCTTCACGCCGCTTGGGGGCCGGCCTTTCTCAACTGGTCTCCGATTCGGCGAGCGGACCGCCCGGAACAATCTCCGCTGCACCAGCTGACGTCGCGGCGCCGCGAGAGCTAGCTCAGGTACTGGAGGATCTTGCTGAGACCCGCACAACGCTTGCCGAATCTCGGGCTCGGGCCCGAGCCGCCGAGCAGTCGCGGCAAGAACTCGTCAGCTTCATGTCCCACGACCTACGCACCCCGTTGGCAGGGCTGCGGGCCCTCGCGGAGGGACTGGAGGACGGTGTCATCGCCGATGTGCCGCGGGCGATGTCGCACCTGCGAGCCACGGTAGCTCGGATGAGCATCCTGGTGGATGATCTCTTCGCGCTCTCCCGCGTACAGGGTCCCCGCGGAGCCAAACCTCAGACCATGGTGTCGCTGACCGAGCTGATCAGCGACGTTGCCTCGGAATCGATCGCCTCGGCGGGCACCCAAGGCGTACGGCTGGAGGTTGATCTTCCCGATGACGACCGGCTGGCGGTACTCGGCTCGTCCGACGATCTGGCTCGCGCACTGAGCAACTTGACCAGCAATGCGATTCGCCATACCGATCCAGGATTGGTGGTACGGCTTGAGGGCCGACGAGCCGACGATGGCCATATCCGCGTCGCAGTCGTCGACAGCTGTGGCGGAATTCCCGAACCCAGTCTGGCTCGAGTCTTCGACGCCGGCTGGCGAGGCACCCCGTCACGCAGCGGCGATGACGGCGGCGCCGGCCTGGGGTTGGCCATTGCGCGTGGCGTCGTCGAGTCGCATGACGGTGCAATCTCGGTGCGCAACGTGGCAGGAGGCTGCCGCTTCGAGGTATCGCTGCCGGCTCCCCGTTCGGCGAGCCAGCGTTCGTGACGATCTTGGTTACCGGCGGCGCCGGGTTCATCGGACGGGCGGTTCATGATCAGCTCGAGGCAGCGGGTCAGACTGTCCGGATCTTTGATCGACTCCTCGGTGCCGGCGACGACATTCTTGATCATGATCGACTACGGCTCGCCGCGGATGGCTGCGACACTGTCATACACCTGGCAGCCAAAGTTGGGCTTGGCGTCGACATCTCCGACATTGATGCCTACGCCCTACAGAACGATGTCGGGACGGCGATGACGCTTCGGGTAGCAGCCGAGCAGCAGATCTCGCGCTTTGTCTACGCGTCATCGATGGTCGTCTACGGCGAGGGACGATATCGCTGTGGCCGTCATGGATTGATGAGTCCGCCACCCCGGGACCGAAATGATCTTGACCAGCGGCGCTTCGACCCGCGCTGCCCTCGTTGCGGTGCTGATCTGGTCCCTCAACTCGTGCCTGAGTCGGCGCCACTGGATCCGCGCAACACCTACGCCGCAACGAAGGTCCACGGGGAGCAGTTGGCAGCGATCTGGAGTCGGGAAACCGGCGGCACCGTCGCCGCTCTGCGATTTCACAACGTCTACGGTCCCGGCATGCCGCGCGACACCCCGTACGCGGGAGTGGCGTCGATCTTCGCTGACAGTGCGCTGCGCGGCAAACCGCCGCGGGTCTTCGAGGATGGCTGTCAGCGACGCAACTTCATCCATGTGTCGGACGTGGCAGCGGCCGTGATCGCCGCAGTTCATGCACCGCTGCCGGCGCAGCTGACGCCGCTGAATATCGGAACTCCATGGGTCACGACGGTTGGCGCCATGGCGAGGGAACTGAGTCGAAAGCTCGACGGACCCGCCCCGATAGTGACCGGTGCCTATCGTCTGGGCGACGTACGGCACATCACTGCCGACTGCTCGGCCGCCGAGGAGGTGCTGGGCTGGCGAGCCCGCATCGACATCACCAACGGCCTCGCCGACTTGTCAGCGTCCATGGCTGCTATAGCGACCACCGATGCTGACAAGTCGGCGTAGCGGGAGTCAGGGGATGAGAACGAGTTTGCCGCGAGCGTGGCCGTCCTGGCTGATCTGATGCGCCTCGGCGGCTCGGTCGAAGGGAAACGTCTGAATCTTGATCACCAGCTTGCTCTGTTCCAGCAGCTCGGCCGCCTCGGCGAGGGCCTTTACAGGCTGGCTGTCCGCACCGCCTCCGGTCACCCGCGCGCCGGATGCGGCCGCTCCGAAGTTGGCGATGGAGACGACCTGGGATGGCTCGGTGGTGAGGCTGATCAAATCGTCGATCGGTGTTTTACCGACGGCGTCGAGCACCGCGTCGAATTTGCCGGTCTGGAGCGCCTTGACCCGCTCGATCATGCCTTCGCCGTACACCACCGGGATCGCGCCGATCTCGCGTAGATAGTCCTGATTGGCCTCACTCGCTGATGCGATCACCATGGCACCCCTCGCCTTGGCGATCTGAGTTACAACCGAGCCGACTCCGCCGGCGCCGCCGTCGATGAACAGCTTTGTACCTTCACTCACCCCCAGCAGTCGCAGCACCCGCTCGGCGGTCTCGACGACCACCCCAGCAGCTGCAGCAACCGCCCAGTCGAGCGAAGCCGGCTTGGGCGCCCATGCGTTCAGCACCGCGTACTCGGCCTGCGTATTGGTACCAAGTCCGAAGACGTCATCGCCGATCGCGACATCGCTCACACCTTCTCCGACCTCGTCGACGACACCAGCCGCGTCGAAGCCCAAATAGCTGGTGCCTTCTAGGGGCTTGCCCTGCGCCAACATCCCTGACCGGATCTTCCAGTCCATGGGATTGACGCCCGCGGCGCGAACCGCGATGCGGATCTGTCCCGGCCCGGCATGCGGCTCGGGCGCCTCGCCGAGGCTGATCACCTCAGGGCCGCCGTATTCAGTGAACTGCAGTGCAAACACGCCTTACTCCCCTCTTCTTGGGCTCTGCCCGCGAGAGATCCTCGCACACGACTATTTCTTGTCGGCCTTCGCAGTCTCGGTTGCACCCGACAATGCCGCAATGAATGCTTCGGGAGGCACCTCGACTCTGCCCACCATCTTCATCCGCCTCTTGCCTTCTTTTTGCCTCTCGAGCAGCTTGCGTTTCCGGGTGATGTCACCGCCGTAGCACTTGGCCAGCACGTCCTTACGTACGGCTCGAATCGTCTCGCGCGCGATCACTCGCGACCCGATGGCCGCCTGTACCGGAACTTCGAATTGCTGCCGCGGGATGAGCTCTTTCAACTTCGCGGTCATCATCACGCCGTAGGAGTAGGCCTTGTCTTGATGCACGATCGCGGAGAATGCGTCGACCGGCTCACCATGCAGCAAGATGTCGACCTTGACCAGGTCAGCACGCTGCTCGCCAGACGGCTCGTAATCGAGGCTGGCATAACCTCTGGTCCGCGACTTGAGCGCATCGAAGAAATCAAAAACGATCTCGGCCAGCGGCAGTGTGTAACGGATTTCGACCCGATCTTCGGACAGATAGTCCATGCCGTGTTGAATGCCGCGGCGGCTCTGGCATAGCTCCAAAATGGTCCCGATATATGTAGCCGGGGCGAGAATGGTGGCTTTGATGACCGGCTCATAGACCTCGGCGATCTTGCCGCCGGTCGGATATTCCGACGGGTTCGTGACATCGACGTCGGTGCCGTTTTCCATGATCACGCGATAGACCACATTCGGTGCCGTGGAAATCAAATCAAGATCGAATTCGCGCTCCAGGCGCTCCCGCACGATCTCCATGTGCAGCAAACCCAGAAAGCCGATGCGGAATCCAAAGCCGAGCGCACTGGAGGTTTCCGGTTCGAAGCTCAACGCCGCGTCGTTGAGCTGCAGCTTGTCCAAGGCTTCCCGCAGTTCGGGATAGTCGGCTCCGTCAATGGGGTACAAACCTGCGAACACCATCGGCTTGGGCGGCCGATAGCCACCCAGCGCATGGGCGGCAGGTCGAATCAGTGATGTGACAGTGTCGCCAACCCGAGACTGCCGGACGTCCTTGACACCGGTGATCAAATAGCCGACCTCACCGACTCCCAGCGAGGCGGCTTTCGTCGGTTCCGGGGAAATGACCCCGACCTCCAAGGTTTCGTGCGCTGCCTTGGTCGAGAGCATCAACACCCGCTCACGGTGGGACAGCGCACCGTCCATGACGCGTACATAGGTGACGACGCCGCGATAGGTGTCATAGACCGAGTCGAAGATCAACGCACGTGCAGGGGCGGCCGGATCCCCCACCGGCCCAGGGATCTGGGCGACGATCTCATCTAGCAAGTGAGCAACGCCTTCCCCGGTCTTGGCCGACACCTGGAGTACCTCAGCTGGATCGCAACCGACGACGCGCGCGATCTCGGCGGTGTACTTCTCCGGCTGGGCGCTCGGTAAGTCGATCTTGTTCAGCACCGGAATCACCTGAAGATCGGCTTCCAGCGCCAAGTACAGATTGGCCAGAGTTTGGGCCTCGATGCCCTGCGCCGCGTCCACGAGCAGCACGGCACCTTCGCACGCGGCCAGTGATCGGGATACCTCGTAGGTGAAGTCGACATGGCCGGGCGTATCGATCATGTTCAGCACGTATGTCTGCTGGGCGCCTGAGTTGTCGGTTGGCTCCCGAACCTGCCACGGCATCCGCACAGCCTGGGACTTGATCGTGATGCCGCGCTCCCGCTCAATGTCCATCCGATCCAGATACTGAGCACGCATCGACCGCTCATCGACTACGCCGGTCAACTGCAGCATTCGGTCGGCCAAGGTGGATTTGCCGTGATCGATGTGGGCGATGATGCAGAAGTTGCGGATGATCGAGGGGTCAGTGCGGCCCGGGGGCGGCGCGAACACTGGACTCACAACACCCATCCTCACGTGATAGAGGGAATTTGGCCCGTCCAGGACACCGCTGGTAGCGTGGTCGGTCGCGTCTGCACAGTGCCCATTACGGCAACAGTGGGGCGCCCCATACATCAAAGAGGAGTCCCAGAGGCCTGTCGTGGCGAATATCAAGTCCCAGCTCAAACGAATCAAGACCAACGAGAAGTCTCGTCAGCGTAACAAGGCGACGAAGTCAGCGCTGAAGACGTCGATTCGTCGGTTCCGCGAGGCTGTCGATTCCGGCGATACCGCGAAAGCCACCGAGCGGGCGTACGCCGCCTCCCGTGCTCTCGATAAGGCAGCCTCGAAGGGGATCATCCATAAGAATCAGGCCGCCAATCGCAAGTCGGCGATTGCAGCCAAGGCAGCGCATCTGGAGACCTCCGGCAAGAAGGGCTGATCAAAAGGCTCTCTCTCAGCCGCGGCACCTGAAACCTGTCGAGACAATTCAGCGTCGCAGCCGCGAGACACTCAGCACTGCTCGCTCGAGGGCAAACGCAGCGTCGTCGGCAGCGCCCTTGATATCAGCGTCTGCCACCGCCACCGTCTTGAGTGCTGTTGCCAGCCGAGATTGATCCCAACCGCGTGCTTGGGAGCGCATTGACTTCAGCTTCCATGGCGGCACCCCTACCTCGCGTGCCAGATCGGCTTCTCGCTGTCCCCCGCCGGCAGTGATCAATTTTCCTAAGCCACGGACACCTGATGCCAAAGCGCTGGTGATCAGCACGGGTGCTACGCCGGTCGCCAGTGCCCATCGCAACTGCTCCATTGCGGCACCCGTACGCCCTGCGAGTACGGCATCCGCCACGGCGAAGCTGGTCACCTCCGCGCGACCACCGAAATAACGACGGACCTGATCAACGGTGATCGGACCGCCCTGCCCGTCCGAGATCAGCTGGGTGACAGCCGCCGCCAATGCCCTCAGGTCGTGGCCGACGGCATCAACAAGCGCCGCCGCCGCACCAGCATCGATCGAGGCACCGGCTCGCTTCACCTCCGCAGAAACGAATTGCGGTAGTTCCCATGTCTTGACAGCCCCGGATTCGATCACCTCGGCACCGGCGGATTTGAGCTTGTCGACTAGCCCCTTGCCTTTCTGACCACCGCGATGCACGACGATGACAGCGAGCTCGGCCAGTCGCGCGGTGGCAAGGTCAATCAGATCTTGACCTACATCGGAGACCACATTCTCCACGTCGTGGATAACGGCCGCACGGTAGCTGGAGAACAGCGACGGCCCGGTGATCTCGACGAGCGTGCCGCGATCGAGCCGGGTGGCCTCGATTTCGGAGATCTCGACGTCAGGTGCTTCGGATCGCATCTGCTGAGACAATTCAACAACGGCACGATCCGCCAAAAGGCCCTCAGGACCGCTGACCAGAATCAGCCGACCGAAGGGAGACTTCCCTGCCGCAACCACGCTGCACAGCATGCCAGCCTTCACGGACACATCGGGGTCAAGTCGGTCAGCTGCGAGCGTCGGAAATCGCGTGCCCGCCGTGCTGACCAGGCTGGCGCGCTGCTGTCCTGGACGAGTGAGCGAAGCGAGTCAGGAAGGCAGCGGCTACCAAGCGCCAGCCTCAGCGAGCGGAGCGAGCAATGTCACCAGGCTGGCGCGCCGCTGTCCTGGACGAGTGAGCGAAGCGAGTCAGGAAGGCAGCGGCTACCAAGCGCCAGCCTCAGCGAGCGGAGCGAGCAATGTCACCAGGCTGGCGCGCCGCTGTCCTGGACGAGTGAGCGAAGCGAGTCAGGAAGGCAGCGGCTACCAAGCGCCAGCCTCAGCGAGCGGAGCGAGCAATGTCGGGAGAAGGGAGCGGAGGCGCTTTTTCCTCTGCGAGCGACGACGAAGTAGGCGGAACCATGCGCGCGATGCGCGAGCAGCTCTGAATCAATGGGCAACACAAATCAGATTCACGTCCCGCTCGGATTGGTGTTGATATACATGAGCGAGACACTAGAGACAAGGTGAAAGGGGTGTCGGTGGTCGGCAAGTTGTGGACCTCCCTGTTCGGTCGGGCCGTTACTGATCGGCAGATGCCGACTGCCCCTGGTGAGCCAGAAATCGCTGCCCTTGAAGAGCCTGCGCTTGGCATGAAGCTCACCGGCGAGCCTCATCCGCTCGACCGGATGGTCACTGTTCAGCCGAACACCATCGCTGTCCTCTTTGAACAGGACAGCACGCCGCGACTCAAGTTCCCGGGTGAGTATTTGACACCGGGTCTGCTTCCCGCGCTTCGCCCGGTCAGGGTCCTTGCCGTCAACACCTCCCCCGTGGAACTCGACGTCACGGTCGACCATCTCGTCACCATGGATGGCCACGACATCGAGCACTGCACCGTACGAGTGACCGTCCAATTGAGCGATCGGGATAGGTACGCCTCTATGGCCGGCCTCGCAGCAGAGCACGGGACCGACCTGGAGGCTTACTTGCTGCAGCGGGTGGAGACCGACGTGGCAATGGGAATGCACGCGGCGGTGAAGATGAATCGCCTCGCCGACCTCCGGCGCCCGACGGTGCAACAAGAGCTTGCGGAACAGTGGCTGCCTCGATCGTTCGCAAACGGCACGTTGGTGCGGCGTGACTTCGATGTTCGTGAGATCACCTGGCCCAAAGATGGTCCGATCTCTGTACCCATCCCACAGACCAAGTCTCCGCGGGTCGTACCGGCTGCTACCTCCGTGGTTCGGCCGCTACCGACTCCACCTCCGCCTCCGCCCGTCGCTCCCCGATCAAGTGTCATGGATCTGACCATGGACGCCCGACTACGCCGTATGTGGCGGCAGTTCGCCGAACCAGAGCTGCGCGGCATTGCCGGTGCCAAGGTGGGCAATTCGGCCACGGTCGTCGCGGTCGTGAACCGGGAGCCGGGAGCTTACGAAAGCAGCCGGCTGCGGGAAACGTTCGGCGATTACTTCGAGGACCGCGGCCTGCATTTCGTTGCCGCTGTGGCTGATTCCTACGAAGACCTGGTTCGTGCCTGGTTCAAGCAGGTGGATGGCAGTCCCGGACGCCTTGTCTGGGTTCGGTTGCTGGGGGAGGACTCGGTCCTGCGGATCGGCGTTGATCAGGCTCTGCGGTCGGCCGAGGAGCGGGCCCGCGGCCTGGCTATTGGCTCGCAGTCCGATCGAGAGGCCTTACGCCGGCTGGTTCCTCATGATCGCGTCGAATTCGTAGCGGCGGACACCACGGGCTGATGCCATGATCATGAGCGGCCTTCCGTCGTGAGCAAGATCGCCTACACCAATCCGCAGGCGGGCCGGCCGGACGTGGGGTCGCTCGGACCGAAGTCTCCCGAGCGGGCGGAGGTCTCTCGAAAGATCCGGCAGGCTGCCACCATCCCGTTGGTGATCTCCCTCGGAGCCCAGTGGGTCTTCTTCATCGTGTACTGGATTCCCGAAGTCGGCCATTTTCCGGCGCACAACTTGTGGCTCACCCAGCTCGCTCCGCTGGCTTCCGTTGCCTTGACCAGCCATGGCCAGCCTCAGGTCCAGGCTCAAAATGGTCAGTGGGGACTACCAGCTCTGGCGCTTTTGGTCTGTGCGTTCGCGCTTTTCTGGCTGTCTCGTACTCGGCATTGGCTCGGTCGCACCGCGATGCTCGCGCCCGCAGCGCTCGGTCTGATAGCCGCGCTCACCATCATCATCGGGCTCGCTGTGCGCGGGAGTCTGTCCTCTTCGATGGTCGGGGTAATGCTGTTGATCGCATGGGTCTTCAGCGCCGGCTATGCGGCGTTACACGGATTCCTGGACAACCTAGGTCCGCTGCCTCCCAAGGCCTGGTACAGCGGACTGCCGCTGCTCGCCGTGTACGCGATCATCGCGGCGGGCCCGGTTGCCGTTGGGCGCTGGCTGTTCGCTCCCGAGCTACGTGTTGCGGGTGCCAGGCTCCAGGGCAACACCGTCGCATTGAACCGAGCCGCACTCTTGACCTCCAGCACGGTGCTGCTCTATATCACTGGCTTGTTGATCGGTGTTGCCATCTGGGTCGCCTATCAGGCCTGGCCGCCGCGGCGCGAGATGGCGTTCGTCGGCCGGATCTTCATCGTGGTCGGCATCTTGATCATCACCGCCGCGATCGGTTGGCCGGCGACTACCCAAGCCAACAAGCGGGTGAACAATCTGACGTACGCCAGCCCCGCTGATGAGGTGCATTTCACGTGTGGCTCGTGGATCCTCGACCAGCCCACCAGCGTCTCCCAGCAAAGAGAGCCGGCGAAGACTTTGGTGATCACCGGCTTCACCTGCCGGACCGTGACAGCCTTCTCCGGTTACCAGCAGCTCTCTACCCATACGCTTCCGGTGTCACTTTCACCAGTAACTGCTCACACGCCTGAAGGAGCCAGGATTTCCGGTCGGATAGTGGCCGCCCAGTATGGCGATGTCCTGGTCGTCGCCGGCACGAATCGTTTCGACACCGGCGCCAACCACCTGCTGGGCATCGGCCTTACCGATAGCGCCGAGCTGTGGCGCTATGACTGCAAGCATGGTCCGCCGATGGGTGTGCGGTTCGCCAACGTACCGGGTGGTGACAATCCTGCCGAGGGACACATCACTCAGGGCGAGGCAGGCCCAGAGGCCGTGGTCAGCTGCCAAGGACAGCTCCTCAGCATCAATCCGACCACCGGGCCGCGTTGATCCTCCAGGCATGCTGGCTGCGTGAGTACCGCGACAAAGACGCTCCAGGCAGCCAAGTTCCTCGCTGGGATGTATCGGGAGCGAGCGCGGATCTACTACTCGGCGCATGTACGCGGTGATCTGTTCAGCCGGCTTGTGCTGCCCAACGGCCAACACGACCCGTACCAGATCTACGAAGAGATGCGCGCTCAGGGTGCTGTGCTGCCGACGCGACTGGGCAACTACACGACCACGAGCCATCGGCTGTGTAACGAGGTGCTGCGCAGCCGGAAATTTGGCCCGAGCCCTGACGATGACAGCGAGGATCTAGCTCATCAAGCCGGCTTGGACCTCTCGCTGCTGGAGCTCAATCCGCCTGATCACACTCGAATCCGTCGACTTGCCGCGCCGGCCTTTACGCCGCGACGGATGGCAGGCTATGCCGACTTGGTCGATCAGGCGATCCAGCAGCTGCTCGACCAATGTGAGCAGGATCGGGAATTTGATCTCATGACCTCATTCGCTTCCCCATTGCCGATCGCAGTGATGACACATCTGCTCGGGCTGCCCAACGAGCCTGAAAAATTCAGGTGGCTCGGCTCGACCATCGCCCAAGCGCTTGACGGCATCTGGTCGCTCGGACAGGCTCGCACGCTGGCCGCCGCGGATGCCGAGCTGCGAGCAACGTTTAGTGAACTGTTGGAACGCCGTGCGGTAGATCCTGGCGATGATCTGGTGTCGGCGTTGGTAGCCGAGCAGGGTCGGGCGATTACCACTACCGAACTTGCCGCGCTGGTCCGGCTGCTGCTGATAGCCGGTTTCGAGACCACGGTCAACGCCATCGGCAGTGGCATGCGCTGGCTGATGGCTGACCGCGAGCAATGGGAGCTGTTGGTTGCCGATCCCACCCTCGCGCCTGCGGTTGCCGAGGAGGTGCTCCGCTTCGACCCGCCGGTGCAACAGACCGCCCGAGTGGCACATGAGCCGGTGCAGATCGGCGACGTGGTGGTGGCCAGAAACCAGTGGATGATCACGTTGCTGGCCGCGGCCAACCGTGATCCCGAGGTGTATCCAGAACCTAACCGGTTCGATATCACCCGCGAGTCTCCGGTCGAGCATCTCGCCTTCTCGGGCGGCATTCACTATTGCCTCGGCTCACCGCTGGCGCGGCTGGAGCTGAGCCAGGCGATCCGCGCTCTTGCCGAGCGATTTCCGAGTATCCGCCAGGCCGGGCCTATGACTATGCGCCCCGGTACAACGCTGCGCGGCCCGCTCCGTTTTCCGGTCTCGATCTAGTGCCGTGGAGTCATCGCTGTTTCACCGCGGCAAGTTGGCCGTTGGACAGCTCGACTGCGACGGACCCGACTTGATTCGTGCTGAGCACCGTCATGCCTAGGGACCGGACCAGCTGCAGCGTACGCGGAGCCGGGTGACCGTAGTCGTTGTCGACGCCTGCGCTCGCGATCGCGAGTCGCGCGTGCGTAGCCGCGAGAAAGCCGGGATCCTGTTGCGCCGAGCCGTGGTGCGGAATCTTCACAACATCGGCGTGAAGATCGGCCCCACTTTCGACGATTGCCTGCTGGCCGGGTGGTTCGACATCGCCAGTGAGCAACAGTCTCAGCCGGGCGACAGTGACCATGATCACCAAGCTGTCGTCGTTCTGCTGGGAGGATTCATCCTGGCCTGCGGCTACATGCTCGACCGGCCCTAACACCTGCAGTTGGACATCTCCGATGCTGGCGCTGGTGCCGCGGAGCGGCGCATAGACCGGAATGCCGTGCTGCGCGGCCTGCTGAGCGACCAGCATGGACAGCGGTCCCCGTGCAGCCAATGGGCTGACCCACAGCTGACCGATGCGGCGATGCTGCAGAACGCCGAGCATGCCGTCGACGTGATCGGCATGAAAGTGGGTGATGATCAACAGTGGTACGCGACG
The DNA here is from genome assembly GCA_963798835.1 of uncultured Actinomycetota bacterium. GTDB lineage: Bacteria > Actinomycetota > Actinomycetes > Propionibacteriales > Propionibacteriaceae > Microlunatus. The sequence goes on along the minus strand of CAWCVF010000008.1, from coordinate 299,218 downwards.
GATGCCCAACCGGTCCAGACAGCCTCGCATCGCGGCGGGGGCTGGACCTGTATCGACCACGATCGCGCTGCCCGGTGCGGTGCGTACCACGATCCCGTCGCCTTGGCCAACGTCGCAGACGACCAGGATCCAGCCGTTGGGCGGCCAGCCCGGCTGGCGGGGGGTCCCGCACAGACAGATGATCATGATCCCGGTAAGCAGGAGGGCGAGCCACGGTCGCGCGAGCACGGACGCCATCGAGAGCCCGAGGAACACCGAGCTGATGGTCAGCCAGGTCAGCGTCAGCGGCGTCACCGGCAAGTGCCACTCCGCGCCAGGTAACTGGGAACCAAGAGACGCAATCCAAATGATCATCTGAGCGCACCAGGCGGCGCCGAAGCCGAACCCGGCAGCGACCGTCTGGCTGAGCAGCGAGGCACCGGCAGCAGCAAAGCCGAGCACCGTCGCAGGACCGACGAAGGGGCCGGCCAGCGCATTCGTCAGGAGGCCGGAGATGCTGACCCGTCCCGAGATCGCCGCCACCAGTGGCGTCGTAGCGAGTTGAGCCGCGAGCGGGACTGTCATCGACTCTGCGATGATCTGCGGCAGCCAGCGACTGATGATCATGGTCCAGCGTCGGGACCACCAGACGATGCCCGCACAGGCCAGGACCGACAGTGCAAAGCCGACCGACCTGCTGAGAAACGGATCCATCAACAGCAAGATCACGGTTGCGACGGCGAGGTTGCGTACGCCGGCCGCTCGACTGCCGGAGCCGAGTGCGGCCAAGGCCACCAGTCCCATCGCAGCGGCCCGCAGCACGCTCGGCTCGCTGCGACACAGCGCGATGAAGATGATCACCCCGCCAAGGCCGACGACGCGCAACCACCAGCCGCGGACGCCAACCCAGCGCGCGATGGTCAGCAGGAAGGCCAACAACAAGGTGAGATTGGCGCCTGACACGGCGGTGAGATGAGTAAGCCCGGTCGAAGCGAAGTCTTCGGTCACCTCTGGCCGTAACGCTGATGTGTCACCGAGGACAAGGGCCGGCACCAACGCTCGTGGCTCCGGCCGACGATCCGCAACCGCCTGCCGCAAGCCCGCGCGAACCCGTTCGACAAGCCTCAGGCCAAGCGAGGGTGCCTTCACAACGGCTGGTGAACCACGCACTCGCAGTACGGCCGCCACCTCCGAACCTGGCTCGGCTACCTCCATGCGACCGTCAACGCGGACTCGACTCCCTACTGGGACGTGAAACCACTGCTCAAACTCCGGCCCACTGACAACGAGCAGCAGCGGCGCTCGAACGAGCCAGGCGCCGCCTCGGCCCTCGAGGCGTACGGTGGCTGCCTTCATGACTGCAGCACTCGCTCTCGGCCCGCTACCGGCGATCCGATGCGGGTCCGCCCGGATCTCGACTTCGGCGGACACGACCGCGCGATGCGCCGCCAGCGCCGCGACAGGCCCATGCCGCAGGCGGTGCACGTTGACAAGGCCGGCGCAGAGCACCGCGACGATGATCAAGGCGACCGTCAGCAACAAGGCTGACCGCCGCAGGATCGCGGCCGCCAGAGCTGCCGCCCCACCCGCACTTGCGATTGCAATGCCGGCCGGAACGCTTCCGGTTCCCAACCACGCGGCCGCCCACGCCGCCACCGCCAAGGGCACTATTCGGAGGTCCGCCGCGGGCGCTGCCGTCCTCACACCCGCACGTGAGGAGCGATCTGGGCATACGTTTTGGGTCCGATGCCATCTACCTCCTGCAGCTCCTCGATCCGGCTGAACCGCCCGTGCTGCTGCCGCCAGGTGAGAATTGCCTGCGCAGTGACGGGTCCGACCCCAGGCAGTTCCTCAAGCTGCGACTGATTCGCCCGGTTCAGATCGAGCGCTCCCGAAGCGGACGACGAACCGCCGCCGGTGGCCGACCCCGGCTGGTCCCGCACCTCCCCCGCCGGGTCAGCAGCGGTGCCGATCACCACCTGCTGACCGTCATTCAGCACCTGGGCGAGGTTCAGCTCACCCGGGTCCGCGCGACTTGTTAGCCCACCAGCCGCATCGATGGCGTCCTGGACTCGTGAATTTTCGCCCAACTTGACCAGGCCAGGGCGCCGCACTGCTCCGAGCACATGAACAACGATCTTGCTAGCGCTCTTGCCCGTCGTGGGTGTTGCAGACGCGGCAGCCGGGGTTGGCGTGCCCACCGTGACGACTCCGCCGGGGCTGGCCACCGCGACGGGCCGAGCGCGCAGCAACATCCATCCCGCCGTGATGAGGCCTAGGATCAGCAACACGCTGATCACCCCGACATGCATCCGGCTGAAACGCTGTTGCGGCAGCTCGTCGGCCTGAGCGGTGGAACTCGGACCAAGCTCCATGAGCTCGGCATCCGGCGTAGGTCCTGGATCGCGCGCCCGTCGTGGCGGCCGCTCCGCCAACACAGCGGCGAGACGATCGCTGATCAGCCGGGCCAGCTCCACGTCAGCCTTCGGTTGGTATCCCATATCGGGAAGCTAAGGACGCCAGCCCGATACGCGCCGCGCGATCACCAATCTGTGGATGGCGCTTCAAGGGGATTCGCGGCTGGGGACAACTCAGACCCGCGGTGACACGACTATTCCCACCGTCCCAGGACCGACGTGGACGCCGAGCACTGCGCTGACCTCCGAGACCACGACATTGCCGCTGTGCATCCGGCCGCGGAGCCGCTCGACGAGCCGACGTGCGCCCTCAGGGTTGTCGAGATGATGCACGGCGACGTCCACAGCACCGTTGCTTCCCGCTGCCTGTGCCAACGCCTCAAGACTCAGCTCCTCCAGCCGAGTCAGCGCCTTCGATTCCGTCCTGATCCGCTCGTAGAGTCGAATCTCCCCGTCAGTAACGGTGAGCAGGGGCTTCACTGCGAGGGCCGAACCCAGCATCGCTGCAGCCGTTCCGATCCGGCCACCGCGTCGCAGGTATTCCAGGCTGTCGACGTAGAAGTAGGTGGTCGCGGCGGCCGCCCGGCGGCGAATCTGTCCGACGACCTCCGCTGGAGGCCCGCCGGAGCGAGCCATCTCGGCTCCGGCCAGCACCGCATAGCCGGTGGCCATCGCCAAAGTCATGCTGTCCACCACAGTGATCGGAATGTCCACCGACGCCGCAGCGACCTGTGCCGCACCACAGGTGCCAGAAATCTTGCTACTGAGATGGACCGACACGATGGCGTCGTGTCCGGCAGCCGCCAGCTCTGCGTAGGTGTTTTTGATCATGTCAGGCGTAGGTCGGGATGTGCTGACTCGCCGACCGGCGCGTAATGCATCTGCCACCTCTCGTGGTCGTACGTCCGATTCTGGACGGCTGAGGTCGTCGATGACGACCTGCAATGGAATGATCGTGACGTCTGCGCGGGCAGCGTCGGCTGGGTCGAGAGAAGACGTCGAGTCAGTCACCACTGCGACGCCAGGCATCTGCTCAGCGTAGGACGAGCGACACAGCCGATTGCAGACCTCGGGGAATCGGCCCCCGCCTGGTTGCCGGAGGACAACGTAGACCCAATGCGTGACCCAAAGCTTCGCGTCTGGCGCGCTGGGCCGGTGACCCTGGTTGTGGTGTCGATCTTCACAGTGACAGCCGGAATCGTCATTCCGATCCTGGCGTACCTGATCTACAAGAACGGCAGCTCGTCGTGGCTGCCTGTGCTGCTCATTACGCTCACCGTGCTGGCCCTGCTTTACGCCTGGCGTTTCGGTTTTCATCCGCGGCTGCGGGTCAGCGATCAAAACGTTGAGATCATCAACCCATTCCGTCGATATAGCTTCGACTGGGACGACATCACCGTGATCGCTCCAGGTGAGAACGGGCTACTCGTCGGCTCAGAGGAGAAGGCCGCCGAGGCGTGGTGCGTGCAGAAGTCCAACCTCGCAAGCCGCCGGGGGCGTGTTACTCGAGCCGACCGGATCGCCGAGGAGTTGCTCGACGTCTTGGATGTGCACGATCCGCCGGTGGAGAACGAGGAGACCGGCGTACGCATCCGGCGCGCGCGACCCGAGGAAGGCCGCTTGCTGACCCGATTAGAGCGCGCGGCGAACGAAGACGCCCTGGCGCACATCTTCCCGCCCCAGCAGTATCCGTTTCCGGCGAGCGCGATTGCCCGGCGATGGCGACAGGTACTCCACAACAGGCTCACGCACACCTATCTGTTGGAAGTGCGGGAGAGTCCAGTGGGCTACGTGACTTTCGACGCCGAGACCGTGCAACACCTCGGCATCGTTCCCGATCACACCCGCCGCGGTTACGGTACGACCTTGCTCGAGTTTGCTTGCATGGAGATCTACGCCGGTGGCGCCCTGGACGCGTTCTGCTGGGTACTCACCGACAATTACACGGCACGTGCGTTCTACCGCGCTCTGGGCTGGAATGAAACCGGCGAACGGAGCAGATCGGAGTTTCCGCCGAATCCTCAGACGCTCCAAATGGTGCGAAGGAATCCGCATGCACCACGGCGAAGCCGGTAGCGAGCAGTGTCCTGGAGTGTCGATCAGGTACTAGCTTGGTTTGACCAGGCATCCTGGCGCGGTGACCATAAGCCGCACGGGGACCCCACGCACCGCCGCGGCCTGGGACACTCAACCAGCGCGACCCCGATTTCACGGCTTGCTCTGCACCATCGCGGCACTTGCGTTGCTGCCCGCGATCGTCGCGACCGCCATGCGGGTGTTTCCTCCGTCCGACGATCAGACAGCGCGACTTGCAGCGTTCATCGCGTACGGGTTGCTCGGCTACCTGGTCGCACTCGGCTGCCTGCTGATCGTGCTGGTGCGGACCCAACACCGGCTGGTGATCGCCGTGATCACCATTGCGGTCGCCCTGCTCACCCTCTGTCATCTGGCGTGGCTGGCACCGCTGTTCGTAAATGATCATCGAGCGGCCGGTACTGCGACGTTTCGATTGATGAGCTTGAACATGTACAACGGTGGAGCGGACTCCCGGAAGGTCGCTCAACGTGCCGAGCGGGCTGACATTGTGATCTTGGTCGAGGCGACACCCGCCGCCCTGCAGGACTTGAAGCCATTCGGCTGGGACGAACGCTTTCCCTACTCCTTGGGAGATCCGAAGGACGGTTTCACCAACACCGCGGTCTATTCGCGATTTCCGCTGAGTCACAGCGAGCTGATCGGCAATACCTCTTTTCAGCAGTGGGAGACAACCGTACGCATCCCCAAGATCGGAAGCACTCGGCTGATGGCTGTGCACCCGTGCAACCCCTATTGCGGCGGTGATCGCTGGACTGCTGAGCACCAGGTCCTGCACGAGGCGGTGAACGACAATCTTGACCAGCCATTGGTTGTCGCCGGAGACTTCAATGCCGTCGATGATCATGGGCCAATGCAGGCCCTGCGACGTCTCGGCATGAAGAGCGCTACCGATGTCGCCGGGGCCGGTTGGCTTCCGACCTATCCCGCCGACAAGCCGTACCCACCTTTGCTGCCCATCGATCACGTTCTGATCAACGAAGAGCTCACGGCAACATCGGTGACCAGCTTCGGCATAACGGGCACCGATCACCGGGGTCTGTTTGCAACGCTTGCCTTGACGTAACGCCGGAGGCAAGTAAGCACGGACGATGACGGGTATGGAAGAACAGGTTCTGGCAGGGGGTAAGGGCGGCGGCGCTGTTCGTATCGGCAATACCGTCCGACGTCAGGTCGGTCCCTGGACGCCTGCGGTGCACGCCCTCTTGCACTATCTCGAAGAGGTGGGCTTTACGGGTGCGCCGAAGGCTCTCGGCATCGACCGGCAGGGCCGCGAGATTCTCTCGTTTCTGGCGGGCAACACTGTCGCCGACCAGCGGCCATGGCCACCATGGGTCCACTCAGATGACGCTCTGGTGCAAGTGGCCCGCTGGCTCCGGAACTACCACCTGGCTGTTGCGGGCTTTCAGCCACCGAAGGATGCGCGTTGGCGGGAAGGCACAGTGTGGCGGCCCGGGCTGATCGTCGGTCACAACGACGCCGCTCCCTATAACGCGGTCTGGACCGGCGATGGCCGGCTTCGCGGCTTCTTCGATTGGGACTTGGCTGCCCCCGTGACGCGGGAATGGGACCTGGCCTTCACCGCGTTCGCTTGGGTGCCCCTGCATGCCCGTCACATTGTGCAGCCCGAAGGCTTCACCGCATTCTCCCAACGGCCGCGTCGGCTCCGGCTGTTTCTCGCTGAATACGGCTGGACCGGCGATCTGGCTGCGTTCGTTGCGACGGTGCAGGCCAGAATCCGAGCCGCAGCCGAGGGAGTTGACCGCGTCGCGACAGAAGGTGATCCCGTCTACCAACGCATGCGGGACGCGGGGGTGGCGGAGTCCTTGCGAACAGCAGCTATGGAAATCGATGCAGCCCCCGAGCTGGCCCGCTGAGGCGCCAGTTGTGCTCAGGGAAATGTGGTCATGAACGACATCGACCTAGGCGAAAGGCATGTCGTTCTTGACCCCTTTTGAGCCAACTTGCTACTGCGCCACGATACTGACCAGCTTGGGAGCTCGGATGATCACCTTGACGACCTCACGGCCTCCCAGCGCGCGTACCACCGACTCGTCAGCCAGAGCCCGGGAGCGCAACTCGTCCTCACCGATCTCCGGCGGCACCTGAAGCCGGCCGCGTACCTTGCCCTGTACCTGCACCACACAGGTGACCGATTGAGTCACCAGAAGACTGGGATCAACCATCGGCCAGCTGGCACTGGCGACCGAGGGCGTACGACCTAGTCGTTCCCACATTTCCTCGGCGACATAGGGGGCAACCAGACTCAGCGCAATGGTGATCACCTCAGCGGCCTCGCGCACTGCAGGGTCAGCTGGACCAGGTGCTCCGTCCATCGCCTTACGCGTCGCATTGACCAGTTCCATGATTCGGGCGACGGCCACATTGAACCGTTGCCGACCGATGGCCGAGTCGATGTCGGCCAGCAGCCGATGAGTCTCCCTCCGCAGCTCAAGGTCACCGGCACCCACCGGCGCGCCGGGTTCGCTGGTCACCTGCTCCGCCAGCCGGTACGCCCGCTGCAGGAACTTCAGTGAACCAGCCGGCGACACGTCGGCCCAGTCGATGTCCTCCTCGGGCGGCCCGGCGAAGACCACAGTCAGCCGTACCGCATCAACACCGAACGCATCGATTTGTACGCCCAGGTCGACGCCGTTGCCCAGCGACTTGCTCATCGCCCTGCCCTGGTTGATCACCTGACCCTGATTCAGCAGCCGGCGCATCGGCTCTTCGAATTCGACCATGCCCATGTCATGCAGCACCTTGGTAAAGAACCGCATGTACAGCAGATGCAAGATCGCATGCTCCACACCGCCGACGTACTGGGTGACCGGCATCCAGCGACGCACATCGACAGGATCGAACGGCCCATCTTGATCACCCGGCGAGCAGTAGCGGAAGAAATACCACGACGAGTCGACGAAGGTATCCATCGTGTCGGTGTCACGCTTTGCCGGGCCACCGCACTTCGGACACTCGACGTTGACCCACTCTGTCGCGGCCGCCAGTGGCGAGGTTCCTTTGGGGGCAAGATCGGTGCCCGCCAAGTAAGGCAGCTCAACAGGCAGTTGATCATCGGGCACCGGCACCTCCCCACATCGCTCGCAGTGGATGATCGGTATCGGGCAGCCCCAGTATCGTTGCCGGCTCAGTAGCCAGTCCCGTAGTCGGAAGGTAACTGCACCCTTGCCGACGCCCTCGGCCTCCAACTTGGCGACGATCGCGCGAACGCCCATCTCCTTGTCCGTCAGGCCGTTCAGGATGTCGGAGTTGATATAGCTGCCGTCTCCGGGCGTCGCAATGCCTGTGGCGGCCGGATCTGGCTCGCCGGTGGCAACAACCTCGCGTACCGGCAGCTCAAAGGTGCGGGCGAAGTCCAAGTCGCGTTGATCATGAGCGGGAACGGCCATGATCGCGCCCGTGCCATATTCGGCCAACACGTAGTCGGCCGCGTAGACCGGGATCTTCTCGCCGTTCACCGGGTTTGTCGCGTGCACCCCCAAGAAGACACCGGTCTTCGGGCGTTCGGTGGCCTGCCGCTCGATCTCGGTGATGTGCTTGGTCTGCTCCAGGTACTCCTCGAATGCCGTGCGCTGATCATCACTGACGACCTCGGCGGCCAGTGGCGCGTCGGGGGCGATGACGAAGAACGTAGCGCCGTACAGCGTGTCGGGCCGGGTGGTGAAAACTCTGATCGGCTCGGCGTGATTCTCGATCATGAAATCGACGTAGGCGCCCTCGGAACGGCCGATCCAGTTGCGCTGCATGGTCAGCACCCGCTCGGGCCAGCCGTCAACAAGATCATTCATGTCGTCCAGCAGCCGCTGCGCGTATTCGGTGATCTTGAAATACCACTGAGTCAGCAGCCGCTTGGTGACGACCGAGCCGCAGCGCTCGCACAATCCTGCGATCACCTGCTCATTGGCCAGCACCGTCTGGTCTTTCGGGCACCAGTTGACATAGCTGGCCTTCCGATACGCCAAACCGCGTTCCCGGAAACGCAGGAACAGCCACTGCGTCCAGCGGTAGTACTCGGGATCGGAGGTGTGCAGCCGACGAGACCAGTCGAAGCTCAGTCCATAGCGCCGAAATGACGTCGCCTGGGTTTCGATGTTGGCGTAGGTCCACTCGGCCGGGTGAGCGTTCCGCTCGATTGCCGCATTCTCCGCAGGCAACCCGAAGGAGTCCCAGCCGATCGGATGAAGTACGTCGTAGCCCCGCAGCTTCAGGTAGCGGGCGACCACATCACCCATCACAAAGGCCTCTGCGTGACCCATGTGCAGATCACCCGAGGGGTACGGAAACATGTCGAGCACATACCGGCGTTCCCGCGAACCGTCATCAGCAGGGACGAAGGTCTGGTCGGCTTCCCAGAATGCCTGCCAGCGCTCCTGGGCAGCGCGGGCGTCGTAACCGGTCCGCTCCCGCGGAGCGGTCTCGGTCGGTGCAGCAGCCTCCTCGACCCGCTCGATCTGCTCGGTCATGATCTTTTCTCGTTTCCTTGGTTGTGGATCGCTGCGCTGGACATGAAAAAACCCCTCGCCGCCTGGGCGTGAGGGGCTGCCGCGCAGGCGTACCTACGCGGCTACGTAAGGAGGGCAACCCGTTGCATACGGTCAGGGTAGCGCACCGGCTCGTGCGAGCCGCCCTGATTTTGCATCACCAGTGACGCAGAAGCGGTCGAATCCATGTCATTTTCGGCTTCGGGTGACGCGTTTTCAGGGTCTGATGTCGGGGTCGCCGGTTAACGTCAGACGCGTGCAGCGGCTTAGCCATGACGAGCTCCGGCTACGGACACTGGCCCGGCAGTTTCCGCCAGTCGCCGAGCGCGGGCCCGAAGCGGTATTGGATCTGTTCCAACGGCTGGGACCCATCCAATCCCAAGTGCCCAGAGCACCCTTCCTCGCCATTTCATCGAGGCTGCCTGGTGTCGGCTACGCGACTGTCTGCGAATTGTTCGAGTCACACCGGCTGGTCAAAACCAGCAATATCCGCGGCACCGTTCACACCAGCGGGGTCGAGCAGTTCGGGTGGCTCGATGCGGTGGCGCGTAGTACTCGAGCGCGCCGGTTGCGCAATGTGTTGAAGCTGGAGCAGATCAGCCCGGAGCAACTGGCGGCAGAAATCGAAGCGTTCACTTCCGATGACTGGCGTTCTCGCGCGGAGATCGTGTCGCATTCCCGTGCCTGGCTTGCCCAGCGCGACGCGAACTGGACTGACGGCGGGCCAGACGTGCTCTCGGACAGCCTCATTTGGGGTCACAGCGGTCTGCTCCGGCGCCCGCGCGACATTCGCTGGGAGAAACGAACCGACATCTACCATCGACGAGCTCGTAGTTTGCTGCCCGATCTGCCCCACAGCGACTTTGCAGAGGCACTGGCAAACCTCGTACGGATCCACCTCGGCTCGTACGGGCCCGCGCTGCGGCAAGATCTCAGCTTCTTCTTCGCCGTGGGTCTGAGTGCGGTAGACGAGGCGCTGCGCGAGCTGGACCAGCAGGTCATCCATCTGCGCGGCCCGAACGATGAGGACTATCTGGACCTTGCGGACGCGGCCGCCAGCGGCGTTTCCGATCCGGGATTACGGCTGCTGCCCGAGTTCGACGGGTTGCTGGTCGGCTACCAAGGTCGAAATCGCACGCGGTTCTTGACCGAGCAGCAGCTGCCCAAAGTCTGGGCCAAGGTGAACGGCCTCTTCTCTCCAGTTGTGCTTCACGACGGCCACCTGGTGGCCAGCTGGAAAACGATCACCAAGGGGCGACGGACCGACATCGAGGTCACCATGCTCGATCCGCATCCCGTGTTAGCCGATGACCTGTTTGCTGATGCGATCGCGGCGACCGAGCAGGTGCTCGACATCAAGATCACCGACGTAAGAGTTCGGGCCCCGATACGCTGAGGCCGATCTGTTGGCGGGCGAGCGAGAGGTGCACTCCTAGATGACCTGGTTGGTGACCGGCGGCGCCGGCTACATCGGCTCGCATGTGGTACGCGCCTTCACGGCCGACGGTATTCCGGCCGTCGTTGTCGATGACCTGTCCAGCGGGCATCGCAGCTTCGTCCGCGATGACGTCCCTTGCTACGTCGGCAGTGTGCTGCACCGGGAGCTTCTCGACGAGATCTTCGCCGCACACACCATTGCTGGCGTCGTGCATCTCGCCGGCTTCAAGTACGCCGGGGTTTCGGTGAGCCGACCGCTGCATACCTACACCCAAAATGTCACCGGCATGATCACCTTGCTGGAGTCGATGGCCGACAACGGCGTAAGCAGGTTTGTGTTCTCCTCCAGCGCTGCGGTCTACGGCACGCCGCTCAGCGATCTGGTCAGTGAGGACGATCTGACCAGGCCGGAGTCCCCGTACGGCGAGTCGAAGCTGGTGGGCGAGTGGCTGCTCCGTGATCAAGCGACGGCCACGGCGTCCGGGCCAGCGCCACTGCGTCATACCTCGCTGCGCTACTTCAACGTGGTGGGTTCGGGATACGACGATCTGCCCGACACCAGCCCGCACAATCTCTTTCCGTTGATCTTCGAGCGCCTAGTCGCAGGAGAGGTGCCCTACATCAACGGGGACGACTATCCGACTCCGGACGGGAGCACGGTGCGTGACTACGTTCACGTATCTGATCTTGCCCTCTCCCATGTAGCCGCCGCCAAAGCTCTCCAGGAGGGCCGGCCACTGGAACGTGTCTACAACCTTGGCAGTGGGACCGGGCTTTCAGTGCGCGAGATCATGAACGCCGTCAACCGCGTCACGAGCATCGACTTCACCCCGGAGATGCGACCCCGACGCCCTGGAGACCCGGCTCGGATCGTGGCGACCGGTGAACTGGCCGGGCGCGACCTGAACTGGAAGATGCGCCACACAGTCGATGACATGGTGGCCTCCGCGTGGGCGGCGCGACAGGCCGCTGAGCGGTAGCGCTGGCTAGCGAAACACGGCCGTCACATTGCTCTGCCAACTGTGACGCGGGTGTAACCGAGCGCACGTTTGGTGCAACACAGGGCTAGCAGAGTTTTGCGTAACCTCCGGCGTCGAGGATCCAGCCGCCCGGGGGGTTCCCATCCGTTTCCAGTCCCCGTCACCGAAAGAAGCACAATGACACCACTCGAGATTGACACTGGGACCACTGCGTGGCTTCTGGCGTCAGCAGCACTGGTGCTGCTCATGACGCCGGGCCTCGCTCTGTTCTACGGCGGCATGGTCCGCGCGAAGAGCGTTCTCAACATGATGATGATGAGCTTCGGGGCGCTAGCCTCGATCTCCGTCATCTGGATTCTCTGGGGCTACTCGACTGCCTTCGGAGACGACATCGGCTACGGCCTCCTCGGCGATCCGCTTCAGTACCTAGGTCTCAAAGGCCTCATGGGAGCCACCACCGAGGTCTCCTTCGACGACCAGACGGGTATCTACCCGGTGATGGCCTTCGTCGCATTCCAGGCCGTGTTCGCGATCATCACCGTCGCCCTGATCTCTGGTGCTATCGCCGATCGCGCGAAGTTCGGCGTCTGGATGGTCTTCACCGTGATCTGGGGCACCCTCGTTTACTTCCCGGTCGCCCACTGGGTATTCGACTTCTCTTCCGGAGAGCACACTGGTGGCTGGATCGCCAACAACTTGAAGGCAATCGACTTCGCCGGTGGCACAGCCGTCCACATCAACGCGGGTGCGGCTGGTCTTGCTCTTGCCATCATTCTGGGCAAACGGCTCGGCTGGAAGCGCGATCCAATGCGGCCACACAACCTGACACTGGTCATGATTGGTGCTGGCTTGCTGTGGTTCGGCTGGTTCGGCTTCAATGCCGGCTCCGCGATCGCCGCCGGCACCACGGCGGCAACGGTCTGGGTGAACACCATGGTCGCCACCGCCGCTGCCTCCTTGAGCTGGCTGATCACCGAGCGCATTCGCGACGGCCATGCCACCTCCCTCGGCGCCGCATCTGGCGTCGTCGCCGGCTTGGTTGCCATTACTCCGTCCTGCTCCTCGGTCTCACCGGTCGGCGCGATCATCGTTGGCGTTCTCGCTGGCGTCATCTGTGCGCTGGCCGTCGGACTGAAGTACAAGTTGGGCTTTGACGACTCGCTTGACGTCGTCGGCGTCCATCTCTTCGGCGGTCTCTGGGGCACCCTCGCGGTTGGCTTCCTAGCGACCGAGGCAGCACCGGCTGGCGTCAACGGACTGTTCTACGGCGGCGGTTTTGACCAGCTGTGGCGGCAGGCAGTCGGAGCCTTCGCCGTGCTCTTCTACAGCCTGATCATGAGCTTGATCATCGGCTTCATACTGCACAAGACTGTCGGATTCCGCGTCAGCGAAGAAGACGAACGCACCGGCGTCGACGAGGTGGAGCACGCAGAGACGGGCTACGATCTCGGCACCTTTGCAGGGGCACGCGGGCTGTCCTATGGCGGCTCCGCGCCAAGCCAGCTCGAATCAGACAGCAAGAATGGTCAGGAGGTGACGGCATGAAGCTGGTAACAGCGATTATCAAGCCGCATATGTTGGACGAGGTCAAGACCGCACTCGAGTCGTTCGGCGTCGAGGGAATGACCGTCAGCGAGGCCAGCGGCTTCGGGCGTCAGCGGGGCCACACTGAGGTTTACCGGGGGGCGGAGTACACCGTCGACCTGGTGCCCAAGGTGAGACTTGAGGTGCTCGTGGACGACGATGATGCGAAAGACATCATCGATGTCCTGGTCAAGAGCGCTCGGACCGGTCGCATCGGTGACGGCAAGGTCTGGTCGGTTCCGGTGGATGAAATCGTCCGCGTGCGAACCGGGGAGCGCGGGCTGGACGCGCTCTGAAGCGTGATCTAACCAGCGAGCGCCTCAACGTCGCGATCCGGTCTGAGTGGTCTTCCACCGCAGGGCCGGATCGTCGGCGTTCGATCACCGAATGCGTCGAGTCCGCGCTGGTTGACCTCTATGCGCAAGTGGGCGGCCCTGAAAGCGGGGCCGCCCTTGCCGCTGTCGGCAGCCTGGCCCGGCGGGAGCTCGGCCCGCGCTCAGACATCGATCTGGTACTGCTGCACGATGGCAAATCCTGGGGCAAGGACTCGACCAAGATCAACACGCTGGCCGCAGACCTGTGGTACCCCCTCTGGGACGCACGGATTCGCGTTGATCATGCTGTGCGTACGCCGGCGGAGTGCGCCGAGGTCGCCGGACAGGAGTTGAGTGCCGGTGTCGGCCTGCTCGATCTGCGAGTGATCACCGGCGACACCGACCTTGTCAAAGGGGCGCGTACGGCGCTGCTGGACACCTGGCGCAGCAACGCTCGGAAGCGATTCCCCGAACTGCTGACGTCGCTGGACGAGCGCCTGGCCACCTTTGGTGATGCTGCGTACCTGCTCGAGCCGGACCTCAAAGAAGCACGCGGCGGATTCCGCGATGTCTCAATGCTGCGGGCGCTGGCAGCTAGCTGGCTGACTGACCGACCGCACGTCGGCGTAAGGGGACCGTACGAGCGGCTGCTCGACGTCCGGGACGCTTTGCACCTGGCAGCCGGTCGCACCCTGGATCGATTGATCGTCAGTGAGACCTCAGCAGTCGCTGCCCGCCTGGACTATGACAACGCCGATGATCTTCATCGCGACGTGAGTCTGGCGGCACGCAGAATCGGGCACGCGGTGGACCTGACCGTACGGGCGGCCCGGCAGGCATTACCGCAGCGCCGGGTGATGAGCTTCGTCAAGCGGGAGCGTAAGCCCGACTACGTCCAAGCTGATCACGGGTTGATCATCCACGCCGGTGAGGTCGGGCTGGACCGCAACGCAGATCCCGCCGATCCACTCGTCGGCCTGCGAGCCGGAGCATTAGCGGCGCAGCGCGGCCTGGTCCTCTCCCCTGTCACAGCCGACAACCTTGGCAAGCTGGGGCAACCGCTGCCGACACCGTGGCCAGACGCGGCTCGCAATGCGTTGTTGGAGATGCTGTCCGCGGGCTCCAATGTGATCGCGGCCTGGGAAGCGCTCGACCTGGCAGGCTGCATCAGCCGATGGATCCCGTCCTGGGAACCGATCCGCGCCCGGCCGCAGCACAATCCGATCCATCGTCACACGGTTGATCGACACCTGGTCCAGACGGTTGCTGAGGTGCAACGTCACCTCACGGGCGTCGATCGGCCCGACATCTTGTTGCTGACCTGCCTCTTTCATGACATCGGCAAGGTGCCCGGCGCCGGGGTGCATCACGCCGACCGGGGGGCGCCTATTGCTCGGGAGGCCGTCGGAGCGATTGGCCTCAACCAGGCCGACGCAGAACTGGTTGAGTTGTTGGTCCGGCATCACCTCACCCTGGCTGCCCTGGCTACCAAACGTGATCACGCGGATCCCGCCACGCTCGACGCACTCGTGGAGGCCGTTCAGGGCCGGGCGGACGTCCTCAACTTGCTGCGCTATCTCACCGAAGCGGATGCCCGCGCGGCCGGTCCGGCCGCTTGGTCGCCGTGGCGGGCTCAGCTGATCAACAGCCTGGCCGACCAAGCCGAAGGGCTGCTGGTCAATGAGTCGACCCGGGTCGATGTCACTCAACTCGTTGATCTTGGTCTGGCTCGATCCGTGCAGCTCGACGGACGACCGCGGATCCGGATTGAGCCCCAACCAGGCGGGGTCGTGTTGGTCATTGCCGCAAGGGATCGTCCAGGCCTTTTCAGCGACACCGCCGGCTTGCTCGCCGCACACTCGGTGCAGGTGCGCTCCGCCGTCTTGCACACGGTGGAAGGGGTGGCCGTCAATAGCTGGCGGGTCGATAAGCAAGTGGTCAGCGACTTGCCGGATACGGCGTACCTGGTCAAGCAACTAAGCCGTCTGGAGGCCGGTGAAACCGGCATCCTGACCTCTGTGCAGCGCCGAGAGGCCCGAGCGCATGGCAGTGGTGCGGTGCCCAATCCGTACGTGGAGTTGATCAAGGATGCCAGTGAGACCGCGGCGGTCATTGAAGTCCGAACCGGAGACCGCGCGGGCCTGCTCTACGCGCTCGGTCGTTCGCTGAGCGAGATTCGGCTGTCGATCCGGTCAGCCCACATCAGCACCCTCGCGGGCCAAGCTATCGATACCTTCTACGTCACCGAGGTAGGCGGCTCGACACCCAGCCCGACGCGCGCTCGGGAAGCCGTCGAAGCGCTTACCAGCGCAGCAGGAATCCCAGCAACTGCCGTTTGATTGGGGCTGTCCCTGACTAAGTTCGCTCGGCTATGAGGTCATCCACCTCTGCCGACGTCGGCGGCTGCGCTCCACGCCGGGCGCAGACGATCGATGCAGCGGCTGCGCCGCGTTCTAAGCTAGCTTCCAGGCTGAGCTCAAGCTTTACCCAGCCATCGAGGAAACCTGCCATGAACGTGTCGCCGGCTCCGACCGTATCGACCACCTTGGTGGGAAAGCCCGGTACGCGGGTGATATTCCCACCAGGTTCGATGGCGACTCCGCCGCCTGGTCCGAGGGTGATCACTGCAAGCCCAAGTCCGTACTGCTCGACCCAAAGGCCGGCCAGCTCCACAGGATCGCTAGCATCCTGAGCAGCGCCGTTCCCGGCTGCCTCGGCCAGGAACTTGATGTCCTCATCGCTTGCCTTGACAATGCCGCCGCGCCGACCGACCGCACGTAGCCACGGCTGTACCTTGCTCCAGTACGCATCGGGATCGGTGATCACCGTCGGCCGGACGTTGATGTCGTAGGAAACTCCGGCTCGGACATCGCGCATCCAGTCGAGCAAAACTTCCGCACCCGGGCTGACGATGCATGACAAGGAAGCGATGTGCAACCAGTCGTCACTGGAGAGCTCCGGCAGATCGTCGATCTGCCAGCCGAAGTTCGCCGTGTCGTGGAAGTGAAATGTATAGCTGGCGACACCCAGTTCATCCAGGCTCACCACAGCAATCGAGGTAGCCTGCGAAGACTCGGTAGCAAGATCAAGGTTCACGTTCGCTTCGAGGATGTGCTGGCGCAGTTGGCGACCGAAAGCGTCTCTTGAGATTCGGCCCAGGAAATGCGTATCGCCACCCAACTTGCCAAGAGCAACTGCCGAGTTCATTGGGCCGCCCGCCGAGAGCGCCAGCCAAGTCGAGGAGAACGAATCAGCATCAGCCGCCTCGGATTGGACCAGGTCAATGAGAGTTTCTCCGCACACCACGAAGCGCGTCATGCCAATAACCTAGTGGTTGTTGCTCCACGTTGGGCGGCTGCGCGATGCCCTAATCACTATCCGGCCAGCAATGCAAACTCAGCCCGTAGTTCCTCTTGGATGTCGTGTCCAATCTCCTGCCAGCGACTTGGCGGAATGGCTTGCTCGCAGATTTCGGCGAGCACTCTGCCCATCGAATAATCCGGGTGGACGCGAGCCAATCGTTCTGAGCAACAGTTCAGTAATGCGCCGGCTCCTTGCACCCATGCCGCAATCCCCAGCAAACACAGCGGTGCCGCCGCCACAGTTGGCGGCACATGAGCCACGACAGCACCCCATAACCGAACATGATCATCAGCGCTGGTCGGGACTATCAGCGCCCAAGCAAGATCACGCAGATGTACGTCCCTGACCAGCAGGCCGAGCAGCACGCAGCTCTCCTCGTCGAGAACGTCCGGGTTGACCAGCCCATGGTCGATCATGCTGGCCAGAAGCCGTCCAGCCTCTTCAGGCTCGTCGAGTTGTTCATGATCCGCGAGCAGTGCATCGATCAGCCGATCGAGTCGTGGCAGCTCGTCGTCTGGAGGGCCCGCTACTGATGCCTCGAGCTCGTGCCGGCTGGTACGAGTGCCGAGCCCGGCCAAGACCGCCGAGGCGGACAGCGGGTGTGAGGTGAGGTCGAGCGGCGTACCGGCCAGCGGGCAGCACTCATCGGCACAGGTCAATGACCACCAGCGCCCGTGGCCGACATACAACACGTCAGTGAGCTCGTGATCGGTCAGGTGATCCATAAGTCGAGTCAGCAGCCGATTTGCGGGCAAGGCCGCCGCGCTGTAGGCGACGAGCGCCAGAGCTTCCGCCCTTTCGCGCTTCGCCAAGGCTCCAATAAAATCCGCCATTTTCTCGCCGTCTGCATCGGCCGGAAGATCCAAGCGGCCTGCGAGGATTACGCGACCCGATCGCACGAACACCACTACGAGCGATTCCTGCGGATGGAATCCGATCAGGTAAGGGATGATCGCCAGCAGCTCGTCCGGCCGACGCACCCTGAGCCGAGTCGGTGTTTGAAATGGCTGGCGACGCCGTTGTCTGCGTGCTGACTTCTTGCCTGCTGATTTTCTCCGAGGTGACATGTTGGAAGCCTCCGGACGAGCGGCCAAAACGTGCGGCCCGGTGGCAAATCTGTGGACAGAGATCTGACCATCACGCAACCCTGTGGACAACGGTCAGCGAGAGGCCGGGGGCCAGGGGTCGGCAGGACGCAAATCCTGCGCTACCGTGGTCGAAATGGACGAGCCCAGCGGTTCAGAGAGCACCGGTATGGGCCCGACGCCCAGCGGGCCGTCTTTCGTCCCCTGGGCGCCCGGGCCTGGTGACGCGCCGCCTACGAGGCCGTATCCCAAGCCCTCGCGACCTCCCGGACTCGGCGTTCGGCCATCGAGGGTTCCGGCGGTCATCACCGCAGCTGTCATCCTCGTGGTGGTGATTGTAGTGGCGGTCGCTAGTTACGTCGCCCACGTTGCCGACACGCACGTGAGTGCTCCGGCCGTGAGTAAGCAGCCCGTACCTCAGGTCAGCACGCAAGGCGACCGGATCGAGTTCACGACTGCAGACGGAAGCGGTCAGCTGATCTTGGTTCGGCACTCATGGGTGACCTACGGGCTGGTGCCGCCCACCTCAGGAAGCTATCTCCGCGTCGAGGTGGAACTGATCTGTGTCAGTGGCTCGGTCGACTATGACCCCTACAACTTCCAGGTGTTCGACCAGACCGGCAGGCTGTTCGAGACGGCGATCGAAGGGGCCGGAGACGCCATGCTGGAAAGCGGCACGCTTCAGCCGGGCGATCGAGTACGCGGCACGATTGCCTTCGACATGCCGCACAGCGAGGCGACGCTGCTGATGAGCGACAATTCCAATCAGACTGTCACTGCACTGAAGGTCCCTGACTAAACGAGCCTGGCGAGCGAGGCAATCTACTCCGGATCGCGCCTCGCGCCGCGCTGAGGAGGAGGGAGGGGACACGCTTTTCGTCCCCGAGCGACGACGAAGTAGGCGCGCTCCAGGGCGCGATCCGCGCCGAGCGAGCTTGGCGAGCGAGGCAATCACTCCGGATCGCGCCTCGCGCCGCGCTGAGGAGGAGGGAGGGGACACGCTTTTCGTCCCCGAGCGACGACGAAGTAGGCGCGCTCCAGGCGCGAGCGAGCTTGGCGAGCGAGGCTACTCCGGATCGCGCCTCGCGCCGCGCTGAGGAGGAGGGAGGGGACACGCTTTTCGTCCCCGAGCGACGACGAAGTAGGCGCGCTCCAGGGCGCGATCCGCGCCGAGCGAGCTTGGCGAGCGAGGCAATCAATACGCCAATAGGCTCAGCGCATGGCTCAGCTGGCGGAACGGCGCGTCCGGGGTTGGACCGTTCTCCAGCTCTCCACTGACGATCTCAGCGCCGAAATCATTCCCGGTCTCGGCGGGACGATCATGTCCTTGACGCGTCGGGCTGATGCTGCCGCATTGCTCTGGGCGACTCCCTGGGGGCTGCCCCACAGTGGGGCCAGCGCGGTGCCGGGCACGTCCGAGGCCCAAATGTTCGACAGCCTGGTCGGTGGCTGGCAGACACTGTTTCCCAATGGCGGTGACTCCGTCTCAATGCACGGCGTGGAGTGGGGTTACGACGGCGAGGCCCGAATCACCTGGCTCGATTGGGAGTTCACCGGATCCTCCATACGGATGACCGGCCGCCTGATCCGCGCACCCTTCGAGATCACCAAGATCATTTCAATGCGCGGCTCCGAGGTCACCGTTGGTGAGACGGTGCGCAACATGGCAAAGGAGCCCATCGAGACAATGTGGGGCAGCCAGCTGATGCTCGGGGGTACTTTGCTCGGGCCAGAAACCGTGGTCGATGCCGCTGCCGCCGTGGTACGGCCCGACCCCGACGTCAGCCTTGGTGCGAACTACGACGACCTGATGCCCTGGCCGCGGTCACACGGACCGGAAAACATGATCAACTTGCGACTCGTTCCGGGTCCGGACGCCGAAGAAACCAGACTGGTCTACCTCAGTGACTTCTCTCAGCCCTTGATCACGGTCAGCCGGCCATCGCATCGCATCGCGATCGATATCGAGTGGGACGCCAGTGTCTTCCCTTACGTGTGGTACGCGATGGAGGCTGGTGGGCGTACCGGCTTTCCCTGGTATCGCGCCGGTTACTTCTTGAGCCTCACGCCCTGTACCAGCTGGCCGGCCCATGGTGTTCACGAGGCCCGACGGGTGTCCAGCAGCACCGTCCTGATCGATACCGGCGAGGTCCTGACGAGCTATGTCACGCTCCGCGTACAGCCGCTGAGCTAGGCGATCAGCGTCTCAGCGATGTTCCCTCCGGATTACCAGCTTCAGACCGGACCAGATGTTGTCGATCGCGCAGACCTTGACATCCACCAGTGGGCTGGTGGGCAGCACGATCTCCCGAATGACATCTTCGGTCATGTCGGTCTCGATCTTGCTCGCGCGCTTGGGCCAGGCCACCCAGATCATGCCGTTGGGCGCGATCGCGGACGTCAGCGAAGGAATGCGGGCGGCGAGATCGACCTGGCGGGTGACGAAGATCAGCACTAGGTCGCGATGTCCGCCCAACCGCCGAGTGATGGTCACGCCATCGGGCAGCTCACCAAGCATGGCATCGAGGTTGCGCGGCGCATTGAGCGCCGTCATCAACATGCCACGCTTGATGCCCAGCTTCTGAGGCAATGGTGTGCCCGAATAACCAATCGTCATTGCTGGCCTCCCGGGTTATCAGCCTCACTTCTTGCCGACCACCCACGTGAACGGAGGTCGCGACACCGGCTGAAGGAAGGCTAGTGCTGCCGCGATGTCTACGAAACTAGCTGCCAGATGCTTGGGCGCCGTGCTTGACTCGGCAACGTGGCGGAACTGGAAGCGACACACGCCGGCGAGCCGCATTCTTCAGGACTGGCAAACCGGCTGAACTGGCTGCGCGCCGGTGTGTTGGGTGCCAATGACGGCATTGTGTCCGTCGCGGCAATTGCCGTTGGAGTGGCGGGCGCTACTCCGCAGCTCGGGCCGATTCTCACCGCATCTGTCGCCGGCTTGGTTGGTGGCGCAATTTCCATGGCCCTCGGTGAGTACGTGTCAGTGAGCAGCCAGCGGGACAGCGAGCGGGCGTTGATCGCCAAGGAGAAGGATGAGCTGGCCGCAATGCCGATGGAGGAACTCGCCGAGCTCACCAAGTTGTATGAGAACAAAGGATTGAGCGCCCAGACCGCTCGTCAGGTGGCGGAGGAGCTGACGGCGAAGGACGCTCTTGCCGCGCATCTGGAAGTGGAACTCAACATTGATCAGGACGACATCGTCAGCCCATGGCGGGCGGCGTACGCCTCAGCAGCTGCCTTTCTGATCGGCGGCCTGCTGCCGGTGCTCGCCATGATCATCTTTCCGGCATCAATCCGAATCTCCGCGACCTTCATCGCTGTTCTCGTCGCCCTGGCCATCACCGGTGCGATTGGAGGCTACCTAGGCGGCAGTCCAATGTTGCGGCCAACGGTTCGAGTGGTGATCGGCGGTGCGCTCGCGCTCGCGGCGACGTTCCTGGTTGGTCGCCTACTCGGCATTACCGCTTTCGGCTAGCGACCTGCCTCGGAGAGAACTTGGTCTAGTACTTAGGCCACAGCCATCAGCCAACCGACCCGCGCGGCGTACGCCCTCGCGCGGCCCAGCCAGAACTCGAGTTCGGCCTCTTGTCCAATCTGCTGCTGCGGAGTATCCGCGACCCACAGGCCCGTGGCCAGCGCGCGTACGGCTTGAATCGCCGGATACAGTTGACCTGGTCCGCCGGCGCGCCGGTATCCAAAGATCAGATAGTCCACCAGCGGCTGCGGGGCGGCATGCCATCCCGCGGATAGCCAGATGATCGTGTCAACGGCGGAGGCGAGATCCCAGGCCGGGTCCCCGAGTCCGGCGTGCTCGAGTCCCACGAAGCTGACCCGCAGTGCTGGCTGCTGCTCGACGAGGACGGTGGCGGCGCTGAGATTGCCGTGAATCCAATGCTGCTCAGTCCAACGCTGATCGACTTCGATTGCCGCGGCACGGAGGTCGGGGGAGGATTCGTAGGCCTCCAGGACTGCTGCGTACCCCGACCCCCATGCCGCGTCCCTCATCGAGGGCTTGTAAAGCCGCGGGCTCAGCGTCCACGGCCGTGGCGCCAGCGATGCCGGCGAGCGGCGCGTCGATACCATGTGCAACGTGGCAATGGCCGCACCCCAGGCTTGGCAGATCTGCGCGAGCTCAGCAAGCGTGCCACGCTGCTGAGCAAGATCAGCACAACCGACTGGGCCTGCTTGGCCCATCAGTTCGGGAGGCGGATACATCGCACATCTCCAATACTTGAAACTGATCAAGATCTCATATCTTCAGAGAGCGCCGGTCATCGGTTGATACTGCCGATAGTGACTTACTCAGAAGAGAATTCGAGATCGGCAGCGAAACGGTTTGGGCACGTCGGCGCGGACGGCCAATATAGATCAAGAGAGCAGCCGTCCTGCTCAAACCGAACCGGAATCCCTGCGAGAGCGTCAGCTCGTAGGGGCGTCCCATCCGCCAGGTGGGTCCAGCGGGTGGTCAGGATCGACGTGCTCAGGATCCTCCGGCGGGTCGAGCGGGCGGTCGGGGTCAGTTTGCGGCTGGTTAGTCTCGTCAGCGCGCCGCTCGGTGTCAGCCTCGGAAGACGGCTCGGGTGTCTGGGACGTCATTGTGTGCACAGCTCCCTTCATCTCAGACTGTCTGTAAAGGGGGTTACCCGGGACATCGCGGCTTTACTCCGCCTGACAGCCTTGTTTGGGCAGCCCAGGCACGCTGGACTGACAGAGGTCGCAGGTCCCTATCAACTCAGGTGAGGATCGAAGGAGAAGGTAAACGATGGTTGAGCGCCCCGTCGAACGCTCAGCACCAGGCCCTGGCTGGGCACTGCTGATCATGCTGCTGTTACTCGCTGGGATGTGGGTACTGGAGTTCTTCGATCAGCTGAGTGGCAATGAGCTGGACCAGCTGGGCATCCATGCGCAGGAAATCGACGGGGTGCCCGAGATCTTCACCGCGCCGTTCCTGCACGCGGGATGGGACCACTTGATCAGCAACTCAATTCCCTTCCTTGTGCTGGGATTCCTCGTGCTGCTGAGTGGCCTGGCCCGATGGCTCGCTTCCTCCTTGATCATCATCGTGATCTCGGGACTCACCGCATGGTTCCTGACACCGCCGCACACCATCATCCTGGGTGCCAGTGGATTGATCTTTGGCTGGCTGACCTACCTCCTGGCCCGCGGTATCTGGTCCCGCCGACCCGCACAGGTGGTCATCGCAGTGCTGGTGCTGGTTGTCTACGGCGGGCTGATCTGGGGCGTTTTTCCCAGCAGTCCGGGCGTCAGCTGGCAGGCACACCTCGGCGGTGCGGTCGGCGGCGTACTAGCTGCCTGGCTGTTGCATCGGCGGGCGACCCGACGCCAGCTTGCGACATCGGGGACAGTCCGCCGCTACTAATTCAGTGGTGGAGCCGGTAGAACCGCCAGAAGCCGAACTCCTCGATGGGCAATACCTCGACCGAAGTGAAACCGGCTCTGGTGGCGTAATCGGTGAGAATCGACCGGCGTATCACCGTGCCGGTGCCCTCCGACGGCGTTGAGGATAGACCGTCGGGAAGGCAGATCAGGGTGCTGTAGCCATACATCAGCTGCTCCACCTGGTCCGCAGGAGCGTGGAAGTCATCGGCCACCGCCTCGTCCATGATCACCACCAGGCCGTCAGAGGCGACGGCTCGGGACATCGCCGCCAGTACGTCGACCGGACGCGGCATGTCATGAACGCACTCGAAAGCGAAGGCAGCATCGAACGGACCAAGCTCGGACAAGGTCTGCCCTCCAGCGGCGACAAAGCGCGCTCGATCGGCGACGCCTGCTGCTTCGGCGTTCGCGTTGGCCGCCTGGATCGAGGGCTCATCGATATCGATCCCGAGAACCGTTGCCGATGGATAGGCGCGGGCCAGCGCGATCGCCGACCATCCCGCGCCGCAACCTATATCGGCGATCCGGACGCCGGGCCGCTGCAGCACGGCTTCAAGCTCCGGCACCGAAGCAAGCGCGGGCGCCAATGCTGACTCGAACCACGGCCGGTTGAGCGCTGCCTGGGAGTCGCGGGCATTGTCGCCAAGTTCGGCCCAGCTGACTCCGCCGCCGTTGCGGTACGCCTCCAGGAGCTTCTCGAGTTGAGCGCCGACTGCCGCCATCATTTGGGGAAGGGCACCGAGATAGTTCAGGCTGTCGCGGTCGGTCAGTATCTCGGCGGCAGCTGACGGCAGCGCGTAGCGTCTTTGCAGCCGATCACCGGCGCCGTCGTCGACAACTGTGAGGTTGCCAAGGACCGCCTGGAACTCCAGCCATTCCACGGCATAGCGCGCGTTGGTCCCGGTTCGCTCGGCGAGCTCGGCCGGCGTCGCCTCGGCCTCTGCCAACGCATCGAACCAGCCGAGACGGTCTCCCAAGTACAGATTGAGGGTCTCCATCGTGCCGAGTGCAGCCGTCAGAATTCGGTCGGCGAATTCCTCGGTTGTCGGCAAAGGGTTCAGTTGCTCGCTCCGCTCGCTGTGGGATGTGGCCATTACGATTCCTCCTGCCGGACGACTACGCGCTGAACGCTCAGGAAGGACAGCCAGTGCCCAACCCGATCACGGTGGCGGTCCTCGGATTCTGGCACGTGCACGCGGCCGAGTACGCGGCACGGGCGCGGCAGCATCCGGACACCACACTCGTTGCGGCATGGGATGACGATCCCCATCGGGGACGAGCAGGTGCGGAGGAGATTGGTGCGACCTACGTTGATGATCTTGATGAGCTGCTCGCCCGGGACGACATCGACGCGGTCACCGTCACGACGGCCACTACCGCGCATCACGACCTGTTGCTGCGTGTCGCTCGAGCTGGAAAGCACATCTTCACCGAGAAGCTTCTCGCGCCGACCGTGACAGAGGCCGAGCAGATCATTGTCGCGGCCGATCAAGCCGGCGTCGCACTGGTGGTGTCACTGCCACGGCTCTACCACGGATACACGCTCGCGATTCTGGAACAGCTCAATGCCGAGCGGTTGGGAAGGCTGACGTACAGCAGGATTCGGCTGTCACATGACGGCGCGGTCGCCGGTTGGCTGCCGGAGCGATTCTATGATCCGCAGGCTGCCGTCGGCGGCGCGCTCAGTGATCTTGGTTGCCATCCCATCTACCTCACTCAGCTATTCCTGGGCGCCTCTCCGACGACGGTGAGTGCCACGTACGGCTCAATCACCGAACGCCAGGTGGAAGATCAGGCCGTGGTTGCGCTCGGCTACCCCGATGGTGCGATCGGCGTGGTCGAGACGGGCTTTGTCAGCCGCGACCCGTTCAGCATCGAGTTGCATGGCCTCGAGGCCAGCCTCGCGTACGACGGCACGGAGAATCTGCTTCGCATCCGCAGCGTCGGGTCGGATACGTGGGACTCGCTCTCGGTGCTGCCCGACGAGGAGGACGCGTTCGGCCGATGGGTGAGGCACATTCAGGACGGCACCCGGGCCGATGACAATCTCGCCAGCGCGGTTGAGCTCACCCGTCTCGTCGTGGCGTCGAACAGCTCGGCAGCGAGCGGCGCGACCGTTCGCTATTCGGCGGGTGCGCGGTGAACCCGATCAGCGTTGGGCTCGTTGGCGGCGGCGGCATCGTTGATGCGCACATTCGCGGATACCGCGCGTACGCCGATGCCATCAAGGTCGTCGCCGTCGCCGATGTGGTGACCGAGACGGCGCAGCGGCGGGCAGCAGAGCTCGATGCCACTCCGTATACCGATTTCCGGCAGATGATCAACGAGGCAGATCTGGACGCTGTCGACATCTGCTTGCCGCACTATCTCCATGCAGAGGCCATCGTCGCCGCGGCCGAAGCAGGAAAGCACATTCTCTGCGAAAAGCCGCTCTGCCTCACGGTGGAGCAGGCTGAGCTGGTGCAGCGAGCGGTCACTAAGGCCGGCGTGACACTGATGTGCGCTCACAACCAGCTCTACCTGCCAGCGGTGACAAAGGCGAAGCAGCTGTTGGATGACGGCGTTCTCGGCACGGTCTATGAAGTTCGGGTCACCGACAGCTTCTACAACGACTTTGACCCGCAGAACATGGGCTGGCGCGCGTCGGCGGCCACCAGTGGTGGTGGTGAGCTCATGGACACCGGCTATCACCCGACATATCTGATGCTGCACTTCGCCGGAGGTTCACCGGTCGATGCCACCGCGCTGTTGTCTCGACATCGGCTGCATTTCATGGAGGGCGAGGACTCGGCTCAGGTACTGGTGCGCTTCGACAACGGTGTTGTCGGCCAGCTGGTGACCAGCTGGGCGTACGACCCGCCGCCGGGTACTGAGCGGTTTGCGATTGTCGGAGAGCGCGGCTCGATGCGGAGCGACGGAGTGTCACTTTTGCTGACACTGCGTGAATCGGGCAGCGAAACCTTCGACTTCGAAGCCGTTGACTCCTTCGCGGTCGAGATCGGCGCATTTGCTGACTGTTTGCGCTCGGGCACTCGTCCGCTGCACACCGAGAAGGAAGGCATCGACGTACTCTGCCTCATCCTCGCGGCTTACGAGGGTGCACGTAGCCGAACCATCGCGCCTGTCCGAACGGACGCGGGCTGAGCCGGCCAAACCCGGATCGGCAACCTCGGACCGAATGCCCGCCGTAGTCACAACCTCAAAACCCACGGCCGATGGCACGTCCGACAACCCGAACCTGGTACCTGGCTTTGGCGATCACCCCACCAACGCGTGTACCTCGTCAACGCGGCCGGCACTCACGCGCTCGGGCACACCGAGGTCGCTCAGATGATCTGGCACGCCGCCCAGACTCCGCGAGACGGCCGTGCGGAGGACCTCGACAGCGTCGTCCTCAGTCGCCTGTCCGATCCAGGCAACGTAGCCATCGGGGCGTACCAGAACCGCTCCATCGCCGGTGAGACCGTAGCGCTTCGTCAACTCCCCAGTCGGATCGGACACCTCGGTGTCGACAGCCAGTAGCTGCAACGGGAGATCAGCCGGAAGCGCCGCAGCAGCGGATCGCCACGCCCAGCCGGACGCGCCGGTCAACAGTGTCAGGGTGCCGTCGAACAGATCGATCGTGGACAGCCGGCGCCCCTCGACGACGATCCACGCATGGGGCGCCCGATCACCCGGTCGCGCACGCTGGCCGATTTCCTCGAAAGGCAGCTCGTCAGTGTGCCCATCGAGAATGACAGCTGAGTCGTAGGTGACGCCGAAGTCTGCTGTCAGCGTTGACTCTGAAGAGCTGCCGACTCCGCTCTGTCCCGACCGCACAGCATTGCGTCGCCCAACCGGAGCGCGTTCGGCTTCGTAACTGTTCAGCAATGCCTGGTCTGCCCAGCCGCGTACCACCCAGGCGAGCTTCCAGCCCAGATTGTGTCCGTCGGCAATACCGGTGTTCATGCCGGTTGCACCGCGGGGTGTCGTTCGATGCACTGCGTCGCCAACCAGGTAGACCCGGCCGCACTGGTAACGCGCCGCAACGGCGACGCCAAAATCCCACGGGAAGGTGCTCTGCATCGTCAGCGCGAGATCCGGTAACCCGGCCGCAGCCCGAATTCGTTCGGCGAGGCGCTCTGGGGTCCACCAGGCTTCAGCCTCAGGTTGATCAGGATCTAGTTCCATGTCGTACACCCACCGGCCAGGGCCGGTGGGCACGAAAAGCCCTTCAATCCCGGGTGTAGTCACGAAATTCAGCACAGAGAACTGTCGGGGGATCAACCCAGCAAGATCGGCGGTGAAGAGCGCCGCCATGTGCCTGCCCTCAGTACCGAGCGATTCCAGCTCAATGCCCAACTGCTCTCGGACCACGCTCCGCTGTCCATCGGCTCCCACCAGGTAACGGGTCTTGAGCTGATAACTCGCAGCGCCGTCTCTGGGGCGCAATTCTGCCCGAACATGATCATTCTCGACGACGAAGGAGACCAACTCGGTGCCGAACCGCGACTCGCCTCCAACCTCATGGAAATGATCAAGCAGGATGGGCTCCAGATGATCTTGGGGCGCGGTCACGAGATCGCTCGGACTCACAGTGCGGCTCAAACCGATCGGCGGCACACCCAACGAGATCTCCTGCGCCGGCTGCGAGAGTGTCTCCGATATGGCCATAGTGGTTGGCAAAGCCATGTCTTTGCTGCGGACCTGATCTTCCAGACCCCAGCTGCGCATAATCTCCATGGTTCGACCGCGGATCCCGGTCGCCTTCGGAAAGATCGAGACACCGGGGTGCTTCTCCACCACAAGCACGTGCGCTCCGGCGCGTGCTGCAGCGATTGCAGTGGTCAGACCGGACGGTCCGGCTCCGATGATCAGTACGTCGTAGTGGGTATGCAGCTGAGACATGACCGCTCCTTAACCGAGGTAGTCGATGATCATCAGTTTCGTCAAGGATGGTCAGCAGCGAATCCGTGGTGACTACGGAGTTAGTCGTTCCAGGAGGCCACGGAGTTCCTGCCGACTGTGGCATCCGGTGCGTGCCAGCAGGCTGGACACATGAGTCTCGACAGTGCGCGGTGACAGGTAGAGCCGTTCTGCGATGTCGGCGTTCGACAGACCGCCGGCAACCAGACGCAGCACATCCATCTCGCGGCTGGTCACCCCAAGACGGCGGAGCTCCGGCGGGACGCTGGATTCACCCCGTCCTCGCCTAGTGGGTGCACCAGCCCGCCGCAACAGGTCACGGCAGATCTTGGCCTCGGCCTCATCCCCATTGCGTTCGAAGGCGACAAGATCAACTCTGAGCTGCGGCAACGGGTCAGCCCAGCCATCTTTGAGTGCGCATTCGGCGGTGAACAGTCGCAGCAACCGATCCCAGTACGGCACCGGCGAGAGCTCCTTCTCGGCCGCCGCAAACATCTCTGCCGCGTGATCCCGGTGGCCTTGGCGGCCTTCGGCAATCGCATCTGCATAGTGCAGAGCCCCTCGATTGGCGCGCCGCAGACCCGCAGGCAGACGACGCAAGGTGGCCCGAGCCTCCGCATCGTCCCTGCCAAGAATCGTGCGGAGCAATACCCACAACCCAAACTGATGCAGCGGGGCCGCCGGAGCATGGTTGACCAACACATCGGCGAACCGGTCCAGCAGCGCCGCAGCACCGCGCAGGTCGTGGCTCAAGAGCCGCGGCAGGGCCCGGACTGCCCAAACCTGGGCAAGGGTGTCCGGCGCTGTCCCTCCCCTGGCCTCTGCCGAAGCCAGAGCGGCTGTCATCTGCCGCTCGCGACCGGGCACCGCATTGCTCTGCGCCAGGAGGAGGTCGCCGAGTGCGAGCAGGTATTCAGATTGCAGGGCATCCCCCAGATCAAGGACATGCTGTGCTGGGACCTTGAGGGCACGCGGCCCCTCCGCCACGTACGCCTGCTCGGCGAGGATGACCTCCGCGCCGGCGGCCTGTATCAATAGTCCGCTGTCCAGGGCAAGGTCGCGTGCGCTGCGAATTCTTGCCGAGTGCTCGTGGTCGAGCGACTCCGCAGTGCCCAAGCCGAACTCTGCCTCGACTCGCCATGGACGAAGCCCGTACTCGGCAGCAACCTGGCTGGCCCGACCAAACGCAGCCGCAGATGCGGCGGGATCATCAAGCCGGTGGAGCCGCCCAAGAATGCACAGCGCCTCGCACAACACCTCGGGATGCTGATCCGGTCGGGACCGCTCGACGGCAGAATTCGCGTGATCAATGGCCTCCTCGATCCGCCCAGCTCCGTGAGCCGCTTCCGCCAGCAGTACCGAGGAGCGCGTGTCGTCCGGCCTGCCGGCGCGCCCCACATACGCTTCGACCTCGGTCCAGCGCCTCGCCACAACTGCTGCTCGGGCAAGCCGCAGACATAGCTCCGCGTGATCGTCACCGGTCGTGAAATCCAGCGCCGCATCCCCTATTTCGAGAGCGCGGCTGGCGTTGCCGGTCAGCGTGTAGAGGTGCACGCGTTCGATCGCTACCTGGACCGGCAGACTGCCCTCACCAGCCAGCTGATCGAGCCGCTGTTCGGCGCTGCGCAGAGCGCCTTTCTTGATGTCGCTCGTGACCTGGCGAAGCCTGATTTCCGCCGCTGCGTCTCGATCACCGGCGCCCGCCAGCAGGTCCGCTGCAGCCGACTCGTCATCATCCCCGCCGCGGTCCTGCAAGGCGTGAGCAGCCCGGACGGCGAGGGCTGATCGTTCCGGCGGGAGCAGCGTGGCGACCACAGCCTCACGGGTGAGCGCGTGTCGCCACCGCAGTCGGTCATCCTCAGTGATCAGTAGATGCACATCCGTGGCAGCTCTGGCCGCGGCCAATGCCGACGGCTCACCAAGATCACTAATGACTGCAGCGAGTGACCAATCAGGATCTCCACCGACCAGCGCCGCAGCAGTGAGCACTCGACGATGCTCTGGGCTCAAACCATGAAGGCGCACGAGGACGACTTCGGCGAAGGAGTCGGGAACGGCTGCGGCCACAGTTCCGGCCGAAACTGTCGTGCCAGCCAACAGTTCCTCGATCACCAAGGGGACGCCCTCCGCCCGCGCGATCACCAGCATCCGCTGCGCCTCGTCCAAGCCGGGTTGGCGCTGCTCGACCAGAAGGTCGGCGTCGGCGTAGTTGAGCGGGCCTAACCGGAGATGGATCGCATCGGGTATCCGAGCCAGGCCCCCCACGACCGCTGCACCCGGCGAGTCCTCGCGTACGGTGGCGGCCACCACCACGCGCGAAGTCTTGAGCGCGCCACCGAGATAGTCCAGCAGCGCCACTGTGTCGGGGTCGGCCCAGTGCAGGTCTTCGAGCACCAAGAGCGTTCCGGAACCGTCCAGTGATCGCAGCAGCCGCAGCACGCCTTCCCCGAGAACAACAGTGGGATCAACAGTTGAGTCAGCGGCCTCCTCGGCCGCGATTCCTGGCAGCACGCGACTAAGTGCCGCGCGAAACGGACGCAATGAAGCCGACTCCAGCACTTCGCTGTCCCTCACCGCCTCCATCAGCGCGTGAGCAACCGGCCGTAGCGACCCACCGCCCTCGATGGCGCGACCTGTCAGCACGACAAAGCCGCGGTGACGACCGAGCGCCGCCCATTCCGTCACAAGTCTTGACTTGCCGATGCCCGCTTCGCCGGTGACCAGCGCGAAGTATCCGTGGCCAGATTCGGCCTCATCCAACAGGTCGGCGAGCCTGTTCAACTCAGCGGATCGGCCAACCATCGTCATGCCAGCAGTCTCCCGAATTGTGCCGATGTGGCGCGAAAAAGCGCGCTCTTCACCGATTCTCAGGTCTGCAGAAGTTGGCTCGGAAACACTCGTGCCTCCCACCAGAGGCGAGAGGCACGAGCACATTCCCCGAGCGTGAGCGGCCGCGGGCCCAACAGTGAGTACTCCACTCGCTGACTGCGAGGCACGTTATGCGCGCCTCACCGGCAACGTGAGGACTACTCACCCGGCCACACCCCGACGTTCCCTCCCCCAAGAGGAACGTTCAAGATGAACGCTGTCGAAGGGCGATGCCCGTCATTTGTTGGCTAACCAACTCCTGACACAGCAAGAAATTAGCGAAAGAGACCAAATCGTGTCGACCCCCAGACACCGGTTTGTCACCTTCTGGACATGTCAAAAAGTGGACATTGGCAGAATCTGTGAATTTCGCAGCAAGCCCCCGAGCCAACTTTGTACCGCATCGCGCGGACAACGCTACAGCACTTTGCTAAACACCAAGAAGTTCGCGGATTTCCTCAGCAGTAAGTGCCGCGGCGGCCAGCGCCTCGCCGCCTACAACGGATTCGAAGAGCTCCTCTTTATGAGCTTTCAGGTCCATCACCTTCTGCTCAATGGTGTCCTTGGCCACCAGCCGGTACACCATCACGGTCTTGGTTTGGCCTATCCGGTGCGTACGATCCACCGCCTGGGCCTCGATGGCGGGGTTCCACCACGGATCGAGCACAAAGCAGTAGTCGGCTTCGGCGAGGTTCAGCCCAAAGCCGCCCGCCTTCAGACTGATCAGGAATACCGACGCCGTCTTGTCCCGAAACCGCTGGATGACTCTTTCGCGATTCCGAGTACGCCCGTCCAGGTACGCGTAGGGAATCTCCGCCTCGGCCAGCCGAGTCCGGATTCTGCTCAAGAAGGTGGTGAACTGACTGAACACCAGCGCTTGATGGCCCTCCCGGACAAGCTCGACCAGATCCTCCAGCAGTACGTCGGTCTTGGCCGAAGGCACGCTGGCGTGCGTCTCATCGACCAATGCAGCGTCGAGACTCAACCTGCGCAACAAAGTGAGCGATCGAAGCACGGTGAATCGATTCCGATCAAGATCCTCGATAAGACCCAGCACTTTCTGGCGCTCCCGCTGCAGATGCGTCTGGTAGATCCGTCGATGCTTCGGGTGGAGCTCGACTTCGACGATCTGTTCCTGCTTGGGCGGCAGCTCCGCCGCAACGCTTTCCTTGGTTCGCCGCAACATCAGTGGACGGATGCGCCGACGCAGCTGGCGCAGCCGAATCGCATCCTTGCTGCGCTCGATGGGACGGCGGTAGTACTCCGAGAAGCGATCGGGATCGGGGAACAACCCAGGAGCGGCGATCGAGAGCAGCGCCCAGAGATCCATCAGGCTGTTCTCCAGCGGAGTTCCGGTGATCGCCAACTTGAACGGGGCCGTCAGGCGGCGTGCACACTGGTAGGTCTTGGCGCGATGGTTCTTGACGAACTGTGCTTCGTCGAGGATCACTCCCGACCACTCCAGCCCGGCGAGGCGCTCGTTGTCGATCCGGAGCAGGGCGTAGGAGGTGATCACCACGTCAGCGCCGGCTACGACTAAATCGGACGAGGCGCCTCGCTTGGACTCAGATTCGGTCAGGCAGACCACCCGGAGGTCAGGGGCGAATTTGGCTGCTTCATTGGACCAGTTCGACACCACGCTGGTCGGCGCGACCACCAGGAACGGGGGCTGCTCGGGGCAGACCAGGCGGGCGCGGCACATCAGGGCCAGCGCTTGGAGGGTCTTACCGAGACCCATGTCGTCAGCCAAGATGCCACCTAGATGAGAACTCCAGAGGAACCAGAGCCAGCGGTATCCGTCCAGCTGGTAGGGCCGGAGTGTGGCGCGCAACGTGTCCGGAACCTCAACAGGCTCGATCGAGGAGACATCGCTGAGTCCGCGTACGGTCTGCTCCCAGCGCGCCGACTGGTCGATCGCGACGCCGAGGTTCGTGAGGTCCTCCCACAGACTCGCTTGGAATCGGTTGATGCTCAGCTCCGGCCGATGATGATCATGTAGCGCCTTGGACTCCTCGATCAGCTCGCGCAGCTGGACGAATTCCGGTCGGTCCAAGGAGAAATAGACTCCGGTTTCCAAGATCAGGAAATCCTGCTCCTCAGTCAGCGCAACGAACAGATCCTCGAACGGAATCACCTCGCCGTCGATCGACACCTTGACGCGGAGATCGAACCAGTCAGCCGAGTTCGGGCGTTCGACGGCAGCCACTTCGACGCTAGGCGAAGCCGTGGTCTTGCGGTACTCGCGCACTTCGCCGGCCAGGCTGATGCGTACGCCAGCCTCTGCCAGCTGGGGTACCACCTGTTCGACAAAGGTCAGCGCCGCCATGCCATCCAGCAACACGTGAGCTGCCGGCCGCGATGGCCGCTCCTTGCGGGAGCTGGCGAGCTGCGGAATCTCCGCGTACGGCAGCGGCAGCGCCAACAGCTTGCGCTGCTCCTCGACCAGGTCACGGATGCTCTGCCGCTCCGGCGCGTCGTCGATCTGGTACGTCTCGGTGCCGGTTGTGCGGTCGTAATGCATCATCCAGTCGAGGCGTATCCGGTGCTCGGGCCGGAAGTTCACCGTGAGACCCACAATCGGTTCGACATAGTCAGGCAGCCGTACCGATCGATCAGCCGAGGTGATGCTGATCTTCTGCCGTAACCGTGGCATAAAGTCGCTCAGGAACCGGGTCTCGTCTTCAGCGGGAATCAGCAATGAATGCGGATCCACTACGAACTGGCGCAAGTCCCGGCTCAGCAGTTCATCCAGTCGAGCCACGGTCAGCTCTTGAACCCCGGCGATCTCCTTCCCGACATGGAAGATGCCGTGGGCTGGGTCGCCCAGAACACCGAGCGATGACAGCTCGAGCTCACGATCCTCGAGCAGCACTCGTGCACCGACCAGCAGGCCGATGCCAGGCTCACGATGAGCATCGAGGACGACCGAGGCTCGATGCTTGCTGCGGACAGGCCCGAGCAGCGGCTTCGCAGCAAGGATGGTCAGCCCAGTGCTGGCTGCCTGATCGAGCAGTCCCCAGAAGGCGCTGCTCACCGTGCCGAGTGAGAGCCACGCGGTGCGTGGCAGCGAATAACGGGCACTTGCGCCAGCCGCCGCCCGAAACTGCAGCAGAAGCTCCCGCTGCTCGGGGATGTAGGAACGGGCAACGAAATCAAGATCGTCCCAGGAAATACCGGAGCGCACCCATGAGCCGCCGCGATTTCGACGGGCTGGGCGGATGCGCAGATCTTGACGTCCCAGGTAGCCGCGGAACGCGGGAATGCGTTCAACTCCGAATTCGAGCGCGAGCGGTGCCATCTCGGCGGCAGGCGCAGTCGACTCGGCTGCCAGCAGCTTTTCAAGAATCCGCTCCCACTCGGGTCGTTCCACACCCGTCCCGGCGAGGAGATGACGAGCGACGATAAGGACGGCTGCTGCATGTTTACAATCGAGGGCGACTGGGCAGGTGCACTGGCTGCGGTAGACGCTAATGGCGCCAGACCGGGAGCTCGCCAAAAACACAGTGACGGCGTAGTCGTCC
Organism: uncultured Actinomycetota bacterium; assembly: GCA_963798835.1. Taxonomy (GTDB): domain Bacteria; phylum Actinomycetota; class Actinomycetes; order Propionibacteriales; family Propionibacteriaceae; genus Microlunatus. The sequence continues at coordinate 264,757 of CAWCVF010000008.1, read as the reverse complement.
CTGACAGTGCCACGTACTCGGCCCCGGACAGTGAGCGCTTCGACATCGACCTCGACGTCATAGACATGGCCGGACTTGGCGTAAACCATCGCTCTGGCGAACGCCTCGTGACCCACCATCTGAATGATCGCCTCATGACTGAGAAGCGAGTTCGATGATGCGACCACGCCTTGCACAGTAGTCGCCGGTACTGACGCGTTACGACCCCGAAGACCGGGTATATCCCGAGTGCGACAGTATGTCGGCAGCGTCATCTGCGGCGCGGAGTTTCTCCAGGAAGTCCCAGGCTCGGAACCGGGCCGACAACCAGGTAAGGGAGGGTCAATGAGTGAGTCAACGCAGGATCCAAACGAGGGCGTAAACCTCGAGGGTCCGGCTGACGGCGGAGCCGACGGGGTCGCGGGTGTCCGCGATGGTGGCGCCGACGGCAGCGCTGACAGCGGAGGCTTCGGAGTCCGGGGCAGCGGCGGCGATGGTGGAGCTGATGGCGGGGCCGATGGTGGCGCTGACGGCGGGGCCGATGGCGGAGCTGACGGTGGAGCCGATGGCGGAGCAGACGGCGGAGCAGACGGCGGCGCCGAAGGCCTAGCTGACGGCGGCGCCGGAGGGACCCCAGGTGTCCAGGATGGCGGCGCAGACGGCGGAGCCGATGGTGGAGCAGACGGCGGGGCCGATGGCGGCGCCTCTCGCTGAGGACTCAGTCCTCGCTCAACTCATCGCCGTTGATCGCGATCAGTTTGCTGATCAGTACTGGGGACAGCAGCCACTGCTGTCCCCAGCTGCCGATCTCTCGGGCCGATTCGGCGAATTGCTCAGTGCGGACGCAATCGATGAGCTGGTATCCGAGCGAGGTCTGCGAACCCCATTCCTGCGCGTCGCCAAGAACGGCGCAACTCTCGCTGACCAGGCCTTTACTGCTCAGGGTGGCGTCGGCGCGGGAATCGCCGATCAGGTCAGCGATGACAAGCTCGTCCGGCTCTTCGCCGACGGCTCGACGCTGGTATTGCAGGCGTTGCACCGCGTGTGGCCGCCCATCTTGGAGTTCTGTCAGCGGCTCGCGGCCGAGCTCGGTCATCCGGTGCAGGCGAACGCGTACGTCACTCCCCCGCAGAACCAAGGCTTCAGTGCCCATTACGACGTGCACGACGTCTTCGTGCTGCAGATCGATGGGGAGAAACAGTGGCGGATTTCTCCACCCGTCCTGGAGTCGCCGCTGCGTGATCAACCCTGGAGCGACCGAAAGTCCGCAGTGCAGAAGCAGGCCCAGCAACCGCCAATGCTCGAGGCCGTGCTTCGACCGGGTGACTGTCTCTATCTGCCACGCGGATATCTGCACGCCGCGACAGCTCTCGGCGGTGTCAGTACCCACCTGACTCTCGGAATTCATGTGTGGACTCGTTTCGCACTCGCGGAGCGTGTCGTGGACCAGGTCTTGCGGACTCTCGCAGGAGATCCAGCCATGCGCGCCTCGCTGCCGATGGGGGTAAACGTGGCCGATCGCACGGCCATCCGTTCGGACACCGAGTTGATCATTGCGGCGCTGTTGAACGCCGTTCAGCATGCAGATCATGATCAGCTGTCCGAATCACTGGTGCAGAATGCGCGTCGCAATCAGCGCGCAGCACCTCTAGGTCCACTCCGGCAGCTCCGTGCTGCGGAGGCCATCACCGACGACTCCGTGATCATGCTCCGCCGCCACGTGATCGCCTCGATTGATCACACACGATCCGGCCCGGTGGTACGCAGTCGGGCCGGTGATATCACAGTGGCCGAAGATGATGTTGCGCCCCTTAAGGCGCTACTCGATACCAACACAGCGACCGCTGGTGATCTTGGCGTTGACCTGGCGCGCCGTCTGCTGCTCGCCGGCCTGGTCACCGTGGAGTGAATCCGTCAGAGTCGGCATACCGCTGCGCGGACGCGGCACGAGGGCGCGCGGATCCCTTGGCCGGCACCGCGCCGCCGACCCGGCGCTGGCTGCTCTTGGAGCATCCCGGTCCCTGGCGAATCGATGCGATTGCAGGGGCTGGCATCGATCCCGACATCCTTTCGATCTTGCTCGCGAAGGCCGGCCCTGACACCCGAATCTTGCTGGTACGCCGCCCAGGCCGGATCGATCGACAAGCACCTCGCAGCTGGATCCTCGCCGGCCTGGACACCGACACGATCACCGGTCCATGGCGACAGGACAGTGACCTGCTGGACGCCGCCGCGGCACTCACGGACTCCTCCATTGGCGCGGCCCGTTCCGATCCGGTCCTCCTGGTGTGTACACACGGCGTACACGATGTGTGTTGCGCGCTTCGGGGTCGTCCGGTGGCCGCGACCGTGGCGTCACGATGGCCTGAACTGGTGTGGGAATGCAGCCACATCGGCGGTGATCGATTCGCCTCGAATGTCGTGGTGCTACCCGACGGCTTCTACTACGGCAATCTGGATCCCGATAGCGCGCTAGCGACGGTTGATGCCCATATCGCTGGCGTGGTACGCCCCGAATATCTGCGCGGCATGGCAAGACATCTGCCGCCGGTGCAGGCGGCGGTCATCGCGGCGTACCAGCACTACGGGCCGCTCGGGCCGTCTGATGTCTCCGTACGCGCCACCGAGCACATCGGGCCGCATCACGGGCATGGGTCGGAGACGTTTGTTGATCTTGTTGTCGAGCCACAGCAGCAGCTGATCCGGGTGCACGTGCTCTCGATCCGACGTCCGGATGCCCACCTGACCTGCCGCGCCGTACGAGCCACGCCCGCGACCGAGTATCGCGTCACTACCTTCACGCCCCTGTGACCACTCACCCTTATCCGCAAGTGGTCAGAAACGGCATCCACCCGGCCGGATATCGTGTCGTTTCTGACCCCTTTTATGGCCGATTCCGAGGAGCAGACCGTTGCCCGTCCTGCACGTTTCCGTCACCTCGCCCCTTCCGCCTCAAGAGGCCTTGCAGCGACTCACCGATTTCAGCCCAGAGCGATCGAAGAACTGGGCAGGAGTTGACGACAACAATCTGAAAGTGCATGACCAAGGCGACGGCTGGGCCGAGGTCACCGAAGGCAACAAGCTCGGCTGGGAGCGAGAGCGCTACACCTGGGATGCGGCGGCCGGCACCGTCTCAGCAGTGACCTTGAACTCCAACATCTGGGCGCAGGGAAGCGGTTGGAACTACACGATCATGCCGGAAGGTACGGGCAGCCGGGTTGAGGTGACGGCAGTGCGAAAGGGCTACGGAGTCAAGGGGAAACTGGTCGCTGCGCTGCTGTCACTGATCGGCAAGCGGGTCATCAGCTCGAGTACGACGGCGGCGCTAGCCGCATAAGCAGAGCGTCGCCCTCTGATCGTCTACTCCTCGCCCGTCGGCGAGCCCTGCGCGGCCCAGAGGTCAGGTCCGAAGACTTCGTAGCGGATACGAGCCGGCGGTACCCCACGCGATAAGAGCGTCGACCTGACGAGCTGCATGAACGGCAAAGGGCCGCACGTGAAGACCTGAACCTCGTCCGGGAGCGGAATATCGCTCAGGTCCATGTAGCCCTGGCGCGACCGGGTATCGCCCTCGTCGAGGGTCTCGTACCACGTGTAGGAACTGAAGTCGTCGATCTCACGGCCGAGATGCAGCACCGTGTCCCGCAGGGCGTGATCTGCTGCTTTGCGGTCTGCGTGAGCCACGATGACGGTGCGCTGCGGCTGGTTACGCGCGATTTGTTCGACGATCGGTAGCACGGTCGTGATGCCGGCGCCTGCGCTGGCCAGCAATAGCGGCGACTCGGTCGGGGTCAAGACGAAGTCACCGGCCGGAGCGCTGACATCCAACACATCTCCGACCTGCACCTGATCATGCAGATAGCTGGAAACCCGGCCGTCGGGTACGCCGTTCACGCCGCGTACGCGCAATACGGTGATCTGCAGGCGGGTATGTACGGCGGTGGACGACACCGTGTACTGCCGGGGTTGCCGGTCACCATCGGGCAGGTCGACGAACACCGAGACGTATTGTCCAGACGCGATAGCTGGCAGAGGACCGCCGTCGGCTGGTTCCAAGACAAGGGAGATGACGTCAGCCGCCTCATCGATCCGCCGGACGACCCGGTACGGACGCGTCGGCTGACCCGGGTCCACTCCTGCTTGCTGGTACAGCCGCGCCTCCTCCGCAACCAGCTGAAGCGCGAACAGCCAATAGACCTCACCCCAGGCCGCGGCGATCTCCGGCGTCACCGCATCGCCTAGAACCTCTCCGACAGAGGCGAGCAGGTGCTCTCCAACGATCGTGTACTGCTCCGGGCGGATTCCCAGGGAGACGTGCTTGTAGGCAATGCGCCGCATGACATGGTCGAACGAGGGCGCCGATGGATTAATCAGCTGGACCGCATAAGCCACAACTGAGCCGGCAAGGGCTTTGCTCTGCTCCCCGGTGGCCTGATTGCCCTGATTGAAGATGCGCAGCAGTTCGGGATGGGCGTTGAACATGCGGGGATAGAAATGCGCGGTGATCTGATCGGCATTGGCTGCTACCACCGGTGCAGTCGCCTGTACGAGGCGGAGCGCCTCCGGCGATAACAGTGATGAGCTGGAGGCATCGGTGAGGCTGGACACGGTTGATCCCTTCGGGGTCGGGGTGCCATCGGCAGTGACAACGGTCGTCGTTGGATGTCGTGGCGAACGACTCCCCGAGCGTTCCTGAACGGTATCGATTGCGGATGAGGGACCAGTAGGGCCTTTGGCCTTTCCTCCGTTGGGTCGATGGCCACATTCGCAATCCACCTCAATCGGGAGAGTTGACGATGGCGAAATTGAAATAACGGAGTCAGCCGAAGAGCACGACACGGCGCTGCCGGCTGCGCAGCGTACGGCCGATCACTACAGCGAGCAAGATCAGGATCGCGATCACTGCGACATTGCGTACCGAATTCGAATTCGTCGCGACCGCCACAGCCAGCAGAGCCCAGCAGGCGGTCAGCAAGAAGCCTGCAACAGCAACCAGCCTGGAGACAATGAAGAGCGACATGATCGTTGCGCTCACGACGAGTACAACGCCGATCTCACTCACCCAGCGTGCTGTGGCCGGCATCCCCCAAGACCGAAACGTCGTCGCGAATCCGGCGGCCGCGGCCAAGCTCGCCCATCCGAGGTAGATCATCACTGGCAGTCGCAACAGCACTTCCTCTGCCGCACTCTCCGCCGGCCCCACCACCAGAAAGCCGCGCGCCGCGAAGATCAAGCAGATTACCAAGATCACAATCACGATTTGAGCGAGCCAGATCGCGCGCGCTCCGAAGATCGGCACCCACACCGCGCTCGCAGTGAACGCGCCGACCAACCACCAACCGGTACGCCGGTGCACCCATCGCGCCTGCTGCCGTGGCAAGAGCTGATAGATCGCGAGGGCGATGCATGCAGCGTAGATCAATCCCCACACGGCGAAGGCGTAACCGGCGGGGGTGACAGGACTGGCATTGGCATCAGAGATCGCGCCGGTGTTCGAATTCGGTCCGAGCGCCAAGGTGGTCAACGGACCGGCAACGGCCTGAAGCACCGCCATCAGGGCTACGAAGAAGACGCGTATTCGGTCATTGCTGTCAGCCATGGGCCACATTGTGCCCGGCGACACTTCGCCATGGAACGAATGCAAAGAATAGGGCCCCAGCTCCGGCTACAGCAGTGCAGCCGTGAGAGCGATAAGTGGTGGCAAGCTCTGGCCAACGGCACCACCAATGCTCTTACCTCCATCGCCACCAAACCCCAGCCGGTCGGCGATGAAAAGCACGATCCCACTCAGAACCATGAAGAGGCAGATGTAGATCACCAGCGTTCTACCGACTATTTCGTTGCCGCCCATCCACGCGACGACGCCGATGATCATGCCGCAGCCAAGAAATAAGTTGTAGAAACCGACACCGAAGGCCCACATACGCACGGCCGGAACATAGGGCAGGCCGAACACTCCGTTATGCACACTGGGTCGCTCGATAAGGAACGCCTCGCACGCGAAGACGACGATGTGGAGCGTCGCCGCGAGCAGCGCGAAAATCCACACGACGACGGTCATGGAGCAGCCCTCAGGTCAGCCGGCTCGAAGCCGTCAACAGTTACGCCATGGCGACTGAGGACCTCCTGAAGCTGTCGCGCTACCTCCTCGACCGGACGCCCACGAGGCACCGTCGCATCAAGATCAACCAAGAAGCGACTCATCGCACCGGTCAGGCTCAGGGTCAGGAACCTGGCTGTCGGACTGAGCACCGTGAAGGTGTTCAGAGCACCCGGCGGGATCGTGATCGACGAGCCGGGTCCGAGGTCGATTGCCTCGTCTTCAACCTGGACAATCATGCGGCCGCTGAGGAGGTAAAAGGCCTTGGCCCATCCCTCGCGGTGCGGTGGTGCCGTCGGACCCCGCGGCGCATCCACCTCGAAGAGCTCGTAGGTGTCAGCTGTGTGTCCGCCGTCGATCTTCACGGTAAGAACCCCGTCCGGTGCGGCGAGCTCGACGCCTTCACCGGCAGCAGTGTGTTGAACCTGATGCGTCATAGCAGCGACGCTAGGGTCGCTGGCGGAGCCAGGTCGATCCCAGAATTCTGGGAATGCTTGGCTGGCGGAACGGTGAAACAATCTCCATGTGTGGGAAGAGCGGGCACACCGCACCCGCCGAGACATCGCGGCGCTCGGTGCCTCTGGGCTTGGTGTTAATGACCTGCACAACGCCGCGATCCGGCTGATCGAGAACAGGGTCGGCGCCGACTTGACCTGCTGGGCGACCATCGATCCCGAGACCCTGGTGATCAGCACCATGACCGGCGCCCGGGTCGCACCTGACTACGAGCTGTGGTTAGCCGAGTCGGAGTACTCAATCAACGAGCCTCATACCTTCGCCGCCTTGGCGCGTCGTAAGCAACCTATGGCCAGATTCACCGACTTGCCAGACCGAGACCGAACTCGCAGCATCAGGTTCAACGAGGTTTGGCGGCCGCTGGGCGTGAACCAGGAATTGCGCGTGCTGTTCCTGGCTGATGGGGCGTGTTGGGGCGCAGCAGGCATGGTGCGGGCGGGCCGCGACTTCACAGACCGCGAGACGGACTTCCTCACCGCTGTCGCGCCGGCCATTGCCAGCGCGACCAGGCTGGCCGTCCGCTCCGAGACGCGCGGCATGGTGCAAAGCCGCGGCGCGGCCATCGTGGTCGTCGGTGCTCATGGTGAGCTTCGCGCCCTCACCACGGCCGGACAGGAATGGCAGGAGCGATTTGATCAAATAGCTCCCGGTCGATTTCTGGTGATGTTGCAGGTGATGGCCGTCGGCGCTCGCGGTGCAAAATCTGGCAGTTTCCGGGCCAGGCTGCGGGACGCTCAGGGCCAATGGGCAGTGCTGGAAGCCAGTTCGTTGATCGGAGCGGACGAAGATCAGATCGCGGTGACCATTGAGCCAGCAAGCGGCGATCAGCTCATGAGCTTGTTGTTGGCGGCCTACGGCCTGACGGCGCGCGAGCGGGAGGTCTGCCGCGAGGTGATCGAGGGACATTCGACCTCCGACATCGCAGGCCATCTCTTCATCTCAACCAATACTGTGCAAGATCATCTGAAGTCGATCTTCGCGAAGGTCGGCGTACGCAGCCGCGGCGAGCTGGTCGCCCGGTTACGACCTGGTCCTCGGGTGGTGGAGCGGAGCTAGTCCGATATGTGGGGGGCTAGTCCGATATGTGACGGGCCAGCAGCGTGAGATCCGCCGGGCTGAGGCGATCGTTCGCGGCCTTCGCGTGATGCCAGAACGGATAGGGCAACGGCTGCGCGCTGATCTTGTCCAAGCGATCCATCTCTTCGGCTGACAGTGCCAGATCGGCTGACCCCAGGTTGTCGGCCAATTGGTCCTCAGTCCTGGCTCCGACGATGACCGAGGTCACCGCAGGCTTGGCGATGGTGTAGGCCAGCGCCACCTGGGCTGCCGAGACTCCATGATCATCACCTATGGCCACAAGCTCCTCGATCGTGTCGTACAGCTTGTCCTCGTCGTATACCGGAGGCTCGCTCCATTCGGTCAGGTGCCGGCTGCCAGCCGGTGCTTCGTAACCGCGACGGTATTTGCCGGAGAGCAGCCCGCCCGCAATCGGGCTCCAGACCAGAATGCCGATGCCCTGGTCAACGCACAGTGGCACGATCTCGTTTTCGATATCACGGGCCTGCAGTGAGTAGTAGACCTGCTGGCTCACGAAAGGTGTCACTCCCTCGCGGTCAGCAACCCAGAGTGCCTTCATCAGTTGCCATGCGGCGTAGTTGGAGCAGCCGACATAGCGCACCTTGCCACTGCGTACCAGGTCGTCGAGAGCATGGAGCGTTTCCTCGAGCGGGGTGTGGCCGTCCCACTCGTGTACCTGGTAGAGGTCGATGTAATCGGTTCCCAGCCGTCTCAGACTGTCCTCGGCACCTCGGATGACGTGATGCCGGGAGAGGCCCATGTCGTTCGGGCCATCACCCATCGACATTCGGACCTTGGTCGCGATGAGCACCTCGTCACGGTCGGAGCCCAGCGCCTGACCGAGGATCTCCTCAGACATGCCGCTGGAGTAGACGTCCGCCGTGTCGATCAGATTGACACCGGCGTCACGTGCCAGCCCAATCTGTTTGCGCGCACCTTCGACGTCGATCTGGCCAACGGGCGTAGCCCAACCAGTGCCACCAAACCCCATGGTGCCGAGGGTGATCGTCGAGACCCGAAGGCCGCTGCGGCCGAGTTGTCGATACTCCATGGCGGCGAGTTTAAGCCGTTTGCGGCTCCGGCGCCGTGGCGGGTGCTACCGGCTCCTGCTCCTTCCGTGACTTGCCGAAGCGTAGGTACAGCGATGGCGTGACGAACAGGTTGAGCAGCGTCGAGGTGACCAGGCCGCCGAGGATCACTATCGCCAGCGGATGCTCGATCTCCTGTCCCGGCCGTTCGCCGAAGATCACCAGCGGAATCAGCGCCAGGCCGGTGGCCAGCGAGGTCATCAAGATCGGCGACAGGCGTTCTCGAGCGCCACGCACCACCAGGTCGCGGCCGAACGTCATGCCCTCTTCCCGCTCCAGATGTTGGAAGTGATTGATCAACAAGATGCCGTTCCGAGCGGCAATCCCGAAGACCGTGAAGAACCCCACCAGCGATCCCAGCGACACCACCCCACCACCGAGGAAGGCTCCGATCACGCCTCCCACTAGGGCCATCGGCAGGGTCAGGAAGCTCAGCAGAGCAAGCCGCCAGCTTCCGAACGAGGCCTGCAGGAGGAGCAGGATCGCCGCTCCCGCGACAACTGCGGTCACCAGTAGTGTGCGCTGCGCTGACTCCCGCTCCTGCCACTCGCCGAGGATTTCAGCGTGATAGCCCTGATCGAAGTGCACGTCCTTTAGCTTGTCTTCGAGCTGCCCCACGACACCGCCGAGGTCGCCCTCGAAGGTCGCGCTGACGTCCAGCCGGCGGGAGTCGCCTTCGCGATCAATGGCATTCGGACTCGGCTGCAGTGACACCTTTGCCACGTCAGCGAGCCGGACGGTCTTGCCCGATGGCGTGTCAATGCGCAGGTTCTGAATGTCGGGGACGCTGGTGCGCGTCTGCGGTGTGCTCCAGACCAGAACGTCATAGGCCTTACCGCTGCGGAAGATGTCGCCGACTTCCTCACCCGCAACGAGGGTCGCAGCCGCGCGGCGTACGTCGCCTGGCTTGAGTCCATATTTTTCGGCCCTGGCAAGATTCACCTCGACCTGCAATTGGGGAACATCTGCCGAGATGTCGGTGTGCTGATCTTGGACGCCCTCGATCGTGCCCATCATCTTTTCGATCTCGTCCGCCTTCTCGCGCAGCACTGACAAGTTCTGACCGTAAACCCGGACCACTATCGGCTCTTTGCCGCCCGAGATCACTTCCTCGATGCGCTCGTCGAGATAGGTCTGAGTCTCCCGGAACAAGCCGGCGTAGGCGTCATTGACGTCTTCGATCTTGTCGAGGGTCGCGTCGTAGTCCACTGAGGGGTCGATGCTGACCCAGTTCTCCCCCAGATTCACCCCGGCCACCTCCTCGCCGAGGAACGCTTGACCGATATGAGCCCCGAAATTGCGTACTCCCGGGATGGCGCGGAGCTCCTTGCTGACCGCGAGCGTGGTCCGCTGCATCTCCTCAGCCGACGTGCCGGGCTGGGTCACCCAGTGGACGAGGAAATCCCGTTCCTTGAAGCCGGGGAACAACGACTGACCGAGTAGCGGTGTCAGCGCGATGCCGATGACAGTGACCAGCGCGAAGATCGCGTACGCCCGCCGAGGCTTCACCACGATGCGAGACAGCGCCGAGGTATAGCCGCGCTGTAGCACTGCAACGACCGGCGAGGTGCGTCGCTCGATCTTGGACCGCCCGAGCAAGATCAACGCCAACGCTGGTGTCACGGTGAGCGCGACGAGCAGCGAGGCCACGATCGCGAGCGTGTACGACAGTGCGAGCGGGCGGAAGAAGGCCCCCGTCAATCCCTGGAGCAGGAACACCGGTACCGCCGCCGCCACGATGATCAAGGTGGCGTAGACGATCGGACCCCGCACCTCCAGCGAGGCGTTCAAAATCACCGATGAAGTTGAACCCTCGCCACCCGACAGCCGATGTTGTCGCAACCGTCTGACGATGTTCTCGACGTCGATGATGGCGTCATCCACCACCGCCCCCAAGGCGATCACCAGGCCCGCAAGAGTCATGGTGTTGATCGTTTCGCCTCGCCAGTACAAGATCAGCAACGTGGTCATCAGTGCTAGCGGGATGGTGAGAATGCTGATCAAGGCCACTCGCCACTCGAACAGGAACAAGGCCAAGATCACGATGACAAGCACGAACCCGAGCACCAACGCCTGAGTCAGGTTGTGAATCGAAGCGGTAATGAAGTTTGCCTGCTGAAAAATCGTCGTATCGAACTGCACGCCCGGTAAGCCTGGTTCCAGCGACCGGATGACGTCCTCGACGCCCTTGGTCATCTCGACGGTATTGGCCCAGGGCAACTTCTCCACAACGATGAGCACGCCAGGACTGTCGTTGATCACCGCGTCACCGATGAGCGGCTGGTGGTCCTCCACTACCCGGCTGACATCGCCGATCTTGACATTCTTTCCCGAGCCTTCGACGTGCAGTGGGACCTTGGCAAGATCATTTGGCGTAATGATCGGCAGTACGTTGCGCACATTGATGCGCTGGTTCGGCGATTCGACCATGCCGCCGGTGCCGATGACCGAGCCGCTGGAAAACCGCAGCAGACCAGAATCGACCGCGTCGGCTGTGGCTTCCATGACCTCGTCCAGCGCGACGTGCTGAGCCTCCATCTTGGGCGGCTCGACCTGTACCTGCATCATCTGCAGACGCTCGCCCCAGAGCGCAACATTGGCCACGCCCGGAACTTCCAGCAGCCGAGCGCGAATAGTCCAGTACGCCGACATCGACATCTGGATCAGCGAGTGGTCCTTCGACGTCATACCGATCTGGACCGCCCGGCCGGTGGCTGAGACGGGCGCCAGCATGACCGGCGGCGCCGCCCAGGTCGGCAACGTGGTAGCCACGGCCGTCATCCGCTCCTGAACGAGCTGGCGAGCCTTCAGCTCATCAGAACCCTGCTTGAAGATGAGCTCGATAGCCGACAGCTGCGGCACTGACTTGGACCGCATATCTTCCAGGCCCTCGACGCCGTTGAGGGCCTGCTCCAGCGGCACGGTCACCAACTGCTCCACATCGGAGGTCGAAAGACCGAGGCAAGCGGTCTGGATGACTACCCGCGGGGGCGCAAACTCCGGAAAAGCGTCAACCCGCGTTGATGGCAGAGTGGCAACCCCGAAGACCATCAGTAAGGCTCCGATGGCCACGACGAGGAAGCGGTAGTTGAGACTGGTGCCGACGATCCACCGCATCAATGTCTTACGCGGCTGGGTTTGAGGCGGCTGGGCCATCACTCCTCACCGCTGATCCCGGCCTCGGCGCCCACCAGCTCCGGCGCACCGACCACCACGACCTGGGTTCCGACCGGCGGGCCGCTCTTGAGCTGCACAGTCTGCCCAGCAATCGAGTTGATCACGATGGGCACCCGGACGAAGGTCCGAGGGGAGGGTGAGGAAAACGCCCAGGACTTGCCGTCGGAGTCATAAACCACGGCGGAGTAGGAGATGACTTCGGTGACTCCCGGTTGACCACTGAGCGCGCGTACCGGCTCGGTACGCAGGCCCAGGCGCTGCTCGGCGCGCTCACTAACGGTCAGGCGTGCCGGCTGGTCTTCGCCGACTTCCTCGACCGTGACGGCCGTCTCGGGGTTTTCCTCGTTCGACGCCCCGGCTTCACTGCAGCCGCTGGCGCTCACAGTGATCGCCGCCAAAGCCGCGAATGATGCGGCCAAACCACGAAGCTTCATGAATTCACCTCAGTTTCGGATGCGGGTGCGGATGTGGCTGTCGCCGGACGCCCCGCTTGTTTCAGCAGGGTCCGGTTGGCGATCGCCAGGTAGAAGGCGGGGACTGCAACGAGCGAGACGAGGGTCGCCGTGACCAGACCGGCCAGCATGCTGACCGCGAAGGGATGGAATGCTTCCAAGCCGGCCGTCGTGCCCATCACAGCAGGCGCAACCAGAATGGCCGCCATCACGAGCGTGACACCGATGATCGATGGCGCGATTTCTCGTACGGCTTGCTGCACCGCATCGCCTGGACTTGCCCCTGGCTCAGCTCCCAGCTCGCGGGCTCGGCGTGCGAACACCAGAGCCTGCCGGATGACCAGCGCGAGGAGCGCGAAGAGGGCAACCAGGACACCGATCGACCTCACCCCGCCGACCAGCGGTGCAACCAGTACACCGCCCGTAACAGCTACCGGCAGGGTGACGAGCAGCACCGCCGCCAGTGCCCAGCTAGTTGTCGCTGCCTGCAAGATCAAGAAGCTGAGCAGGACCACGACCGCGGCAATCGCCGCCACCCGAAGTTCGCTGGTCTGCTGTTGAGCGGCATCTCCGAGAACCTCGGCGTGGTACTCGTACGGGAACGCCATGCCGCGCAGTCGTGAGGTCACGTCTTGCGACACGTCCGCGGCGCTACGGCCATTGACGACGGCCGTGACGTCGAGGCTTCGCGACACGCTGTTGTGATCAATGGCGGCGGGATCGGGAGCAATGTGCACCTTCGCCACCTCGCCGAGCCGAACCTGGCCACCCGACGGAGTATCAATGCGTAGCTGCTCGAGATCGGAAAGACTTTGCCGAATGGCGGGTCCGCCCCAAACCACGACGTCGAAGACCTTCTGCTCCTCATACAGGCTCCCGACCGACAGGCCGGAGATCAATGTGGTGGCTTCGCGGCGTACATCGCCCGGACGCAGGCCGTGCTGTTGGGCCGCCGCGAGATTGACCTCGATCTGCAAGGTGGGCTGAGTCACCTGAGACTCCACTCTTGGTGAGAGGATGCCAGGAACGGTGCTCAGCATGCTTGCGACATCGTCGGCCGTCTCGCCCAGCTTCGGAAGGTCGGCGCCATACACCCGGACCACCACTTCGTCGCCGACGACCTTGTCCTGAGCAGCGGCGACTCGGTCCTCTGCATACGTCCGGACGCTGGTGTGTACTCCCGGATAGCCGGCAGCAATATCACGTATCCCAGCAAGCGTCGCGTTGTAGTCGGCACCAGGTGCCACAGTGAGCCAGACCTCTCCGGCATTGACGTCGACGATCTCATCGGAAGTGATCGCGCGGCCAACGTGTGCGCCGGCGGATTCGATCCCCGGCGCGGCCCGCATCTCAGCGGCCACGGCCGAGGTAACCCTGTTCATTTCGGTCAGCGATGTGCCTGGCGCCCCCTGCACCCGTACCAGAACGTTCCTATCCTGCAGAGTCGGAAGCAGGGGTCCGCTGGGAGCGAGCCAGACGACCAGGATGGCCCCCAGTGCCAGGACGCCGGCGGCGAGCCCGACCAAACCAGGCTTGCCAATGGCCGGCAGGGCAAGGCGATCGGCTCCGCTGCGGATCCAACGGTCCAGTGGACCGGCTCGTAACTCCTGCCGACCATCCCGAAGCAGTAGCACGGCCAGCGCCGGTGTGACGATCAGCGCGACAAGCAGCGACGCAGCAGCAGCAAGAACATAAGTCGCGGCCAGCGGCCAGCTGAAGGCATTCCATACCCCGCCGATGGCCAGCACTGGCGCCATGACCAGGACCGCCATCACCAGACCGACGAGCAGTGGACCGCGACGAGCTGATGCCAGATCGCCCAGCACTGAGGTGAGACTGGGGCCGCCCGTACCGACCGCTAGCTGGCGGCTACGCAGCGCGGCAACGTCACCGACCACGTCGTCGACGACCACCACTGTCGCTGCAGCGAGGCCGAGCAGTGTCATCGTGGTCAGAGTTTCACCACGAAGGTGTAGCACCCAGGCCGCTGATACCAGGGAGAGCGGGACTGCAATCACAGGGATCAAAACGGCTCGCCAGGAAATAAAGAGCAGACCAACCGCGACGACGAGTCCCAGTGCTCCGATGAGCCCGGCTACTCCCAGATGACGCAGCGCAGTGCTCATGTAGGAGGCCGGACGGAAGACGTTGGCATCCAAATTGATGCCGGATAGACCGGGTGCCATGGCGTCGAGTGCCTCATCGACATCGTGGCTGACCTGGGCAGTGTTGGCGTCGGGGAACCGTTCGACAACCAACATCAGTGACGGCGCCCCATCAAAACTGGCGTCGCCGATGAGTGGCTGGTGATCCTCAGTCACCTTCGCGACATCACCGATCCGCAGCGGCGCTGCCTGGGTGCCCTCCACCGCGACATTGGCAAGCTGGGCGGGCGTGTTGATCGGCTGGATGTGCTGGACGCCGAGCCGCTGGTTGGGAGTCTCTACGAATCCGCCGGTGCCTGGTGTGGAAGCTTCGACGAAGCTCAGCGGGGAAACCCACAAAGCATTGCCGGTCGTCTCGATGAGTTGGGTAAGCGTGACCTTCCGGGACTGCAAGCGCTGTGGATCCACCTGGACCTGCAGCTGCCGATCTCGTAGACCCCAGATCGATACGTTGGCGACTCCAGGAATGCTCATCAGCCGAGGCTTGATCTGCCAGCGGGCTAGCACCGACATCTGCATCTCGGAAACGCTGTCCGATCGCATGGCGACCATGGCTACCCGACTGGTCGACGACTTCGGCTGGATCATGATCGGCGGAGTGCCCACGTTCGGCAGCGCCTTGGCCTGGGACATGCGTTCCTGGGTCAGCTGTCGGGCTGCGAGCAGGTTGGTTCCCGGCTCGAACTGCAGATCGATCGCCGACAGGCCGGGCATCGATCGAGATCTGATGTGCTCGACCCATGGAATGCCGTTCAGCAGGTCCTGCTCCAACGGCACCGTGATCAACTGCTCGACCTCTTGAGCCGACAGGCCGAGAGCTTCGGCCTGAATCTGGATGTCCGGCGGTTCAAACTCCGGATAGACGTCGACGGCCGCATTGTGGAGCTGATACAGACCCACTCCCAGGATCCCGATGGCCGCGGCCACCACGAGCCGAGAAAACCTCAGCGCTGCACTGACAACCCACTTGATCATCGGGCTCCTTATGAATGGTGAAAAGCAGATCTCCTAGCGATGGTGTTCAGACGCCCGACCACGCCAAACGGTGCAGGCGTGCACGCCAATAGGGAGCGCCGCTGTGGGCGTTTAGTACTGCCCGGCTCGAACTGTTATCTCATCGAGATAAGTAAGCGAACTGTTGCGCTATTTGATCATCGCTTGGAGATGTTGATCATTCACCGCTGGCGGCGGCCGTTTCTGCGCACAGCAGTGGGCCGGTCACCGTGCACTGCGTTCTATAGCGAGGTCAGTAGGTAGACCTGGAGCGGCTCCTGCCTGCCCTTGAGTTGCACCGCGCCAAGCGGTGTGGTCACAGCGTCCGGCAGCAGTGCCTTGGTGTCCGGACCCATCGCCACGCCGCCGGTAGGTGCCATGCTCTCAATGCGGGAAGCGATGTTCACCGCGTCGCCAATGATGGTGTGCGTACGTCCGCCCTCGGCACCCAGCAGACCGACCGAGACATGTCCGGAGTTGATTCCCACCCGGAAGCGCGGCCATTCGGGATGATCTTTGCCCAGGTCCGTCGTGGCTTTCTGCAGCGCGAGTCCAGCACCCGCGGCGCGTTTCGCATGATCAGGTTGATCACCACGCTTGTTGAACGTCACCATCAAGGCGTCGCCGATAATGCGATCAACATCGCCGCCGTACGGGGCGATCACGGCGGGAACTGCCGCGCCGAAATACTCATTGAGCATGCTCGCCACTTCATTAGGTTGGTGAGTCTCGGAGAATGAGGTGAAGCCCTCAAGGTCGGCAAACAGCACACTGATCTCACGGCTGCCGGCACTGGTTTGTGGCAGATACAGCTCGGCGAACCGCTCCTCCCGCCAAGAGGCCCGGGCACTCAAAGCCACCAGCCCAAAGGCCACCAGCATCAGCACGTGCCACTCCCACCAGGAGAGATGCCAATTACGCGCAAACGCAATCGCCACCATCGACTCCGCGAGAAGGATGAAGGCCGAGGGCACAGCCAAGAGCATCAGCGACTGGTGACGGCGCCAGAGCTGGATGTAGCGCACTGCACTACCGGCGTACAGCAGGACCGCCGGCACCGCGAGCCAGAGCGGGAACCGCTCCGCAAACTGCGGTGGCCGATCAAGAGGGGGTAGTCCGGCCAGCGACCAAACCGCCCACAAGACCATCAGGCCGAGCAGCACCCAGCGCAGCAACCTGCCGATCCGGACATTGCGAACCGCACTGTCTCCGGTGAAGTCGGCGCTCGACAGGGCTGCGAAGATCGATCCGAGACCCACGCCGACGGGTGTGGCGATCAGAAACCCCGTATTGGCCTTGTCAAGCAGGACCCCGGGAGTTGCCAGCGCGTGCAGCGCCAGAAAGCCGGCGGAGGACAAAAAGGCTAAGGAGACGTAAAGCAGTCGCGCATCTCCGCGTCGACCGGCTGCATCACCTGTTGCATAAGCCAGTACCGCGGAGAGAACAGCGGTGATCAGGACCAACCAGAAGTGCGCCGGGTGGTGCTCCCAGCGAAAATCCAACGTCGGAAGCCGCAGCAAGAGCAGCAGGCCGAGCAATGGCACTGTCAACACGGCGGCAGTGACAACGATACGACTGCCGCCGCGCATGGCCTCGCTCACCTCAGCCCTCCGGCGTACGAGAGAGGAACTGGTGAATTTCGGAGACTACGACCGACCCCTCGCCGACAGCCGACGCCACTCGTTTGACCGAGCCGGAGCGCACGTCGCCAACGGCAAAGAGGCCTGGCACAGTCGTTTCGTGCGGCGCTGGCTGTCGGGGAAGTGTCCAGAACTCGGATGCAGCAGCGTCTGCACCGGTGAACAAGAACCCGTGTCCGTCGCGGGCGATCTCCAACGGCAGCCAGTCCGTCCGAGGCCGAGCGCCGATCATGACGAAGAGACTTGCCAAAGGCAGCCGCTCTTCCTGACCGCCGCTGCGATTGCGCATGGTGATCCCGTCCAGCTGCCCATCGCCATGAGCGCCGATCACCTCGGTGTTCACGTGGACCTTGATCACCGGCATCGCACAGATCGCCTCCACCAGGTAGGCGGACATGCTCTCTGCAAGATCAGAGGATCGAACAATCAGGTGTACCGATGCGCAATACCTTGCCAAGTGCAGCGCCGCCTGGCCTGCGGAATTTCCGGCGCCGATGATCCCGGCGGACAACCCAGTCAGCGCGTGAGCGGCCGAGACGCTCGAGCCGTAGTACACGCCGTGGCCGCTGAGACTCTCGAGGCTGGGTACTCCAAGACGTCGATAGGACACACCCGTGGAAATGACTGCGGCGCGCGCGGTGACTTCTCCCACGCTGTCGATCCGTGCCAGGAATCCGCCGCCGCTCTGAGGCATGAGCTGTGCCACCTCTCGAGTGACCACGAAGCGCGCGCCGAAGACCCAGGCCTGCTGGTAGCCGCGCTGCGCCAGTTCGGCGCCGCTGAGGCCGCGTGAGAAACCGAGATAATTGCGGATCAGCGAGCTAGTTCCGGCTTGACCACCGATCGCCTCACGCTCCACGACGAGGGTGCGGATTCCCTCCGACGAGGCGTAAACGGCTGCCGCCAGGCCTGCCGGACCGCCCCCGATGACCAGCAGATCGAAGTCGCGATCGACGCCGTCCAAGGTGGTGGGAATGCCCCAGGCCTCCAGAATCTCCGCGTCGGTGGGATCGACCAGGAAGTTGCCGCCGATGGCGGGCATCCAGACCACGACCTCACCCTCGGGATGACCGATCTCCGCCAACACACTCTCGCCGAGTTCGGAGGCCCGGGGCCGGAAGGCGTGCGGAATACCGTTCCGGCTCATCAGGTCGCTCACCGCGTACGCCCGCCCGGTGTGCTGCGCTGCCACGACGACGACCTCGCGATAGTTCGCCGGCTCGCTGCGAGACCATTCCTGGACGAACTCAGCGATGGCCCGATGGAACAGCTCATCCGGCGTCGTCCAGGGCTTGAGTACGTAGTAGCTGATGTCGCCGACGGCCATGCTGCGCAAGATCTTTTGCGCCGACTCGGGATAGGCCCAGGCACCCCAGGCGACCAGCAGAGCTCGCCGGGCGTTTGGGTGCAAAGTCCTTGCGGTGCTGAAGATCTCGGCCCGAGCCTCGTCCGAGAACGCGTCGTCTACCAAGACGACGGCAGTCCTTTCCTGCCGCTGCCGAGCACCGTGCAAAGTCTTGATGGCATCTTCTGCTGAAAGCTCGCCGCGTACCCGGAAATCCGCTCCGAACGCGCGCTGCAGTTCTGCCTCGATCCGGCCGAGTTGGCGCGCGTCTGCAGCGGCCGCCAAGAGCAGCGGCCGGTCACCCCATTCCCCCACGGCCATGACATAAGGCTAGGCAAAAGCGCGCTTGTAGTCTCCAACTGGTTCCAACAGTCTTACGGCGCTACTCCTTGCGACCCGTTACGGCGATGGTCACGCCGAGTCCGATCATGGTCAGTCCTCCGATGCCGCCGACCGTCTTAAGCCTCTTCGGCGACCGGCCAAACCAGTCGCGCGCTTGCGATGCGGCTACGCCCCACACGCTGTCGGAAACGACTGCAATGAGGTTGAAGATCATTCCGAGCAGCAGCAGCTGAGCGACGACGTGTCCTTGGCTTCGAGCAACGAACTGCGGCAGCACAGCGGCGAAGAACACGATGGTCTTGGGATTGGACACCCCAACCGCAAATCCGTCCCACAGGGTGCGCAGCGTGCCCCGCGCCCGGGTCGCCCTGGTCAACCTCGTGGGCAGTGAGCTTCGCTCTCGAAACGCTTTCACGCCGAGATAGATCAGGTATGCGGCTCCGGCGATCTTGAGCGCGGTGAAGACCAGTGCGGAGCGTTCCACGACGGAGCCAATGCCGAAGGCAACGGCGATCACCAGGACGTAGGCACCAAGGGTGTTCCCAGCAACCGTGGTGAGGGCGGCGCGCCTTCCATGTGCCAGTGCTCGCCCGATCACGAACAGCACACTCGGGCCAGGAATGATGATCAATAGGAATGACATCGCGCTGAAGGCGAGCACGCGTTCGACGGACATCACCTGGCCATGGAACAGCACACGTGGTCGCCGTTGCAACGTGTTATCGCCTCTAGGGTTTGTAGTTGTGACATACAAGTCAGCGCCGGAACTGCTGGTGCTGCATGGATTGCGCATCAAGGGGATGGCTGACGAGGCAGCGCTGGCTGCGCGGTTTGCGCTGCACCCGGATCTGGTCCGGGAGCTGCTACTGGACTATGAAGCCTTTGGCTGGGTCAGTCGGGTCGCTTTTGCCGATCTTCATGGCTGGGCATTGACCGAACGAGGTCGTATCGAGAACGAGCGGCGCTTGGCCGCCGAGCTGGACCAGACCGGTACGCGCGCTGAGGTAGAGGCCGCGCATGAGTCCTTCGTTACGCTGAACTCGTCCTTCCTGGCCACCGTGACGGACTGGCAGATCCGGCCGCTGGCGGCAGATCCATTGGCCATTAACGATCACACCGACGACCGCTGGGATGCACGTGTCGTGGCTAGCCTTCATGATCTTGGTCAGGGGCTGATGCCGGTGTGTGCGCGGCTCGCAGCTGCTGTGCAACGCTTCGGCGGATACGCCGAACGCTATGCAGCAGCTCTGCAGCGAGTTGATCACGGCGAACGATCATGGATTGCTCAGCCCAGCATCGACTCCTGCCACACCGTCTGGATGGAGCTTCACGAGGATCTCTTGGCTAGTCTCGGCCTGGAGCGCTAGCCCTTACTCCTGCCGCATGTCGAGCGCTGAAGGGTGGCTGGTGATCACCGGCCGGGGAGCCGTGTCGACGGACAGCCGGAAGATGTCCGGTCGGTGGTAATGCCCAACGGGGTCGAAGAAACGTCGGGCCGAGTGCACAGCCGCCAGATCCACCTCGGCGGTCAGGATGATCTCCTTCTGCCTGACTGGGCCGGCAAGCAACTCACCGTTAGGGCTCACGATGACGCTATTTCCGGGCTCGACCCACACGCCGTCTTCGGCGACCTGCCAGACACGCTCACGAGCCGGGAAGTCCGTCGGAATCTGATCAATGTGCACACAAGGGTTGACACCGATCACATAGCACCGGCCTTCGCGGGCAATATGCCGCATGGTCGCTACCCAGGCGTCACCGACAGCGAGGGTAGGAGCGGCCCAGATGTCTACTCCCTGCGCATATTGGTGGAACCGAGCCAACGGCATGTAGTTCTCCCAGCAGGTCAAGCCGCCGAGCCTGCCGTACGGGGTTTCGACAACGCTGAGCGTCGACCCGTCGCCCATTCCCCACACCGTGCGTTCGGAACCGGTTGGCACGAGCTTGCGATGCTTGGCCAGCAGGTCTCCGTCCGGCCCGAAATACAGGGTCGTGTTATAGATCGTGGTGCCGTGCGGCTCGCGCTCGTCAACGCCGATCACAACGTAAGCGCCGGCGGCCCGGGCTGCCGAGCCGAGCTTCTCCGTCACAGGACCGGGAACGACGACCGCCTGGTCGACGAGCATCGCGTACCACTGCTCGTCGCCGTGCCAGATCCGCCCTGAGTCGAACCAGATCGGAGTTCCGGGGATGAAGACTTCGGGATACACCACGACCTGCGCACCCTCGGCGGCCGCTTCCTGCAGCAGCGCTATGGCTTTGGCCAGCGTCGCTTGCTGATCCATGAGCACGTATGCCGCCTGGACAGCAGCCACTTTGGCTCTCGGTGCCACCGTCTCTATATAGCACTCGCCCTACGGCATGTCGATCAATACTTTTCCGGCTGCGCCATCCTGTACGGCCTGGTGCGCCGCTGCGGTGTCTGCCAGCGAGAACCGGTGCAGCGGCAGGCCGGCGTCTTCACCCACCGGCAACGCGTCATCTGACAGCGCACGCGTGATGTCTTCCGTGGCCGCTTGCAGAGCCGCGTCCCCGACGGTGTAGAGCATGACGAATTGGTAGCGCGCGTTCTTGATCATGTTCGGCCTGACATCGAGGGTGAATTCGCCTCCGCCGTCGTTGGCGTAAATGGCAATCGACGCTCGGGATTTGATCACGCTCAGATTGAGCTGCGCATTCGCTGCGATCGCCACCTCAACCACCAGATCGACGCCCTCTGGAGCAACCTTCTTGATCGCAGTCGCGGCGTCCTCATCGCGATAGTTGATCACATGGTGTGCGCCAGCTGCGGACGCGAGAGCCGCCTTGGCCGGGCTGGAGATCGTCGTGAGAACGGTGGCACCAGCCCAGCGCGCCAGCTGGATCGCGGCGTGGCCCACCGCACCCGCGCCTCCGGCAACCAAGACAACCTTGCCGGCAAGGGCACCCGGATGCAGCCGCTCCGGTCCGTCCTCTGACACAGTCAGGGCGCGGTGCGCGGTCATCGCGGGTACGCCCAGGCTGGCGCCAATGTCAAAGCTCGTGTCTCCAGCAAGTTTCACCACCCGGCTTGCCGGCAGATTCGTGTACTGCTGCGCGGTTCCTGTCGGGCGCTGGTGGCCCGCCAGATACACCCACACCCGATCGCCCACCGCAAGGTGGTCGACCCCCTCGCCCAGTGCATCGACGACACCGGAACCGTCCTGGTTAGGAGTGACCTCCGGGAAGGGCGGCGCTGCCCCACTGCCAGAGCCAAGCCGAGACTTCCAGTCGGTGGGATTGACACCGGAGACAGCAATCCGGACGCGGACTTCGCCCGGCCCTGGCTCGGTAATCTCGCGATCGACCAGCCGGAGAACCGACGGGTCACCGGTACGCGAGTAGATAACGGACTTCATGAATGCAATAGCTCCTTCCTTCGGCCCGATGACGACCAGACCGATGTGATCTTCGCCGGTTGCTTGCCTTCGAGTTCTCGCGAAGTAACGCCGTCACTCGGTGATCATGAAACTGTCGGTCTGATCCGCAGTCGAGTCGCTACCCACGAAGACATCGACGGCGGTGACGTCGATAAACCAGTCCTTCGATGCGGCGTTCCAGTAGCGCAACTCGTCGGGACCCAGGGAGAAGCGCAGCGTTTGGGATTCGCCAGCGGCGAGACTAAGGCGCTGGAAGCCCTTGAGCTCACGCACGGGCCGCGATGCCGATCCGTAACGCTGGGAAATGTAGAGCTGGGCGACTTCGTCGCCCGCGCGAGGACCTGAGTTCGTCACGGTGACCGAGACCGTAACTGTCTCGCCGGCCGTAATGCTGGTGCGGTCAAGGACAAGGTCGGTGTAGTCGAACCGGCCGTAGGACAGACCATGACCGAACGGGAACAGCGGGGTACTCTGCTCGTCCCAGTAGCGCCGCCCCTGATTGTCGGGCTCATGCGAGATCGTGTGGCTATAGATCATCGGTACCTGGCCGACAGTACGCGGCCAGGTGAATGGCAGCTTTCCGCCCGGAGCGACATCACCGAAGATCAGATCGGCGACGGCTGCACCCCCTTGAGTGCCGGGATACCAAATGTCGAGAATCGCCGGGACATTGTCGGCGGCCCACCGCAAGTCGAGCGGGCGACCGTTCATGATCAACAGCACGACAGGCGTACCGGTGGCCGATACGGCCTGCAACAGAGGAAGTTGCTCGCCCGGCAGCTCCAGGCTCGACCGCGACGCCGCCTCACCGATCATGTTCTGCCACTCGCCAAGGAGGACGACGGCGATGTCTGCGTCGCGGGCCGTGGCGACGGCGCGTTCGAGTTCGGCAGCGTCGTCGAAGTCGGCCGGGTCGACCGGCGCATTGTTGCCCCACATGTCGAACATGGAGGGGAAGGTGCGCTGGGCGGGACGGATGCCTGGGGCGTAACTGATCTTGACGTCGTCCCCAGCACGCTCGCGAATGCCCTGCAGCACAGTCACCGTCTCGGCCAGGTCGTAGTCGAAGACCCACGGTCCGATGGTGTCGCGCGGCGAATCGGCCAGCGGACCGATCACCGCGATGGAGCCGGGACTGGTGAGGGGCAGCAGATCACCCTCATTCCGTAGCAGCACTGCGGATCGCTGGGCAGCCGTACGAGCCACCATGCGATGGGCCGGATCGGCAAGCACCTCTCGGGCCCGATCCTCGTCAACGTACGGATAGTCGAGGAGGCCCAGCCGGATCTTGGCCGCGAGGATCCGACGGACCGACGCGTCCAGCGCATCCTCCTCAACGAGGCCAGCATCGACTGCCTCCGGCAGATGCGCGTACGCCGGGTCGGTAAGCGCCATCTCAAGATCGAGCCCGACCCGCAGTGCCCGCGCGGCGGCGTCGGTGAGGTCGGCGGCGAAGCCGTGGGTCAGCAGATTGTGTACGGCTTGCGCATCGCTGACCACAAAGCCGTCGAAGCCCCATGTCTGCCGCAGCACGTCGTCCAGCAGCCACGCGTTTCCGGTCGCCGGTATGCCGTTGAGGGCCATGTACGCCGTCATGATGTTGCCCGCACCGGCGTCCACAACCGCCTTGAACGGCGGCAGGTAAACGTTCCATAGCTCGGAATCGGAGAGGTTGACCTCGTCGTAGTCGCGACCACCCAGAGCGGCACCGTACCCGGCAAAGTGCTTGGGACCCGCGATGATCCGGTCCACTGCACCGAGTGCCTCACCCTGGAAGCCACGTACCTGGGCGACTGCGACTGCGCTCCCGAGATATGGGTCCTCCCCGGCGCCCTCGATGATCCGTCCCCAGCGCGGGTCACGGGCGATGTCGACCATCGGCGCGAACGCCCAATGGATCCCGACCGCACGGGACTCGCGTGCTGCGACGGCCTGACCTTGCTCGATGGTGGCCGGATCCCATGAGGCGGCCATGGCGATCGGCACCGGCAGGATCGTACGCAGGCCATGGATGACGTCGAACCCGAACAGGACGGGAATGCCCTGGCGATTGCCCTCAATAGCGAGCCGCTGCAGACGGTTGGTCTCGGCGGGGTCGGTTACGAACAGCAGCGAGCCGACCTTCCCGTCGCGCAACGCGGCCTCGACCATTCTCGGCTGTTCAGAGAAGTCGGTATGCAGCGTCGCCTCGATCTCCGCCGATGGCGGCAGATTGAAGTAGAAATACTGAGTCAGCTGCCCAGCCTTTTCGGCAACTGTCATATCCGCCATCAACGCATCGACTTGCTCGGCAACGTCCAGCGAATTGACAGACATGCGCACTCCTTCGGTTTGATCTGCTCAAACGCTCGTCACCGCCATGGTCCCGGTGCGGTTACTACCCTTCGGGACGATACCGACACGACACGTCAGGATCGACGACCGCCGCAACCAACGGCCTCGCAACCACCCCTAATGCGTCAACCAGCGGCGCAATTCACCGGAGGTTGTCCTGGCTACCGCCTGCCTGACGACCTCAGCCAGGTCGCCGTCCTGCTGGGCAACCTGCCGCTGCCGGGCGGCGCCAGTCCCCCGCTGGGTCAGCTCTCGCCAGCCCTGCTCGACCAGCTCGAGATCTCCACTGTCCCGCAGCGCCGGCGCGACGTGGGCGATCAGTTGCTGAACCACGGCATTCGCGATGCGCGGAATATACGTCCGGGGGTCCAGCAGTGGTCCGTCCAGCCCCGACCGGGCGGCCCGCCAGGTCGCCAGCCGCAGCAAGTTCACTGACACGTCCGGCACAGGCTGACCCTCACGCCATTCCCGCGCCGCCGTCTCGACCAGCGCCCGGGCCAATCCTGCAACCAGAACTGTGTCGGCCAGCTCCAGGCAGACGTCGGCCACCCGAACCTCCACCGTCGGATAGCGATCGGAAAGCCGCGCATCAAAGTAGGCCATGTGCGCATCGAGCAACACTCCCGTGGCCACCATCTGCTGCAGTTGATCTGAATACGCCGCCGCCGAACCCCAGACAGGCGCCGGACCTGCGCTGGGCCACCGATACCAGGCTGGGGTTCGGTAGCTGGCGTAGCCGGTGTCCCGGCCCTGCCAGAATGGTGAATTCGCCGATAGGGCGAGCAGGGCCGGCAACCACACCCGGATCCGGTCCAGTACTCCGATTCCCTCCTCTTCCGACGCCACCTCCACATGCACATGGCACCCGCAGGTGAGCTGCTCGGCGGTGGTCAGCCCGAAGTGCTCGACCATAGCTGCGTACCGCATGGTCGGGGTGGTCTGCGGCGTGGCGGGAAGCGGCGAGGTGGCCAGGGCCGCGATCCGGGCACCGATCCGTGCAGCGAGCGTGTCGGCTTGTTGCCGCCCGTCGCGCAGTTGCTCTGCCAGCTCGACCAGGTCGCGGGTCGGTCGTGTGTCGACCTCGATTTGTTGCTGCTGTAGCTCGGCGGCTAGCTCAACATCCAGATCATTGTCGTCGGCCGCGAAGCGCAGCAGCGTGCCGGCTACGGCCACTGGCTGCTGCGACCGGCCGTCGACGAGCAGCAGCTCCTCCTCCACGCCCAGTTTGCGCAATCGGTCCTCGCGGCGAATGACTGTTGGTTAAGTCCGTAAAGACTATTGCCCGCGCGCCATCATGCAAGATCACGACCCCGAGGCCGTCACCGAGCTGGCGGCATTACGTTTTGCGGATGCGATCGCCGTTCCGGTTTTTCGCCCTGGTCTTTGAGCCATCATCGAGCCCTTAAGCCTTCTATCATCCGGTGATGGGGCCGACTCCGGTTCTTGCTACGAAGCTGTTCGCGCCGGCTCGGCGCCAGCAGCTTGTCAATCGACCCGGAGTTGCGGAACGGCTGGGGCCCACCCTCGATCCAGGCCATCGGCTGACTTTGGTGTCTGCACCGGCCGGCTTCGGCAAGACCACGCTGCTCAGTGACTGGCTCACTGACCTCGATCAGCAGCAGAACCAGACAGGCGTCGGCTGGCTCTCCCTCGATGACGGCGACAACGACCTAATGCGCTTTCTCGCACACCTGTTGGCCGCCCTTCGAAGCGCCGGACTTGATGTCGATGCGGCAGTCCTCGAATCGTTGTCCACTGCTCCGGCGGCCGACGCTTGGACGCGGATCCTCAACGACGTCTCACGAACCGGGGAACGCGAGCCTGGAAAGCAGTGGATCGTGGTGCTCGACGACTACCACGCGATCGAGGCGTCCGAGGTCCACGAGGCGGTCACCTTTTTGCTGAACCACCTTCCCGATCAGCTCCATCTGGTCATGGCTACCCGCTCCGATCCGCCGTTGCCACTGGCCAGGTTGCGCAGTCGGGGCCAGCTCAACGAGGTACGCGCCGCTGACCTCCGCTTCACTTCGTCCGAGGCGCGGGAATTCCTCAATCAGGTGATGGGGCTAGAGCTCACCGCGGCCGATGTGGACGCGCTGGAGAACCGCACGGAGGGTTGGATCGCCGGTCTCCAGCTCGCCGCACTCTCCCTACGCGGTATCGCAGACCGGGACGAGGTCACTGGCTTCATTTCGGCGTTCACTGGGAGCAACCGGTTCGTCATCGACTACCTGGCCGACGAGGTTCTGGCCCGGCAACCCGCGCAGGTTCGCGACTTCTTGCTCCGCACCGCCATCCTCGACCGACTTTCCGGACCGCTGTGCGACGCAGTCACCGGCGGCACTGACGGCACGCAAGACGTTGCAGGACCTGGAACGGGACAACCTCTTCGTTGTCCCACTCGACACCGAGCGCTCCTGGTATCGCTACCACCACCTGTTCGCCGACGTGCTCCACGCACGTCTGCTCGCCGAGCACCCCGAACAGGTGACGGGACTGCATCAGCGCGCGAGCGGCTGGTACGCCGCTCACGGCATGGTCGCAGACGCCGTCCGGCATGCGCTCGCAGCCGAGGATTTCGATCGTGCCGCGTACCTGATGGAGGAAGCACTCCCGGAGCTGCGCCGCAGCCGGCAAGACGGCCTGCTGCTGCTGTGGATGCGGTCCTTGCCCGAGGCGACAGTCCGCCGCAGCCCCGTCCTCAACATCATCTCCAGCTGGTCGCTGCTGATGTCCGGGGACCTCGACGGAGCCGAATCGAGGCTCGACGACGCGGAAGCGGCGCTGGCCGCCGGCGCCAAGGACCAGGAAGTCGCGGCAAGATGGGCGGACACCGAAGATCTGCGGATGGTGCCCGCGACCGTCTCGGTCTACCGGGCGTCGCTGGCGCAAGCCCGCGCCGATGTCGCAGGCACCGTACGCCATGCCCGGCACGCTATGGATCTGGCCGGGCCGGAGGACTACTTTCTACGCGGTGCTGCTGGCGGTTTCCTCGGCCTGGCCGCCTGGGCAGCCGGCGACGTTGCTGAGGCTCTATCGACGTTTTCCGAGGCGGCCCGGAGTCTGCGCGCCGCCGGCAACTTCATCGACGCGCTTGACATGACGATCGTGCTCGCGGACATGGAGATCGCCTCAGGCAGGCCCGGTCGTGCCCGTCGGCTGTACGAGCAGGCACTGCAGACGGCCATCGACAGCGGTGCCAGAGCAACGGCCGACCTGCACGTCGGCCTGGCCGAGCTCGACCGTGAGCTGGACGACCTCCCAAGTGCAGAGGAACACCTCGAGTCCGCCCGAGTGCTCAGTGAACGGGCATCCATCACTGAGAACCGGTATCGCTGGTACGTCGTGATGGCCCAGGTCCGCGCTGCCGGTGAGGACTACGACACCGCGACGCGCCTGCTCGACCAAGCCGAGGCGCTGTACCGGCGCGGCTTCTACCCCGACCTACGCCCCATCGCCGCAATGAAGGCGCGAGTTCAGATCGCCGCAGGGGACCTGTCGCCGGCGAACGAATGGGCCGAGGATCTCCCGATCAGCGTCGATGATCAACCGAACTACCTGCGCGAGTACGAGCACCTGACTCTGGTCCGGATGCTGCTCGCCCAACATCGGGCCGGTTCGCAGGTCGACGACGGGGTGCTCGGTCTTCTCGACCGGCTGCACGCCGCAGCGGCCGCCACTGGGCGGGACGGCAGCGTGCGAGAGATTGGGGTGCTGCAGGCCCTGGCCCATCATGCCCGCGGCGACCTCCCACGGGCGCTTGCCGCACTGCGCCGAAGCGTTGTCGACACGCCAGAGCCGGACAGCTACGTGCGGCTGTATCTGGACGAGGGCGCCCCGATGCTGGCCCTTCTGCACGAAGCTGCCATGGCCCCCGACCCGTTTGTAGAGGCGCAGGCTCGACGACTTCTTCAGCATGCGAGGCCCTCTATCGAGGCATCGACCGAGCCGCAGCAGATCCCAGGCGGCACGTTGAGCGAGCGCGAACTGCAGGTGCTCAGGCTTCTTGACAGCGAGCTCACCGGGCCGGAGATCGCCCGCGAGTTATATGTCACCCTCAACACGCTGCGTACGCACACCAAGCGCATCTTCACCAAGCTCGACGTGACCACACGTGCAGCAGCAGTACGCCGCGCCCACGAACGAGGGCTCCTTTAATTGATGAGCAAGGGGGACGACCCCCTTGAACCCCCGCCGATTTTCGCGCCTCTCGTGTCACATCGTTATTCACATCATGTGGTGACGCGCAGTCACCACGTCGCTTCCTACGTTGCAGGTATCCCCGCGGCAACCGCCACGGACCACCCGACAGGAAGTGGACATGATCATCACACCCACCACCCTCTTCAAGGCGGCAGGTGTCGCCGCCGTCGCAGCCGGACTGATCTTCATCGGTGTTCAGATCAACCACCCCCATGCCGACGTCGCCAACGTCACGACAACCGAATGGGCCGTACGCAACTCCTTGAAGATCGTGATGGCCGCCTTGGTGCTGGCCGGCATCACCGGCATGTACCTCCGCCAGGTTAGGCAGATCGGCGTATTGGGTCTGATCGGGTACGTCGTGTTCAGCGTCGGCTACCTCACCATTCTGAGCAGCACCTTCGTCTCCGCGTACGTCCTCCCCTCGCTGGCTGCGACCAACCCCGGCTATGTCAACGACGTCCTCGCCGCGGCGACCAACGGCACCGCTCAGGGCGACATCGGGCTGCTGGGAACAGTTCTCAAGGTCCAGGGCATCGCCTATCTCGCCGGCGGCCTGATCTTCGGCATCGCGCTGTTCCGCGCCCGCGTCCTCGCTCGCTGGGCGGCGGTACTTCTCGCCGTCAGCGGCCTGGCCAGTGCCGCGCTGGCGGTGCTGCCGGACGCCTTCTACCGGTTGCTGGCCTTTCCGAACGCCATCGCCATGATCGCCCTCGGCTACTCGCTGTGGCATACCGCGCGTACCGACACCACGACGTCGGCTGCCGTGGTCGTCAGCCCGCGCGTCACCTCGGCCGGTGTCAAGTGACCCGCGGCGGATCGAGTTGGCGGGTCCCGCTGGCGCTGGTTGTCCTCGGCCTCATCCCGGTGATCTCCGGGTCACTGCGACTGATCGAGGCTGCTGGCGGCCCGCAGCTCATGCCCATCAACCCGCGCATCGAGGCCTCCCCGGCGCCCCTGGTGGTGCACGTGCTTGCGGCGACCATTTACGCTCTCCTCGGCGCGTTCCAGTTCCCCGCTCGGCTGCGTCGCCGGCACCCGGAGTGGCACCGGCGGTCCGGCCGGATCCTGGTTGGGGCGGGTCTGGCGGTCGCTGGTTCCGGGCTCTGGATGACGCTGTTCTACTCCGGCGCTCCGGGCGGGGTCCTGCTGTGGACCATCCGGCTCCTGGTCGGCTCGACGATGGCCGCCGCCATCGTGTTGGGGTTCACCGCGATCCGGCGCCGCGACATCGCCGCGCACCGCGCCTGGATGATTCGGGCCTACGCCCTCGGGCTGGGCGCCGGCACCCAGGCCGCTCGCGCCCGCGCCCGCGCGGCAGTCTTGGCGTGGTCGCGATGAACCAACGACCGGGACCGTACGCGCCTGCCCACTACGAACTGCGAATCGACGGGCACCTCGACGAGCACTGGTCTGCCTGGTTCGGCGGACTGACCCTCGTCCGCGAAGACGACGGCACCACGACCCTGCGTGGCGCAGTGATCGACCAGGCTGAGTTGCATGGCTTACTCACGAAGTTGCGCGACCTCGGCGTCACTCTCATCTCTCTCGCGTCCATCGAGTCCGTTCCCGACACCGATCAGGAGTGAATCTGGTAGCTCAAAGCTCCGCGGTGGCTCAGCCCTTTTCCATCTGCGCGGTCGACCCGAACACTTTCGGGCGCCGCGAATAGGCCCGCTGCTCCTCGGCCAACATCGCCTTGTCTACGCTGGCCAGTTCCGCGTCGCCTAGCATGGCCTGCGAAGTCAGCTCCAGCTCCTCACGCTCTTTCTCGTTCTTGCCGCGCCAGCCTGTGCGGATGCCGCCGACTCCTGGCGCGTAGTACTTGAGTTGTGTCTTCCCCGGCTCATCGGGATTGAACTCGGCGATCACCATGACGTCGTCGTAGCAGCCTGTTCGTACACAGTTCGAGATGCCCACCTGATCGACCTTGGCGCGGTCATTCCATTCCACTGCCGGACCCCACCCTTCGGCGTAGTCCTTGGTGCCCGTGGCGGGCTGGGCCTGCATGGTGATGCCTGGCCGCGCCTTCTGCAGGCCACCCAGCCAGGTTGGCGAATCATCGATCTTGCCGTTGTCGAGCTCCTCGGAGTACTCGCCGAAATACCAAACCGTCCCAGAGTCATCCTGGGCGTAATAGGTAAGTTCGACCTCCTCCATCTCTCCATCGCTGTAGTCGCGTTCCCACGCCACGCGAGTCTGCACTCCGTCAATCACCTTGGTCAGGTCGCTGACCGTGAAGTCGATTTCTCGCTCGATTCGCTCGCCGTCGTCTTCGTCGAAGGCGTGGCCCTTCCAATGCAACCGAGCCCCCGGAACCATTGGGAACCACTGATTGGTGATTTCGAGCGGGTGGCTGAAGTTCTTCGGATCGAAGTCGGAGTCGGCTGCCGGCTTCGGCTTCATCGGGGATGTGCTTGGAGTGGAGTTGCTGGGTACGCCGCTGGACGCCTCGGTGCCGGGCGACTGGACGCTCCCACAACCGGCGCCTAGAACACAGACGCAGGACAGACTCGCGAGCAAGATCAGAGCTGGAAGTCTCACCTCTACAAGGAGTAGAAGACCTCGCGACTAGATACGTCAGACGTCAGTTCTGCCCAGGTTCCTCACCGATGACAACAGTCCAGGGTCGGATTGTCCATGAAGTGACCAAGCCATTCTGAACGTAAGGGTCACCATCAACGAAGCGCTCAATAACGGAACGATCGTCGGTCCGCCACACGAGAACCGCTCGATCGGCCGGCTCGGCAAGGGCACCTGCCAGGATCAGGTCTCCGCGCCGATGGGCTTCCCGTGCGAGAGCCAGATGCGTCTCCCGGAAGGCTCCGCGCCGAGCGAGATAGTCATCAATGAAGGCGTACTCCAGCAGGTAGTAACTCATGCGGAAAGTCTGGTACGCGTGGCCTTGGGTGGAGGCTAGGGGGCTAGTGGCTAAGACCCGCTCTACAACACCGCGATCATCGCCAACCCTCCCGTTACTCCGCACAAGGCCACGAACGAGGGCTCCAGCGGCCCTTTTGAGCTGCATTCGTGGCTCCGTGCGGAGAAACAGTGTCATGCCGGACGAGGATTTCAAGTCAGAGTGCACAAAATGAGGGCATGACGAGCAGCTCGCCGCCGCTGATTCTTGTTGTGTCCGGGAATGAGGGTGTCCGGCAGCAACTCGTCCACGACATCGCCCACCGCTTCGGCGCGGATTACGCGCTAGCGGCAGCGGCAACGACGGATGCCGCGCTCGACCGGCTGGGTTCCCAGGCCTCGTCCGGCGCCGGCACGGCGCTCGTCATCGTCGACGAGCGGCTCGGGAACGCGCCGCCGTCCGATTTCCTGCGCCGCATACATCAGCTGGAACCTCAGGCGAAGCGGATCCTGTTGATCGAGCGTGGTAACTATTCCTCCCGCCATCCAGTAGTGACTGCGATGGCTCTCGGACAGGTCGATTACCACCTGTTCGATCCCTGGTTTCCGCTCGAGCGGATTCTCTATCCCGGGATCAGCGAATTTCTCGCCGCCTGGGACACCTCGCAGGAGGCCGACAACGTTGCCATCCGAATCGTAGGTCGCTCCGCCGCCGCGAGGTCGCACCAGATCCGCGACCTGATGACCAGAGCCGCCGTTCCCTTCTGGTTCCACGAACCGGAGACCGAGGAAGGGCGGCAAGCCCTCGCCGACGCCGGCGAGGACGGCACCCGATTGCCCGTCATGCTCTTCTACTCCGGGAGCATCCTGGTAGATCCGAGCAACGCGGAGGTGATCGAGGAGCTCGGGATAACGATCCGGCCCAGCAGCACCTCCTGCGACCTCGTGGTCCTCGGAGCCGGACCGGCTGGTCTGGCCGCAGCCGTGTACGCCGCGTCGGAAGGGCTCCGCACCATGGTGGTCGAACGGGAGGTTCCCGGAGGTCAGGCCGGCACCAGCTCACTGATCCGCAACTACCTGGGTTTTCGCCATGGCGTGAGCGGTGAGGAACTGGCCGGCCGCGCCACCGAACAGGCTTGGCTTTTCGGGGCGGACATCGTCATGGCTCTGCGCGGGACAAAGCTCGAGCTGAGGGGCGATGACCGGATCGTGCATACCAGCGACGGCAGTGCCGTTGCGGCACGGGCCGTCGTGCTCGCGATGGGCGTAACTTGGCGCCGTCTTGACATTCCTAGCCTCGAGGCACTCGTTGGAGCCGGGGTGTTCTACGGAGCCGCCGGAGCCGAAGCTCAAGCCATGAGCGGCCGCGACGTGGTGGTCGTGGGCGGTGGCAACTCAGCCGGCCAGGCTGCGGTCCATCTCGCTCGGTACGCGCGCTCGGTCACGATACTGGTCAGAGGTGCCGGCCTCGCTGCCACCATGTCGAAGTATTTGATCACCGAGATCACGAGCAACCCCGCCATCTCCGTACGAGTGAGAGCCGAGATTGTCGACGGCGGCGGATCAGGAAGCCTTGAGACCCTGACCGTGGTCGACCACACCAGCGGACGCGCCACGACAATTCCGGCAACGGCGCTCTTCGTGCTCATCGGTGCCGAGCCGCACACCGACTGGCTTGCAGGTACGGTGGCGCGCGATCCCCAGGGCTATCTGCTTACGGGAGAGCTCGCAGCGGGCACGGATGCCGCGCCCGCCTGGCCGCTCGAGCGATCGCCGATGCTCCTCGAGACCAATGTCCCCGGAGTCTTCGCCGCCGGTGACGTGCGGTCCCGATCGGTCAAGAGAGTGGCAGCAGCGGTGGGCGAAGGTGCGACCACCGTCCGCCTGATCCACGCCTACCTTGCCGGCGAGTATGCCTGACATCAGTGCCGATTTCGATCAGCTTCTTGCGTGCCAGTCAGACAGGAGCTGGGCCTCGCGCTCCTCAGAAATGCCCCAGCCTGGGACCATCGGCGGCTGGGCGTCGTTGATCCACCGCCACGTATCGGCGATGGTCTCGGTCAGCGGTCGCGGCGACAGGCCAGCTGCGTAAGCCTTCGTCGGATCGCCCGCAAGCGTCCACTCCATCGTCCCGCCGGTCCACAGCGGCAACGACTGATAGGTTTCGCCGCGCTCCCTCAGCCATTCCGGGTCGACCCAGGTCAGTGTTGTGCCCTGCGGGCCCACTGCGCTGACGGTGACGTCGAGTAGATCACCCAAGCCGAACGGCGGGGTGGGTGTCACGCTGTTGAAGGTGCCAGTCGTGCCGTCTTCGACGAGCCTGATCGTCCACTCGCCCTGATCGCGCGCATCGACCGCCTGAATCGGTGCATCCTGCGGACCTGGTGCCACCACCTCCCCACCGCGCGCTATCCGGCGTACCCACCAGGTGAAGCGTCCGGTGTGGTCATGCGGTCCGATCACATAGGTCGGTCGAATCACGGTCAAAGCATCGCCGTACGCCGCCGCGGCCGCCTGTTCGCAGAGCACCTTCAGACCGCCGTACGTCTCGCCGGTGACCTCCTCGGTGGTCGGGTCGTCAAGTGTGACGAGTGGGCTTTCCTCATCAATCCCCGGTCCGTCCGCTTCGGCGAACACCGACATCGTGGAGACGAACACGTGGTGGCCACCTCTTCCCCCTAGCGCTGCTGCCAGCCGCTTGACCTGGCTGGGGACGTAGGCGCAGACGTCGATTGTGGCGTCGAAGGAACGACCGGAGAGCGAGGACAGGTCGCTGTTGCGGTCGAGAAACAGATGTTCAACGTCGGCAAAGGCCGGATCAGCCGTAGGGGTTCGGTGTAGCAAAGTGATCTTGTGGTTGCGGTCGAGTGCGGCTTGGGCCATCGCTCGTCCGACGAAGTGTGTCCCGCCAATGAAGAGAATGTGCACGCCATGACATTAGGGCTCAGGTTTCTGGACTCTCACCGTGAGGGTCCCTACACACGAGGCCGTCACGATCATGATCTTCGATGACTGCAGAAAAGAGGGATCCGATGATGTCCGCACCATCTCGACCAGACCCTGCCGTGAACGCCGCCGCAGCGAAGCTCGACCTCCAGGCCGGCCCGGCAGGCGCGGCCGTCCTGGCCGACCAGCTACGCACCGCCGTCCTTGAGATGACGAGCTGGATGCGCGAGTTCGGCGACTTCACGCCGCATCCCTCCCTCACCGTCAGCGAGCAGGCGGTGGAACGAAGCGCCGCCGAGCTGCGGGCTCGGCTGCGCGACAACTATCCGTTCTTCCACCCCAGCTATGTCGGCCAGATGCTGAAGCCGCCGCATCCGGCCGCCGTCATCGGCTACCTGTCCACCATGCTGATCAATCCGAACAATCACGCTCTCGATGGTGGACCTGCCACGGCCCAGCTGGAGAAGGAGGTCGTCGCTCAGCTGGCGGCGATGTTCGGCTTCGGTGATCATCTTGGGCATCTGACCAGCAGCGGCACGATTGCCAACCTCGAGGCCCTCTTCGTGGCGCGGCAAACCCATCCGGGCAAGGCGATCGCGTACAGCAGCGATGCCCACTACACCCATACCCGGATGTGTCACCTGCTGGCGGTGTCGGGCAGAGCCGTGCCTACCCGCGCCGACGGCGCCATGAACCTGGACGCCCTCGAAACGTTGCTGCAAACCGGTGAAGTGGGCACCGTGGTCGCGACTACGGGAACCACCGGTCTTGGCGCGGTCGACCCCGTCGACCAGATCGTGCCGCTGTGCCGGCGGTACGGAGCGCGAGTACATGTCGATGCCGCCTACGGCGGCTTCTTCCGACTCATCGCCGACGACACCGCCGAGGGTGTCGCCGCCGCACCCTTCGTCGCGATTGCCGACTGCGACTCGGTCGTCCTCGATCCGCACAAACACGGCCTACAGCCCTACGGCTGCGGGGCGGTACTGTTCGCCGATCCGGGGGTGGCCGCGCACTACCTGCACGATTCCCCGTACACCTACTTCACCTCCGACGACTTGCACCTGGGCGAAATCTCGCTGGAATGCTCCCGGGCCGGCGCCGCAGCCGCGGCCTTGTGGCTGACCCTGCAGCTCCTGCCGTTGACCCCGGATGGACTGGGTGCGGTGCTGCGACCCGGTCGACGAGCTGCTCTGAACTGGGCAGAACGGATCGAGGACAGCCACGAGCTGACCCTCTATCAACGCCCCCAACTGGACATCCTCACCTACTTTTCCAACCGGCCCAGGCTCTCCGAGATCGATGCCGCCAGCGCCCACGTACTTACGGCTGGAATGAAACGTTCCCCCGCTGAGGCGCTGTACGTGGCTACCTACACCGTGAACGCCGCCGACCTCGAAAGCCGCGGCCACCGCATCGAGGCGGACATACCCGCCTGCCGCATTCTGCGCAGCGTGTTGATGAAACCAGAGACCGAGGAACACGTGCCCCGACTCCACGATCAGGTCCTCGATCTGCTCGCCGAGTACCAGCAGCGCCCGACGGAGTAGGCCACCACCATCAGAGCGAAAGATCGCGGCGAAAAGATTCTCTGGCGTGCGGAACGAGCGGCGCGATCACCAAGTCATCGCTGCTAATTGGCCGCTTCCCGTTACGCTACGAACATTCGGCGAATGAGTTGAGCAGACACTTCAGAAGGAGAGTGGTATGTCTGACCCACCTTCCAAGTGGTCTCCTCTTAATAAGGGTTTGGCTGCGCTTGCTGCAATTGTCACGATAGTGAGCGGCATAATCGTAATAATCTCATATTTCAGCCAACAGTCTGTGTCGACCGGGAGCCAAACGACAACCCCTGCTGCACCCGTACAGTCCAGCTCATTGCCTATTCCGAGCGAATCGTCCTCAGAGCCGTCTTTATCAGCAACGAGTCCGCCGCCACAACCAAAGCCCCCAGCACCTGTAGCGCCAGTCAAAGTCGTGTCGTACCTCGATCAGTATTGGAATGACTGTAACCGCGCTGGATCAATACAGGACACTCACGACGCAAGCATTCGCGGAACCGTGTATACGCACGCACTGAACCAGACTCCGAATGGCTATGACGGCACGGCTTTCGTGCTGGGCGAGAAGGCCGACAGGTTCCAAGCGAGTATCGGTGTACGAGACAGTTCGGGTCCGGGTCACACGATTCGATTTCGGGTAATAGCCGACGGCAATGAGATATTCGATGGAGTAATGCGAAGTGGTGAGAAAGCTCGCAAAGTCGATAAATCAGTCAAAGGAGTGGGAACTCTCATACTTGCCGCATATGGCGACTCCGGGCTTGGCAATGCAACGTGGGGCAAGGCCCGCGTGGTGGGTAAAGCGAAACTTACGTGCCCGCAATGAAAATAAAAGACTGAACTCTTCGCGATTTACTTTCGATCCGAAGCTCAGTTTTGGCGTCACCTCGAGGTTGGAGAAGAAGGACTCGTTACCAATGTCGACGAACAAGCCGATATTGCCGGCGGCGGGTGCCGCCTTCGTCTCAGTTAACGTCAGCACCTCGGTTCGGTTGACGGCAACTGTTAGACGGGTGCCGTCGATCTCGATCCTGAGGTTGGTCCATTCGTCTGGGCCGATCTCCGCGCTCGCTTCGTAGCGCCCATCTGGGAACTCTTTCGCGTAGCCGGTCGAACTTCCAGTCGGGGTAGGCGAAGTACTGGACGGCGCGCTGGTCCCGGGGGCTGGGCGGGTTGGTCTTCCATCCGTTGAGGGGACGCAGGTAGACCGCTTCAAAGCGGTCACCACCCGGAGTAATGCGGTAGGCGATGCCGGCGAAGGCGCGGGCGTCGGCGGCCCCTTTGCCGTTGAGCCGGCTGAGGATGTCGACGAGCAGCGCGGCACATGTGTGCCGGGCGTCATGAACGGGCCTAGCTGTTGAGATTTACATTCCATGGAATCAATATGCGCTAGCGTGAATCTGTGGCGGTCGATTTGGTCGGTCTGTTTGGTGACCTGGTCCGCCTGGAGACCGACCTGTGGAACCGGGTGGATACCCGAATCCGCGAGGAGCATGGTCTGCGACTGGCCTGGTTCGAGCCCATGCAGATAATCAGTGCCACGCCGGACTGCCGAGTCTTCGACATTGCCGAGGCGTTGTTGATCACCGTGGGAGGGACAAGCAAACTTGTCGACAAGATCGAAGCTCACGGCTGGTGCAGGCGGCTACCGAATCCGACCGACGGTCGCTCGAATCTGATTGAGCTAACGGCGAGTGGTGCGGCTCTCCTCCAGGATGCCGACGTCACTTTCGTCGAAACCCTCGCGGTTTATATCGGCGCGGCCGCACCCGAAAGCGATCTCAACCAGCTGTCACGCACTCTGCGTCGGCTGCGCCGGCATGTGATGATCACTGCGGATCGGGCGCGCCCAGCGGGGCGGCAGCAGACCTGGACCGCTTCCAAGTTCAAGAAGGAGGATTAGTCATGACTACGTACAAAGTCGGCTATTTCGTCGGGAGCCTCTCGTCGAAATCCATCAACCGCATCCTGTCCAAAGCCCTCATCCGGCTGGCGCCAAACGATCTTGAGTTCAGCGAGATACCGATCGATAATCTGCCCCTCTACAGCCCGGACTACGACGATGATTACCCGCCCGAGGCGACCGCCTTGAAGGACGCCATCAGGGGATCAGATGCGGTGCTCTTCGTCACCCCCGAATACAACCGATCCATTCCCGGAGGTTTGAAGAATGCGATCGACTGGGCCTCGCGGCCCTGGGGGCAAAACGCTTTCGACCACATACCCGCCGCGGTCATCGGCGCCTCGATCGGCCAAATCGGCACCGCCGTCGCCCAGCAGAGCCTGCGCGGAGTCCTCAGCTTCTGCAATGCCCGTCAAATGACCGCACCAGAGGCCTACATCCAATACTCCCCTGAGGTTTTCACCGAGGATGGCGAGGTCACCAGTGATGCGACAGCAGTCTTCCTGCGGAGCTTCATGGAAGAATTTCGCACCCATCTCACCCGGGTGCTAACGGTCATCCCGCGGGAGTAGACATCTGGGGCGCGTCGGCCACGTCCCTTCGACCAATCGCGCGGCCGTCTCTGGTGGCAGGGGTTGAGCTCAGCCGCAGAAGCCGATGCCGTCGCCGAAGCGGAACAACGGATCAACGGTGTCGAACGGCATGTCGGATCGGCTCTCCTCAACCGCACGTGTGGAGGATGGTAGGTCGAATGGCAGCCGCCCCTGCGGCGGCGTGTGTCCGAAGACTACGTCTGTGAAGGCGCGCCCGCTGGCCATAGCTGACCAGCAGGGCAGCCGCGCCGGCGACGATTTCTGGCACGATGGCCGGACGGTCCAAGTAGAGATCGACGACGGTCGGCACCGTGCTGAACAAGGCCTGCAGTCGGTGCACTTCCTCGATGGGAAATTCAAGTGAGCCGGCGTGGAAGTGAGCCTCGAACCCGCCAGGCCGCGGCTCGTATGGCGCCTTGAGTCTGACCAGAGCCACATCGGCCTCCGCTGGGTCCAGCACCACTTTGGCGTACTCCCCCAGCGCCGCTGCGTCGACTCCCTCGACGTAGACCGTGAGCCCGGGGTTCAGCGGGAGGATGTCGTCGTTGTTGATCAGCAGGGTGTACGACGCGCGTTGCGCATTCAGACCGGCCTCGACGAAGTCGGCTCGGCCGACAACCGCCGAGGCAGCGTCGACGTCGACGTAGCGCTGGTCGAACAGACCGAGCCGGAACTTCTCCAGCAGCAGTCGCCGCACCGAGAGGTCGATTCGGTCTTCGCTGATGCGGCCGGCCCTAACCAACTCCACCACCAGTTCTGGGCAGGCTTCCCCTCCGAATTGATCGCAACCAGCCTCCAGGACCATCGCGACTCGATCCAGGGGACTCAGGTGCTCGACGCCCCAAGCTCGCGCGGGCATCGGCTGGCCCAGCCGGTGACGCCAGCGATCATGACCCAGATCATCGGGACCGCGGTGGCGGCGCCGCCGGAGCTGGCGATAGGGGCGGAAATGGCCATCGCCACTGCTTGGGCGACGCCGAGGACGGCGGAAGCGGCGCCAGCGACATGCCGGGCCTGGTCAGCGGCCAGCGCGCTGGCGTTACCGAAGATGAGTGCCTGGACCGCCATTAGGACCAGGAACCCGGCACAAGTGAGCAGCAGCGGGGTGCCGAGCGCGAACACACCCACCGTCAAGACTGCGACGGCGAGGGTGGAGAGGGTGAGCCCGACCCCGATCAGGGTCCGCGGCTGAAACCGGCGGCCGACGATCTTGGCGTTGACGACCGACAACAGAACCTGGCTGAGGGCGGTGGAGGCGAAGAACAGCGCGAACGGTAAGGGCCGCAGGCCTTTCTGCTCCTGCAGTACGTAGGAGGAGTTCGCGATGTAGGCCATCATCGTGAAGCCGGACAACACCGCGGTCAGCACGTAGCCGATGAACAACCGGATCCTTAGCACCTGGCTCAGCCCTGATGCGAACTGACGCAGTCCGCCGCCGTGACGACGCTCCGGCGCCAAGGACTCGGGCACGAAAACGATGGCGGTGATCATCATCAGCAACCCGAAGCCGACCAGGAACCAGAACACCGTTCGCCAGGTCCCGCCAAACGTGAGCACCGCCCCACCGACGACGGGGGCAACCATCGGCGCCAGCCCACCAAGCGCCATCATGATCGACATCACTTTGGCCAGCAGGTCGCCCTTGGCGACGTCGACCACGACAGCTCGGGCGACCACCGCCGCAAGGCCGCCGCCAAAACCCTGGATGACCCGGAACGCGACCAGGAACCAGATCGACGGTGCCAACGCGCAGCCAACGGCGCCCAGAGTGCAGACCAGCCCGCCGACGATCATCGGCCTCCGCCGGCCGCGCTGGTCCGATAGCGGTCCACCGAGCAGCTGCCCCAACGCCATGCCGAGGAAAAACGTCGTCAACGTCAGACCCACCAGTGACGCCGAGGTGGCCAGGTCGGCGGTCACCCGCGGGAAGGCCGGTGTGTACATGTCGGTCGCGAACGGCGGCACTGCACACTGCAACGCAAGGGTAAGGATCAGCGTCGTGGTCACTGTGGCGGTGCCGGCTGCCCGACCGGCAGGCGCTCTCGTCGAAAAAGGGACCGACGAATCGCCGTGAGCAGTCATCAACACACCATCTGGATCGGCTGAGCCACACGGTGCCCCTGCTGCATGGCGGCACCTTAACCCACATAGATTCCACGGAAGCTAGTTCCGCTTGGAGTGAGCCGAGGCCACGTCAAGATCTGGTACGCCGCTCCAGGGCTTCGATAACGGTTGGGCAGACGTCGATCTCATACAGCCTTTCGATGCTCTGCATCCCGCCTGGGCTTTCAGCGTTGATCTCGACTACTTTTCCGCCGATCACATCGATGCCGACGAAGTACAAGCCGTCGGCCACCAGCTTGTTGCTCATCGCTTCGACGATGCCGCGTTCCACCTCGCCGATCTCGAGAGGGACCGAGCGTCCGCCTGTGCTGATGTTGGCCCGCGGGTCGTTACCCATGGGCACTCGGCGGAAGGCGGCCAGCTTGCCGTTGCGCTCGAGGATCTGGCCCTCGAGCAGGAAAATCCTTGCATCGCCGTCTTCACCGCCGTCGACGAACTCTTGAACGATCGCATAGCCGTCTGCCAGCACCGCCTCTGTCATCTGCGCAAGGTTCGTTTCGTTCTCGTCCTCGATCATGAACACGTTGCGACCTTTGGCTCCGTACAAAGGCTTGACGACACAGTGGCCGACCTCGCTGACGAACCGCTCGATCGCTTCCGGATCGCGGGTCACGAGTGATCGCGGTCGGATCTTCTCAGGGAACTCCTCCAGGTAGAACTTGCTCGTTGCGCGCATCAAGGAGGTCGGGTCGTTCACCACCGTTACGCCTCGAGCCTTCAGCATCTGACCGAACACCACACCCAGTGGACTCGCCCATGACCGCTCATGCAGGTCGTCGATGGATTCGTTGCGCAGGAACAAGGCATCCAGGTCGTCCATGACAACCCGTTCAACCTCACACCCCTTGATGCGCTCCATGAAGCTTTCCAGCGTGTCATCTTTATCGAACTCTGCGGCATGAGCCCGAGCCATGAGTTGCCCATCACGTTGCCCGAGTTCGACGTCTCCCAGCCCTACGTACCAAACCTCATGCCCCCGCCGGGCAGCGGCCCTCGCCAACCGCGTAGTCGTGTACTCATCTATCTCGGTAGCCACGTCATTGACAAAGAAGCCAAGCCTCATGCCGACACCTCCCCCTCGTACAGGTCGGTGACCGACGCGCCGGCGCGCAGCTTATCCAAACGCTCCTGCGCACCCGGCACGTCCAGCCAGCGTGGACGCACCCACGGTGGTTGAAGCACCTCGCGGTCGAGCAAATCCTGGATCAACGGGATGTGGTCCAAGGAGAGCTTGCCGACAAAGAGGACATCGAGGCTGCTGCCCTCGGCAAGGGCTGCGAGGATCCGGGTAATCCCACGAAGATAGATCGCATCCTTCACCGAACCACCCCCAACCACCACCCGGATCGCGATGGACCAAGCCGTCCTCGTCGGTATCCGATGTTCAGCCCGTAAAGATTCGAAGATCTCCAAAAATCCGGCGCCATCCAACATCTTGCCGATGGCGACCACCCTCGCCGCCAGCACACGCAGACGCCGCGGATCCAATCCGCCGGTCAAATACTCGGCAAGCACAGCAAGACCCTCTTGAGTTTCGTCGTAGCCAGGCAATCCGATCCTCAACAGCCTCAACGGCTGCCTCGCGCCGTTTTGGTAAGTGACGACATGGGTGCCGATCTCGTGATGCAGCAACGGCTCGACGCGGTCCGCCCTAACAGCGGCAGTCTCAGGAATCAGCAACCGGCCGAACGACACCATCAATTCGGAGATGTCGTCGCGCACCTCCATATGAACCGGGAAGCCCTGATACACAGCACGATAGCGATCGAACTCCGCACGAGCCGCCTCCGCAAACACCCCCGCCGTAACACTCCGGGCACTGGGAACTTGAGCTGGAATCGTCCCCAGCAACTCCTCTGCGGCCAACGCAAGAGGCTGCCCGATCCCCCCATAAAGCTGCAGCGACCCATACACAAACCGTGACGTATCGCGATCCTCCAAAGCTGTGATCTGCCTTGCTATCTCATCCCGCTTGGCCCGGAAAAGTATGTGCAACGCCGGATCGGCTACCTCCTCGATCTCCAGGTTGTACAGCTCACGCCGCACCAAATCCGGCTCGAATTCCAGCGGCCTAAGCCGGAGAATCGGAACCGTCCCAAAGTCACTCCGCTCGAAATCCGCCCACGCCTCTGCTGCATTAACCGGCGTCACATTAAGCAGCAGATTCAAACTCCGCTCAATCTCAGTAAGACGGCCATCAACATCCAAAGCAGGCGCAAGCTGCTGAGTCGAGGATGTCACCTGATGGAATTACCCACGAGCCGGTACGAGCAACCTTCACTCCCGCTCGGCGCCAGCCGCCTACGTCCGCGCGGTCGACCTGAAGGTGGAACGGCAAGGCCGCAGGCGTTCGACAGTCGCCGCTGGGAGCGCCCGACAGGCAACTCGCGAAAGGCGACTCCCATGAACACAACACCTTCTTCGACTACGCGCATCAGTTCGACGACCACTTCCGATGACGTCGCGATGACGCGAACGCCACGGCACGGGAATTGGCCGATGCCCGACCAGCACGTCGACACCGCAAGACAGGCGGGCAACTCAGACAAGCGAGCCTTGGTTCTCGCCGGCGGCGGAGCAGCAGGCAATGCGTGGGAGCTCGGTCTCATTGCCGGCCTGTCCGATGCCGGGGTTGATGTAACCGAGGCCGATCTGATCATCGGGACGTCGGCAGGATCGACGGTGGCTGCCCAGATCACCAGCGGGACACCGCCGGCCGAACTGTATGCTGCCATCCTCGCCGAGGTGCCTCAGCCACAGGCTGGCGCCGCCGGACCGGAGAGGGGACGCGCTCTGAATTTCTCGGGGCAGAACTACCTCGAGTGGTCCAACGCGATCATCGCTACTGCTGAGGATGCGTCCGACATGCGCCGCAGGATGGGCGCCGCGGCGCTGGAAATGGATGCTTCCGACGGCTCTAGCCGGACGCGCTGGCGCGACATCGTGGCGGCTCGGCTTCCCAGCCAGCACTGGCCGCAACAGCCTGTGCTTATCGCGGCTGTCGATGCACATACCGGGGAACCGGTCGTGTTCGACCGCCATAGCGGAATCGATCTGGTGGACGCCGTCGCCGCCAGCACGGGAAACGGTTACCGCATCGGCGAGAACCGATACATCAATGGCGGTTATCGACGCAGCGAGAACGCCGATCTGGCGGCAGGATACGGGCGGGTGCTGGTGTTGTCACCATTCAGCGGCAGGTCGCGGATGCCTGGGGAGTGGGGCATGGATCTCGCAACCCAAGTCGACGAGCTGCGCGCAGGAGGCAGCATGGTCGAGACCGTCTTCCCGGACGCCGGCGCGGGCGACGTGTTCGACGCCAATGCGTCGAACCCGTCAACGCGTCTGCAGGCCGCGCGAGGAGGCTACGACCAAGGCCGAGCCCTCGCGGAGCTGCTCGCCGAAATCTGGCGCTGACGCCGGCGAAACCAGTCGGCTTCCTCAGCGTGACAGCACCGCGATCGTCGACCGGCTCACCTTCGGCGGCAACATCATCGAGACCGGCACTACCATCGGCTGGAGGGTGAGCGAGGCGTTGGCGGGACGGGTTGTGGGTGTCGTCAGGGAGGACTCCTGCTGGCCTTGTGCGTCGAGGTGTGCGGTGAACCGGAGGTGGGCCATAGGTCCCGGTCGATAGCCTCCTGCGGCGGGCCTTCCGACCCTTCCGACGGGTGGACGGGACCAGCGAGGCTGGCCTTATGAACACCGCAGGTGTCAACAAGATCATCCGCCTCACCGCAGCACTCATCACCGGCGCCATTGCCCTCTCCGGATACGCAGGGGTGGTCGGCCTACTGGGCGGCGGGATCTCCTTCGGTGACACCATCGACGCGCGGCTTCCGTTCGGCAGCTTGTTTCTGGCCGGTCTCGCGCTGCTAGCAATCGTTGCGGTGCCGATGACTGTGGCGTCGGTTGCGGCGGGTCGGGGCATGCGGTACAGCGCAG
Organism: uncultured Actinomycetota bacterium; assembly: GCA_963798835.1. Classification (GTDB taxonomy): domain Bacteria; phylum Actinomycetota; class Actinomycetes; order Propionibacteriales; family Propionibacteriaceae; genus Microlunatus. The sequence goes on along the minus strand of CAWCVF010000008.1, from coordinate 220,016 downwards.
ACATCGTCTTCGGCGCCGGACTGGTCCTAGTGGGCTGGATAGCGGTCGAACTCGCCTTCATCAAGGCGTACTCCTGGTTTCATCCGACCTACCTGGTGGCAGCCATCGTCGTGCTTGGCTTGAGCTGGCTGATGAACCGGACTGGTTCACAAACCGCCTGGCCAGCGACGCTCGAATTGCGAGACACCCAACTGCATGGCTAGACCGTCCTTGCTCGGCGGTCACGACGCTGCTGCGCACACGGTCAGCATCCTCAAGGAGGGGAGACGCTATGCGAAACGGAGGCCTTGCGGAAAGCCGCCGAGTCGGGTGGCTCATCGCGGGCGTTCTTTCGGTGGTCACGGCGGGATGGGGCTTGCTCGAGCCCGGCATCTACGTCGGCTTGATTGCGCCTGCGACTCGGCCGGGCGCGCTGAGCCAGGACGTGATCGCGGTGATCGCCGGGGTCGCGCTGTGCGGGCTGGCCCTGGCGGGAACACGAGTCGGCCCGAAAGCTGAACTGGTTGGGCTCGGTCTATTGGGCTACCTGTTCTACGGCTTCGGTATCTATGTCATCGAACGCGTCTACAACTTCTTGTACCTGAACTACCTGGCAATCTTCGGCATTGCGGCGTGGTTGCTCGTGCTCGGTGCGGTCGACGTCGTGCACCGCACCGCCGAGGAGGCCACGCTGCCCCGACAGTTCAGCAAGATTTCCGCGGGCGGCGCCCTGCTGCAACCGCTGATCTTCTACCCGCTGTGGATCAGCAGGCTGATCCCGATCATGGTGAGCCGAGAGCAGATCAACTCGCTGTATTCGATCTTCATCCTCGACCTGGCCTTCATCATGCCAGCGTTCCTGTTGGTGGCGGTCGGCCAGTTCCGAGACCGCAGCTGGGCTGTGGTGCTGGCACCGGTGATGTTCGTTCTCGGAGCCGTCCTGATCTTCTCTCTAGCACTGGGCGAGCTTGTGAAGCCGGCCTTCGGCTCGCCCGTCACGATGGCGGGGCTGCTGCCGCCGACGCTGCTCACCACGCTTTTCCTGGCCTTGGCAGTCCTTCACCTCAAGAAGCTGTCCTTCAGGCCCAGCACACATTCGCCCACCCAACCCGGACTTTTGTCGCAGTCGTCGGTGGATGACCCACCCGCGGAGATGGCGACCCACGGCCGTACACATCGGGCCAGACAGTGCAGCTGACATCGTGGTGTCGCGAGTAGCGGGGCGAGGCAAAGTGATTGTGGACACGGCCGAGCGGTTCACTGGGCGCCGAATCGACCGGATCGACCCCATGGACCTCACCGTCTTGGCCACCGACCGCGGTTCGGTGCCCATGAACATCGGCGCCGTCATCGAGTTCGAGGCAGGGGGCGGTCCATCGCTGCCCGCCCTGCGGGACCTGTTGTCCGAACGAGTGCCGACGATTCCACGCCTCCGCCAGCGGCTGCGGCACGTTCCGTTCGGCTGCGGCCGCCCGGTGTGGGTCGACGATCCCGACTTTGTGCTCGACCGTCATCTAGTTGAACGGAAATGGCCTACGCCCGGTGGTGACAGGCAACTGCTCGACGTCGCGGCGGAGTTAATGTGCCAGCGGCTCGACACCGACCGGCCGCTCTGGCGGGCATGCTTGGTTACCGACTCGGTCGGCGGGCAGGCCGCCCTAATCGTCGTGCTCCATCACGTGCTCGCCGACGGACTTGGCGGTTTGGCCATCCTGGCTGCGCTTGCCGATCCCGGACTGCCCGCTCCGACGCGTACGTTTCCGCAGCGTCCGCCGCTGCGGCGCGACCTGGCCGCTGACGCCGCCCGCGAGAAGGTGCGCGCCGCCTCCACCCTCCCGATCAGGTTGCGCCGCGGCCTGGCCGGCCTGCGCGAACTCGGGCTGGGCCCGAGTCGGCCCCGCCTGATCGAGAAGACGTCGCTGAACCGCCCGACTTCAAACCGCCGCCGGCTCGCCACCGTGACTGTTCCGCTAGCCGACATCGTCACTGCCGCTCATCGCGCAGGCGGCACTGTCAACGACGTGGTACTCGCCGCTGTCACTGGGGCGCTCATCACCGAACTCCACGCTCGTGGCGAACATCCGGCACGGCTGGTTGTGTCAGTGCCGGTGTCGGGACGGCCATCCGCTACCGCTGATCGGCTCGGCAACAACACCGGGGTCCGGCCCATCACCGTTCCGACACTCGCCGACGATAACGCCCGACTCGCCGAGATCATCTCCCTGACCCGGACCAGCCGGCAGCTTGTCCGGGCGTCCTCGGCCGGCCCGCTCGGGCTGGCGTTCCGGGCCCTCAGCCGGCTCGGACTATTTCAGACCTTCATCGAACACCAGCGGTTAGTGCACACATTCGAGACCAACATGCGGGGTCCGACCGAGCCACTGTCCCTCGGTGGACACCGAGTATCAGCCGTTGTGCCCGCCGCGGTGAACCCGGGCAACATCGGCGTCGCCTTCGACGCGCTGTCCTACGCCGGAGTTCTTAGCGTCACCCTGGTCACGGATCCTGACATCGTCGAAGAGCTGGACCAGCTCACCCGTGCCCTGAGCGCCGTATATGCACATATAGCCAAGTCGTGACACGTCAACGCCCTGACAAAGCACCGCGATCTGGTCGAGGAGCAGAGTGCCCGTCACTGGGTATGGGGAGCGGCATGGGAGACCAGCAAGGGCCCCAGCTGCCACCGACTTCCGGGCCGGACGGATTTGAGTACCCAGCGTCACCCGGGGCCCCGCTCTCGCCTGAGTCGCCCGCGGTAAACCGGGTCGGATTTAGTTTCATCTCGCTGTACACCTTGGCGTATCTGGGCACCGTTCTGGTGCTCATCGCACCCCTGCTGGTCACGTTGGCCTTGAAGGTCAACTCGCTCGTGGGCATCGAGCAGGCACCCAGCAGCTTGGCGATTGTCACCGGGACTGGCGCCCTAGTAGCCATGGTGGGCAATCCGTTCTTCGGCAGAATGAGTGACCGCACCTCCTCGCGGCTGGGGATGCGTCGGCCCTGGATGGTCACCGGTCTGGTGGGCGGTTCCTTAGGCGTTCTGGTGGTCGCATTGGCACCCAACATTCCGGTCGTCTTGGTCGGATGGTGCACCGCCCAGCTGTCGTTCAACGCATTGCTCGCCGCAATGGTGGCGGTGCTGCCAGACCAGGTTCCGCCCGCTCAACGCGGCTTGGTCTCCGGCGTCCTGGGTGTCTGTCTACCTATCGCGTCGGTGAGCGGCACCTTCTTGGTCCAACTGTTCACCGGCAACCAGCTCGCCATGTTTCTGGTCCCGTGTGCGATCGGCGGATTCTTCATCCTGCTCTTCGCGATCAGGCTGAAAGATCGCCGGCTGGCCAAAGAGGACAAGCCGACCTGGTCGCTGCGGGAATTCGCCAGCTCGTTCTACGTCAACCCGCGGAAGAGCCCAGATTTCGCCTGGGCTTTCGCCAGTCGCTTCCTGTTCGTTCTGGCTTACGCCTTCGTGACGACCTACCAGGCCTACTACCTACTGGACAAGATCGGCAGCGCCGAGGCCGATGTGCCGCAACAGATCTTCTTCGGCACACTCGCCCAATCCGCCGTCGTCGTTGCCGCTTCGCTCGTCGGGGGCAGGCTGTCTGACTGGACGGGCAGACGGAAGATCTTCGTCTTCACCGCATCGATTGTGTACGGCCTGGCGATGTTTGTGCTCGCCATTGCCAGCAACTTCAACGGTTTTCTCGTGGGCATGGCCATCAGCGGACTTGGCTTCGGCATGTACATGGCCGTCGACCTTGCTTTGGTAGCCGATGTGCTGCCGAACAAAGACAACGCGGCCAAGGATCTCGGCGTACTGAACATCGCCGGCGCTCTTCCCTTTACCGTTGCTCCGGCGATCGCACCAGCCATCCTTGCGATCGGCGGCGGCAGCTACGGCGTGCTGTATGGGTTCGCCGGGGCCTGCGCCATTCTCGGAGCAGTCGCCATCCTGCCCGTGAAACGGGTCCGATGAGCGACGAATGCCGGTCGGGGGCACGTGACACTAGGTTCGACGGGAGGTGATCATGCCGGGCCCGTTGCTGCAGACCAAGCTGCACGTACCGAGGCGGCGACAGGGGCTGGTCGCGCGTCCCAGACTGATTGACCGCTTGAGCCGTGGAGCCGAGTCGGCGCTGACGTTGGTGTCAGCGCCGGCCGGGTTCGGTAAGACGTCGCTAGTGGCTGACTGGCTGGCCGCCGCTGGTGCCGATGGGCGGTGCGTGGCGTGGCTCTCGCTCGACCAGCGTGACAACGATCCCGTGCTGTTCTGGACTTACCTGCTTGCCGCACTGAAGACGGCAGTGCCCGGGCTTGGTCGAAGTGCGCTATCGCTCCTTGAGTCGACCCAGCCGCCGATGGAAGTATTTCTTGCGACTCTGCTCAACGATCTCAACGCCATCTCGAATGATGTCGTCGTGGTGCTCGACGACTACCACGTCATCGATGCGCGTGACGTGCTGGAGGGCATGGCATTTCTGCTGGAGCACCTACCCCAACAGATCCACCTAGTGATCGCCAGCCGCGCCGACCCAGCGTTGCCGTTGGCGCGGTTGCGAGGGCGCGGCGAGCTCGTCGAGATCCGTGGCGCTGATCTGCGCTTCACACCTGAAGAGGCTGCCGCGTACCTGAACGGGGTGATGCGATTGGGCCTGACGGCACAGGACGTCACAGCGCTTGAGAGTCGCACCGAAGGGTGGATCGCCGCGCTTCAGCTGGCGGCGTTGTCGATGCAGGGGCGCGATGACGTCGCCGGCTTCATCGCCGGCTTCGCGGGGGATGACCGGTACATCGTCGACTACCTGGTCGAGGAGGTGTTGCAGCGCCAGTCCGATCACGTCCGGCACTTCCTACTGCAGACCTCCATACTTGACCGGCTAAGCGGCCCGCTCTGCGATGCCGTTACCGGCCGGGACGGCGGCAAAGCCATGCTCGAGGCTTTGGATCGAGGGAACCTGTTCCTGGTCCCGCTCGACGACCGCCGCCAGTGGTACCGCTACCACCAGCTCTTTGCGGACGTTCTGCAGTCGCACCTGCTGGACGAACACCCCGTCGACGTTCCGGAGCTGCACCGGCGGGCGAGCGCGTGGTATGAGCAGAATGGCGAGCCGTCCGAGGCGATCCGCCATGCGCTGGCTGCCGAGGATTTCGAGCGAGCGGCGGACCTGGTCGAGCTCGCTGCTCCCGCGACGCGCCAGTATCGACAAGAGGTCACGCTGCGTCGCTGGCTCGAGGCGCTTCCCGAGGAACTGCTGCCGGTCAGGCCCGTCCTCAGCAACGCGTACGCCGGGTCACTGCTGGTACGCGGCGAGGTCGAGGGCGTTGAGTCACACCTGCAAGCCGCCGAGCGGTGGCTGGACCCGACGACCGGTGGCACTCCGCGATCCCTCGTCCGATCCCCGGAGATGGTGGTCGTGGACGAGGAGGGTTTTCGCGCGCTACCGGCCTCGATCGCTGTCCACCGTGCCGGGCAAGCCCGGATCCTCGGCGACACGGCCGGCACCATGGCCCACGCCCGGCGGGCGCTCGACCTCGTCGGCGAGAACGACCACCTCGGGCGCGGCGGAGCAGCAGCGCTCCTCGGACTCGCGTACTGGACAAACGGGGATCTCAATGCAGCCCACCATTGGTATACCGACGGCATGGCCAGTCTGGAGAAGGCCGGGTACCTCTCGGACCTGGTCGGCGGCGCTATCACCCAGGCGGACATCCGGATCGCCCAAGGCCGTCTCCGCGAGGCGATGACCGGCTACGAGCGTGGCCTGCAGCTCGCGACCCAGCAGGCCGGGACCGTGCTGAGGGGTGCTGCGGACATGCACGTAGGCATGAGCGTGGTGCTGCGTGAACGCAACGACCTCGCTGGCGCCGTGCAGCACCTGCGGACGAGCAAGGAACTGGGCGAACCTACGGGCCTGCCGCAGAACCGCTATCGCTGGCGGGTAGCGATGGCGGGGGTCCGGGAGGCGGAAGGAGACCTGGACGGTGCAGTCGACCTGCTCAACGAGGCGCAGCGCTTGTACGTGAGCGACTTCTCTCCCGAAGTGCGGCCGATCCCAGCCTTGCGGGCACGGGTGTGGATCCGGCAGGGCAGGCTCGGTGACGCGCTCGGCTGGGTGCGTGAGCGCGGTTTGTCCGTTGAGGAGGACCTGACCTACTTGCGCGAGTTCGAGCACATCACCCTCGCCAGAGTGCTCTTGGCCCGGTACACGATCGAGCGTGCAGAAGGCGTTCTTCGAGACGCAACGAGACTCCTGGAGCGCCTGCTGCAAGCGGCGGAAGAGGGGAAACGGAACGGGAGCGTTCTGGGGATCGTGGTGCTGCAGGCGCTTGTCCACCAGGTGCGAGGTGACATGCGTGCAGCGCTGGCCTCACTGCAACGCGCACTGACGTTGGCGGAGCAAGAGGGTTACGTCCGACTCTTCGTCGATGAGGGCCCACCTATGGCCTCGCTGCTGAGAGCGGCGGGCAAAGAGGGAATCGCCCCGAGTTATGGCCATCGACTCCTGGCTGCCTTTGGCAAGGCCGTGGACAGCACGCCCGGCAGACAGGACTTGATCGAGCCACTCAGCGAACGCGAGCTTCACGTGCTTCGACTGCTGGGAACCGACCTGGACGGTCCGGACATCGCCCGCGAGCTTGTGGTGTCGCTCAACACTATGCGGACTCACACCAAGAACATCTACGCCAAACTCGGCGTGAACAACCGTCGGGCGGCGGTCCGCCGCGCACGGGAACTCGATCTGCTGTAGCTCACTCGCACTGCGGCGGGCGGCCCGTCAGAGTGGCAACCCCGTCCTGCATGAAACGAACGTGCAGGTGCGTTTCTGCAGAGGGAGGCGGGAGCGCGAACGCAGATTTCCCTCATCACCACGTAAATCACCACACGTGGTGATGCCTCCTCACCACATTGGCTCGTACGTTCCGATTGTGAGCGAAAGATCAACTGGCAAGCGGAACGAGGTTGGACGGTACGAAATCCGTCTCAAAGGGCACCTCGCTACTCGATGGGCCGCTTGGTTCGACGGACTGAGCCTCACCAACGAGAGCGACGGCACCACCCTCATCCGTGGCCTTGTCGTCGACCAGGCAGCTCTTCATGGGCTGATTCAGAAGGTGCGCGACGTAGGCCTGCCGCTGATCTCGGTGGCTCAGATCGACACCGACCAAACCGACGTATCCACCACCGAGCCTCGATAACCCACCAACAAAAGGGAGAACGACATGACAACCACCGTCCGACCCACAGCAGCAACGAAACGAATCCCGATGGACTCACTGAGGAAGACCGCGCTCGTCGCGGGCGCGCTCTACCTGATCACCTTTGCTACCTCGATTCCGGCCCGGATCCTATTCGGCCCGGTACGGAACGATCCGAACTACATCCTCGGCCCAGGAGCTGACGCGCAGGTGCTCTTCGCTGGCTTTCTCGACGTGATGTTGGCCCTCGCCTGCTTTGGCACCGCCGTCGCGCTATATCCGGTGGTCAGGCGGCAGAACGAGGGGGTCGCGTTGGGCTTCGTCGGCTCCCGGGTCCTAGAAGCCGCCATCATCGTGACCGGCGTCGTCGCCCTGCTGTCCGTGGTCACGCTGCGGCAGGCCGGCGCAGGGGCTGATGCCTTGGTCACCGGCCAGGCTCTGGTCGGGATGTACAACTGGACGTTCCTGTTCGGACCCGGCTTCATGGCTTGTGTGAACGCCCTGCTGCTGGGCTCAGTTCTGTACCGGTCGGGCCTGGTGCCGCGGATCATCCCGCTGGTGGGACTGATCGGGGCACCCCTGCTTTTTGCCTCGGATCTCGCGGTCATGTTCGGGCTCTGGGCGCAGGGTTCTCTGCCCGCGGGGATCGCCGTCCTCCCGATCGCGCTGTGGGAGGTCTCCCTCGGCGTCTGGCTGGTCGTCAAGGGTTTCAAGCCCTCCCCGATCACAGCCGGCATGACGGCCATCGAGACCCCGCACGCATATCAGGGCGCCACCCACTAACCGTCGTCGCGCTTCGACGGGCTCAGCGCGCATCTGCCCTGAGCCTGTCGAAGGGCTCAGGGCGCAGACTCCTTTCGCCGCCTCCCAACTGACAGGAACAAAACAAAATGACATCGACAACATCGCAAGCCAGCTATCCGGTCCGTCTGACCGGCGAGCTGGACCCGAACCTCTCCCGCTGGCTCTGGCTGGTGAAGATGTTCTTGGCCGTCCCGCACTACGTCGTGTTGGCGTTCCTGTGGGTCGCGTTCCTGATCACCACGGTGATAGCCGGCTTCGCGATCTTGTTCACCGGCCGCTATCCGCGCTCATTGTTCGACTTCAACGTCGGGGTGCTGCGCTGGAACTGGCGGGTTGGTTTTTACGTCTACGCCGCCCTGGGCACCGATCGCTATCCACCGTTCACCTTGGCCCGGACCGACCACCCCGCCGATTTCGACGTCGCCTACCCGGAACACCTCTCCCGCGGGCTGGTCCTGGTGAAGTGGCTGCTGGCCATCCCGCAGTTGATCATCGCCTTCCTCATCGTCGGCGACATCCTTCCGTACTGGTGGACCGACATCGACTGGAGCTCCGGCTTCCAGCCCATCGGCGGCTACTCAGTGCTCAACCTGCTCGTCGTTATCGCCGGCTTCTTCCTCTTGATCACCCGGCAGTACCCCCGCAGCCTGTTCGACCTGCTCATCGGCATCAACCGCTGGCTCTACCGCGTCCTCTGCTACATGGCCTTGATGCGCGACGAGTACCCTCCATTCCGTCTCGATCAGGGCGAGCATGAGCCTGCCGACGCGGAACCTGAACCCGCCACCACGCCAGCACTTGTCAGCACGCCGGCCTGAGATGCTTCTGGCTCCCAGAACGCAGCCACGTCGACAGGCAGTGCCCGGCTATCTGCCGATCTGCACCCGATGACTCATACAGGAAATTCAGGGAAGAAGGCCCCGGCTGTGCCGGGGCCTTCTCTGCTGAGGTCTGATCTATAGCTCAAGCGACACTTGATTGCGGCTAAAGGCGGTCATCGTTAGCTCCTGATGCGCTTCTCAGAAATCGCACGAGAGGCGGCGTTGATCGGCATCACCTAACGAGAGCCACCGTCTGTTCTGGTGTTGAAGAACGCGGCCTCCACCGTCGAGGGCCAAAAGCAGATGAGCTTGCCGCCTTGCGGTCCAGTCCGGAAGCCGTGGACGGCTCCGGGCGGAATAAAGACAAACGTGCCCGGACCCACTTCCTCCACGGGGTCGGCGTCGGTATAGAAGGTGTAGCTCCCTTCGAGCACGTAGAACGCCTCCGCCTCGTCGTGTGTGTGAGGAGGGCCGGCGTGTCCGCCCGGAACTCTACCGTTCTGACCTGCGCCCAAACTGCCGTTCGACGCTGTCCGCGACCCGAGCAGTCCCGCCGGCCGCTGAGTGAAGCGGATGTGCCTGCGCCGGCAACTAACCGAGTGCGTTGACGATGTCGATCTGGCCGACAACTCGGCGCCGCTCGCTAGCGGGTTGTGACACCAAGTTGCCGCAGCATTGCCAAGTCGTCCCGCACCACCCAATGTTCGGCTAGCCTGCCGGCTGCCACGCGATAGATGTGCACGTGCTCAACCGCGAACTTGGCTGGCGCCGGAATCGTCCACCCACGGAAGTGCGCACCGATGTAGGTGCCGCTCCACGTGATCCGGATCGCAACCCGATCGCGGTCAGCCAATACATCGGAGACTTCCCACCGCGAATCCGGTACGGCCGCCATAACCCCCGCGATCGCCTCACGAAAAGGGTCGCGACCGAGTTCCGGTTCGACATCAGGTTGATGGTTGACGATGTCCTCATCAACGAGCTCGTCGAAGTCAATCTCGCCACGGTTCCAAGAGTCATAGAACTTCAACACAACGCCCGTGGCTGGCCGCCTAACGACATCCGAACACCTTTCCAGCCATCGCCACACCACCGATCCAAACGGTAAACGCTACGTTTTCGCGAGGCGGATTGGATGCAGCAGGTTGAGCTGCGTATCGCTTGAGTTCGTCGGGGCATTGCCGCGCCGTCTCATTGCCCACGGTGCTTGTCAAGTTCACCCGCTACAACCGCGGCCATGCATTTGCTGGCCGGCTAGGGCTTAGGAAAGTCTCTTCAGCGCGCCCTGTCCCGGAGGTCACCGTGTTAGATCGCCAGGAGCAGGACCATCAGAGCTGGGTGCGATAAGCGCCGCTAGCGTATTCAAGGTCCTTGGCACCAGCCGGTAGTAGGCCCACTTGCCTCGCTGCTCGCGGGTCAGGATGCCGGCGTCGACGAGGATCTTGAGGTGGTGGGAGACGGTCGGCTGGGAGAGGCCAACGGGCTCTGTCAGCTCGCACACGCAGGCCTCGGCGTCCTCATGGGCGGCGACCAGGGAGATGAGGCGGAGCCTGGTGGGGTCGGCGAGCGCCTTGAACCCAGAGGCCAAGGTTTCGGCCTCGGCAGGTTCAATCACCTCACGGACCACCGGTGAGCAGCACTCGCTCAGCAGTGGGAGCTCGGCTCGTGTGGGCATCGGTGCGGTCGACACAAGACCATGATGTCATACATTGACAAATATCGATGTGATGCGATTACACTCCTTCGCATCGACAAATCTCAATGCGAAGGGTTAATAATCATGACCGAGACGAAAGCAGCCGATGAGCTTCGTGAGCAGGTCCGGGAACGTTACGCGGCGGCCGCAACCACGGTGGCCTCCGGACAGGGTCACGCCTCCTGTGGCGATGATGCGTCGTGTTGCGGAGACTCAGGCGCCTGCTGCGGGCCGACAACTCTCGAAGTCGACGACACCTTTGGCTCAATCCTCTACGCCGCGGGCGATTTAGATAATCTCCCCGTCGCTGCGGTCGCGGCGAGCCTCGGTTGTGGCAACCCGATTGCGGTGGCCGAGCTGCGAGAAGGTGAAACTGTTCTTGATCTTGGTTCAGGGGGCGGTATTGATGTGTTGCTGTCGGCGCGCCGGGTTGGGCCGTCCGGGTTCGCGTACGGGGTCGACATGACTGACGAAATGCTCGAGCTTGCCACATCGAATGCGGCCAAGGCCAGAGCGATGAACGTCAAGTTCCTGAAGGGAACCATCGAGGACGTTCCCCTTCCCGACGGCTCTGTCGATGTAGTGATCAGCAACTGCGTGATCAACCTATCGATCAACAAGCCGAAGGTGCTTACCGAAATGTTCCGCGTCCTCACACCAGGCGGTCGGATTGGAATTAGCGATGTTGTCGCCGAGGATGATCTCGCCCCGACCGAGCGGGCCGCACGCGGCTCCTACGTCGGCTGCATCGCGGGTGCCTTGTCTAGGGCCGAATATTTGGAAGGATTGGCGACCGCCGGATTTAGTGACATCAGCGTTCGGTTCACCCATCGGGCCGCCGACGGCATGCACAGCGCGATCGTCCAAGCAACCAAGCCGATCACAGCATCCGTTACTGCAACGACGAGTTCGGCCACGCCGGCCGCTGTCGATGGCTGAACGATCTCATGGCGGACCAGCTCTACAACATCGCGCCGTCGCCGAGCTGGTCGGCACCGCCTTCCTCGTCGCTGCTGTGGTCGGCTCGGGAATCGCTGCGCAACGGCTGTCACCCAATGATGTGGGGCTCCAACTGCTGGAAAATGCGTTGGCGACTGGCGCCGCCCTCGCCGCGCTGATCATCGCCTTGCAACCGGTGTCGGCGGCGTTCAACCCGGTCGTCACGGCCCTGGAACGGCTGACCGGAGTACTCACTGGCCGACATGCCGTAACTCTGGTCGCCGCGCAGATTCTCGGCGGGCTGATCGGGGTTGTCGTGGCAAATCTGATGTTCAACGAACCCGCGGTCAGCCTGTCCACTACCGATCGTGGCGGTGCGGGCCGTTGGCTGGGCGAGGTGGTTGCAACCGCCGGCCTGGTGCTGTTGATCACTGCGCTGGGCCGCACTGGGCGGCCTCAGTTGATCGGCTGGGCCGTCGGCGCCTACATCACCGCGGGCTACTGGTTCACCAGCTCCACCAGCTTCGCCAACCCAGCGGTCACTATCGCCCGAATGTTCTCCAACACCTTCGCCGGCATCCAGCCCGCGTCGGTGCCAATGTTCCTGCTCGCCCAGATTATCGGCGGCGCCCTCGGTTACGGCCTCGCCCGGACCATCTACCGTCGGCCGACCCGTACTGCGATCACCACTCAGGAGGTTCCACATGAACTCGACGCCGCCGGAGACCGCAGCCCCCGCCACTGAACCCACTGGCCAGCCAGCACGCCAACGCGTCACCCATTACGACCGCTTGGTCGATGACCTCGCTTACCACTACAAAGGCACCTTCGCCCGCGACTCCATCGCCCAAGCTGTTGCCGACGCCCGCGCTGCCTTGGAACCAACCGCGACCATCCCGGACTGTGCACGTTCGCTCCGCCGGCTCCAGGCCCGCCCACAAGATCAATCCGATGGCTGTGCATGTCCCGCCGAGCGCGGCATCACGCTGACCGGCGTATCCGAAGCCGCTCACCAACGACGTTGTGCACGCCGCCGACGTGATCGTGACCATGGGCTGCCGCGACGCCTGTCCGATCTATCCCGGCAAGCGTTACCTCGACTGAGATGTCGCCGACCCCATCGAACCAGTCCGCGACATCCGCGACGACCTCCAGGCCCGCATCACTGCACTACTGCGTGACGTCAACATCTGACACACAAGGAGCCGCTCATGACCGACAAGCCGTCCGTCCTATTCGTCTGCGTCCACAACGCCGGCCGATCCCAAATGGCCGCCGGCTACCTCAACCACTTTGCGGGTGATCGCGTTGAGGTCCGATCCGCCGGGTCCGAACCTGCCGACAAGATCAATCCGGTCGCGATCCAGGCCATGGCCGAGGAAGGCATCGACATCGCCGCCGAACAACCCAAGATCCTGACAACCGAGGCGGTCATAGCCTCCGATGTCGTGATCACTATGGGCTGCGGAGACACCTGTCCCTACTACCCCGGCAAACGCTACGAGGACTGGATCCTCGACGACCCGGCCGGCCAAGACATTGACCACGTCCGACCAATTCGCGACGAGATTAGGCGGCGAGTTGAGCAGCTCATTGCTCAGCTGCAACCTGTGCAGTCTGGCACTGAGCCATCCTGAGTCCATAAGCGGCATCAGGGTGCGCACGATCACGTAGCCGAACAAGACTCAAGGCTGAGGAATGGACACAGCGAGAGCTGCGGCACAGTTTCGTCTCGCTGCTGTCGAGCGCAGGGATCCCGATCGAGGACATCGCACATCTCGTCGGCCACGCGAACACCCGTACGACGGAAAAGGTATCGCAAGGAATTGCGGCCGGTGCTAGGACGCGGTGCGAAGGCTATGGATGACATCTTCAAGGCGCACCGCGAGGCCAGCGAGCCCCCGAGCTGCCCCCCGCGTCCAACGAGCACCTAACAAATCGCTGAAATGACAATAATGCGATTCGGGGCTGGCGAGGGAAAACAGTGAGTGGAGCTTAGGGGACTCGAACCCCTGTCCTCTTCCATGCCATCGACAGTCGGCCTGTGTGGTGTAGCGGCCCTGAGGCTGACGAGTGGTCACCCGTGTCCTTCGTTGACGGCGACTGTGCGAGCGGATTGGTAAGCAGTGCGGTAATCAGCGTCCTCGTCAAGCTGACCTTCTCGTTGCGAAGGCTCCTCCTGCATGGCCGGTCGAAGTCCGCCAGCATCCGGCTTGCATGAGGTGCATTGCGATTCATCGTCGCTGCCGCCGGGGTACACAGGGGGCACACGGCTTACCGCTGCTCTGACTGCTTCTGTGTCAGCCGGGCGAACGGACCGCCTAAGTCGCTGACTACGCCAGGCTTAGGTCCTGCTGCTCCTAATCTGTCCGTTCTTCGGCGGCCGCGTTGTCACGCAACTCGTCACGCGCGCTGTCAACGGCAACGCGCGACTTAGTCCGAATCGAGGGCGAGGCTGCTGGACAGGTCGCGGTAGGCATCGGCCTGGGCGAGGAGGGTCTTGGCCCTTCTCTCGAACGCGGCGACCGCGTCGACGCCGGCGGCGAAGCGCAACGGCGGCTCCTCCTGACCGGCGAGGTGGACCAGCGCGTCGGCGAGCTTCGCCGGATCGCCGCCCTGCTGCCCGTTCATGCCCTTCCACGCGGTCACGGTCTGCTCGGTCCGCTCGGCATAGTCCTCGATCGAGGAGGCGGCGTACTTGGTCGACTCCGGCGTGAGCAGCTCGGTGCGGAAGAAGCCGGGCTCGACCAGCATCGTGCGGATCCCGAACGGAGCAACCTCCGGGGCCAGCGACTCCATCCAGCCCTCCACCCCAAACTTCGACGCGGCATAGGCGCTTGTGAACTCTCCGCCCTCAAGGCCGGCAGTTGAGGAAATCGTGACAACCAGGCCCGAGCGTTGCCCGCGCATCACCGGGAGTGCCGCGCGGGTGACGTTGATCGGGCCGAAGAAAGTTGTCTCGATCTGCGCCCGGAACTCCTCGGAGCTCAGCTCCTCGAAGAAGCCGGCGTTGAAGTTGCCCGCGTTGTTGACCAGCACGTCGATCCGGCCGAACCGGTCGACCCCAGCCGCCACGGCCGCCTCCGCGTCGGCGGGATCGGTGACGTCCAGCTTGACCGCCAAGAGCTCGTCATGCTCACCTATCGCCGCGCTGACCTTCTTCGGGTTCCGCCCGGTGGCGACCACCGCGTGACCAGCGGTCAGCGCGGCCTTGACGATGTCGACACCCAGGCCACGACCGGCGCCGGTGACCAACCAAACCTTCTTGTCGCTCATGCTGCCGCACGTCCTTCTATTGAGGGTCCGCCTTGTCTCTGTGTACACCACAGGCACGAGGAACCATCCAACCGCCTCAGAAACGACTCCGAGATCTGCGAATCCCCTTGCGAGCTGCGAGCAGCTTTACCACAGCGGGCAGTTCTGACCAGCGCATTAAAAGTCGTGCCCACATGCCCATCACCGACGGCCTTTTCACGCTCAGGGGTTGTCGGCCGAGGTCCGCATAGACCTGTCATCGTCAACGTCTTGGCTTTACGGATGGCTGTACGGCAGGTCAGCCACTCTGAAGACATGCGTTTCCCATTGCTACTCACCGGAGGTTCCGCAGCAGGCAAGAGAGTGTGACTACCCTGCGGCTGGTCCGCTGGTTGCTGCCAGTTTGCATCCGACGCGCGATCAACGCGGCCGGGACGCCGACCGGGTGGTCCACGCGGCGCTTGACCTCGGCATCAACTTCGTCGACACCGCCGACGTGTACGGAATCCTGTCAACCTTCGATCGGCCAGGCGTGCCGCCTGCGGCGGCGGCCACTGCCTCATGCTGGCCCACATGCCGTGGTGGTATTTGGAAGCCAGCCGAGCTCGGTCAGGTATCAGATGCTGCCACCCTAACGACCGCAAGGATGCCCGCCTAGCGGCGACGACTCGAGCATCACTTGGATCTGATCGGAAGGCGTGGTGACAGTTCCACCAGTTCGATGCGACACTGCTGACTCGTGGCCACCTTCGATGAACTCAAAGAGCAAGCGGAGCAGGAGATCAGCGAGCAGGGCCGGTCTCTAGCTTCGGACGACACCGCCTTCGTTGAACAGGCAGCAGATTTGCTCGCCGCTCTTCGGCTCTGGGCGGACACCCAGCAGAGAACTGAGGCCGACGTCCGAGAAGTCATCGACACGGGGAACGCAACATTGCTGAAGCACCTTGCCACTGAGCTGGCCGGAAGCGGCACGAGGACCTGATCACGTCGGCCGGATGAAATCGCGGCAGGACGAGCGTAGAGGGACCGCTTTGCGGAGAAGGCCGACTGGCATCACGTCGTCTCGTTGATCGGCGCTCAAGGAGCTACCAACGGGCTCCTCCGGCTGTGCTTCGGGCCGCTTGATGCTCTATTTCCTGGTCTTCATCAGGGGCGGCCCTGGCGGGGCGGTCAGCTGTTCGATGGTGCCGAGGAGATCGCTTCTACCAGGTCGCCGATCTTGTCCTCGGGAAGGTTCCGGGCAACATCGGCCTGGCTGACGATGCCGATCAGTTCGTGCCCATCGATGACCGGGAGGCGACGCACGCCGTGTTCCTTCATGGTCCGCAGCGCTTCTTCCACCGAGTCATCTGCACCGATAGTGACCGGTTTGCCCTCGGCCAACTCGGCCACCTTCGTAGTGGCCGGGTCGCCTCCCGCGGCGAGGCACTTCACCACGATGTCCCGGTCGGTAAGCATCCCCTTAAGTCGGTTGTCGTCGCCGCAGATCGGCATCGCTCCGACCTCGAGATCGCGAAGTTTGCGAGCGGCGTCGACGAGCGTGTCGGCGACGGAGACGCATTCGGCGTCGCCTGTCATGATGTCGCGAGCACTGGCCATTTCTGTCCTTCCGCTAGTTGAGTGAGTTCTCAATGTGTCGTGTACCCACCTGCCACGTCGATATGCAGCCCGTGGGGCCCCGAGCAGTTGATCAAGATGGCCACCGGCCAACTCCCCGAGCTTCCAGCCGCCGCCAATGGAGACACCTGTGAGACAAACAACGCCTTGGACTTATCGCGACCGAGCCGGCTCGGTGCGAACGCCGCGTCGAGGGTCTTGCGAAGTGCCCATGGTGAGTGGACGGTTTAGCGGATGGCGTTAACGTCGGCGTCGAAGATCTAGTGCCGGTTCGTGTCGACGGTCAGCCTCACGCCTTCGCCCCCGGTTAGTCGGAGAAGCGGCACGATCTTCAGCTACGTTCGATGTGACAGGCGGCGGGCGGCGTTCACAGTTGTCAGTCGAGTGTGATGACCACCTTGCCGATGGCGCGGCCCTGCTCGGCGTACGCCAGCGCCTCGAGGGTTTGGTCGAATGGGAAGGTCTTGTCGATGACCGGGCGGAGGTGACCCGCGTCGTAAAGGGTGGCCAGCTCGCGCAGCTGGGCGCCGTTGGCTTGCATGAACAAGAACGAGTAGCTCACTCCGAGCTTCCGGGCTTGCTTGTGGACCTTGCGGCTCAGCAACCCCATCACGACGCCCATGTATTTCGGCGCCCCAAGCTGCTTGGCGAACCCGGCGTCTGGCGGGCCGGTGACGCTGATCGCCTGTCCGCCGGGCTTGAGGACGGTGAGGGACTTTTGGAGGTTCTGGCCGCCGAGTGAGTCCAGCACGACGTCGTAGCCGGAGAGGACGTCGGCGAAGTTCTGCTTCTTGTAGTCCACGACGACGTCGGCGCCGAGACTGCGCACCAGCTCCGCGTTCTGGCCGCTGGCGGTGGTCGCCACCGTGGCGCCGAGGTGCTTGGCGAGCTGGATCACGGTCGACCCCAGGCCGCCGGAGCCGGCGTGGATGAGGACCTTCTGGCCAGGTTTCAGATGGGCGCGGTCGACGAGGGCCTGCCAAGCAGCCAGTGCCACCAGCGGCACCGCGGCCGCCTCTTGCAGATTGAGCGAGTCCGGTTTGGGCGCAACGTCGTGCTGGTCGATCGCGATGTATTCCGCGAAGGTGCCGATCCGCTGGTCGCGGGGCCGGGCGTAGATCTCATCGGCTACCTGGAAGTCGCCTACGGCGGAGCCGACCCTGGTTACCACGCCGGCAACGTCGTGGCCGAGGACGAACGGGGTCCGGTACTTCAGGAGCTGTTTGAACTCCCCGTTGCGGACCATCTTGTCCAGCGGGTTGACGCTAGCGGCGCTCACCTTGACCAGCACGTCACCCTCGCCAACCTCAGGCTCCGGTACCTCGGCGGCGCGCAGTCCGTCCTTGCCGTACTGCTCGACGACGAATGCCTTCATGACCGTTGCCCTCTCAGAGGAACTTCAGAGCCCGCTTGACGAAGTCCTGGTGGAACTGGAACACCCCGCCGTGGTACACCACAACGAGCACTGGCTGAGCGGTACGGCATCAGCGTGAGCAGCGTAGAGCGCATCCTGCGCCATTGAGCTCAAACTGAAGCATTACTACAGCGCATAGCTATCGCGGGTGCGCTACCTCAGGCGCAACCTCACTCTGCCCGTCACCAATGTCGTAAGACCCTGCCGGGCGACTCTAGCGGAGCGCACACGCCCTCTTCTGCTGATGTGCGTGCGCCGTGGGGCAGGGTGTGACCGTGAAGGCAGAGGCACGGATCGACCTGGTCGAACGACGGAGGGTTCAAGGTCCATGATGGTGTCCAGCCCCGTAGCGGTCACGGCTGAGGGGCAAATGGAACGCTACCTGGTGGATCCTCTGCTCGTGAGATGGGAGCGATATGACTCAATCCAGTACGAGCGTCCTGATCAACGGGTTTGGGGTGCTCTTCGTAATACTGAACTCGTTCGGGCTGGGCCTCAGGCTTCCGGTCGGCAAGCTGCTGGCAGAGGCCTTTGCCCATTGGAAGATTGCCGTGTGGGCGTTAGTGATCAATTTCGTCATCATCCCGCTCCTGTTCATCGGCTATTTGCTGACGATAGCCTCGTCCATTCCTGGAGAGATCAAGGTCGGGTTCTGCGTCGCAGCCCTGAGTGCAGGTATGCCTTTCGCGCCCATCGTTGCCCGGCTAGCCAAGGCGAATGTCAGCATAGCCACCACGCTGTTAGTGGTCTTGACCGTCGCAACCATTATCGCCCTCCCGCTCGGGTTGCCCCTCGCCATCGACGCGGTTGACGCGCAACTCAAGACCTCTGTCTGGGATGTTGCTTGGCCGCTGCTGCTCTTCTTGCTCCTGCCGCTGGTTCTCGGGTGCGGCTTCAGGGTCTGGTGGCCCGACCTGACGCCGCCATTCGAACGGTGGGTTGTCCGAGTTGCAATTCTGTGTCTGCTCTTCAATCTCAACTTCACGCTGGTTGCGTATTGGAATCAGTTCGTGCAGACCTGGGGCACCGAAAGCTACATCGCGGCCATTGCCGGTCCATTCATCGGCCTCGGGTGTGGCTACCTCCTCGTTTCCATTCTCCGAGTCAAAGACATGGGAATCAGGCATGCGACCGAGATCACCACGGCGATACGCAATATCGCTCCGATGCTCCTGATGATGATTTTTCCCTTTGCAGCCGACCCGCTGGTCACGGTGTCGATCACGATCCTCAACACCATCGGCATCATGACCGTTCTACTATTCGTCCTGATGTGGAGACGCGCTGCTTCACCATCGGACACCCACGCAACAACCAACCAGCCAGCAAGCGAAGGCCTGCTCCCGCCAACTTCGACGTGACGAGTGATCCACCCGTCGTCGCCGACCTCCCCGATGAAGGTGAGTTCTTCCTCGTCCCAGTAGAAGCGAATCCACCCCGGCATGTCGTCGTCGTCGCACGTTCGAAACGCACTCACATGGCCGGCCATCGGACCTGCTAGAAGTCTTAAGTAGCCGCTGAGAGTGAGACCGGACGTGTCTAGGCCGCTTAGTACGGCCTCGTCATAGCGCGATCAGAAGCGCAAGCAAGCGGACCGTGGAAAAGTTCTCCATTTCGACTAGTGCTTAACCATAGGGTTCCGAGTAAGCGCGACAAGGTCCCGTCGGAGTGGAGCTTGTGCGCCTCTACTCGAACCCTCAAGCAAGGCCTGAGACTTTGCTTCACCTGCGCCGTGCCGCACTATCGCACCGCCGTGTATGCGAGGAAGCAGCTCCCCGTCTACCTCAGCGGGTCGACCGGAGGCTGGGACAGGATTTGATCAAGCGGGTCGTGTCCGAGTACGCGGGCGGAATATCGACCACCCGGCTGGCAGAGCGATATGGCATCGGCAAGGGAACGCTTCTCCGACTTATAAGGGAGAGCGGCGTCACCATCCGAAGACGAGGTCCGAGCTCCTTCCTTGCGCAGCCGATAGTAGATGCTGGCGGGGTGGACGCCGCTGTGCGTGGGGATCTTGGCTAGGGGCCGGGCAGCTCGAAACTGACCCACTACGCGCGTCCGGGTTTCGAGACGCCATCTCGTCTCCGGTACCGATTGCGAACGTCACCGAGCAGGCGCCAGGGATTGCGGCGACAGCGTTAGGAATTGGCTTCAGCTTGCCTTCTCCATGGCCGGCGGAGACCAGGTGGCGTTTAGTACCGGTTCCTTCGGCCAGTAGATGTGCATGACAACGATGAATCCGGCGTCGGGAGCGGGGAGCCAGTTTTGTTGCTGGTCGGCGGAGCTGGGTTCCTGGTTCTGGATGTAGACCGTGAGCGAACCGTCCGAGTTGTAGCTCACCGGTGCCAAGTGCGGCCCGATCGCATAACGGTTGATCGGATTGCTCACCAGATGGAATTTTGTGTCGTACATGTCGATGCCCCACGCCGCGTTCGTCGGTGGCGTCTGATCCTTCGGGAACGTGACCGTGTAGTTGTTGCGCTTCGCGTCGCCGCCGACGACCAAGTAGGTGTCATCCTGCGGGAGTACCGCGCCCAACGCCGAGAAGGCGGCGGCAGCCCGCAGCGAGTAGTCCGTGCCGTAGTTTCCCCAGCCTTGCTCGAGGTTGATGAGCCAGCCGTTCTCTTTGGTTGACCCGGGGATCTCCAAGCCGACCTTCGTGACGTAGTGGTTGCCCTCGGTGACGCCGCGCGAGATCTCTCGTTGAATGTCGCGACCGAGCTTGTTCCAATCGAACGGCTTCCCCGGAACGATTCCGATGCGCGCCATTTGCCTCACGACGGGTAGATCGGCGTCGCTCGGGGGGTTCGGCCCCATCAGCGCGGCGAGCTGACTAAAGAACGTTTGCGGCGACATCTTCTGCGTCTGACTCTGAGGAGTTGAAGAAGTGTCAACGTTCGCCTTGGTTGGGGCATTGGTCGGCGGCGCGTAGGAGGTACCCCAATGGCTCAGTGGCGTGAGCTTGTACCCCGCTTGGATGGCGTTAACGGTCGCGAGCGAACTCGGCCCGTCGTATTGGGTGGAACCCTCGATCCACACCAGATTCGTCGGAGAGCTGATCAACGTCATCCCCGCGGGAACCGTCCCCTTCCAGCCTGGACCGGCGATGAGGATGTTGCCTCCTCCGGTGCCAGTGGTGCGCTTTCCGGGTGCCGCGAGGACGTTCGTCCACGCCGACAGGATCGTCATCTGGTTGTAGACGCCGTTCGTGTTGGGCATCGTGAAGACGAGCGGTTCCTTGGACAAGTCGAGCCAGGCGTTCGAGAACAACACGTCCACCGGTGGCGCCGGAATAGTCGTGAACGACGGTGTGACCGGCGTGGACGGCGTATTGAACTGATTGACCGGCGCCGAGAATTGTTCCGCCGACGGCACATTCGTGAGCAGAGCCTCCGTGCCGTGCATCACGACGAGAGGAAAGCCAAAGACGTAGGCAGCTTTCGCGATCTGCTTTGCCTCGGCCGGCGTCGGAGATCCGGTCGAAGTCGGGAGAGTTATCCCGCCACCATCGCTTTGCGTCCCCGCCGACGATGGTCCAGTGGACGACGCCGGCGTCGGTGCCGGCGTCGAAGCCGACTTCGAGGGCGACGAACATGCAACGGCCGCGGACATCAGGGTCAGCATCGCAATGATGGCGGTCGTCGTCTTCGCACGAATCTTCATTCCCGATCTCCTGCATAGGTGGCTAGGGCGAGAACCATCTGGTGTCAGCCGTCGTGCGTCTCGAGATCTGCAGTCCTTCGCCGTTGGGTAGTACGAAAGGGTATTGACCGGACTCGCGAAAGACATCATGCGATCTATATGAAATCCACCCAGCGGCTGAGCGCGCGATCGTCGCCGTTCGCCTCGGGCAACCGCCGAGCAGGGCGATCGCATTGGCTCTTGTGACTGCGTCGCCTCGCGCCTTGTGACGCGGGTCCCAAATGGTGTGGAAGTCGTTGACCGCGGCGTCGCGATCGCTGTACCTCGCGGCCGCCAGGGTGAGCGGCGCGTTCGCATCTCCATTACTAAACCTCCCGGGTTAGTCGTGGCGTGACTTCACGCCGTGCAACACTGTCATCATCCGGCGCTGATCCACGGCAGTCGTCGTGCAAAATGCATGAACATCGCTGCTTCTCGGTCGCGGTGCCTTGGACCTCGATCGCGGTGCCTCGTCGCTAGCGCCGAGGCGACTCAGGACTTCCCCCTAGCCTGACGGAACGCAGGCGGTGCGTGCTCCGATGCTCGAGGGGCTGGGCACCGCTCCGCAGCGTTGAGTGGGTCCGTGATCGATCCGTAGAATTCGGCCGTGATCGAAGATTCCCGCGAGGCGGCGGAGATGGGCGTCGAGCTCGATCAGTTGCTACTCGACGCCAAGATCTCGGTCCCGCAAGCTAGCTCAGGTTGGGTGAGTCGGGCCGATCTCATCGAGAGGGCTCGCGCGAGCGATTGCCGCGTGGTCGCCGTCACTGCGCCCGCGGGTTACGGTAAGTCGACCTTGCTGGCTCAGTGGGCAGTTGCTGAGGATCGTCGCGTCGCCTGGGTGTCTCTTGACCGCTTCGACGATGATCCCGCGGTCCTCCTCACCTTGCTGGCGTCGGCCTATGCTCGGGTCTCTCCGGGCAACGCCGACCTGATCGCCGACATGGGCGGTTTCGGCGTATCCTCGTTGGGCCGCGCCGCGCCGCGGCTCGCCTCGGCGTTCAGGACGAGCCCGGTTCCGTTCGTGCTTATGTTGGACGACCTTCACGAACTTCAGTCGACAGCTTGTCGCGATGTGCTGAGCGTTGTGATCTCGGGGATTCCTCGAGGCTCTCAACTGGTCGCGGCAAGTCGTTCCGAGCAGACCCACCTGCCACGCCTGCGCGCTTCGGGGGATGCGCTCGAGTTCCTAGGAAGTGACCTAGCCCTCGACGCGGGCGGCACCGAGCGGATCTTCGCTGAGTTAGGCGTGAGCCTCACTCCTGAGTTGGCAGCCGCTGTGACCGAACGCACCGAAGGCTGGCCGGCCGGTCTCTACCTCGCTGCGTTGATGGCGCACGACAGCAACGGCGAGGCGTTGACGGTCTCTGGTGAGGATCGGTACGTGGCCGACTACTTGTACCGTGAGTCGTTGATTCATCTTCCCGAGACGATCCAGCGGTTTCTGCGGTACACCGCGGTGCTCGATCAACTGTGTGCTCCGCTCTGCGATGCCCTCCTGGCAGAATCCGGCGCGCAGGAGCGGCTGCGCATGCTCGAGGCCTCGAGTCTGTTCGTGGTCGCACTCGATCGTCGGCGACAGTGGTACCGCTACCACGCACTGTTCCGGGAGTTCCTGCTTGGTGAGCTTCTTCGAGTCGAGCCCGACGTCATCAACACGTTGGAGCTGCGCGCCGCCGACTGGTACGAGTCCAATGGATCACCGGCGCTTGCCATCGAGCATTTGCTGAGGACGACAGAGAGGGACCGCTGCGTCAAACTGGTCGCGCAGTTGGCCCTACCGACCTACCAGGCGGGCCGGATGTCGACTGTCCAGCGTTGGCTCTCGGCGCTCGGCGAATCCGCTGTTGAGGACTACCCCCCGCTCGCTGTGCTGGCCGGCTGGGCCGCGGCGTTGACCGGGCATACCGCCGACGCCCAACGGTGGGCGTTGATCCTCGACGCCGCTTCGTTCGACCAGGTGCCAGTGGACGGCACAGCGTCGTTCGAGTCGGCGCGGGCGATGCTGCGAGTGATAATGTGCGCCGCCGGTCCAGAGCAAGCGATGACCGACGCGCGCCTCGCGGTCCGGCAAGAGCCGCCGTGGAGCGTATGGCGTGACCAGGCGCTGTGCTTGTACGCCGAGGCGCATCTCCTCACAGGAAACGTTGACCAGGCGGCTGCCATGTTCGCGGAGTCGGCCGCCCTGGCAGCCACGCTGGGCAACACCGATGTATTCGTCCTCAGCCAGTCCGAGATCGCAGTTCTGGCCATGGATCGAGGCCGATGGGCGGAGGCGGCGGAGCGCGTGGAGCTCGCACTCGCCGCCGTCGATGAGCACCGGTTGGACGACTACGCCACGTGCGTGCTCGCCTTCGCCACCGCGGCACGGCTCTCTTTGCACTCCGGCGACATGAAGGAGGTGGACCGTCAGCTCACGCGGGCGATGAGAGCCCGTCCGTCCTGCACGTTTGCGCTGCCGTTTCTGGCTGTGCGCATGCGACTCCAGCTTGCCAAGGTGTGCTGGGCCAAGGGCGACCATACGACTACTCGTCAGCTTCTCCGTGAGATAGACGACGTCATGTCTCATCGGCCGGATCTTGGCGCCCTCATCAACCAGGTCTCGGATTTTCGCGCGATCGTCACATCGAGCGCGCATGTGGGAGCGACCGGCGGGTCTACCCTGACTCCAGCGGAGCTTCGGCTGCTTCCCTTCCTTCAGACATACCTCACCATTCGCGAGATCGGGGAGCGGCTGTTCATCTCCCGCAGTACCGCGAGCTCGGAGGTCGCCTCGATCTATCGAAAGCTGGGCGTCTCGTTACGCCGTGACGCGGTGCAACGTGCGACGGCCATCGGTCTGCTCGGCGGGTAGCCGAGGGCACGAGGCGCGCCGGATGCGCCGTTTGGGGTTCCCCTTGGGGCGCTCAGGCTGCCCACCGACTTCCCGTTTTCAACGCGCGCTCGCACGCGAATCTGCCTGTCTCCATCAGGTTCGAATAGACGGCCCTAAGGTGTCGATCTGTGGAGCTTAGGGGACTCGAACCCCTGACCTCTTCCATGCCATGGAAGCGCGCTACCAGCTGCGCCAAAGCCCCTCGGTGTGGGCGAGCGAGCCGTCCACGAGACTGACCGATCTTACATTCCATGTCGTGGCCGGGCCAGTCGAGCGCGTCCAGCACGAGGGTTCAGTAGAGGAAGATCGGCAGCCAGCCGGGATTGTGCGCGTGCACGAGGATTCCCCACAGCACACAGTCGAAGATCAAGTGCACGCATACGACATAGACCAAGGATCGGGTGCGGTTGAAAAGGTAGCCCTGCACGAGGGCAAAAATCGTAGTCAGAAACGGTCCCCAAGCCTGGTACCCCAGCTCCCACAAGAACGACACGAAGATGATCGCCTGCAAGATGTTGGCTTGCCACATCACGAAGTGATGCCGTAGCAGCGCGAACGCTGTACAGATGAAGAACAGTTCGTCCCAAAGGCCAACCGCGTTGACGGCGAGAAAGAGGCGAATGAGCTCGCTCGGTTCGCGGACTGTCGGCCAGTTGAGGTAGGTCCCTGAGGTGATGAAGTAAAACGGCATGATCAGCCATGCAAGCACCACCACGCTCACCACCCACAAGCGCTCCCCAGTAGTCCATCGTCGGCCTGTCTTGATCGGAAACCGCACGATATGGCGCTTGAAGACAAATCGATCGATCACGTACGGAACCACCACGGCGACGAGCAGAATACTCCCCATCAAGACCATGTGGCCGTAGCTGATGTCCGCTGCCAGTGAGATCGTTCCGATCACTCCGATGCCAAAGCCGATCAGCAGCAGACTCTTGCCAAGATCACGATCGACCACGAAACCCAAGATCACGCTAACGGCGAGCACGACGTATCCCGACGGCTCATGCTGGATTCCAAACAGCAGAAAGGCAGATAACGACACGCCGAACGCCGGCGCCAGAGCCCAAGAAAATTGCGGCGGCGCCTCGACCTCCGTGCCCGCCGGTGCGGTCGTCACTCGATCAGCCTGCCATTCCCGTGTCCCAGTCAGGGACAGCGTGCAACCTTCATCTGTCGATCTCGATATCGGAATCCGCGGTGACGTTGTAGCTTTCGATCCGCCAGTATGCCCCGGAGCGATGTCGATCAATGGTGACCCATGCGCAGTTCGACAACCCGCCGAGCAGCCGCCAGTGCTCGAACGGCAGCCCAACGAACCGACAGGTACCGACTCGGCCCGACAGTCCATGCGTCGCGATCACCACAGTGGAGCCATCCTCAGCTGCTTCGGCGATCTCGGTCAGCACCTCCAGCATTCTTTCGGCTACCTCACTAGGGCTTTCGCCGGTCGGCGAGCGTCGTACGTCCTCTCCCGCCCAGAGTCTGCGCGCCAGCTCGGGGTCGGCTGCCTTGATCTCATCCCCGATCAAGCCCTCCCAGGAGCCGACGTGGATCTCCCGCAGCCGCTTGTCGGTGGTGATGTCGAGCCCGGTGCGCTGCGCGAGCAGCTCTGCGGTCTGAACGCAACGCGACAGGTCACTGGAGTACAAGCTCGACGGCCCGTAGGTGGCCAACACGTCGGCGGCCCGGGTCGCCTGGGCGTACCCGATTTCATCGAGCGGTACGTCGGCCTGACCCTGAAAGCGATTGACGATGTTCCACTCCGTGCGGCCGTGGCGCCAAAGGATGATCCGCGCCGCCGTCATCGCCGCTCGTCCACTTGGAGTTCGATCTCCGGACAGTCGCGCCAAAGCCGCTCCAGCGCATAGAAGCGCCGCTCCTCGGTATGTTGCACGTGCACGACGACGTCGAGATAGTCCAGCAGGACCCAGCGCTGTTCTCGGTAGCCCTCCCTGCGTATCGGTTTCGCATCATGCCCTCGCAGCGATTCCTCGATGCCGTCCACCACCGCGCCAACTTGGCGTTCGTTGGACGCGGTGATCACCAGGAATACGTCGGTGATGGCCAGCTGCTCAGAAACGTCGTAGGCGACCAGATCGGTGCCGAGCTTGTCGACCGCCGCAGTCGCGGCCGCGCGGGTCAATTCCAATGCGCGCTTGGTAGCAGTCAAGATCTCTCAATCTGTCCGACAATACTGCTCGCGTCGTCGCAACAACGCGGAACCAAGGCTAGCTGCTTAGCCCTGCCTGCACTGTGCATCCGTGGCTCAGCCAGCGGCCCGCTGAAGTTTCTCTAACAGCGGCTTGGCAGCTTGATCAAGGAACTCGGCTTGGCCCTCGTCACCGACCTGCACGATGGCTACATCAGTGAAGCCCGCCTCCCAGAACGGCTGCACTGCTTGCACCACTGCATCAAGATCAGGACCGCACGGAATCTGCTTCGCGACGTCCTCAGGTCGCACGAAGCTGCTTGCTCCTTCGAAGCCCGCCGGAGTGGGAAGATCAGCGTTCACCGCCCAGCCGCCGGCGAACCAGCGGAACTGATCATGGGCTCGCTTGATTGCCCGCTGCTCGTCAGAATCCCAGCAGATCGGCACTTGGCCGATCTTTCGGCTGTTCGCTGAGCCCTTCTCCTGATCCCATGCCTTAAGCAAGTCTGGCTCCGGCTCAACCGCGACGAGATGGTCTGCCAGCGGCGCGAATTGAGCCACCGACTTCTCTCCTGACACCGCAATCGCGATCGGTATCCCGCCATCGGGCGCATCCCACAGCCGAGCGGAATCCACCCGAAAGTAGTCACCTTCCCAGGTCACCAGCTCCCCCGATTGCAACTCACGGATGATCGTCGCCGCCTCGACCAGCATGTCCTGACGTTGCGCGACCGGTGGCCAGCCTTCTCCGGTGATGTGCTCGTTCAGGTTCTCCCCCGATCCCAGGCCGAGGATGAATCTGCCCTCACTGAGCTGCTGAAGCGTTGCCGCCTTCTGAGCGACCACGGCCGGGTGATAGCGAATGATCGGGCATGTGACATAGGTCGCCAGCTCCACTCGAGACGTTGCCTGAGCCACCGCACCAAGCACGCTCCAGGCGTACGGGGCATGTCCTTGCGACGTCAGCCATGGCGAGTAATGGTCGCTTGACACCTCAAAGTCGAAGCCCACTTCCTCAGCCGCGACGGCGTAGCTGACAAGGTCCCGCGGTCCGCTCTGCTCCGTCATTAGCGTGTAGCCGAACCGTGTCATCCTGGCCTCCCATATGTCTTCCTTACGACTCCTATGGGTCGCCAATACCCAGTTGTGACTTCAACCGATCAATGTGTTGCCGGAGGTTGTTGTCCAGATCGGCAAGGTGTTGTCCGTACGCATCGGCACGCCGAAATGTTGGTGGGAACGTCAGCGACGAACCTTATATTGAATGCGTGTTCGAAAATGACTTGATGGAGCTCAACTCGGCTGCAACGCTAGCCGCCGCTGAGTCCAACGGACGCACCCTGATCACGGCCGAAACCCGGCGTCTGGAGATCGCCGCCCACTGGGCGGACCTGCACCCCGGCGATGCTGTCGTCGAATCTCGACTTCCCGGCAGCGAGCATCCGGTACGCCTCGGTGGCGACGGCACCCCGACGGTCGCGGGCTTCGCCCCTGCCGAGCTCGGCTGCGTCCTGCGTATGTCCGACGGATCGGCCTCACGCCTCATCGGTGACTCCCTCGATCTGCGGCACCGGCTCCGCCAGACCTGGACGGCCACGCAAGCTGGGCACGTGCCGGCTTACCAGGCTCGCCGCATCGCTCACGCGACCCGGCACCTCACCGCCGAACAGGCCGCCCTCGTCGACCAAAGAATCGCTGGATCACTCGGCGCGGTTTCGTGGGGGCGGATGGAACTGCTGCTGGAGGCCGCCATTCTCGCCGCCGATCCCGACGGCGCCCAGCAGGCGGCGGCCGCCGCTGCCCAGGAACGGTTCGTCCGGCTGGGCCGCACCTCCGAGCATGGCTTGAAGTTGATCATCGCTCGAGCCACGGCAGGTGACGCGATGTGTTTCAAGGCGATCATTGACCGGATCGCTGAGATACTTGGCCGGCAGGGCGATACCGACACCGTGGAGGTACGCCGGTCCAAAGCAATCGGCATCCTGGCCCAACCCGCCGACGCCTTACAGATGCTGTGTGCCCATCAGGACGACACCTGGGACGGATCCACCGAACCCGACGATCGCGACACCGAACCCGACGATCGTGGCAGTGAGCCGTCCGAAATACAGACCAGCACCGGTACCTCACTCAAGATCACGCCGCCGCCGTTCGACCCAAACCGCGCGCGGCCACGTGTAGTGATCCACGTGCATCTCGCCGCCGAAGCGCTGATGGCCGGCACCGGAATCTGCCGCGTCGAGGACGTCGGTCCGGTCGTACTCAGTCAACTGCGCACTCTGCTTGGGACCCGGTGCACCATCAACCTGAAACCAGTCATTGACCTGCCTGCTGGACACATCCCGATCGATTGTTACGAGATTCCGGCCAGTCTTCGCGAACAGCTCCTGCTGCGCTATCCCGCCGATGTGTTTCCCTACGCAGCCGCGGTCAGTCGCCGCATCGATGCGGATCACACGATCCCCTATCTCAGCCCGGACCGCGGCGGGCCACCCGGCCAAACCCGGATCGGCAACCTCGGACCGTACGTGCGGCGCAACCATAACCGGAAGACCCATGGCCGATGGCAGGTCCGACAACCCGAACCCGGCACGTGGCTCTGGCGATCCCCCCACGGACGCCTCTACCTGGTGAACTCAAGCGGTACCCATCCGCTCGGCGACTCGGCGTATGCGCAAACGATCTGGCATGCCGCAGACGCATCCACACCAGCGCTCGTCAGCTGATCAATCAGCCCTGGTAGAGACCGCGCTTGGCGATGTATTGCACAATGCCGTCCGGTACGAGATACCAGATCGGCTGCTGATCTTGTACGCGTAGCCGACACGCCGTGGATGAGATCGCCAGGGCCGGCACCTCCATCAAGGTGATCTTGTCCTGCGGCAGCTGGGCGATCACCGGCGAATCAAGATCAACACCAGGACGCGTACAGCCCACGAAATGGGCAAGATCAAAAATGGAGTCGACGTCGTGCCAGGTCAGAATCTGGGCCAAGGCATCTGCACCGGTGATGAAGTACAAATCAAGATTCTCACCGCGTTCGGTACGCAGATCACGGAGTGTGTCAGCTGTGTAGGTCGGGCCCGGCCGGTCGATATCGACGCGACTAACGGTGAACCTGGGATTGGACGCGGTGGCGATGACGGTCATCAGATAGCGGTCTTCACCGGATGAGACCTGCCGATGGGTTTTCTGCCAGGGCTGGCCAGTCGGAACGAAGACAACCTCGTCGAGGCCGAAGCGACTGGCTACCTCACTCGCGGCGACCAAGTGCCCATGGTGGATTGGATCGAACGTGCCACCCATCACGCCAAGCCGATAACGCTGATGCCGGTCGAATCCGCGCTGCCGGGCCAGGCCTGTGGCGCGAGGTGACGAAGTCACGCCTAGCTGTGCGGGCGACCCCTGCCGATCGACCAGGTGATCAGCAGCAGGATGAGGAGCAAGCCAAACGCGAGGACCCCGAAAGCCCACGCAGGAATCGGGAGTTCGCGTGTCTCGAGCAGGGTAAGGCCCAGGGTCATACCCGCAGCGTAGCGGCTCAGAGCCGAGTTTGGCCTGACCCGGTGATCACATACTTGGTCGAGGTCATCTCTGGCAGACCCATTGGGCCGCGAGCGTGCAGCTTCTGAGTGGAGATCCCAATCTCCGCCCCAAACCCGAATTCACCACCATCGACGAACCGGCTTGACGCGTTGACGAGCACCGCAGCGGCATCGACTTCCCCGGTGAATCGAGTCACCGAGCGCTGGGATTCCGTGATGATTGTTTCGGAGTGGCCCGTGCTATACCGCCGGATGTGCTGCAACGCGGCGTCCAGGGAATCCATGATCGCGACGGCGATGTCCAGCGACAGATATTCCTCGGCGAAGTCGCTCTCCTCGGCCGGGATGATCTCCCCGTACGCCGCCACTCGCGAATCGCCGTGCACGGTGACCCCGCGCGATGCCAGCGCGTTCAAGACCTTCGGCATGAACGAGTCGGCGATATCGACATGCACGAGCAGCGTCTCCGCGGCATTGCACACCGAAGGCCGCTGAGTCTTGGCATTGATCACGATGTCGATCGCCATCTGCTCGTCGGCGTCGGCATCGACAAAGATGTGACAGTTGCCGACTCCGGTCTCGATGACCGGCACCTGGCTGTTGCGCACCACAGTGTCGATGAGCCCAGCGCCGCCCCGCGGAATCAACACATCGACCAATCCCCGGGCAGCCATCAGCTCATTCGTGACCTCACGCGGACCAGGTACGAGCTGAATGGCATCTGCCGGCAGCCCCGCGTCGACGAGTCCCGCCTGCAGTGCCTCCACGATGGCGGCATTGGATTCGGCGGCCGAGGACGAGCCGCGCAGCAATGCGGCATTACCGGATTTCAAGCAGATGCCGCCGGCATCTGCGGTGACGTTAGGACGGGCTTCATAGATGATCCCGACTACGCCGAACGGCACTCGAACCTGACGAACTTGTACGCCGTTGGCGTTGCTCCAGCCACGTACCACGTCGCCGACGGGATCGGGAAGAGCGGCCAGGTCGCGCAAACCCTCGACCATGCCCGCAATGCGATCTGGGGTCAAACGCAGCCTGTCGATCAGTGCGGCGCTCGTCCCATTCGCCTCGGCGCAGGACACGTCGCGCTCATTGGCCTCCAAGATCGCAGTCTCGGCCTTGCCCAGCGCATCAGCCATCGACAACAGAGCCGCGTCCTTGGCGGCTCTCGTGGCACTGCTCAAAGTAAGCGCGGCGGTCCGCGCCTTCTGAGCCTGTTCCTCAACAGTCACCGGACAAATCTAGCCTGCTCGTGCCGAGGCGATTACCGCGAGCGAGGCCCCCGCAAGTTCGAGGAAGTCCACGTATGCGGGCTTACTGGACCAACCTGACGGCTTTCGCTCGAGCGAAATCCGGGGCGTGTTCCGGCCGGAAACCGATGGCCACGAAGTAGGCCGGAATGGCTTGTAGCAAGGGAAACCGCTGCAACAGCCTGAGCGGGATGGGAGCTGTCGTCGGCTGCGCGGCAGCTTCTGGATCGGCGATGCTGGTCGCGACCACGAATCGATGCGCGACCCGTTGGAAAGTCTGAGTAATGACCGTCGGAGCCCAGCGTCGGCGTTGTACCTTGCGGAGGCTTTTGCTCATCAGGTGCCCCCGTCGTAGCGGCTCGGCAAGAATTCGACCTGCGGCAACAGCATCCTGCACAGCGAGATTGATGCCGACGCCACCGACCGGTGACATCGCGTGCGCAGCATCACCGATGCAGAGCAGTCCCTCGCGATACCAGCGCGGCAGCCGGCTCAGCACCACGTTGAGCAGTCTGATCTCGTCAAACGACTGAATCCGGTCCACGCGATCTTCAAGCCACGGCACGATGTCGCGCAGCCGCGCCTGGAACGCCTCGATTCCTTGATCATGAAGCGTTGCGACCGAGCCTTTCCTGATCACGAATCCAATCTGGAAATAGTCCCCGCGATCGATCATGATCAATAAGTTCGATCGTGAGACACGACCAACCACGCCTGCCGGATCTGTAGCCACACGAGGCAGCCGGAACCACAGCACATCCATCGGCACCCCGAATCTCCGTGGCTTGAGCCCGGCTCGCTCCCGCACCACGGAAGATCGTCCGTCACAGCCCACAACAAGATCAGCTTCAAGCCGGTAATCCTTCCCAGCCTTGTGGTAGGTCACGCCGGTGACACGCGGCCCTTCCCAGAGCAGATCCGTCGCCTCGGCCTCCATGATCAACTCATAGCTGGGCTCCTGGCGGCTAGCGTCGGCGACCACGTTGAGGAAATCCCACTGCGGCACCAGGGCGATGTGTTTGTGTGGCCCGGGCAGTCGACTTAGGTCGGCGACACGATAGGCGCCTTCGTCGAGCTCGACGGTAAGTTGCGCGACCCACGAAGGAGGAAGATCAGCGAAGCGCTCCCCCAGTCCGAGTTCATCCAGCAGGGTCAGCGTGGAGGCGTGCACGGTGTCGCCGCGAAAGTCACGTAGGAAGTCGGCATGCTTCTCCAGAACAGTCGTCCGTACGCCGGCACGGGCCAAGATGAGTCCGAGCACCAAGCCGGCCGGGCCGCCTCCGACGACACAGCAGCCTGTCCTCGACGCGGCAGTCGCCATGTCAGGAATTATCCGCTGCCGTTCGACAGGCTCAGGGCGCATACTCAGACCAGCGCGGGAGGAAGCGCACCTTCGTTCTCGAGTAACCAGCGCTTCGTCTCCAGCTGCCGACCAGGCTCACCGCCCGAGTAGCCGCCCAGCCCATCGCTCGCGACGACGCGATGACACGGGATGAGGATGGGCACCGGGTTGGCCGCCATGATCTCTCCGATCGCACGGGCCGGCACGCCGGTGCCGCTCAGCTCGGCCAGCTCGCCGTAGGTGATGGTTTTCCCGTAGCCGACCGTAGTAAGCGCTCGGAGCACCGCCTCGGTCACAGGCGTCATGGGCGGCAGATCGAGAGGCAGCGCAAATTCTCGCCGCTGTCCGGCGAAGTACTCCCGCAACTGCCCGAGTGCTCGCTGCACCATCTCGTCCGGCTCAATTGATGCACCTCGCGGGTCCAGACGCCAGCCAACTTCGCGTACGCCGGCAGGCCCGGCAAGGATGCCGATCACGCCGACCTGGCTGTCGAACTGATCAAAGAAAAGCGTGTCCATAGTGATGACCATCGTGCCGTACGCCACTGACACGCTAGGCCCTAGCATCAGCGTTCTCCATGACGACGAGCGCGTCCCGGTGTACAACCGTACGGTCATAGCCTGCACCGAGCTCCGCTGCGAGGTCGCGGGTGCTACGTCCGAGCAGGGCTGGCAACTCGTCGGAGTCGTAGTTCACCAGACCACGCGCCACGACCGAGCCATCCGGCCCGACCAGCTCCACGGGCTCGCCGGATGAGAACTGGCCGTGCACTTCCGTAACGCCGGCCGGCAGCAGCGACGCGTTGCGCTGCGTGAGCGCCCGGACAGCACCGGCATCCAGAACGAGCGTTCCGCGAGCATCGCTGGCGTGCCGCAGCCACAGGAGCCTCGTCGGCCGCCTTCGGCCGGTGGGATGGAACAAGGTGCCTATGTCGACACCGGCAAGCGCTGCCTCGGCCTGCTCGGCGGTGGTCAGTACCACCGGAATACCGGCGGAGGTGGCGATCCGTGCCGCATCGATCTTGGTCACCATGCCGCCGGTGCCAATGGCGGTGCCGCGCGCGGCAACATCAATCCCGACAAGATCGGCCTCACCCCACACGTTGGTGATCTTGCGCGCCTCTGGTCGTGCAGGGTTGGTCGTGTAGAGCGCCGGGACGTCGCTGAGCAGCAGCAGAGCGTTCGCATGCACCAGATGCGCCACCAAGGCGGCGAGTCGATCGTTGTCACCGAACCTGATCTCATGGGTGGCAACGGTGTCGTTCTCGTTGACGATCGGTACGACTCCGAGCTCAAGCAGCCGGCCGAAAGTCCGGTAGGCGTTGCGATAGTGCGAATGCCGGGTCACATCGTCGGCGGTGAGCAGCACCTGGCCGACTCCCAGCCGGTACGCCTCGAACAGCTGCGTGTAGTGGCCCATCAGCAACCCTTGGCCGACCGATGCAGCCGCTTGCTGGGTCGCCAGATCACGGGGCCGGAACTTGAGCCCGAGGGGCGCGAGCCCTGCTGCAATCGCACCCGATGAGACGAGCACAATCTCTCGCCCCGCCAGCCGGGTACGGGCCAAGACACCGACCAAATGCTTGATGCGTTGTGGGTCGATGCCACCTTCGGTGGTCGTCAGTGACGATGAGCCGACTTTGATCACCACCCGGCGCGCGGCTGCCAGTTCGTCACGCATCGTCGTCGTCCGAGCCTGCCTCGGCTAACTCTGAGCTTTCCTCGTGATAGGCCCGATCCTTGTCCCGTCGCCGCTGTGCCGCAGGTCGTTCCCCGGTCAGCCGCTGATCTTGGCCTCGAGAGCTGAGAATTTCCGCGCCGATTTCAATTTGAGGCGCAAAGTCGAAGATCACCGCGTTTTCGCCGCCGATGGCCACACCGTCCCCGGGTTGCGCGCCCAGTTCCAGTAGTCGATCTTCGATGCCAATCCGATGCAAGCGGTCGGCAAGATAGCCGACCGCCTCAGCGTTGGAGAAGTCGGTCTGGCGTACCCACCGCTCTGGCTTGTCCCCGCGTACCCGCCACAGCTCCCCCTCCCGCTCTACGGCAAATGCGGACTGAGCATCGACCGGCTTGGGCCGGAGAATGATCCGTGCCGGCGGAGGCGGTGGTTGAGCGGCCCGCTGCGCTGCAATCAACCGCGCCATGGCGTAGATCAACTCGTGCAGACCTTGGCCACTTCTGGTGGAGATGGGAAACACCTGCAGGCCACGATCGCGCAGCTCACCGATGGCGAAGTCCGCAACCTGCTGCGCATCGGGAATGTCGATCTTGTTCAACGCGACGAGACGCGGCCGGTCTTCCAGCCCGCCGTGCGCTTTGAGCTCAGCCTCGATGACATCAAGATCGGTAATCGGATCCCGGCCAGGCTGATAGGTGGCGCAGTCGATCACATGGACGATCGCGGCACATCGTTCGATGTGGCGCAAGAAGTCGAAGCCGAGCCCGCGTCCCTCACTCGCTCCGGCGATCAGACCAGGCACATCGGCAACCGTGAAGCTGATGTCGCCGGCGACGACAACTCCCAGATTGGGTACCAGCGTGGTGAACGGATAGTCGGCGATCTTGGGCCGAGCGCGAGAGATCGCCGCTACCAGTGACGACTTTCCGGCGCTAGGCAGACCCACCAATCCGATGTCGGCGACAACCTTCAATTCCAATGTGATCGTCCGCGTCTGGCCCTCCTCACCCAGCAACGCAAATCCGGGTGCCTTTCGCGCTGGCGAGGCAAGCGCTGCGTTGCCAAGACCGCCGCGACCGCCTTGCGCGATGACAAGCTCGGTCTGATCGGCCGTCAGATCCGCGATCTGGTCACCGGTCTCGGCATCGATGACCACCGTGCCATTGGGCACGGAGAGGACGACATCCTGGCCTCGGGCACCATTTTGATGATCGCCGCGACCCGGCTGGCCGCTGGTCGCACGCCAATGAGCCTGTCGGTGGTAGGCAACCAGGGTCGTCAAACCATGATCGACACGAAGGATCACCGAGCCGCCATCGCCGCCGTTGCCGCCGTCGGGACCGCCGAGCGGTTTGAACTTCTCACGATGAATGGAGGCGCAACCGTTCCCGCCGTGGCCGCCGTACACATGCAAGGTGACCTGGTCCACAAATGTCGGGATTGCCACGACGGAGAACCTCCTCTCGATTGATCAATAAACGCGTAAAGGGCGGTCCAGAAGATTGGACCACCCTTTCCGGCGTTTGTTGTGCTGGCTTACTGCGCCGAGGTGGCCTCGGCTGGCTCCGCCTGATTGGATTCCGCGTCAGACGCGCTCGGCGTCACGTTCACCACACGGCGGCCGCGCCGCGTCCCAAACTCGACATGCCCCGCGACCAGTGCGAACAACGTGTCGTCGCCGCCACGGCCGACACCATCACCGGGATGGAAGTGAGTGCCGCGCTGCCGAACGATGATCTCACCGGGGTTCACCAGCTGGCCGCCGAATCGCTTGACGCCCAGCCGCTGTGAGTTGGAATCCCGACCATTGCGCGTCGAGGATGCGCCCTTCTTGTGTGCCATATCGTCGCCTCAGCTCTTGATGTCTGTGACTTTGATGGTGGTGTACCGCTGGCGGTGGCCCTGGCGCTTGCGGTAACCAGTCTTGTTCTTGAACTTCAGAATGCGAATCTTGGGGCCCTTGGTCTCAGCAAGCACTTCGGCGGTCACCGATGCTTCCCCGAGCGCCGACGCCTCTGAAGTGACAGCGTCCCCATCGACCAGTAGCAGTGGCGTCAGGGTGACCGTGGAACCGACCGCATCCTCCAGGCGGTCAACCTCCAGGACATCGCCGACGGCGACCTTGTGCTGGCGGCCGCCACTCCGCACGATCGCGTACACGCCTGACCTGCTCTCTCTCGCTGTCTGATTGGGTGTGCAATGCAAGGGTTTGAGGGCGCACATCAATGCGCGCCCAAGCGTGCGCACCGAGGGTCAAGGGTACGCGGCCGCTCCTGGCCCGGTCAAACCGCTCAGCTGAGAGCTGCGCGGGCGCCTTCAGCGGTGATCCAAAGATCACTTGCCACGGCGAGGCAGGGGATACCGCGTGCCCGGAAGCGCTCGGCAAGTTCAGGGGTTCCGGCGAAGCCACCAACCGTTCGCCCGTACGCGGTCGCTGCCTGCACGATCCGCGAGAGCGGGCTGGCTTCAGCATCGTCATCGAGCAGGTCCGGCACGGTCGTACCCAATGAAAGCGAGAGATCGTAAGGGCCGACGAACAGCTGATCAACGCCGTCGACGGCCGCAATGTCCTCAACCGATGCCAGCGCCGTTGCCGATTCGATCATTACGGCGCACCTCGTGCTGCTGTTGGCCTCCTCAACCGTAAGCGGCGCACGACCCCAGATGCGGCCGAGCTGGCCCCAACTCCGCTCGCCGATCGGCGGGTAGAAGGTCGCGGCAACGGCGCGCTGCGCCTCGGCTGCGGACTCTATTTGCGGAACGATCACAGCGTTGGCGCCAGCATCGAGCGCGGCGCCAATGGCGGCAAAGTCGCACGAAGGCACCCGCACCACCAATTCGGTGTCGCCCGGGGGAAAGCCGCGGGCGGCCTCGACAATCTCGCTGCGCGAATAACCGCCGTGCTGCGCGTCGAGGCACACCCAGTCAAAGCCGAGAAGCGCCAGCCGCGCCACCATCCCGGGACTAGCGTCGTCGCACCACACACCGCTGCTGGGCCCACCGAATCCGGTGGGGCCTACTTTGTCTGCTGTCACGGCATTCATTCTCAGGCGTCGACCTCGGCCGCTGCGAGCAACTCGCGGCGGTGCGCCAGTGTGGTACGCAGCCGACCATGACTGGCACCGAGCTTCATCTCCGCTGCATCGATGCGATGCCATGCCGGCATGCCCAGCGGACGGATGCCGCGTTGCGCAAGTAGCCGATCAAGATCGCCCGATCGACCGTGCGCTTTCACCGCCCCGTCACGGACGTCCGCCAGCAGTGAGGTGACCGTTTCCACCGCATCGGACTTGTTGGTGCCGATGACACCAGTTGGCCCTCGTTTGATCCAGCCCGTGACGTACTCGTCCGGTGAAAATTCGCCGTCGCGGATGACGCGCCCTTCCGAATGTGGAACCCGCCCGGTGCTCTCATCGAAAGGGATGCCGGTCAGCGGCAGCCCGCGATATCCGACCGAGCGCACCACAAGATCGGCGGGCAGCGTAAACCCACCCCCGCGGCCTACCACGAAGCCGTCGGAATCGATCATGGTCCGCTCGACTTCCACGGCTGTCACCTGATCAGTACCGATGATCATGGTCGGCCGGCTCCAGAAATGAAACGTAATCCGTTTCGAAGCTCCGCTCAGCGGTCGCGCGGCCCATTCCTGCAGCACCACCAGGTTGCGCGCCGCGACCTTGTTCTGATCGACAACTGCCTGACTGGAAGCATCGAGTTCCAGGTCTGCCGCGTCCACGATCACATCCACGCCTGCGATCTGCCCGAGCTCCCGAAGCTCCTTGGTGGTGAAGGCGGTGTACGCGGGCCCGCGACGACCGAGCACATGAACGTCTGTGACGCTATTGCGGGCGAAGCATTCCAACACCTCGTCGGCCATGTCGGTATCAGTCAACTGATCAACCGACTTGATCAAGATCCGCGCAACGTCAAGGGCGACGTTGCCGACGCCGACGACGACGGCGTGCTGAGCATTGGTGATCAACTTGTCGACGTCGGCTGCCAGCAAACGGTCACCGGCAGGCTGATCGGTATCAGGGTGGACGTCGGGATTGCCGCAGTACCACGTCACCAAC
This sequence comes from uncultured Actinomycetota bacterium, assembly GCA_963798835.1. Lineage (GTDB taxonomy): Bacteria > Actinomycetota > Actinomycetes > Propionibacteriales > Propionibacteriaceae > Microlunatus. The sequence continues at coordinate 181,693 of CAWCVF010000008.1, read as the reverse complement.
TCGGCTGCCGCAATGCTTCCCTTCAGCTGTTCTCCGGGAATTCCCAGGCGCTTGTCGGTTCCCGCCCCATACGCGTAGATGACGGCATCGACTGACTCGCGGAGCTCCTCAATGCTGAGATCCGCACCGATGGTCACATCGCCGTAGAAGCGGACAGATGACTTCTCCAACGTGCGCTCCAGCGTGTTGCGAATCGAGCGAATCGAGAAATGGTCCGGTGCAACGCCGTAGCGGACCAGGCCGAATGGCACTGGGAGCCGGTCGATGACCGCGATCTCGACGTCGACGTCGGTCTGCTGGCTCAAGGCCTCGGCGGCGTAGATGCCCGAGGGCCCGGCCCCGATGATGGCGACAACGAGCGGCTCAGCGCTCATCCGTCAGCTGACCCCCGCCGGCTCGTCCTGCGGCTGGGCCGCATGTTCTTGTTTATTGGCGTCTTTGCTTGCGTCTTTATTGGTGTCTTTGCTTGCGCTGTCCCGGCGACTGCGTTGCCGGGAATCGCGGGCTCCGCCGTCGGCGTGCCGTTGTGACTCGACGGGCATGTCGTGCAGCTCGTAGCCGCGACCATGGCACTGGGGGCACTCGGTGGTGAAGGCCTCCAAGAGTCCAGTGCCGATCCGCTTGCGGGTCATCTGCACCAGGCCGAGGCTGGTGATCTCGGCGACCTGATGCCGCGTACGGTCCCGCCCCAGGCACTCGACCAGCCGACGCAGCAGCAGCTCGCGGTTGCTGGGTAGCACCATGTCGATGAAATCGATCACGATGATGCCGCCAATGTCGCGGAGCCGTAGCTGTCGGACGATCTCCTCGGCCGCCTCCAGGTTGTTGCTGGTGACCGTGGACTCCAGGTTGCCGCCGGTACCGGTGAACTTGCCGGTGTTCACATCGATCACCGTCATGGCCTCGGTGCGGTCGATGATCAACGACCCACCTGATGGCAGGAACACCTTGCGCTCAAGAGCTTTCGCAATCTGCTCATCGAGCCGGTACTCGTCGAAAAGATCATGATCACTGTCCCAGCGACGCAGCCGATCCTTCAGGTGCGGCGCGACGTGGGTGACATACGCCTCGACCGAGTCGTACGCGTCGGTCATTCCGCCGTTGCCGGAGATGATCAACTCGGAGAAGTCTTCGGTGAAGAGGTCGCGCACAATGCGTACGGTGAGATCGGGTTCGGCGTAGAGCAGCTGCGGCGCATTGCCGGTGGCGACCTTCCGCTCGATGTCCTCCCACTGCGCCTTCAGGCGGTTCACATCACGAACCAGCTCTTCTTCACTGGCCCCTTCTGCGGCGGTTCGTACGATCACGCTCGCCGCATCCCCGACCAGATCGGAGAGGATGTCCTTGAGCCGTCTGCGTTCGATCTCGGGCAATTTGCGGGAGATGCCGGAGAGGTGGCCGCCCGGCGCGTACACGATGTAGCGGCCCGGGATGGAGACGTGATTGGTCAGCCGGGCACCCTTGGCGCCTGTGGGATCCTTGGTGACCTGGACCAAGATCGTCTGGCCTGATTTGAGGACCTTCTCGACCTTGCGATTCTGACCCTCAGCACCAAAGTAATCCCAGTCGATCTCTCCGGCGTAGATCACGCCGTTGCGGCCTCTGCCGATGTCGACGAAGGCGGCTTCCATGGACGGCAACACGTTCTGGACACGGCCGAGGTAGACGTTGCCGATCAAGGATGCGGCTGAGGCCCGGTCGACGTAATGCTCGACCAGGATGTCGTCCTCCAGCACCGCGATCTGAGCAAGATTGTCCCGCTGCCGGACGATCATCTTCCGTACCACGGATTCGCGCCGGGCGAGGAACTCGGCCTCACTGAGCACTGGCGTACGCCGCCGGCCGGCTTCGCGACCCTCGCGTCGCCGTTGGCGCTTGGCCTCCATCCGGGTGGACCCGTCGATGCCCGCGACTTCGGTACTGGCTGCCCGCGGCTCCCTCACTCGGAGCACGGTGTCGGTCGGGTCGTCAGGTGCTGAGCTGGCCTCTTCGCCACGCCGGCGACGACGGCGACGCCGGCGACGCGAACCTTCACCGTTGGTCTCTGCGCCGCTCTCGACTTGTGCCGACTCCTCCTCCTCGTCGGGCTGCGTCGGCTCGGTGCTGGCGGCCTCGGTAGTGGAACCTTCTGCCGCATCGGCCTCGTCGCCTCCGGTCCGGCGCCGCCGACGACCGCCGCGGCGCCGACGCCTGCGGCGACTCTCGCCTGCCTCGGTGTCGGCCGCAGTCTCCTCCTGAGCGCGCCCTTCGACAGGCTCAGGGCTCAACTCGGCGGCCTCAGGGCTCACCTCGGCGGACTCAGTAGGCGATTCGGCCGACGTGGACGATGGCGCCAGCTCGGGCGCTGGCGCGGGCTCCGCGGATTCGCTGGGGATCGTCTCCGGAGCTTCTGTCGTCGGCTCAACTGGTTGTGCAGCGACCTTCTTAGCCGCGCGCTTCCGGGTGGTCTTGGGCGGCGCTTCGCCCTCGGCCACCGGCCCAGTCTCGCCCGTCGACTTCGCAACGGACTTCTTCGCGGCGCGCTTAGCGGCCGTCTTCTTCGCTGGCTTGTCGGGCGGTTGGGCTGATTCGGACGGCAACTCGGCGCTCGGCTCGAGTGCGCGTTCAATCACTGGTGCATCGGGAGCCGAGGATGGCGGCCCAGCTGGCCGGCTCGCTGCGCGGCGGCGGCGTGACGCGGGCTGCGCTTCAGGCTCTTGAATCGTGTTTTGGGTATGTGCGATCGGCTCGTCGGGGTCGAGCATCAAACTCCTCTATGGCGCATTCTGCGCACTTTCTCGTTCGCTGCACCGGCACGCGGCCAGGCTGCGGAAGCTTGCGAAACCGATGTGGTGAGTCCGACCCTCCCGCGGTCAAGCGCCGGCTACGTCCACTCGAAGCCCTGCTCGTCGCGGTGGAGGATCAACATCCACCTGCTGTCGCGACCTGTCACGTCGCGCTCTGATTGCCATCGAGGTTCGACGCACGACGGCGCCGGAACCGCCTCTAGTATCACACAGGTCGCCCAAAGTTCCGCCTTGCGCGGACGCGCTGGCTAGCGAGTGCGCCGGCTAGCGAGTGGGTTCGGTGATGGTGCCGGACTCGAGATCGAGGCGACCTTGGGTAAGCCGGGTCAGGATCGGCGGGTCCCGTGGATCGAATTCCGGGCTTGCGGCGCGCAACCCGGCAAGGACATCGTCGGGCCGGACGAGCGGTGTCTGATGCGCCAGCGTCATGGTCAGTCGAGCATCAGCAGCGTCAAGAGCGATCACCGCGGCGCGTGCGTCGAATTCGCGCAGCCCAGTCTTGGTCATCCGCTGCACGGACACGGTCTCCCGTGTCAAGAACGCCTCGACGGCAGCACTCAGTGCAGTTTCGGACAGGCCGGGCAGATCCACCTGCCAATGGGAGCCGGTCAACTGGTCCGCCAGCGCGCCAGGTGGCGAGACGATCACCTCGACGATGTCGAGTCCGGGCGGCAGGGCGGCGTCGAGTGCGTTTCGTACCTCGTCCGGATCGCGGATAGCGGCGAGCCCGATCTCGAGGTACTCCGCTTCGCTGGCCGCTCCGGTGGGCGCCGCATTCGCGTATGAGATGCGGGGATGCGGCGAGTAGCCAGAGGAGTACGCCATGGGCACGCCGGCCCGTCGCAGCGACCGTTCGAAGGCGCGGCCGAAGTCGCGATGGCTGGTGAAACGGGCCCGGCCGCGTTTGGCGTACTTGATCCGCAGCCATTGCACCGGCGGCGCATGCTGCTCGGGCTGGGTGCGAGAGCTTTGCGCCACGAGCTCGAGATTAGTAGAGCCGCTCGGCGTACCGCTCGCCGTAGTAGGTGGTCAGCTGCTCGAGTGTTTCATCCGGTCGCTCGAATGTCTTGGCGATCACCGGTCGAGGCGGCACTGGATCTGTCCAGGTCTCAGCACGCCACAGCTGGGACCGGAGGAAGGCCTTCGAGCAGTGATAGAAGACTTCCTCGATCTCGATCACGAGGGCAAGGATCGGTCGATGACCCTTGACGATCATGTCGTCGAAGAAAGGTGCATCGGAAACGAGCCTCGCTCGGCCGTTGATGCGCAAGGTGTCATCCCGACTCGGGATCAGAAAGATCAGACCGGCATGTGGGTTCGCAAGCACATTCTTGTAACCGTCGGCGCGCCGGTTTCCGGGCCGCTCCGCGAGAGCGATGGTCTTCTCATCGATCACGTAAGCCAGTTGTCCGGGCGGATCTCCCTTGGGCGACACATCGCAGGCCCCCGTTTCGTCCGACGTTGCAACCAGACAAAACGGTGAGGCCGCAAGCCATTCGCGGTCGAGCTCGTGGAGAGCCCGCCGAGCCTTGTTGGCTACTCGCGGCAGCGGCACTCCAATCAGCCCAACCAACTCATCGATAGAAGTGATCTGCTGTTCCGCCATTCAGTCAGCGTAGGGTGACCGCGCAACGAGAACCCCTGATTTTGCAGCACCATTGATGCCTGCAAGCCGCATTTCGACTGATTCAGCGCCGTGAGTGATGCAAATTCAGGGAGCAGCCTTGGAGAGATCGGCAACGGGCGTCAGTGGTAGCAGCTTGCGACCGGTGGGGCCGACTTGAATGCTGGTATCCAGCTGAGGACAGACGCCGCACTCAAAGCACGGTGTCCATCGGCAGTCATCCACCTCGACCTCATCGAGAGCGTCCTGCCAGTCCTCCCAGAGCCACTCCCGATCAAGACCCGCATCCAGGTGATCCCACGGCAGCACCTCGGCATACTCGCGCTCCCGAATGGTGTACCAGTCAAGATCAACTTCGCTGCCGGCCAGACACCGCTCGGCAGCAGCGGCCCAGCGTTCGTACGAGAAGTGCTCACTCCATCCATCGAACCGACCACCATCCCGCCAGACAGCTTCGATGATCGCTCCGACACGGCGATCACCGCGACTGAGCAATCCTTCGATAGCGCTTGGCTTGCCGTCGTGGTAACGGAAACCAATGGCACGGCCATAATGCCGATCACCACGAATCGCATCTCGCAGCTTGGCCAGCCGAGTGTCAACGATCTGATGATCACATTGCGCAGCCCACTGGAACGGCGTATGCGGTTTCGGTACGAATCCACCGATGCTCACTGTGCAGCGGATATCTCGCCGACCACTGACTTCACGACCCGTGGCGATCACCCGTTTGGCCACTCTGGCGATCGCCAGCACGTCATCGTCAGTCTCGGTCGGCAGTCCGCACATGAAATACAACTTCACTTGGCGCCAACCGTTTGAGTACGCCGCCGCAACGGTACTGATCAGATCATCTTCGCTGACCATCTTGTTGATCACCTTGCGCATCCGTTCAGTACCGCCCTCCGGTGCGAAGGTGAGCCCAGAGCGGCGACCGTTCCGAGACAGCTCATTGGCAAGATCAACATTGAAGGCGTCCACCCGCGTACTCGGCAGCGAGAGTGACACATTCGAGCCCTCGTAACGATCAGCCAGCTGCCGAGTGACCTCCGCGATCTCGGAATGATCACTACTGGACAGGCTGAGCAGCCCGACCTCTTCCAGCCCGGTCGCCTCGATGCCCTGCTGCACCATCGCACCGATGGTCTCGATACTGCGCTCACGAACCGGCCGGGTGATCATGCCCGCCTGGCAGAACCGGCAACCCCGCGTGCAGCCGCGGAAGATCTCAACGGCGTACCGCTCATGCACCGTCTCGGCGAGTGGCACCAGCGGCTTCTTGGGGTACGGCCACTTGTCGAGATCCATCAACGTGTGCTTGGAAACTCGGAAGGGTACGCCGGGGTGATTCGGGGCAACGCGGTGGATTCGGCCGTCGGCCAGGTAGTCAACGTCGTAGAACTTCGGCACATAGACCCCGCCGCCTGCGGCTAGCCGTAAGAGCAAGCCGTCGCGGCCGCCAGGCCGGCCCTCGGCCTTCCAATTCCGGATCACCCCCGAGATCGTCAACGCGATCTCCTCGCCGTCGCCCAACACTGCGGCGTCAAGGAAGTCGGCGATGGGTTCGGGATTGAAAGCCGCGTGCCCGCCGGCGAGCACGATGGGATCGTGTTCGCGGCGATCTTGCGCATGAAGCGGGATGCCGGCCAGATCCAGCGCCGTGAGCATGTTCGTGTAGCCGAGCTCGGTGGCGAAGCTCAGCCCGAAGACGTCGAATTCTCCGACCGGCCGATGCGAGTCGAGGGTGAATTGGGGCACCCCGTATTCCCGCATCAACGCTTCCATGTCGGGCCACACCGCGTAGCTCCGCTCGGCAAGGATCCAGTCCTGCTCATTGAGAATCTCGTACAAGATCGCGACGCCCTGATTGGGCAGTCCCACCTCGTAGGCGTCCGGATAACTCAGACACCAGCGGACCTCGGTGGCGGCCCAATCCTTGGTCACGCTGTTCAGCTCGCCGCCCACGTACTGGATGGGCTTGCTGACGCGCGGCAGCAGCGGCTCGAGGCGAGGGAAGAGTGAGGCAGGGCTGGTCGCGATCGTCGTCATGACCCGTCCAGCCTAAGGGTTAGAACTATGTGCGCTGAGCTCGTCGACGCGCCCTTCGACAGGCTCAGGATGCAAGGTCGGGAAACCAGAGTGCGATCTCGCGCTTGGCCGACTCCAAAGAGTCAGAACCGTGCACCAGATTTTCCCGGTTGGACAAGGCAAAGTCACCGCGAATCGTTCCGGGCGCGGCCTTGCGGCCGTCGGTCGCTCCATTGATCATGCGGACCACGTCGATAGCTTCGTCGCCTTCGATGACCATGGCCACCGAGGGGCCCGAGGTGACGAATAGCCGCAGTGGCGGATAGAACGGCCGCTCTACGTGCTCGGCGTAGTGCTGGTCGGCCAGTTCGCCGGTCATCTGACGTAGCTCCATCGCCACGATCGTCAACCCCTTGGATTCGAAGCGGCTGAGAATGGCTCCGGCAAGACCTCGGCGCACCGCATCAGGCTTGATCAACACAAAGGAACGCTGAGTTGGCACGGGCGGCGCGGCGTAGGAGGACATGCCAGCACCCTAGGGGATTTCGCCGCCCTCCGGCGAAGTCTCCATGCGGGAATCGAGCCGCTTACCGAGCACGAACGCCAGCACCCACACCGCCGCGAACAACGCCCCGACAAAGAACATCGTTGTCGTCAACAGACCCAATGCCAGGCCAGCCAGCTGAGTAAGCCAGCCGAGGATGTAACCCGCTGGCGGTCTACGCAGCAATCCGGCTGCCAGCACGGCCAGTAGTGCTGTAGCGCCCCCGAAGCCAGCAGCCGCCGCTCCAGGCACATCTGAGATGACGATCATGACGGGAATGGCGAGGCCAAAGACCACCACCTCGAAGATCAAAACTGTCATCAGCACTACTCGCATCGGGTTGCCGGCGCTGAGGGTGATCATGACCAGTCTCGGTTGGTTTCGTGCCCGTCTTCGGAATAGTCAGTGTCCCAGGCGTTGTCGAGGTCCTCGCCGGCTGAGGGCACCAGCACCGGTTCGCTGCCGACGAGCAGGGTACGCGCCTCGCCCACCGCGACCACGGATCCAGTGATCAAAACTCCAGACGACCCGACGCCGTCCACCTCGGCCAGCTCGACCGCGCGATCGATCGCGTCGTCGAGTTGTGGGACGACGGTGACGCGTGACGTACCGAAGATTTCCTCAGCGAGCTCAGCGAGCGCGGCGGCCGGCATCCCGCGCGACGTCGAGGCGACCTCGGTTATCACCACCTGGTTCATGATCTCTTCGAAGACTTCGAGAATGCCGCGGGCATCCTTGTCAGCCATGACGGCAATGACACCGATCAACGGCGTGAAAGCGAACGCTTCAGCAATACCGGCAGCGGCTGCCCGAGCACCGTGTGGGTTGTGGGCTGCGTCGAGGACGACTGCTGGCGAGCGGCGGATGAGTTCCAGCCGACCGGGAAAGTGCACTTGGGCGAAGCCTTCACGGACCACGTCGGGGTGCAACCCCTTGAGACCCAGAAACGCTTCGGCGGCTGCCAGCGCCTGCGCGGCATTTGCCGCCTGATGCGCACCGTAGAGGGGTAGGAAGATCTCATCGATCGGCCCGTCCGCGCTGCTGAGCCGGACGACCTGACCGGCCACCGCGAGTTTGCGATCAATGACGCCGAAGTCGACACCCTCGCGCTGTGGCAAGGCGCCCACCTCAGCACATCGGTCAAGCAGAACCTCTGCAGCCTCGACGCTTTGCCCGGCAAGGATCGCGTGCGCGCCCGGCTTGATGATGCCGGCTTTCTCTTTGGCGATTTCGGTGATCGTACGGCCGAGCAAATGTGTGTGATCAAGATCGATGGGCGTTACGACCGCGACGCCGGCATCGGCAACATTGGTGGCATCCCAGGTACCCCCCAAGCCCACCTCGACGACCGCGACATCAACCGGCGCGTCGGCGAATGCGGCATACGCCATCGCGGTAATGATCTCGAAAAAGGTCATCCGGACGCCGTCGATCTCGCGTTGATCAACGAGCGCCACGTACGGCTCGAGCTCGCGCCACAACTCATCGAAGCGCTCGTCGGTAATCGGCTCGCCGTCGATGGCGATCCGCTCAGTGACGCTCATGACGTGCGGGCTGGTGAAGCGACCGGTACGCAAGCCGTCGACCCGCAGTAGCGACTCGATCATCGCCGCGGTGCTGCCCTTGCCGTTGGTCCCGGTCAGGTGGATGACTGGATAGGCGCGCTGCGGATCGCCGAGCAGCTCGGTCAGCGCGCGAATTCTGCCCAGGCTGGGTGCCACCCGATGTTCCGGCCATCGACTGGTGAGTGCGGCAACGATTTCAGCGTGAATGTGATCGGCAGGCATGACGCCCAAAGTCTAGAGCCGGCGCCGCGGAGAGTCTGTCGGTCGCGAACGTCCGTTTCTCCGCACAAGGTGGCAGATGTGGCTCGAACGGGGCCGACAGGGCCTCATTCGTGGCCTTGTGCGGAGAAACGGACCAAATCCCCGTCAACCTCCGCCGCGGGTAAACGGCCGCGGAACGAAACTGGGATGTGCGGCGTACCTGCCTTCTCTAGGATCACGATCGTGACCATTTCAGCTGAGCCCCGAACCGCCGCGCCCATCCCAACCGGCGCCGGCGTACCCGAGCGGCCGGCGCTGGAGGGTCTGGAGGACAAGTGGATCGCGCGCTGGAAGGCCGACGACACGTACGCGTTCGTCCGGCCTGCGACCCGGGCTGAGGTGTACAGCATCGATACCCCTCCCCCGACGGTGTCCGGATCGCTCCACGTCGGGCACGTGTTCTCCTACACCCACACGGATCTGATCGCCCGCTATCAGCGGATGCGCGGTAAGCACGTCTTCTATCCGATCGGCTGGGATGACAACGGCCTACCGACCGAGCGCCGCGTGCAGAACTTCTACGGCGTTCGTTGCGATCCGAGCATCCCGTACGACCCCAATTTCGCACCGCCAGAGAAGCCCGACCCCAAGCATGAGCTGCGGATCTCACGGCGTAACTTCGTCGAGCTCTGCCATGACTTGACGCACGTAGACGAGAAAACCTTCGAAGACCTGTGGCGCCGAGTGGGACTGAGCGTCGACTGGTCCAGCCTGTACACCACGATCGGCGACGAGTCGGTCAAGGTCGCACAGCGGGCATTCCTGCGTAATGTGGCTCGCGACGAGGCCTACCTCTCTGAGGCCCCGACCCTATGGGACGTGACCTTCCAGACTGCGGTCGCTCAGGCCGAACTCGATGCGCGTGACTATCCCGGCGCGTATCACCGCGTCGCGTTTCGCGCCTCGGACGGCCCCGTGTACGTCGAGACGACTCGTCCGGAGCTCATCGCCGCCTGCGTGGCCTTGATCGCTCATCCCGACGATGAGCGCTACCAGCCACTGTTCGGCAGCACCGTCACAAGTCCGCTATATGGGGTGGAATTGCCGGTCCTCGCCCACCCGGCCGCCGAGCCGGAGAAGGGCGCCGGCATCGCGATGTGCTGCACCTTCGGTGATCTCACCGATGTCACCTGGTGGCGCGAGCTGCAATTGCCTGCCCGAGTGATCATCGGTCGTGATGGTCGCATCGTCCGCGATCGGCCCGCATGGATCGGAGCCGACGAAGCCTGGCAGGAGATTGCCGGGAAGACGATCTTCGGCGCACGTGAAGCGGTAGTCGCCGCGCTGGCCGCATCTGGTGATCTTGCCGGCGATCCGACGCCAACCATGCGCAAGGCCAACTTCTATGAGAAGGGCGACAAGCCACTCGAAATCGTCTCCACCCGCCAGTGGTACATCCGCAACGGCGGGCGCGACGAAGATCTCAAGCGCGCGATGCTGCAACGCGGCGAGGAGCTGGGCTGGATCCCGCCGCATATGAAGTACCGCTACGACAACTGGGTGAGCGGCCTCAACGGCGACTGGCTGATCTCACGGCAACGGTTCTTCGGTGTGCCATTTCCAGTCTGGTACACCCTCGACGCCGCCGGTGCTCCGGACTATGACCATCCCATCCTTGCCGCGGATGACACGCTGCCATTGGACCCCAGCTCGGAGGCGCCACCAGGCTTCAGCGAATCCGAGCGTGGCAAGCCCGGCGGTTTCATTGCCGATCCGGACGTGATGGATACCTGGGCGACCTCGTCCCTCACTCCGCAGATCGTCTGCGGATGGGATCGCGACCCAGATCTGTTCGCTCTCACGTTCCCGATGGACCTCAACACCCACGCGCACGAGATCATCCGCACCTGGCTGTTCTCGCGGGTGGTCCGTGCGCACTTCGAGAACCACTCGCTGCCCTGGCTGCGTTCCATGATCAGCGGGTTTGTGATGGATCCAGACCGTAAGAAGATGAGCAAGTCACGCGGCAACACGGTCGTGCCGACTGACGTCCTGGAACGCTACGGCTCTGATGCGGTGCGCTGGCGTGCCGCGAAGATTCGGCCCGGGCTCGATTCGCCCTTTGATCAGCAGGAAATGAAGGTGGGGCGCCGGCTGGCCCTGAAGGTGCTCAATGCCAGCAAGTTCGTGCTGGGGGCGGGTGCCGTTCCGGACGTGGCCTGCATCACCGAACCGGCTGACCGCTCACTCCTCGGACAGCTTGCCGCCTTGATCACCGATGCCACCAGATCTTTTGACGCGTACGACTACACCGGCGCGTTGGAAAGCACCGAGCAGTTCTTCTGGCAGTTCTGCGATGACTATTTGGAGCTGGTCAAGGAGCGGGCGTACGGTCCGGCCGATGACTCGGGCGCCGCGTCCGCTCGAGCCGCGCTGACGCTCGCCCTGGACATCGTCTTGCGACTTTTTGCGCCGATCATGCCCTATGTCACCGAAGAGGTGTGGTCGTGGTGGAAGGACGGCTCCATTCATCGCACCGGCTGGCCGGAGGTTTCGGAGATTCCGGCCACGGGGAATCCTGCGCTGCTGAGTGATGTGTCCGCCGCCCTGATTCAGATCCGGGGAGCCAAGACCCAGGCGAGCGTCTCGATGAAGACTGAGATCAGCCTCGCGAAGTTCTACGCCAGCGCAGAGTCGCTCGGAAACCTGCAGGCTGTCGAAGCGGACCTGCGGGCTGTAGGCCGGATCACTGGTGAAATCAGCTGGGTCGAGAGTGACGGGCCTGTTGCGGTCGATGTGACTCTGGTACCGCCGCCGGCATAGCTTCGCCCCCTGCTCCTTTCGGAAAGTGGTCTTCGAGGCTGGCAGCGGCAGTCTCATGGCCTGTACGTGTCGAAGGCTCCGCCGCGCAGCCTCGTTGATGAGCTGCAGGCCTGGAGTCTCGTGCTCCCATCGTCTGCCGCCTTCACCCATCTCACGGCCGCAGAACTTGGCTGCTGGTGGTTGCCCAACGCTCCCCCGCATCCAGTTTTCGCTGCAATGCGTAAGGACGATCCACGTCCGCGACGAAGCGGCCTGTACGTCTGCCGTCACCCAAAGCCCTATCCCATGAGGATCACGGCCGACGGCCTCAAGATCACTACTCCCGCCGAAACACTGCTGGCATGTGCACGCGCGAGTCGATGCTCCGCCGACCCGGGCGCGTAAGAGCTCTGCGGAAGTGGTCTCGAGCCCTCTCGGAACGCCGCAAGTGGTCACATACGGCAAGGCCGAACGAAGGCGGCAGAGGTCAGGCGCTCTTCTCGCGGCGCTCGCGTTTGGCGAGCTTCTCGCGCGGTACCAGAGTTGGCAGTACTGAATCGCGGACGACTTCGGCGGTGATGATCACTTGGGCGATGTCGTCGCGACTCGGAACGTCGTACATGACGTTCAACAGCACCTCTTCGAGGATGGCCCGGAGCCCCCGTGCGCCGGTGCCGCGCAGCAGCGCAAGATCAGCAATTGCTTCGACGGCGTCGGGCGTGAACTCAAGATCAACTCCATCGAGCTCGAAGAGCTTGCGGAACTGCTTGACCAACGCGTTCCGCGGCTCGATGAGGATGCGAATGAGTGAGTCGCGATCCAGCGGGCTGACCGAGGAGATCATTGGCAGCCGGCCGATGAACTCCGGAATCAAGCCAAACTTGACCAGGTCTTCGGGGCGTACGTCGTGGAAGGGATCGTCTGATTCGGGTTGCCGAGAGACCATGTCATTGTTGAATCCGAGCGGCCGCTTGCCGACGCGCTGGGCGACGATGTGATCAAGTCCAGCAAACGCTCCGCCGACGATGAACAGCACGTTGGTGGTGTCGATCTGGATGAAATCTTGGTGCGGGTGCTTACGACCGCCCTGCGGTGGCACCGACGCCGACGTTCCTTCCAAGATCTTCAGCAGCGCCTGTTGGACGCCCTCGCCTGAGACATCACGAGTGATCGAGGGGTTCTCACTCTTGCGGGCGATCTTGTCGACCTCATCGATGTAGATGATGCCGGTCTCGGCCTTCTTGACATCGAAGTCGGCCGCCTGGATCAGCTTGAGCAGGATGTTCTCGACGTCTTCCCCGACGTAGCCGGCCTCGGTCAGCGCTGTTGCGTCCGCGATCGCGAACGGCACGTTGAGCATTTTCGCCAGCGTCTGGGCGAGATAGGTCTTGCCGCAGCCGGTCGGGCCGATCAGCAAAATATTGGATTTCGCCAGCTCGACGCCGTCGTCCTCCGTACGCCGCCCAGGATTGGCGGCTTGTGCCTGCACCCTCTTGTAGTGGTTATAGACAGCGACGGCCAGAGCCTTCTTCGCGTTGCTCTGGCCGATGACGTAACTGTCAAGAAATTGCCGGATCTGGTGTGGCTTGGGCAGCTCATCGAGTAGGCCGACCTCGCCGCCCTCGGAGAATTCTTCCTCGATGATCTCGTTGCACAGATCTATGCACTCGTCACAGATGTATACGCCAGGACCAGCGATCAGCTTCTTGACCTGCTTCTGGCTCTTCCCGCAGAAAGAACACTTCAGCAAGTCACCGCTCTCTCCGATGCGCGCCACACCGCCTCCTCTCTGCGCCCGATCGTGTGGCTCGTCTCACCCTAGCCTGACCGATCCGTGAAGTGGAGGACATTTGCCTCCACCGATCAGGCTCACCGTGCCACTAGACCGGAACGGCCTTAAGCGAGGTCAAAACCTCATCGATGATGCCGTACTCGCGTGCCTGGTCCGCCGTCAGGTACTTGTCCCGCTCGATGTCTCGACTGATCTCTTCCATCGTCTTGCCCGTGTCCTCAGCCAGCATCTCTTCCATCAGGCTACGGATCCGCAAGATCTCTCTAGCCTGAATCTCAATATCGGAGGACTGCCCGTAGCCGCCTTCGGTTGCCGGCTGGTGGATCAGAATCCGGCTGTTCGGCAGAGCGAGTCGCTTGCCCTTCGTGCCTGCCGCCAAGATCACCGCGGCAGCTGAGGCCGCCTGCCCCAGGCACACAGTGCGCACATCCGGCTTGATGTAGCGCATGGTGTCGTAGATCGCGGTGAGCGCGGTGAAGGAGCCGCCGGGTGAATTGATGTAGATCTCGATGTCGCGCTCAGCATCCATCTGCTGCAGGCAGAGCAGCTGCGCCATCACAGCATTGGCAATGTCGTCGGAGATCGGCGTGCCGAGGAAGATGATGCGGTCCTCGAAGAGCTTGGTGTACGGGTCGATGCGGCGCATGCCGTACGACGTGCGCTCCTCCCACTGAGGGATGTAGTAATCCATCGTCGGAGAGAAAGGCTGGCCCTCAGCCACAGCCGGCCCAAATCTGTTGATCATGTCGATTCCCTTACTGGTTCGGGGCCTGCGGTGACGGGATTTGAGCTGCAGCCTCGTAGACGTGGTCGATGAAGCCGTACGTCAGAGCTTGCTCTGCGGTGAACCACCGGTCCCGGTCGGAGTCGGCCTCGATTTGCTCAAGCGTTTGACCGGTGTGCTCGGCGATCAGCTTCTGCATCGTCGCCTTGATGTGCAGCGACTGCTCCGCCTGGATCCTGATGTCACTGGCTGTGCCGCCCAGTCCGCCGGATGGCTGATGCATCATGATCCGGCTGTGCGGTAGGGCGTAACGCTTGCCCTTCTGTCCTGCACACAGCAGGAACTGACCCATGGAGGCAGCGAGTCCGATTGCCACGGTCGCCACATCGTTCGAGATCCACTTCATGGTGTCGTAGATCGCCATCCCGGAGTCGACGGAGCCGCCCGGTGAGTTGATGTAGAGATAGATGTCTTTGTGCGGATCCTCGGCGTTCAACAACAGCATTTGAGCGCAGATCGCGTTGGCGTTTTCATCCTTGACCTCGGAGCCGAGGAAGATGATGCGGTTTTGAAGGAGGGATTGATAGACATTGTCATCGAGCCCGAAGCCATTGCGGCCACCGGCGTTGTAGGCCTCCGAACCTGAGGCCCACGTGGGCCTGGCGGCGCTGAAAAGAGAAGATTGTGGGGTCGCGTTCACGTTGATGAACCTACCCCGGCGCGTCTTGGGAGTCGCGCGGAAATCAGCTGTGTTCGCTGTGGGCGCAGAAGGGTGAAGATCACCCCGCGCAGCCGATGATCACACGCTGGAGGGCTGCGTCTGATCCTCCGCCGGCTCCCGGGACTGATCCTCCGCCGGATCCTTGGCCGGCTCGCTGTCCAGCTCGTCAGCCGGCTCGGGCTCAGGCTCCGGCTCGTCGTAACTGCCGTCCTCATGAAGCCCTGCAAGTGGCACTACTGCGTCATTCGAGTCGGTGACAGTCGCCGACTCGACGATCATGGCGAGCGCCTTGCCGCGCCGGATCTCGAGCATGTACTCCTCGATGTGGTGCGGGTGTTCCTGCAAATGATCGGCAACCTGCTGCGGCGGGACACCGTCGGCTTGCGCCTTGCGCAGAATGTGCTGGGTGAGGTCGTTCTGGTCCACACCGATCGCCCGCTCGTCGGCGACCTTGTCCAAGATGATCTGCGCCTTGAGAGCCTGCTCAGTGCGCTGCTCAAGATCAGCCCAAAAATCTTCCTCAGTCTGATCGTCGCCGATGTCAGCGAGGTATCGCTCGACCGTCAACCCTGCCTGAGAGAGTTGCTCAGTGATCTGTTGCCGGCGCGTGTCGATCTCTGAGCTGAGCAGGTGCTCGGGCACCTCGATGTCAACTTGACTGAGGAGGTTCTCCAGCACCGCATCGCGTGCCTGACTCGCCTGCTCAAGGCGCGCCATTCGGGTGAGGCGCTCCCTGATGTTGGAGCGCAGTTCCTCGATCGTGTCGAACTCCGAAGCCTCCTGAGCAAATTCGTCGTCGACCTCCGGCAACTCGGCGGTCTGCACCTTGCTTACGGTGACCTCAATGTCGGCCTCCTCGCCCTGCCGAGGACCGCTGACCAACGTCGATACGAAGTTCGCGGACTCGCCGGCAGCGAGGCCGATCACAGCCTCGTCCAGACCATCGAGCATCTGTCCCGACCCGATCGTGTACTCCAGGTCGTCAGCGGTACCGTCGGCGAGCTGTTCGCCGTCCTGACTTGCTACCAGGCCGATCGTGACGATGTCACCGTCTGTCGCGGAGCGCTCCACCGTCTCGCGGGATCCGAAGCGGTTGCGGAGTGCGTCGACCTGGCTTTCGACCAGCGTGTCGGGCACATCGAGCGCGTCGACCTGCGCCTGCAGGGTAGTGAACTCGGGCAGTTCAAACTCGGGGCGTACGTCGACCTCCGCCGTGAATTCAATAAGGTCGCCGTCCTCGAGCTTGGTGACTTCGAGGTCCGGCTGCGCGAGGGGAGACAGATTGTTTTCGGTTAGTGCTGCGCCGTAGAAGCTCTGCCACGAGTCGTTGAAGGCCTCTTGAATGATCGCGCCACGGCCGAAGCGCTGGTCGATCACCATGGGCGGAACCTTTCCGCGCCGAAACCCCGGAATGTTTACCGACTTCGCGACCTCCGCGTACGCCTTGTCCATACTGGGCTTGAGATCGGCGAACGGCACCTCAACGGTGATCTTGACCCGAGTAGGGCTCAACTGCTCGACGGTGCTGGGCACGCTGGTTACTCCTGATGATTTGTGGCGCGCGGACGGAAGGCGGGACTGCCCGGGCTGGCTCACGCTGAGCCGCGGCAATCCTACGGGGCGAGCTCAGGGCGGCCAAACCTCCATGCGGCCGATACGCAGGGCGCATCGTGACCTCGATTTCTCGACAGTCGCGCGTTTCTGCCACGCAGGTCGCGCGTTTCTCCGCACAAGGCCTCAAATGCACCTCGAATCGACGGTTTGGCGCCGCGTCTCTCCGCACACGGCTACAAATGCAGGAGCAACTGGATTGGTCCTCACTTCGGCGTGCCCTACACTCATCGCGAACGTTCGGGCATGCCGGACGGCCGGGGCGTAGCGTAGTGGCTAGCGCGTCTGCTTTGGGAGCAGAAGATCGCAGGTTCGAGTCCTGTCGCCCCGACTCCGTGATTGAATCGGAGGGCTTTGCGCCCCAAGATCATCGCGGAGACGCGGGTGTAGCTCAATGGCAGAGCCCCAGCCTTCCAAGCTGGCCATGCGAGTTCGATTCTCGTCACCCGCTCCACAGCGTTTGCCCTAATGGGACTGCAATAGCAGGCTTCGGGCATGCTGTTGTCCCGAGCCGGCTGTCGGTGAGCACTTTGTTTTCCCTGGCCCTTGGTCTGAGGTCTATGACTAGATCGTGCCCCGGCGGTTGGTGAGGGGGCTGGTAGTGCTGGTGGGATGTCGTGCCGGTTGAGCACTGATCCATTAGGTCGTAGCAGGTCCTCTCCGCGGTTCGTGGCTTGGTGATCAACGTGAGCGAGGGGGCGTAGTGCTGTTTATTGGGGACGATTGGGCGGAGGCCCACCATGACGTCGAGATCGAAGACGAGGTAGGCCGGGTGCTGGCCCGCCGTCGGCTGCCGGAGGGGTTAGCAGGCATCACGATGCTGCATGAGCTGGTCGCGGAGCATCTGGATCCGGCAGCTGAACCGGATCAGGTGCTGGTTGGAATTGAGACCGAGCGCGGGCCGTGGGTGCAGGCGTTGCTGGCTGTCGGCTATGTGGTGTTTGCGATCAACCCGTTGCAGGTGGCCCGGTATCGGGAGCGGCATTCCCCGTCGGGGGCGAAGTCAGATGCCGCGGATGCGCATCTGTTGGCCGAGATCGTCCGGCTGGATCGGGCGCATCACCGCCAGATCGCCGGCGACAGTGAGATCGCCGAACACGTCAAGATCGCGACCCGGGCGCATCAGGGCATGATCTGGTCGCGGGTGCGGCAGGTGAACACGCTGCGGTCGCTGCTGCGGGAGTACTACCCGGCCGCCCTGGCCGCGTTCGGCACCGACCTCGCGAGCCGGGACGCGCTGGCCGTGCTCACCGTGGCACCGAACCCCGACCTGGGCCGGCGGCTCTCCCAGAGTCGGATCGAAACCCTGCTGCGGCGCGCCGGCCGGCAGCGGAACCTCGCCAGCACCGCCGCCACGATCCGGGCCGCGTTGACCTCTGAGCAGCTGACCGCGCGACCCGGCGTAATCCCCGCCTACACCGCCAGCGCATCAGCGCTGCTCGCTGTGTTGACCGCTATGGCTACCCAGACCGAGGTGCTGGCCGGGCAGGTGGAGCAGGGTTTTGGCCAGCACCCGGACGTTGAGATCTACCGCAGCCAGCCTGGCCTCGGTGTCATCCTCGGTGCCCGGGTGCTCGCAGAGTTCGGCGACGACCCGGGCCGCTATGTCGACGCCAAGAGCCGGAAGAACTACTCCGGCATGTCACCGATTACCAAAGCCTCCGGCACCAAACGAGTTGTGCTGGCCCGCTTCGCGCGCAACCGCCGTCTCGGCGATGCGCTGCTGCTGCAAGGGTTCGCCGCACTGAACAACTCCCCAGGCGCCCGCGCCTTCTACGACCGGCAACGCGCCCGCGGAACCACCCACTACCAAGCCCTCCGAGCCCTCGCGAACCGGCTCGTCGGCATCCTCCATGGCTGCCTACGAACCCACACCCTCTACGACGAACACCTCGCATGGCACACCGAACCAGACAATCTCAGCTCTGCAGCTTGACCGCTTCCGGTCGTGGGATGTCTAGTCAAGCTCCGATCTCGGCACCCGGCCGGGTAATCGAACAGTGAGGCCTGGTCCCGGTCCGTGCCCAAACGCCCAAGAATCATGTGCCGCTGTTCGATTAGAGCGTCCAACGCCTCCGCGATGGCCCGATCCCGTGTCATGGTGCGATGCTGATAAATCAACGCGGCCCGCATGCTCGCGTGTCCGAGACGCCCCATCAGTTCGCGCGTACTGGCGCCCGCCGACGCGGCGACGTGGTTTCCGGAGTGCCGGAGATCGTGGAAATGAAGGTCAGCCGGAACGACATCGCCAATCTCCTTCTCCGCCCGGGCTCACATCCTTGCGAAACTCCGCCGGGTCGGCGTTACCCGTACGGGCCAACGAACATCCGACCGTCAGGTCCGGCCTCAGGGAAATCGGTCTAGGTGACGCGCGATCTCAGACATCAGGGACCGCGGCAAAGCGATCGTCCTGACACCAGCTGCGGTCTTTGGCGTGCAGAGGCTCCGTTCACGTCAATCTTTTGCCGCGGGGTCGACGGCCGACCAGCATCACTGGACAGGGCGATCGCCGCATCAACTCTTCGGCGATCGGTCCGACGCGAATGCTCCAGGACTGCTCGCTGTGGTGAGAGCCCAATACGAGTAGGGCCGCCCTGTCCAAGGACTGTTCCAGCTCCGTGTCGACTTGGCCGCTTCGATGGGTGACATCGATCTGCAGGCCCGGGTAGGTGCTCTCGATCTGACGAATCGAATCGATGAGCGCTCGCTCAACATTCATTCGTTCGGAGCGACCTACCGATAAGGGCCTAGCCATCGGTGGAATGGCGACAATGCTGAGCAGGGATCCCCGTAGCGCCGCCTCTTCCGCCGCAGCCTCCAGTGCCCGGCGCCCGGTAGTCCCCTCGGTCCAGCCCAGAACGATTTTGTCGTAGTCCTGGCCAACAATTGGGCCAGGACCGTTCACGGTGACTACGGGGCAATGGGCGTGCACTACTACGCGATCTTCAACCGATCCCAGAAGTCCATGCTCGGCGCGAGGTCTTGCCGAAGCTACGCCCAGAACCACCAAGACGGCGGAAACACTGAGCTCGATTAGTTGCTCGCTGATCGACGCAGATTCATAGAGTCTGTGCGCGACCGATACTTCCGGCTCGAGCTCAGAGGCTTCCGCTGCCCTGATACTGAGAAACGTTTCGGCTTCGCTTTCAGCGTGGGGAACTCTACTGTCACTGACTGAGGACCTGACGTGCACAAGCGTCAAGGTGGCACCGCGCAGCCGGGCCTCCCGCGCCCCCCAGAGAACGGCCCAGCGCGCCTCAGGCGAGTGATCGACGCCGACTACGATGTCGCCGCTGCTCACGATGCCTCAGCCATGATCACTCCTTCAGGACAACCTTGCCGTCGTCGTGGGCACTGCGCCAGGCCGACGAGGCACTCAATTTTCCGGGCGCCGGCGTCGCCAGCGCTCGGTGGCTTGAGCAAAGACAGCACCAGGTCATCGTGACGAGTCAAATTGAATGTGCTGGCTGCCGTCGATCGAGCATCAGGTTCGTCTCGGCCTGCGCGCTCGGACCGCACCCGGGCAAAGGCGGTCAAAGGCCCGGCGTCCGGATAAGTCTCGACGAGGGGGTGCGAGTGAGTGCCCACTCAGCTCTGCTTGACGACGGCGTACACGACGCGCTCGGCGACGTCGACCACGGCTTCGCCGATCCGCGAGAAGCGGCGGTACAGCTCGCGGCGCGTGATCCGCTCCGAGCGGTCCTCGACGCTGAGCAGCCCCACCATCCCGGCGTAGCAGGCGGTCTCGAGCTGGTGCTGGGCGGCGATGGCGGCGTCCGCGGACGCGGTCGCGTGGTCGCTGTCGGTCCCGAGCTTTGACAGCGCGTCGTCGAGGTGGCGCAGCGCGTCGCCGAGCAGGCCGGCCATCATGGCGATCCCCTCGTCGGGCGGGGAGGCCATCGCCTCGGACTCATCCACGAGATCGGAGGCGTAGTTGAGGATGCGGTCGATCCCGCGCGAGAGCGCGAACAGGTCCTCGGGCTCAATGGGGGTGACGAACGCCTCCCGGAGCGCGCTCAGCAGGTCGCGCTTGGCGACGTCGCCCCGGTGCTCGGCATCGCGCACGGCCCCGGCCGCCGCCGCGTCGCCGCCCGCCCAGCTCGCGAACGCCTCCGCGCCGTCGATCGTGACCGCCATCTGGTGGCGCAGCATGCCGAGCACGTCCGGGGTCTCGGGCAGGAACCAGCGCTTGCGGGTCACGTCACCAGCCGCCACAGCTCGAGCGCCACGGCACCGAGCGCCGCGGACACAGGCAGAGTGATCAGCCAGGCCAGGCCCATGTTGCGTACGACCGCCCAGTGCACGTGGTGCCACCGGCGCCGGCCGACGCCGATCCCCACCACCGACGACGCAACCACCTGCGTGGTAGAGACGGGCGCCCCCAGCAGCGAGGAGCCGAAGATCACGCCGGCCGACGCGGTCTGGCTGGCTAGGCCTTCCTCCGGGCGGATGCGGTAGATGCGGCGGCCCACAGTGGCAATGATCCGCCATCCGCCCAGCGCCGTGCCGGCGGTCAGCGCCGCGGCGCACACGACCTTCGCCCACGTCGGCGCCGCAAGCGTCTCGATCTGCCCCGCGGCGAGCAGCAGCGCCGCGATCACGCCGATCGACTTCTGGGCGTCGTTGGCGCCGTGGCTGAACGCGAGCGCGGCCGACATCCCCCACTCCCCGGCCCCCACCGGCACGCGCCAGCGCCGGGTCGCCCGGTGCGCGACGGCCCGCACTGCGCGGATGAGCAGCAGCGCCGCGACCCCGCCGAGGACCGGGGACAGCGCGAGCGCGATCAGGATCCCGAACACGCCGACGGGCCGCCAGTGCTCGATCCCGCCCCAGTTGATCGCGTGCACGCCGCCCTCGACGACGGCGGCGCCGACCAGCCCGCCGACGAGCGCGTGCCCGGAGCTCGACGGCAGACCGAGCCGCCAGGTCACAAGGTTCCAGGTCACCGCCGCGGCCAGGCCGGCGCCAATCACCTCGACCGTCACGTCCGGCGGGACGGTGACGATGCCGCCGATCGTGTCGGCGACGGCTGCGCCGAACAACAGCGGGCCGAGCAGGTTGAACACCGACGCGAGCAGGATCGCCTGCAGCGGCGTCGCGGCCCGCGTGGCGACCAGCGTGGCGATCGCGTTGGACGCGTCGTGGAGCCCGTTCGTGACGGCGAACCCGATCGCGAGTAGCACCGCGACCACGAGCTGGGCATCCACAGACGGACTATATTGGTCGACCGTCACGCGGATCGCCCCAGCGCCAGAGCGCAGGTCGGGAGGAGCGGATTTTGATTCACCCAGACGTCGCGGCGAACATCGCTTGCATCTTGTCCAAGACCTGCGCCTGCCCGGCCTCGGACTGTTCGCGAGCGGCCGCTGAGGTATAGCCCGCATTTGACCAATGAGGTGTTGCCCGGCCAGGTGTTCCTGGCGTTCCACTTCCGGGTGGGCGTGCTCGTCTTTGTTGGCAGTTCGGGTCCGTCTGGCGATGTGGTCAGGTGATGTCGTCAGCTAGCCCACTGGCTTCTGGGACCGTTCGCTCGACGAAGTCTTCCGCGAACCGCTTGACCTGATCCCAATCGGTGTAGACGTAATCGCGTGAGGTGTCGAGGCTCATGCCTGGCTTGTCGCGGACGATCCTTTTCATCATGTAACGCTTGAGGATTCCGTACTGCCGATAGAGCAACGCGCCGCCAAACAGACCCACCTCTGCGGGACGCCAACCCGTCTGCTGCACGAAGTTTTCCACGTACGCCTCGGCGTTCGCCTGGTCGCCGTTGGCGGCCAGACTCACCGAGAAGAATGCTGACGGAAGGCGCTCCAGGTCAGCCCTGTTCTTGCGAACGAATTCGACGACGTCCTCCTGATGCTTGCCCATATGGATCGAGCCTCCGATGATCACCGCGTCGTAGCCATTCAGAGAAACATCCGCAGACTGCTTGAGGTCCAAGGCCTTCACCTCGAAACCGCTGCTCTGAATCAGCCCGGCAAGATGATCAGCAATCCGAGCGGTCTGTCCCTCGGTCGTGCCGTACGCAATCAAGATCTTCGGCATGTCGCTTACCTTCCGGATTCCATTCCAATGTGCCGTCCTCGGTGGGGCGTACCCAGAGTCGAAGGTCCCAGGCTGACATCAAGCAAACGCACTGGACGTAGGCAGAAGGAGTCGGCGTAGTTGAGGACCGCATCATGTACGCCATCGCCGTCGCAACCAGTTGATCTTGTTCGATGATATGGATCGAGGTAGCCAGCGAGCTCAGAAGCTCGTCAAACCGCTCCTGGTATGCGACGCCAATCGGAAGGGCATTGAGGAGCTGACTCAGGAGATCCGAGCCGAACGCTTCAAGCGGTTAAGCGGCACGGTCGGGCTGAGTTCAGTCGCGATGTTCGGTGCCGGCTGCTGGGGAATACCCGTCGCTCCGCCGACACTGATGATCACGGTCGGCAGCATCGTGACCAAGCCTCGTGGCTTAAGAGGACGCATCTCGTGATCGAATCGGGGCTTGTCGCTCTGCCCGGCCCTTCACGCCACGCAGCATGTCCCTGGACATGATGAAGTCGGATGGCACGATTGCGGCCCAGGCGCTCAAGGTCAGCCACCACGGCCAGGTAGCTGCTCGCCAGCGGAAGATCAAACGGACGCGCTCTGCATTGATCGGCACGACAGTGAAGACCCAGGTCCAATCAACTCCCGCCCTGCCTCTGCGACGCCATTCCAGTGGCAGATGAGAGGTGGAGTGCAGAACGAGAAGGCGAGATGGCTCAACCTGCTCGACGACGAAGCCGCACTGGGTTTCCGGTGCGCCGTCAGGGATGAAGTCACCGACCTGAAGATCTTGAAACTCTTCGAGGATGTCGTCGGCGCTGGCGCGGTTTGCCGGAAACAAAAGCTTGTCGACCCACCGAGCGGTGTACCAGCCGCCGCGGTGCCAACCCATCTGGACGAGCCAAGGCCACACGCTCTCCGCCGCAGCATCGATGGCGATGCCATGAGTGATCACGAATTGCGGCCTGGGGACGATGTCATCACCAGGCATGCTCGCCTGCCGCTCGAGCGCCGTCGAGCCGTACGTCTTCCCGAGTCGATGCACGGTCGCGTACGCCGCCAGCAGCGCTGGAAGGGCGAAGCGCAGTACGTATTTGCCGATAGTGGTGGACTTCATCGCACTCCAACGCTCCCTTCCTTGGCGACGGAAGCCCAGGGGCTGAGGTCTTGAAGGGCACAGGCACCGTGGCAGGTCAAGCGGGACCTAAGTCCCTACAGCGAACATCCTTGCCGCCGACGCCGCCGAGGCGGCCGGGCTGCGGGTGATCGCGTTGTCGGCTGACGTTCAGCAACAGTTCGCTGATCTTGCTCCGCACCTGGCCGGCGTCGCCAATCCTGTTGATCTTGGCGCTGATGCGCCGCCCGAGACGATCGGGCGGGCCGTTCGGGCGTTGGCCGCCTCTGCTGAGGCGGATGCGCTGGTCGTCACGCTGGTCGCGACGCGTACTAATGACTTGCTCGGAGCACTTGACGCCCTCTCTGGTGTCGCCGAGGACCAGCCGCAACTGCCGATCGTTGCCGTTGTTGTCGGCGGCGCTGCGCCACGGAAGCTCGGCCGGGGGAACCTCCCGGTCTACGACCTGCCAGAAGATGCGAACAATGAGTTGCCGGCCCAATTCGTGCCCAACACCCTGGACAGCTGCGGTCACTCACGGGTATTCAAAGTCAGCCTTTTCCTCTGCACATAAGGAAACTGGCTAGCCAGAGCATCTCGGTTCTCGTCTTGTCACCCGCTCCGCACCGAAAGTCCGATGGGATTGCACCGGTCGTACTAATTCCGGCCGGCCTCGGTGATCTACCAATTAACTGCACGCTAAGTACAACAAGTCAGGTCACGATGAGCTCGCCGACGGATGACGCCTGCGATGACCGCGCATTGGCTTGCGCTGCACGGCCACCAAAGAGCATTCGTAGGTAGCCGATCACATCTTCGGAGTCGCTTCGAACTCCCCGAGCGGCGAGAAACCCGTCCGGCCGCACCAATGCGAAGGTGCCGGGTTTGTCCTTACGAGGCGTGGCGCCGATGCCGGCGGTGACGACCTCGAGGAATTCGCTGTAGTCGTCGAGGCCCGCAGCCTTGAGCGCTGTCAGGACATCGACAGCCGATACCAGCACCACGTGCCGGCCACGGCTGAGCACCTCGTACAACCGCGTCCTTCCGTACTCAGCAAGGACCTCGAGGTCTTGAACGCGCTCACCGGGCCTGGGTCCGCGACGCTCTCGATCAGGCTGGTTGACCGGGCTTGACGGATATGCAACCGAGGTCTGCGACAGACGTGCGGCGGCGCGCCTTTGGACAGCGGGCAGGCTCGTAATCGCTGGAATAAAAGCATCCCGCAGGGCCCGCTTGACTGGATGGCTCATGGTGGACCACCGAATGATCGAGTCACTGAGACCGAGGACGCTTCCGGCGGCGGGGCGGCGTTCCTGCCCGTACGTATCGAGGAGCCGGTCCGAGGCGTGGCCGTCGGCGACCAAGGCCAGCTTCCACGCCAGGTTCTGGGCATCCATGATCCCGGTGTTCATGCCCTGGCCACCTGCCGGGGAATGAATATGCACGGCATCGCCAGCGAGCAGGATTCGGCCGCGCCGATACGTCGGCGTTGATCTGAGGTGACACCGGAAACATGCCAGCCATATCGGGTCGGAGACAACCATCCGCCGCGGGGCCCGCTGATCGACCAGGTCCTGGATCTCCTCCAAGGAAGGTGGCTGTCCGCCACGGGTGCCGGCCTTGGGCATGACAACCCGCCAGCGCTGGCCGCGGATGGGCAGGCAGATGAGAGGTAGGCCGTCCGGGCGGAAGAAAGCATGCACCTCGTCCTCGCGGCCGGCCCCCTCTAGGGCGACGTCCGCCAGCAGGAAGTCCTGTGGGTATGGCTGCCCATCGAAAGCCAGCCCGAGAGCGTGACGCACCCGGCTGTGCGCGCCGTCGCATCCGACCACGAAGTCGGACCTGGCCTCGGTCTCCATCCCCGCGACATCCCGAAGAGTCGCCGTGACGGCGCCCTCTTCCTCGGCGACACGAACCAACTCCACGCCCTGTTCGACAATGCCGCCGAGCTCGCGTACCCGAGCGCGCAGCAGCACCTCGGTCTCGTGTTGTGGAAGGTGGAGAATGAATCCGTATCGCGAGCCGTTCCGGGCCATGTCGAGGACGAACAGATCCCTGTTTTCGGCGTACACATGGAAGCGACGCACCCGCTGGCCGCGATCGATAAAGGCGTCCGCCAGGCCCATGACGTCAAGTACCTCGAGGGTCCGGGCATGAACGCTAAGCGCCCTGGACTGCGGGACCGGGCCGGCGCCTTTGTCGATGACTCGGGTTCGGATGCCACGCGCCAACAGCTGCGCGGCGAGCACCAGGCCGGTCGGTCCGGCGCCGACGACCAGCACCTGACAATCAGAGGAAGTTGTGCTGCTTGTACTCATGGAAACAACGCTGGACCGGCGGACTGCCTGAGTCGTCAGAAGAACTACGTAGCCACTACGTATTTCGCGGCGCTATGCCCTCCTCGTGCGCCCAGGCTGCAAGCTGTGTGCGGGTTCGGAAACCTAGCTTGGACAGGATGCGGTCGACGTGGACCTCGACGGTCCTGATCGAGATGTAGAGCTGGCTGGCGATCTCGCGGTTGGTCAGCCCGCGAGCCACCAGTCCCGCGACCTCAGATTCACGCCGGGTCAGCCTCAATCCGGGTCCCGTTTGCCAGGGCTCCTCGGGCTCGTTAGCCAGCGCCTGTGCCACTGCATCGTCGAGTGTCATCCGGCGTCCCTCGGCGAAGTGCTTCGCCGCCGCGACGCCTAATGTCGCACGAATTGGTGCCAGCCACTCCTCGAGGCTGCCGCGCAGCGGGTCTGGGAGGTAGGTCTGGTTGACTTTCTCGTACGCCGCTGCGGCGCCGGCCAGCCTGAGCGCAAGCCGCGGTCTGTCACTTTTTGCCGCAAGGCCGGCCATACCAGTCAGCCCGGCTGGAACGGCGAAGCGATCGCCGATGTCCACGATGGCAGGCAGGCCCGCCTCGAGCGCCGTGCGGGCAGCAGGTAGGTCCCCCAAGATCAGCCGCGCGATACCAAGCAGCTGCAACGCGCGCGCGGCGCCGGCAGGCAGACCGCTCTTCTCATACGTCGCTGCGCATCGCGCGAAGAGATCGCAGGCGAGCTCAACGTCGCCGGAGTATTGGGTAGCTATTGCGCAGAAGAACAGCGCGGACGCGACTCCCGCGGTGTCATCCGCTTGCGTCAACAAGTCGAGCGCATCCTCGGCGTCTCCGCCACCCGCCGCCATCCTGCCGCTTCCAACCGTGGCGCGGGCTCGATAGAACAGTGCATATCCCTCTGCGACCAGGTCATGCGCGGCGTGGGCGAGGGCGATGCTCTGTCCCAAAAGGCCGATTGCGGCGGCATAATCACCTTGATCAGTCGCGAGCCACCCGACACCGCTCAACGCGGCCACCCGCTCGCTGTCCTCATCAGGAACAACTTCGAGTAGCTCGTTCAGCCGCCGCCTGGCCTCGGAAAAGTGGCCGCGCGCGGACCAGAACGCCGTCAACCTGTTGGCGAGACGCAATGCAGCGGCCGGGTCCTCGGTTTGATACCAGTCGAGTGTCGCCCGAAAGTTGTCGTGTTCGAGCTCGAGGAGATCCAGCCCTGCCTTCGCAGGCCAGCAAGGAGGGCGAGCGAGATCGACGGCCAGGCTCCCAAAGGCCGACGCGTGCGAGGCGTGGACATCGGTGGCTTCGGGCATATCGACCAGTCGCTCGGCTGCGAACTCGCGAACGGTCTCCAGCATCATGTACCGCGGAGCGCCAGCGGACGGTACTGCCTGGCGTACCAGACTCTGGTCGACCAGCTCCTGGAGGGCGTCCAGAGTCGGTGCGTCGAAATCCAACGCCGTGCACACCATCTCGAGAATGTCCAGGCTGATACCTCCGCGGAACACCGAACAGGCGGCCAGAAGGTGCCTGGCGGGCTCGCTTAAGAGGTCGTAGCTCCACGCGATCGTGGCACGCAAGGTCCGCTGGCGGTCCGGCATGTCCCGACTGTCGCTCACTAGCAGGCCCAACGAGTGCTCCAAGCGCGTCAGAATCGCCTCTGGCGGCAGCAGCTTCACTCGCGCGGCAGCCAATTCGATCGCCAGCGGCATGCCATCGAGCCGGTGCACGATCCGCACGATTGCGTTGGCATTCTGATCGTTAACAGCGAACCCGGGCACTGATGCGGCCGCGCGTACAGCGAAGAGTCGCGCCGAATCACACGCTACGACTAATGCTGGCGAGGTAGCAGCCTCCCCTTCCGGCATGACAAGTGGCGGCACGGGGAACTCCTGCTCGCCAGACAGGTGCAGTGGTGAGCGGCTCGTGACAAGGATCCGCAACTGGGTGCTCGCGGACCGCAGCTCCGCAACGAATGCGCCGGCCGACAGCAGATGCTCGAAGTTGTCCAGGACGAGAAGAAGCTTCCGCTCCCGTATGTAGCCGAGGACGTGCTCCAGCAGCGTCCGGCCTCGGGCGTCCTGAAGCCCGAGGCCTTGGGCAATTGACCTCGGTACTAGCGCCGGATCGGCGATTCCTGCAAGCGAAACGAAGTGCACGCCGTCTGGATACTCGTCGGTGACACGAGCCGCGAGCTCGATGGACAGCCTGGTCTTGCCGCAGCCGCCGGGACCGGTAAGCGTCAGTAGCGTGTTGTGGTCTAACAGCTGCCGAGCCTCGGCCAGCTCGTGCTCTCGCCCGACAAAACTCGTTGGCGGGCGCGGCAGGCGACCTGCAGCATCGCTCGCGCGACCGCGCCCAGCCGCCGAGGAGTCGATGTGCATGTCTCGGGAGTCGATCATCGAAATAAGTAAGGTGGCAGGTGCCAGATAGTGACTACTAACTAAGCGTCCTTGCGCTGTCAAGCCGGTCGGAGCGTTTTCGAGGAACGCGAGTACTGCGACGGCCCGGCGATGGACCGGCGCAGCCGAGAGGCCCAGCCTTGCGGGGGCAAGCCGTCGACGATGTGCATGGAACTCGGCGTGTCGATGACGCGAGAAAGATCAAAGCCGGCACCTTCGAAAAGGTTGCGTAACTGATCCATAGTGCGCTCGCGCCTCCGGTCATGGTCAGCATGACGTCCGGGGTGCTACCGCGCGGGTCGGATCGCTCTTCGGGCATCAGATCTTCGACTACGAGCACCGTTGCGTTGCACCTCACCTGGGCGAAGGCGCGCATTGTCATGAGATGGTCGCTGCCCAACAGGAGCGACGAGGATGTGTGGCCGAAGATGCCGTGCTGGCGCTGGAAGATGCCATGGGTCGTGAGTAGACGCTGAACGCGGTCGAGCCCATCGGAGTCGACGCACGGGGATACCAAGATCATGTTCGCCCACATCAGGCCCGACCCGAGCGCCGCCACCGCTACATTGACGTCCTCAAAGCCGAAGGCGTCGACTCGGAGGTGCCGCCGTAACCTCTCTCGGCTCGACCAGCCAGTTGTTTGGATTGGCGTGAATCTGGGGAGGAAGATGAGCAGGGGCCGGTCTGGGGGCGGCCGATCGGGGGCCGTGACTCAAGTCGAGCCAAGGCGGTTTCTGTGCGCGGCTGAAACAGCCTGCAGAGTGGACTAAAGAGTGCTGCCCGACTAGGTGGAGAACGGAAGAGTGGGGTGGGGGCGCGATGGAGCGAGGCTACGTCGATTGGTTGCAGCAGGAGTCGATGCTGGCCCGCGGCGCTGCGGTTGCTTCCCAGTTCGCTGGCTCGGGCCGTATGTCGCAGAGACCATTTGCTCACTCGAATCCCCGTGCCGCGATCGAGAAGGCGTCGGTGTGGTTCACGGCGTACCCCATTTCGATGATCACGAGGACGGGTGAGTCGTTCCTCCGCACGTTGGCAAGTGAGGACCTGTGGCGGCTATTTGAGGCTGTCGGGGTCGACGCGGTGCACACCGGACCGGTCAAGCGTGCCGGCGGTATCTCTGGCTGGGATGTGACCCCTAGTGTGGATGGGCATTTCGACAGGATCAGCACTCGGATCGATGAGACGTTCGGTACTGAGATGGAGTTTCAATTGATGTGTCAGGTGGCGGCTGGGCACGGAGGCACCATCATCGATGACATCGTGCCGGGCCACACGGGCAAGGGTGCAGATTTTCGTCTGGCGGAGATGAAGGTTGGTGACTATCCCGGCATCTACCACATGGTGGAGATCCCGCCCAAGGACTGGCATCTCTTGCCGACGGTTCCACCCGGAAGGGACTCGGTCAACCTCGATGTGGAGGCCGAGGATCGGCTGGAGGTGGCCGGTTACATCATCGGCAAGATGCAGCGGGTTATCTTTCACAAGCCGGGCGTCAAGGACACGAACTGGAGCGCCACTGCGACCGTCACTGGTGTAGATGGGGTGGATCGTCGTTGGGTGTATTTGCACTACTTCAAGGATGGTCAGCCATCGATCAACTGGCTGGACCCCACGAGCGCCGGCATGCGGTTGGTGATGGGTGACGCTTTGCACGCGCTGCATGATCTTGGGGCCGGTGCGTTGAGGCTGGATGCCAACGGCTTCCTCGGTTTGGAGAGCGGCGAGGGTGGCGCTCCGGCCTGGTCAGAAGGACATCCGCTCTCCGAGGCCGCCAACCAGATGATCGGCAGCATGGTGCGCAAGGTCGGCGGCTTCACCTTCCAGGAGCTGAACCTGGCCATCGACGACATCAAGAAGACTGGCGAGCACGGCGCTGATCTTTCTTACGACTTCGTCAACCGCCCGGCGTACCACCATGCTTTGGCCACCGGCGACACCGAGTTTTTGCGGCTCACACTCAACACCGCATTGCGGCAGGGGCTGCAACCAATCTCTTTGGTGCATGCCCTCCAAAACCACGACGAGGTGACCTATGAGTTGGTGCACTTCGCCGCAACACACCGAGATGAGATCTTCCATTTCCGTGGCACCGACGTGACCGGTGCGGAGTTGGCGATCAGAATTCGTGCCGAGCTCATCGAGCGGCTCACCGGCAATGCGGCTCCATACAACGACATCTTCACGACCAACGGCATCGCCTCCACTACCGCGACGATCGTCCTGGCCTCACTGGGCGTCACGGACATATCCGAGCTCAACAAGGAGCTCGTCGAGAAGGTCAAACAAGCACACCTGCTGCTGGCGATGTTCAACGCGCTGCAACCTGGTGTATTCGCTTTCTCCGGCTGGGACCTCTGCGGGATGCTGACGCTGGAGCGATCCAAGGTTGCACGGCTCATTGAATCTGGTGACACCCGCTGGATCCATCGCGCAGCCTACGACCTGATGGACTATCAGCCGCGGTCAGGCGAGTCATCGTCCAAGATGCCCCGTGGGCGCAGCTTGTACGGATCACTACCGGAGCAACTGAAGAACGAAAATTCATTCGTTTCGCGGCTGCGCGATATTTTGGCGATCCGCCGAAGCTACGGCATTGCCACCAGCACGCAGATCGATATACCCGCCGTGTCCAACAAGGCTCTGCTCGTGATGGTTCATCGGCTTGACACCGGGCTCGTTCAGGTAACCGTCTTGAACTTCTCGAGCCATCAGATATCTGACCAGGTGGTCTCCGAACATCTCCGCCCGGGCGCCATGGCAATAGACATGTTCACTGATAAAAGGCTCGGCATGGTCGATCAGAGCCGCAGCTTCCCAGTTGCTCTGAATCCGCATGAAGGGATGTCGCTTCTGATCGTCGGGCGCATTCCCAAGGCCGACCGCTCTGAAACCGCTGCCGTCAAGGGGCGGCCATCTGAATAAGTCGGCTTC
Organism: uncultured Actinomycetota bacterium; assembly: GCA_963798835.1. GTDB lineage: Bacteria > Actinomycetota > Actinomycetes > Propionibacteriales > Propionibacteriaceae > Microlunatus. The sequence goes on along the minus strand of CAWCVF010000008.1, from coordinate 150,495 downwards.
AAGCCGATGAACCAGCACGAGCAGAGCAGTCGACCTGTGCGCGCGTTCAGCGCGGCCAAGAAATTGCCCGAGACGGCGGGGACCGGTGTTCACCCATTCGTCGAGGTATCGACGGAAGGCGGAGTGGGGCGGCCGGCGGGGGCTACACGTTCGCGGAGGCGCTGCGGACCACCGTGATCGCACTGACCGTATGACAGCCCAGAGGGTGCGGGCGGGGCTAGATCGGGGTGTCACCACACCTTCGACACGCCGGCGGCGTTGGTGACCTTGCGGCCGCGGGACGGCGTATCGTCAGCGTCCATCGTCGACAAACTGACGCGGCCTTCCGCCCGGGAAGCGGGGGTTGTCGTCAGGACACAGGTCGGCTTGGACACGTGGGGGCGTGATGATCGTTCGTCGTACGACTGCGTTATCTGTACTGATGGTGGCGGCCCTGGCCGGCACCCTGTTGACCGCCTCGCCGGCGCAGGCGAAGCCTTCCGTGACCAAGGCCCCGGTTGCCGTCGGTCGTGGTGGAGCGGCGTCCACGGTGGACATCGACGCCACCCGCGTGGCCATCGAGGTGTTACGGCATGGCGGCAACGCCGTCGATGCCGCTGTCGCATCGGCCGCCACGTTGGGCGTGACCGAGCCGTTCTCATCCGGTCTCGGCGGCGGCGGCTTCTTCGTGTTCTACAACGCCCGTACAGGGAAGGTGCACACAATCGACGGCCGGGAGGCCGCGCCGGCGTCCATGGAGAAGGACGCGTTTGTCAACCCGGCCACCGGGCTGCCGTACGCGTTCCAGGAGGCGCGTATCAGCGGCATCTCCGTTGGCGTACCAGGGACGCCGCAGACCTGGCAGACCGCGCTGCGGAAGTGGGGCACGATCTCCCTGCGTGAGGCGCTGCGCCCGGCTATCCAGGTTGCCGACCGGGGCTTCGTTGTCGACCCGACGTTTCGCGGCCAGATCGCCGACAACCTCGCGGCGTTCTCGCAGTTCAGCTCGACCAGCGCGCTGTACCTGCCGGGCGGGGCGCCGCCGGCGGTCGGCTCGACCTTCCGCAACCGGGATCTCGCCCAGACCTACCGCCTGCTCAGCAGGCAGGGCATGGACGCGTTCTACCACGGCGATCTGGCGGCAGACGTCGTACGCACGGTGCAGCACCCGCCAGTCGTCGCGGACCCGCGGGAACCATGGGCGTTCCCGATCCGCCCGGGCACGATGGAAACCTCCGACCTTGCCGGCTACGACATCCGTACGCCGCGGCCGACCCACATCCGCTACCGCGGCTACGACGTGTACGGAATGCCGACCCCGTCCAGTGGCGGATCGACTGTCGGCGAAGGCCTCAACATCGTGGAGAACTGGGATCTCGGCGACCTGTCGCGGACCCAGGCGCTGCACCGATACCTCGAAGCAAGCGCCCTCGCCTTCGCCGACCGCAACCGCTACGTCGGCGACTACACCCCGCGCGCGCTGCTCGACGAACTACTCAGCCAGAGATTTGCGAACGAGCGGGCGTGCCAAATCGACCCGACCAAGGCTCTGACCAAGCCGGTCGCCCCGGGCGTCCCCGACGGCAGCTATGCCCAGTGCGCCGTCGCGGCGCACGCGGTGGTGCAGACCAACGAGCGGGGGACGACCAACCTCACGGTCACCGACCGCTGGGGCAACGTCGTGGAGTACACACTGACGATCGAACAGATCGGCGGCAACGCCATGGTCGTGCCGGGCCGTGGGTTCCTGCTCAACAACGAGCTGACTGATTTCAACTTCACCCCGACTCAAGGCAACGCGCCCGATCCGAACCTGCCGGCACCGGGCAAGCGACCGCGCAGCTCGATGGCGCCGACGATCCTGCTCAGCGACGGCAAGCCGTTCCTGGCCACCGGTTCGCCGGGCGGCGCGTCCATCATCACCACTGTGTTCCAGATCCTCATCAACCGGATCGACCTCGGCATGACCCTGCCCGAGGCTGTCGCAGCCCCCCGGGCCAGCCAGCGCAACGCAGCGATGGGACAGGCCGAGCCGGCCTTCCTGGCGTCGCCAGAGGCGGTCGAGTTGGCGGCTCTGGGCCACTCGTTCTCGGAGATCGCCGAGATCGGGGCGGCGACCGGCGTGGAGTTCCTGCGTGACGGACAGGTGGTTGCCGCGGCGGAACCGGTTCGCCGAGGCGGCGGTTCAGCGGCGGTCGTTAAGCCGTCGCAATAGGCGGCAGCATTGGTTCGGCTCCGAGGTGTGAGGGCGCCTCGTTGACGAACTCGGGCTCGAGTCCGCTATGTGCGAGGGCCATCGCCACCAGCTGGAGCCATCAGATCGGTCCCTGGCGGGGGCGGCGGCCAGATCCCCTCCAATGACCGCGCGTTCACCGTGTGCCGCCGCCCGAGGGCTGGTCCGCCTGACAGGCGGCGCAGGCGGGGTCGCCTCACAATGTGACGCCGCTGCCGCACCATCCGACCGCTCCATGCACGGACGAGCCTCGTCGACAACCTCAATCAGGAGAGAAGACTTTCGACGTAAAGCCTTTGGCATGGTCGGCCCGCCTGGTTCTCGGCGGCTCAGAACAGAAAGGAATGTCCCCATGTCGAACGATCTCCATCTTGCCGGGACAAAGACACCGGTCCCTCGCCCGTCGGGGCCCTTCTCGGTGGCCCGCACCTGCCGCGAGTGGATCGACCCGGATCGGGCAGAGATCTACTCTGATTACCCCGGCGATCGACGGGAGCTGGTGGCCTGGATCTGGTACCCGGCCGGCTCTGCTCCCGGCCTTGAGCGGGCCCCGTACCTTCCCGAGGCTTGGACGTCGGTTGCTGAACTGCTGGGAATGAACGTGGCGGGGTTGCTTTCCAACGCCTGGGCCAGCGGCGGCATGGCAGATGATCAGGCTTCCTACCCGGTCGTGATCATGTCGCCCAGTGGCTTCCCGCCCCTGCTGTTGTCAGGCACTGCGGAGGAGTTGGCCAGCCACGGCTATGCCGTCGTTGGGGTAAACCACACCTACGAGACGACCGTCACGATATTCGCCGACGGACGCGTGCTATCGAGGAACCCTGAAGCGATCGCCGGTGCGCTCGGACCCCAGGAAGGCCGCTACGAGGAGGCTTTCGTCAAGCGGGGCGCCGTCTGCGACTACAAGGCCGCGGACCTGAGGTTTGTCGCCGATCGACTAGAGCAGATCAACACCGGAAGCGACGACTGGTTAGCCGGTCGGCTCGACCTCAACCGGCTAGGCGCGATCGGGCACTCATTCGGAGGTGCCGCGGCGCTGCAGTGGTGCCGGGACGATCCCCGTTGCCGAGCCGCGGTGAACCTGGACGGAGCAGTGTGGTCCCAGGTCGGAACCGCTGGGCTCGACCGCCCCGCCCTTCAGGTCCTGGCCCCCCATCGTGAGTTCGCCGTGACCGCTGAAGATGCAGTGAAAGCCGGAATGGCACCGGACGCCGCCTGGTTCGAGGCAGAAAAGGACATCACCTTCGGCGGGTGGCAAACCGTGGATCGACTGGCGCGCCCGGGATACACCTTCCAGATCCAGGGCGCTACCCACCTGAGCTTCATGGACGTACCGTTCCTGCCAGTGCGCGAAGACGCCGCAGTCACAGCCATGCTGTCGGCTACCGCCATCGCGCCGGAACGCATGTGGCGGATCGTTGGTGACCTGGTGTTAGCGTTCCTCGCACGACATCTCGGCGGCGTCCGGTCCGATCTGCTCGACCAGCCCGGCCCTTCCTACCCAGAAGTGACCCCACGCCCTCCGCGATGACCTTCCCAAGCTGACGAAGGAATCGCCGGGGGCAATGCCTCGCCCGGGTGAAGATGGAGGCGGCCGGCGAGCCCCTTGCCGAGCAGGCGGCATGGGAGACGGAGACCTCTTGTAGCGCTTCCTAAATCACGGTCGGCGGCTCGATGTGCGCGTCGATGTAGTGCTCCATCCGTCGGTCGGGGACCAGCCAGATCACCGCGACCAGGACGTACGCCGCGATACCGAGCCACACCCACAGCAGGGAGCCGATTATGCCGAATAGGTAAATCAGCGGGCTGATCCTGCCCTTAAGGTCGCGTCCGAGCGCCTGCCGCACAGCGCTGTCCGGTCCATCGGCACGTACGACACTGAGCTGGAGCAGGAGGTAAGCCAACCCGGCCAGCACCAGGTTGACGCCGTAGACCATCACCGGCGTCGGCGCGAACTGCTCATCCATCCAAGCAGTCGTGAAGGGGACGAGCGAGAGCCAGAAGAGCAGGTGCAGGTTGGCCCATAGGACACCTCCTCTCACCCGGCTGACGAGCTGGAACAAGTGGTGGTGGTTGTTCCAGTAGATGCCCAGGTACACGAAGCTCAGCAGATAGGTCAACAACCCGGTTGCCGAGTCGGCGAGGGCGTGGAGCGTTGGCTCGTGCGGCACCTCCAACTCCAGCACCATAATCGTGATGATGATCGCGAGTACTGCGTCGCTGAACGCCTCCAGCCGGCTGGTCGTCATGCGCGTGAGTCTAGAAAGCCACGGGTGTCGGTCCCGCTGCCTGCGTAGTCGGCCCACCCGCTAGGGGCGGCCGACGGCGAGCTCCTACTCCAAGCGTTGAGCGCGGCAGTCTGTACCGACCAAGCCCCACGTCTGGAGTCTGGGCCCAAATTGCATGGGGTCGATGTTCAAATGGTCGGCGGCGGCCGGTGAAAACGGGTGAAATGACGTGATGGACATCGCCGCGCTTGCACTGGCCCTCGCGGCGATATTTGTGTGGGGAATTATCTCTGCAAAAGTAGCAGCGATTTCGACGCCGATCTTCTTCGTCGCCATCGGCCTCATCATGGCCGAGGGTCTCAAAGTGGTGCACCTTTCCCCTGATCCTCATTCGACGAAGATCATCGCTGAAGTCACACTCGTATGGGTGCTGTTCGCGGACGCCTGCCGCGTGCGTTTTTCGGACGTCCGAGAAGACCTCGGGCATTACGTCCGACTTCTTGCAATAGGTCTGCCCTTGACAACTGTGTTCGGAACGGCGGCAGGGGCCATCATCCTCGGCGTCAGCCCGTGGTACGCCTTACTTCTGGGCGCGGCTCTCGCCCCAACTGACGCGGCCCTTGGCTCCGCGGTCATGTCGGATCGCCGGGTGCCTTATCGAGTGCGACAGACGCTCAACGTGGAAAGCGGACTGAATGACGGAATCGCCACTCCCGTGGTCACAGTGGCGTTGGTGGCCATCGCCGCTGAAGCCGGCATTGCGCACGAAAGTACTGCGCATGCGTTGCTAGGTCTGCTCCTAGGCGCCGTGGCGGGTGCGATGTTGGGTGCATTAGGCGGGATGCTGTTGCGCTTTGCGGGACGGCGAGGCGTGGGTTCCAACGAGTTCGCAGGTCCCGCAGTCCTGGCACTTTCGCTCCTCGCATTCCTTTGCGCACTGTTGATCAATGCGAATGGGTTCGTCGCCGCCTTCGTGGCAGGAAGCGCGTTCGGTGCTTTCGCGGGCAGAGGAGAGGAGAAGGAGGTCTACTACGTCGAGCAGACATGTGGCCTAGCATCGATGATCTGCTGGCTGCTCTTCGGCGCTATCGCTGTGCCGACCGTCGCTGAGGACTGGACCTGGCGCATCCTTCTCTATGCCGTGCTGAGCCTGACCGTAATCCGCATGCTGCCGGTGGCGATCTCACTGATCGGCGCGCGGATGGACTGGGCCACGGTGCTCTTCATTGGCTGGTTTGGCCCGCGAGGGCTGGCTTCGATCGTCTTTGCCCTCCTCGCGCTGGAAGACCTGCAAGGCGTATCTGGGCCGATTAGCGATGTCGTCGCGACTATTGGCCTGACTGTCCTTCTGAGTGTTCTGCTGCACGGGCTGACTGCACAATCGTTAGCGAGGCGGTACGCAGCCGGTCACCGGGTCGATGTGGAGGATGTCGAACATCCGGAGCCGACGCTCCGTCACCTTGTGAGCCCGTCTCGGAAAGCCCAAAACCCATCGCCGTAGGTGGGTGATGTCGGGAGTCAGCGAACAGCAGCGCCTGCTGGCGCGCTGGTGCGGCGTGCGATGACCTTTCCGAGCTCCCAACCAAACAGCAGCACAACTGCAGAGAGTAGCGCCATCCCCCATTGCGCGAAGGTCAGACTCACCGTGCCCAGCAGCTTGTTCAAGAAGTCAGCTTGGGTGATCAGATAGGCAAGAGCGATTTCGACGACTGCGGTCTTGTTCATCCGCGGGCTGTTGAACGTCTCGACACTGAAGGCGGAAGCCTTCTCACGGCGAGACTCAAAAGCCGCGACGACCAGCATCAGTGAAAAGGCGACCAAGCCGATCGATTGCCCCACTTGGATGCTGCCGTAGTAGTTCTTGCCGATCAAGATCAGCACGAGGTTGGCGATGGCGACGTACAGTCCTCCGAGGCCGCAGCTGATCATGATGCCCTTGGTCAAGATCGACTCGCCACGCGGTCGCGGTCGACGGGCCATCAGGCCAGGTGTTTCCTCATCGAACCCGAGGGCAACGCCGAAAGGTGCATTGACCAGAAAGTTGATCCAGAGAATCTGTGCCGGCGTGAAAGGCTGTCCGGCTGCCAGATTGAGCAGGGTTGCACCGAGGAAGGTAAGGACGAACGCGACCAGTTCCAGCAGCACGAAGCGAATGAACTTGTTGAGGTTGTCGTAGAGCTTGCGGCCTTGCTCCACCGCGTACACGATCGTCGCGAAGTTGTCATCGGACAAGATCATCCGGCCTGCATTCTTGGCCACCTCGGTGCCGCTACCCATGGCGACACCGATATCTGCCGCTTTGATCGCCGGGGCATCGTTGACGCCGTCGCCCGTCATGGCCACGACATGGCCCTTGTCCTTGAGGGTTTGCGCGAGCAGCACCTTGTGTTCCGGCGCAACGCGGCCGACAACGCCGATCGAGTCGATTCGGTCCCTCCGTTCCTGATCGGAGAGCGCGGCGAAGTCTGCACCCAGGATCGCGTCGCCGTCGATGCCCAGTTGCTTTGCGATCGCAGCACCTGTGACCACGTCATCGCCGGTAACCATCCGGACCCGGATGTGCGCTCGCTGGGCATCCGCGACAGCGGCCTTTGACTCCTCCCGCGGCGGATCGACCATAGCGACGAGGCTGGTCACTTCAAGATCATGAACGTGGCCCAGCAGATCGCCGTTCGGATCAAACTCCGCAGGGTCGAGATCGCGGAACGCGCTAGCCATCACCCGAAGGCCGGCTTCGCCCATGCGGGCGACGTTGGCATCGGCGCGTTGTTTGAGATCCTCGTCCCAAGGGATGCTTTTCCCGGCGGCGAGGGCAGTCGAGACCCGGCCCGCGACCGCTGGCGCTGCGCCTTTGACGAAGCAGCGTACGACGGGCCTGCCCGTGGCGTCTGCTGTCTGGTTGAACGTCGCCATCAGTTTGTAGGTGGGATCGAACGGTAGCGTCGCCAGTCGTGGCAGTTGTTCGCGCGTCGCATCGATATCCATCCCGGCCTTGTGCGCGAGCACCAGCAACGCTCCCTCAGTCGGGTCGCCGACGACCTTGCCGTCGACCAGCTTCGCGTCGTTGGCGACGATGTACGGCAGGATGGCCCAGTCAAGCGTGTCCGTCTTGCCCGCGGGATGGCTGATCTTTCCTTCCAGGCTGTAGCCGCTGCCGGTGATCTCGTAGCGATCAGTTGGATCGAGGACCTCGACTGCAGTCATCTGGTTCATCGTCAGCGTCCCGGTCTTGTCAGAGTTGATCGCCGACGTGAAGCCGAGCGTCTCGACGGACGGCAGATCCTTGACGATGGCCTTCTGCTTGGCCAGTTCGACACTGCCAAGCGAGAGCACCACCTGGACAACCATGGGAAGGGCGAGCGGGATCGCGGCAATAGCGAGCGCAACGGCAGTGGTGAACAGCATCGTCCACGACTGTCCACGGTAGAGCCCTAGCGCGAACATGATGATCATGGTGATGCCCGCGGCGCCGACGATCCAGAGCGTCAGCGTGTTCATCTGCTTGGTGAGCGGGGTCTCCTCCACGGCCGTCGCCGACAACATACCGGCGATCTTCCCGACCTGGGTGTTGCCGCCGACGCTGGTCACGATCATGACGCCGCTACCGTGTGTGACCGGAGTGTGCATGAACGCCATGTTTGCTTGGTCGCCGGCGCCAAGATCATTGTCCGGCAAGGTCTCGGCGTCTTTGGCGGCAGGAACGCTCTCGCCGGTGAGGGCGGACTCGTCGATCTGCAGAGAACTCGAGGAGACGATTCGTCCGTCAGCCGCTACCTCATCTCCCGCCGCGATCAACACGACGTCGCCGACGACGAGCTGCTCGGCTGGGATCTCCGCTTCAACCCCGTCGCGACGTACCCGTGCTGTCGCCTCCATCATCGACTTGAGCGCATTCATGGCGCTCTCGGCCTTGCCCTCCTGGCGCAGCCCGGTGATCGCGTTGATCAGGCTGAGCACGAACAGCACGATGGCCGTACTCCACTGCTTGATCACCAGTGACACCACTGAGGCCCCAACCAAGATCAGCTGCATGTAGCTGGTGTATTGGCTGAGCAACCGGCGGAACTTCGATGGCGGCTTCTCCTCAGGAAGGGCGTTCAGGCCGTCCCGTTTCAGCCGCCCTGCAGCCTCCGCCGCAGAAAGACCCGTGTGAACATCGACCCCGAGTTCGCTCGCAACGGTTTCCGGCTTCAACGCGTACCAGCGCTGCTCAGCAGATATCGGGCGAATGCCTGCATTATCTGTAGTGGCCATTAGGACTTCCCACTGTCTTCCGCGTCGTCGGTTTCCTCCGCGAACGGATCAGCCGCTGCGCCCGGGGGCGCCTGGGCCTCCAGAGTCTTCTTGACCTCCTCCAGCGCCGCTCGAGCCTTGTCGTCGATGGTCGGATAGCGCGGGTCTATGTCGATCAGGGCGTTGGAGATCACCGCACCGGCAGCAATCCGGGCATACCACTTACGGTCGGCTGGGATGACGTACCACGGTGCCCACTCAGTGCTGGTATTGCTCAGCATGTCTGAGAAGGCCTTCTGGTAGTCGTCCCAGGACTCCCGCTCGCGTACGTCGGCTGAGGAAAACTTCCAGTTGTGATCTGCCAGATCGATACGCCGCAGAAAGCGAGTGCGCTGCTCCTCCTTCGACAAGTTCAAGAACAACTTCACGATCTTGATCCCGTTGTCGGTCAGGCTGCGCTCCCAGTTGTTGATCTCCCGGAAGCGCCGTCTCCATAGCCGTGGTCCCCGTAGATCTTGTGGCAGCTTTTGGCGTTCCAGCAGCTCCGGATGCACGCGTACGACGAGCACCTCCTCGTAGTAAGACCGATTGAAGATGCCGATCTCGCCACGGCCGGGCAACCGCTGCGCGAATCGCCAGAAATAGTCATGATCAAGTTCCTCACTTGACGGAACCTTGAAGCTGTGCACCGACACACCCTGCGGATTGACGCCGCTCATGACATGCCGGATCGTTCCGTCCTTCCCTGCGGCGTCGAGCGCTTGGAGAACGATCAGTACGCCATGGGTGTCCTCGGCGTACAGCCGTGACTGATATTCGGCAAGCAGATCAATGCCGCGTACGAGCAGCTCCTTACCTTGCTTCTTGGAACTGACACCCTTCTTGAAGTCAGGGTCAAAATCCTTCGCTAGCGACACCTTTGACCCCGGCTCAACCCGGAATGGCTTGACAAAATCGGCAATCCGCTCGTCACGGTCCGATGGCATCTGCTGCTCCTCTCGATCTTCTGAAGCGGAGCCTAGCGGGGGGAGGACGTTGCAGCCATCGTCATGCCGGCCCCACGCCCGGACTCTGCCAGGTGGCCCCCGTCTGCCGCACGTATTGGGCGACGGCCTCGTCGAGCGTCCGGTAGAAGTGCTCGGGGTTGATCGTGCGCGTGAGCTGGTAGCGCTCGATCTTCTCGCGTACGGGGTCCTTCATCTCAGCGAACACCAGCGACACACCACGGTCGTTGAGCCAGACATCCAGCTCCTGCAGCATGTCGGCGGCCGTGGTGTCGACGTCGGTGATCGGCTCCGCTGCGACGACGATCCAGCGGAGATCTGGGTGCTCCTCCGCGATCTTCCGCAAGGCCTCGCCGAACATCCGCGCGTTGGCGAAGATCAGCGGCGCGTCGAAGCGATAGGCAACCAGACCAGGAAGTAGCTCAGCCGCGGGGAAGCGCTCGGTATCGTGCAGGCCCGCGATTCCTTCGACGCGACCTAGCTCGGCGTGGTGCGGCCACCAGGCGCGCCGGAAGACATTCAGGATGGACAAGATCACCGCGATGAGGATGCCGGGCAGTACGCCGAGGAGGGCCACGCCGAGCAGCGCGATGATCGACAGCGCGAACTCCATCCGGCGCTGCCGCCACAGCCGACGCGTGCCGGCGATGTCGGCCAGCGACAGTGCAGCAGCAATGACGATGGCGCCCAACGTCGGCTGTGGCACGTACTGCATCAAGGAGGTGGCAAAGACCAGGACCAGGGTGATTACGGCCGCGCCCACGACACCGGTGACCTGAGACCGCGATCCAGCCTGCTCGGCCACCGCCGTGCGGGACCCGCTGGTGCTGACCGGAAAGCCCTGGAAGAAGCCGGCGGCGATGTTGGCGGCACCGATGCCGATCATCTCTTGATTGCCGCGTACCTGCTCTCCCCGGCGGGCAGCGAATGCCGAGGCGGTGGACATGGTGTCGGCGAGCGCGACCACGGCAATCGCGAGTGCTCCGAGGAAGAGTGGCGGCACATCGCTCCAGCCGACCCTCGGGAGTGTGAAAGGCGGGAAGCCCTGCGGCAGTACGCCGATGGTGTCGACGCCGTGGGACTCCAGATCAAAGGCGTTGACCACGATGGCGGCCAGCACCACGACAACTAGGACGCTTGGGACCTTGGGCAGCAGCCGGTTGACCAGCAGGATGCCAGCGAGCGACCCGACGCCGAGGAGGGCTGCGGTCGTGTTCGCATCGCCCTGCACTAATCCCGACACGAAGGCGCGCGCTTCCGCCACCAGACCATCGGCGTCCACCGAGAACCCGAGGAGCTTGGGCAGCTGACCCACAATGATGGTCAGCGCTAGCCCGTTCATGTAGCCGATCTGCGTCGGCTTCGACAGCAGGTCCGCAACGAACCCGAACTTGGCCAGCCCGGCGACGACCATTACGACGCCGACGAGCACGGCGAGCAGCGAGGCGAGCGCGACGGCCCGCGCAGGGTCACCGTTTGCCAGCATGAGAGGGAGGATCGTGGCCGCGATCATCGGACCCAGGGATGAGTCAGGACCTAGAACCAGCACGCGGGATGGCCCGAAGATGGCGTAGCCGAGTAAGCAGAGGATCGAGGTGTAGAGCCCGGTCACCGGTGGCAGCCCGGCCAGGTCGGCGTACGCCATCCCCTGCGGCACCAGCAGCGCCGAGAGGACTAGGCCAGCGACGATGTCCTTGGGTAACCATTTCCTCTGGTAGGACCTGATCAGCGCAAGACCAGGCACGTACGCCCGCCACCGGGACGGTGCGATATCAGGCTGGCTGGCGAGCTCGGCCATGACGGATCAGCGAACCATCGGGGCACGCTCTGAGGGGCCGCGTCGACCGTCACCCGGGGTCGCTCCATCGTGGGGCTGAATCATCACTGGGAAGACTAGTGGGCGGCAGCGGGCCATCCCCGGGAGCCGTCGACTGCAGCTTCCGTTGTTAAAGCTTGACCGACTGACCGTGTCGGAGGAGGTGGACGGTGGTGGTTGGTACCAGTCGAGCGACGTGGTCCGCGAAGGCCACGCCCGGCAGGTCGATCAGATCGGGGCGCTGGGGGAGGCCGATGGGCCACCAGGTCCCCCAATGCACCGGGACGGCATGTTCTGGATGAATGCGGCGCACCGCCTGCACCGCTTGCTGGGCGTCGAGATGGCCCTCACCAAGGGTGGGTCCCCAGCCACCGACTGGCAGCACAGCGATGTCGACGTACGCTACCTCTCCGAACTCAATGTGCGGACCTGTGTCTCCCGGATACCAGCACCGGCGGGAACCTTCGACAACATAACCGAGCGCGGGCCCGCGATGAGGACTCCCGGGGTGTCGCCGGCCGTCGTGGTCGGCGGCCAAGACGCTTATCTGTAGGCCGCCTAACTCCACGAGTTCGCCCGGCTCGACCTCGCGGAGCTTCAGACCGCGAGCGACGATCGGGTTGAGCAAGCGGCGCGAGCCTGCCGGAGCGATGAGAACCGCGTAGGCCGGGACGAGTCGAAGGGAGGGCAGGTGGGTGTGGTCGGCGTGCAGGTGAGAGATCAGGACGATGTCCGCATCCGCAGCGTGCGAGGGCGGAACCGGACCACGGACTCGACGGAGATGGCCGAGTCGGGCGGTCAGGACTGGGTCAAACAGCACGGTGGTATCGCGGTCCTGCCACGTGCTGGTGCTGTGCCCCCACCATGTCAGTGTGCTCGTCATAATGCATGATCAGATCCGAGTCTGACGCTAGGTCAGGGGCAGATGTGGTTGGGGTGTCCGAACGAGCGCAAGCTCCCTCGCGTACGCGGCTGCGCCTGGGTGATATCGCCCGGCTGCTGGCGGTATGGCTGGTCTCGTCGGCCGCTTTGGCGCTCGCCGATGCGCTGTTGCCGAATCTGACGGCTCAAACGCCCTGGGCGTACATTGCGGCCACCGCGGTTGCCGGCCTGCTTGGGCTGGTATTCCGGCCAATGCTCGCCCTAGTGGCCGCCCGCATCGGCTGGGTCGCGGTCGTTCTTGCTGGTCTGGTCGGTCAGGCACTGCTCGTTTACGCTGCACTCTGGATCGTGCCGGGAATCAGCGCGAGTTTTTGGTCGGCGTTCTGGGCGTCGTGGATCGTCGCCGTGGTGGGCACCGCCGCTGCATGGTTAGGAAGTTCCGGCACTGATGACTCATTCACGGCGTCGCTGCTGCGGCGCCGAGTGGGCCATTCAACTGTCGCCGATCCCGAGGTCGACGGTGTCGTGTTCGTTCAGCTCGACGGCGTCGCCTTCCCTGTCCTCAGGTGGGCGATCCAGGCGGGCGCAGTGGCAACCCTTCGGCGCTGGGTCACGTCAGGGGATTATGTGCTCCGCGAGTGGACGGCACAGTTGCCCTGCACCACGCCGGCAAGTCAGCTGGGGATTCTGCACGGCACGGTGGCGGGTGTCCCGGCCTTTCGCTGGTACGACCGGGAGCTGGGTCGAGTCTTGATCGCGAATCGGCCCGACGATGCCGCGATCATCGAGCAGCGCGCGACAACCGGGGCCGGCTTGCTTGCCGACGACGGGCTGGCGATAGGCAACCTCTTCACCGGCGACGCACCCCGGGCCGTCCTGACGATGAGCCGCCTCGGTGCCGGCCGGGGATCGGCGCTCGCACGGCAGACGTTCGCCTGGTTCCTTACCAACCCCAACGGCTTTACCCGCGGCGTGGTGCGGACGGTCGCCGAGGTGGCGAAGGAGAGATGGCAGGCTGCCCGACAGGACCGGCTCAATATCCTGCCGCGAGTTCACCGCGGATGGATCTTCGCCGGTCTCCGCGCCGCCACCAACGTCCTGCAACGCGATCTCAACACCGCGGTCGTAGCAGAGGAGATGCGCAAGGGTACGAAGAGCATCTACGTCGACTACGTCGACTACGACGAGATAGCCCACCACGCCGGCATGTTCCGCCCGGAGGCCATGGCGGCCCTCGAAGGTTTGGATCGGGTTCTGGGAACGCTGGAGCGACTGTCGACTCGGGCTGCCCGGCGCTATCACATCGTGGTCGTCTCAGACCACGGTCAATCCCAAGGCCAGACATTCCGCGACCGCTTCGGTGCCGATCTGGGCGAGGTCTGTACCGGGCTCATGAAGGAGGAAGTGGCCTCCCTCGATGCACCCGTCGAGACCTGGGGACGCGTGGACTCCCTCGCCGAAGATCTCGCGGGCTCCGGGATTACCGGCCGAGCCGCCCGGCGCGCCGCATCCGCCAGCAGCCGACACCTGGACCAGGGCGCCGCGGCCGGTACGGCCGCTGTCTCGGTGCTGGGCTCAGGAAACCTCGGCCTGCTGTACGCGCATTCCAAGGTCCGGCTCACCCTGGAAGATCTGGATGAACGCTGGCCCAATCTCATTCCCGGCCTATCCGCGCACGAGGGCATCGGCTTCATCGCCGGCCTGGACTCCTCGGGTGTCCCGTGGGCGCTAGGTGTAGGCGGCCGGGTGCGGCTCGATACCAGAGCGGTGATCGGTCGAGACCCCGTCCTGCCGTACGGCGACCACGCAGCCCGGGTGCTCCGGCGAGCGGTCGTGATGCCTGAGGCCCCCGATCTCTACATCAACAGCCGCGTCGAAGACGTTACGTTTGACATCGCAGCGTTCGAACCTCTCGTCGGCGCCCACGGAGGCCTGGGTGGCTGGCAGGATCGCGCGGTCCTGCTGACCCCTCGGACGCTCGCAGACGTCCTGCCCGCCGAGCACATCGAAGGTGCCGATCGCCTCCACTCTGTACTGGTGGCAATGCTCCGTGCGGTCGGCCAGCGCAAGACGGTGCGAGATCGACCTGCCTAGCGGTGCTGAATCGTCGGGAAACAGTTGGGACCCAGCGCGGCGCGTGACATGCGAACCTATGATCCTCGCTCACTACGGGACGGAATCGGCATGGACGACCGGGCGGCTGGCCACCAGAGCGCGAAGGCACACGCACCTGCGGCACGACTGTTACCGATCCTGGGTTGGATCCGGTCATACGACCGTCGATGGCTGCGTGGCGATCTGATTGCAGGCTTGACAGTCGCGGCTCTGATCGTTCCGAAGAACCTCGGCTATGCCGGCATCGCCGGTGTTCCGTTGCAGAACGGGCTCTACGCGGCTGCGGCCGGGGCGATTCTCTATGCAATTTTCGGCACATGCCGGCAGATCTCGATGGGACCGAGCTCGGGCCTGGCGGCGGTTGCCGCAAGTGCCGTCGTGACCGCCGGCATCACCGATCAGCAGGACGTCGCGTCGTTCGTTGCTGGACTGACCCTCGGATCGGGCCTACTATTCCTGGCCTTGGCGATACTCCGGATGGGATGGATCGCCCAGTTCCTATCCCGTGCGGTGGTGACTGGCTTCCTCTTCGGTGCGGCGATCGATGTCGTCATCGGCGAGCTTCCCAAAATCACCGGTACCGACGTCACCGGCTCGAATTCGTTCCAGGAGCTCTCGTCCTGGCTAGGTGCTCTCGGCGAGACCGACACTGCGACCGTGGTCGTTGGGGCGGTCGCCCTCGTCGTCGTCTTCGGGCTGCGACGCGTCGCTCCGCGAGTACCGGGTGCGCTCGTCCTCGTGGTCGGTGGGCTGCTCGCCTCCTATCTCCTGGACCTCGGCGAGCGAGGGGTCGCGCTCGTCGGCGACGTGCCCCGCGGCCTGCCGTCGTTCGAGCTTCCGGACCCGACGCTGATGTTGGACCACGTCGGCACAGTCACGGTTGCAGCCGTAGCACTCTTGCTAATCGGGTTCTCCCAGACGGCCGGCGACGCGAGGGCGTTTGCCGCAAAACACCGCTACCGGATCGATATCGACCAAGAGTCAGTCGCACAGGCCGCCGCCAACATCGGGGCGGGGGCGTTTCAGGGCATGCCGGTCTCGACCAGCCTGTCGGCCAGCTCGCTCAACGACCACTCGGGCGCGCGAACCGGGCTTGCCTCGATCACATCCGGTATCACCGTGCTACTGACGCTCCTCGCGCTGGCCCCACTCTTCTCCCAGCTGCCCAAGGCGGTACTCGGCGCGCTGATCATCGAGGCTGTCGTGATGGGGATGATGAACGTCCCTGAGATGCGCCGGCTCTACCGCGTCCAGCGGTTCGACTTCTGGATCGCGGTGGCAGCCATCCTGGGCACGCTGGTCTTCGGCGTGCTGGCCGGTGTTGTCATCGGGATCGGCCTGTCGCTGATCTGGCTGGTCGCTGTCGTCACTCATCCGGACATCCCATTACTCGGCCGCGAGGCCGGCACCCAGGTGTTCCGTCCGCTCGCTGAGCATCCTGGGGATGAGGAGATCCGAGGCGTGGTCGCCATCCGTCTCGACGGGGGCCTCTTCTTCGCCACCTCCGACGCCCTCGAGGACCGTCTCCGCGAGCTGATCCAGTCGACACCAGACCTCACCGGTGTCGTCCTGGACTGCGAAGGGATCAACTTCATCGACTCACAAGGGTCGGCCAAGCTGAATGACATTGTTGGCCTGTGCGAACAGGCTGGCATCACACTTCGGCTTGCCCGGGTCAAAGCATCGGTCCGGGCCGTCCTCGAACGCGACGGCGCTCTCCAACGCCTCGGGACAGATCGCATCCATGGGAACGTCTACCGTGCCGTCCAGGCTCAGTGGCGTCAAGGAGACGCTGATAGCGGTCGATAAGTCGCCCAGCAAGGATCACCCCGGGGCGCGACCGGAGCTGTGGACAAGTGCGTCCATCGATCAATCCAGCCGCGGATTGCTGAGTTGAGCCGGAGCTGGCATGCTAGCTCGGTTACTGCCGGTCGCAGTTGGCCGGGGACGGAGCCGCCGTCGAAGGGCCGAACTTATGGGATCGCCCAACGGTCGTCAGTCGATCCGCGGGGGCCCGGCGGCCAGCCGCTCGCGAGCGTAATCGTCGATCTTGCTGGCGGACACCTCCCAGTTGGCCTCCAGCCACCAGGTGAAACCGACCTCTGCCCAGGGCTGCACCTTCGCCGCCGCAGCCGCCGGGTCGTCGTGCGGCGTGATGCCCTCAGTGACCGCGTCGAACCGCTGGCCGTCCAGCCCGAGATTGGCACGTTCCTTACGCAACCAGTCCAGCGCCTCGGCCGCGATCGCTGGCGTGAACTCAGCCTGTTGTTGGAGGGCCTCTCCCGACCTCGCTTGCAGGGGCAGGTAGTTGGGCAGCCAACCATCGAAGTGGGCGACCCGACGCATCGATCTGACCCGCGGCCACGCCCCCACTACCCAGATCGGGATCCGCGGTTGCTGCACCGTCGGCGGCGGCAGCATCTGGTTGTTGGGTCGCGCCCGGAAGTGCTTGCCCTCAAAGCTGAACGGCTGCCCACGCCACAGGTGCTGCAGCATGTCAAGCCCCTCGTCGAGCAACGCGGCACGGACCTTGCGGCCAGGATCGTCCTCGAAGGTCCAGAACCGCGGCTCTGCGCCGGGGACGCCGAGCCCGACCGAGAGGATCACCCTGCCGCCGGACAGGTTGTCCAACGTCGCTGATTGACTGGCCAGTTCCCACGGCCGACGGCGTGGTAGCGGGGTGAGCATCGTGCCCAGTCGGATCCGCTCGGTGCGCATCGCCGCCGCCGTCAGAGCCACCCAAGCATCGACCGCCCAAATGCCTTCCCAGACGAAGAAGCCGTCCCAGCCGTGCTGTTCAGCCAGCGCGGCGAGCTCGGCAGCCCGGCGGGCATCGCCGCCGGGCATGATGAATCCGTAGCGCATCTCTTGCACGTTAGTGCAGCCCCGACAAGCCCAGACCACCGGCCGAAATCGCTATCTTTGTGCTCCGTGGCCCCTGATCATGAAGACCGCGTACGCGCCGACCAGTATCTAGAACCCTTTGATCAGTGGGTTAGCCGATTCGTCGAGGCCGGACCATCGGCTGATCTGCAAGCCAACTCAAGGCGGCTTGGCCGACGTCCTCGTCGGCCAAGCCGCGGAACGGCAGCTCGATGGGGCCCGGGATGTGGACCTCGACCCGTTCGAGGCGCCGAGCTGCGCGTGCGGGAGCGCTGCCAAGCCACTGGGGTTGCGTACCCCACAGACGCGACGCTCGCGGTCGCATTCGAGCGATGAGGCTAGCGGTGCGCCGAGCGCTCACGCAGCTCGTGCCGGGGGTCGACCGCTTCGGGCTGGTGCTCGGGCTGCTCGTCCTGAGCTACCTGGTGTTTGCGCTCGGTGGCAGCTCGACGCCGCGAATCGTCGAGGGATCGTCCGCGGTCGTCGCCCTGTGGCTGGCGCTCCATGCGTCCGCGGTGGGTCCGCGGGTGCGGCTCTGGGCGGCGGCGATGCTCCTCGCCGCCTTCATCGCGACCGTCGTCATCTCCCAATCCGTGGCCGACAGCACGGCCCGCGGGCTGAGCGAGCTGTGGTTCGTTGTCGTCTTCCTGCTGACCCTGATCGCCGTACTCCGTCGCGTGCTGATCCATCAGGAGGTAACGCTCGAGACAATCTTCGGCGCCCTCTCCGCATACCTCCTCCTCGGCCTGATGTTCAGCGCGGTGTACGGCGCAATGGCCGACCTCGGGGACCAGCAACTGTTCGTGCAGGTCGCCGAGCCCAGCGTCCCGCTGCGGCAGTACTTCTCGTTCACCACCCTCACGACCTTGGGATACGGCGACGTCACCGCGGCCACGGACATCGGCCGGGCGGTCGCGACCCTCGAGGCGATCTGCGGCCAGATCTTCCTCGTGACGCTCATCGCGCGGCTCGTCGCTAACTTCGCTGGTCGCCGCTCGACCCGCTAAGTGGGGAGCTCGGGACCTGCCGCCCATAGGCTTCCCCAGAGGAGCACTCCTCGACAATGAACTGCACCGACCATTGATCACGACGTCCCGCTAAGACCGCGTTCGGACTCGAGGCAGAAGCGCCCAGATGCCAGTCCGTCGACGGGCGCTCAGATGAAAGCCTCGTTCTCCCGAACAGAGGGTGCCCGCTCGAGGATCAGGTTTGAGCAGCAATGAAGAGGCCAGGAGGCAGGAGCTGAGGTGTCTAACCGCATCCAAGAAGTGGCCGAGCGCGCGAACGTGCCCGAGGACTTTGTGCGACAGCTGGTCGCGGCTGGCGCACTGCCAGGCGACGAGGGCGAGTTGGAAGTCGCCGGGGCGGTCCGGCGTGTCCGGTTGCTGCGCTCCTGGACGGCGGCGGGGCTTTCGGTCGAGACGATCCTTACGCTGGTCAATCGGGGCGCCCTGTCGCTGGCATTCCTCGATGCGCCGGTGATGGATTTGCCCGAACGCCTGGACTACTCCTATCAGCAGCTCGCTTCCGACCACGGGGCGCCGATGAGCTTCCTACAGGCGCTCCACCAATCGCTCGGCTTCGCCCCTCCAGAACCCGGCGACAGGGCCGGCGAGGACGACGTGAGCATGCTGGAGATGGCACGGTTGTTCCGCGGCGCGGGAGCAGCCAACGACGCCACCCTGCGGCTGCTGGCGGTGTACGCCGACAGCCTGCGGCGCATCGCCAAGGCCGAGGCAGATTACTACGAGGCCAATGTTGAGCGCCGCCTTCGCGCCACCGGACTGGACGAGCGGCAGCTGATTGAGCTTGGCAACCAGCTCGGCGATCGGGTCATCGGGTTGCTGGAGCGGGTGCTCCTGATGGTTTACCGCCGCCATCGCGAGCACATCTGGACCGAGCACGCCATCAACCACGTCGAGGAGGCACTTGAGAGCTCTGGTCTTCGGGCAGGAGTGCCGCAGCCACCAGCCATCTGCTTTGTCGACCTGACCGGATACACCCAGCTAACCGAGGAGCGCGGCGACGAGGCCGCTGCACAGGTCGCGGGGCGGCTGGTCGCGTTGGTGAACGACATTTCGCGTCGTCGAGGGGGCCGGCCAGTCAGATGGCTGGGCGACGGCGGGATGTTTCACTTTCGGGAGCCCGAGACGGCCGTGCTTGCCGGCCTCGACCTGGTCGAGCGCGGTCCTGCGGTCGATCTACCACCAGCCCACGTGGGCATCCACACCGGCCCAGTCATCTCACAAGACGGAGACGTCTACGGAAGGACCGTGAACCTGGCGGCTCGGATCGCGTCGTATGCACGGGCCGGGCAGGTGGTTGTGAGCCAGGAGACGGCGCAGCGCTGCGGCGACCCTCAGGTGTGGTTCGACTCGCTCGGCGCTGTCGAGCTCAAAGGCGTCGCCAAGCCCTTGCCGCTCTACCAGGCCTACCGCAAGTCTTAGGGCGACAGTCCGGGCGTCCAGTCAGACGGTGATCACAACTGTGCCACGCGCGTGTCCGTCACCGACGTGGCCGACTGCGCGGGGTGTGTCCGACAGCGGATAAGTGACATCAAGAACTGGCACAACCTTTCCGGATTCGACGAGCGCCTGCAGGGCGACCAGGTCGGCTGGGTTTTGGAACTTGATCGCGGGGCGGGCCTGCTGGCGCAAGAAGAATGCCGACAGGTGCGCCTTAATCAAGTTGCCTATTGCGCCGCCGGAATGCCCTCCCCCATTGGGCAGCAGCCTCCCATTGGGAGTCAGCGCGCGTCGGGTTTGTGACAGCGAATGGTTGCCGACGTTATCGAGGATGAAGTCGTAGCGCGGGCCGCCTTCGGTGAAGTCTTCTTTGGTGTAGTCGATGACATGGTCGGCGCCGATGGAGCGCACCATGTCCACGTTTTTGGTGCTGCATACGCCGGTCACCTCGGCACCGAACGCCTTGGCGATCTGGACGGCGAACGTGCCCACTCCGCCCGATGCCCCGTTGATCAGCACCTTCTGGCCCGCCTTGATCTTGCCTTCGTCGCGTAGCTGCTGGAGTGCGGTTGTAGCCGATACCCCGACGGCGGCTGCCTGCTCGAAGGAAAGGTTGGCCGGCTTCCGAACGAATTGGTTCTCCCGCGCATGCGCGTACTCTGCGAATCCTCCGGTGCACCATCCGAAGACCTCATCACCTGGTCGCAGCGTGGTCACGTGGTTGCCGACGGCCTCGACTGTCCCGGCGACATCGGTCCCTGGCACACGGTTCTTCGGCCTTCGGAGGCCTGTTGCGAGGCGCATGAACTTAGGCACGCCCGTCATGAGCATCCAATCCCCGACATGGACCGACGCTGCGTGGACGCGGACCAAGACCTCGTTGTCGGCGATCGAAGGCCTGTCCACCTCGGCAAGCTCGAGCGAATCTTCGGATCCGTAATGGTCTTGGACGATCGCCTTCATGTCGTTCTCCTCCAAACTGTACAGTGTAAACCTTACGATGTAAACTTTACGATGTATAG
This sequence comes from uncultured Actinomycetota bacterium, assembly GCA_963798835.1. Classification (GTDB taxonomy): domain Bacteria; phylum Actinomycetota; class Actinomycetes; order Propionibacteriales; family Propionibacteriaceae; genus Microlunatus. Next base: position 129,635 of record CAWCVF010000008.1, on the reverse strand, counting down.
TTTGAACTGTCAACCCGGCTGATGTCCGGGAGTGCGCGGAAGAGGAGGCACATGAGCACCGCAACCACTGCGCGGCGCCGCCGCACCCCGTTGACCCGGAAGCGCGTACTTCAGACCGCTGTCCGCCAAGCCGATGAAGGCGGCATCGAATCCCTCTCCATGCGCAAGCTGGGCCAAGAACTCGGCGTCGAGGCGATGGCTCTCTACCATCACTTCGCCAACAAGGACGACCTCGTAGACGGCATGGTCGACCTCGTCTTCAGTGAAATCGAGCTACCGCCGACTACGCGCGACTGGCGGACCGCCATGCGGCAGCGAGCGATCGCGGTCCGAGACGCGCTGCTGAGCCACCGATGGGCGGTCGGGCTGATGGAGTCGCGGCGGCGTCCCGGCCAAGCGAATCTACGACACCACGACGCGGTAATCGGCAGCCTCCGGGCGGGCGGCTTCGACATTGGGATGGCCGCGCACGCCTACTCAGTCCTTGACAGCTACATCTATGGCTTCGCGCTGACGAAGATGAACCTGCCATTCGAGACCTCGGACGATGTCGCGGATGTCGCCCAGTCGATGCTCGAACCGTTCCCGCCAGACGAGTATCCGCACATGGTCGAGATCCTCACCGACCATGTCATGAAACCTGGATACGACTACGCGGAAGAGTTCGAGTACGGCTTGGACTTGATCCTCGACGGCCTCGAAAGGCTCCAAGACGGGGACTAGCGAAGCCGTCCCTTTGGCGGGCCAGCGGGAGCACCCAGTCAGCGGAATTTTGGCCCGGCAAACTCTTAGAACAGCCGCGCCCGGCTATGCACTTGGCCACGTTTGCTCGTCAGTTTGGGCATTGCAGGACTAGCGATCCTTTTGTCGGGCTAGAGATCGCTGGCGCCGACCGCCTTGTCGATTACCTGCCAGACCTCCCGGTCCAACTGGTTCTCCTTCCAAATGCCGTACGCCGTGCCCAGCAGCACCGGCGGAACAGCCACCAGCCCGATCGCCCCGCTCACCGCCGCATCGACCCACTCGTGACCCCCTAGGCTGATGCTCAGCTGCCCATCTCCGGGAGTGATGACCACTGTCAGCGCGTAAGTGACGCCCAGCAGCTGGCGCCACAGGCTTTCCTTGCGAGCCTGCATCACCGTGCGGTTCTCGTGAGATCGGTAGACCTGTGCCTCGAACTCCTGCCCGCGGAAGTGGTCCGCCAGCGCCCGGGCAACCTCCTCCGCCGAGACCGTGGTGCCGTAGATCCGCTCGAAGTTCAGCGCCGGCCGGCCAGACGGCGTGCCTTTGCCTTGCTCTTCGGCCATTTCGTTCCCTCCGCTCCGTCTCCGGACGATGCAAAAACCTGTGAATAACGAGTATGCAGGATCAGCATCGTCCGCTTCCATCAAGATTGCCGTACGGGAGTCTTCGACGCTGGGCGTCGTGGAGGGGGCGCACTACCGACCTGAGCGAAGACTACGCCCGCATCTGGTGGGCCACTGCAGCCAAGTCTCTGATCGAGACGGCCCCACCGAGCAACGATGCAAGTTGAAGCTGGTCGAGGGTAGCTGCCGGGAGGTATCGAAGACGGCGAAGAATGAGATCTCGTAGCGTGCTTGGCAACGCGTCTCCAACTGCGTCCACCACGTCCCCGCGGCCGGAGGTCAAGCGCATCGGCCAGCGCGCCAAAAGGTCGATTCCGCTCGAAGGGATGCGCTGCGCCGCTAAGGGATGCGGCGCCAATGCTCCGCCCATCGGCGGCAATACGCTGGACCAACACAGTCTTGCCGATTCCGGCCTCACCCTCGATCAGGAGGGAAGCGGCCGCTCCGCGCCGCACGGTGTCGATCAGCTCTCGGCCAACGGACAGCTCGGCCTCTCGGCCAACCAGGTCATCAGTCGGCGCTGAGCCCACCCCGTGACTTTAGGGGCTGCCGCCGGCATCGGCGTCAGTAGGAGGCCTGGGCGTCTACCGGTGACGCGGACCTTCGTGTAGAACTCGACCATGACCGCTCGACGCGTGCTGCGATGGTCTGAGGTGAGACCGCTGCTCCGGCCGCGGCGTACGGCGCTCAACGCAATCGATCGCCGGCTGGCTGGCGCGGCGTCCATCGCCGACCTACGCATGCTGGCCCGTCGCAGAGCTCCGCAGGCCGTCTTCGACTACACCGATGGCGCCGCCGGTGACGAGCTCGCTCTTCGTCGGTCTCGACAGGTGTTCGAGAGAGTCGAGTTCAGCCCGCGTGTGCTTGAGGACGTGTCTTCAGTGGACACCTCGACAGTCATCCTCGGCCGGCCCGCGGCTGCCCCGTTCGGGTTCGCACCGACCGGCTTCACCCGGATGATGCACACCGACGGCGAGCCAGCCGTCGCGCGCGTCGCCGAACGGGCCGGCATCCCGTACGCGTTGTCGACGATGGGCACGACGTCGATCGAAAGCCTGGCTGCAGCTGCTCCAGATGCGCGGCGGTGGTTCCAGCTCTACCTGTGGCGCGACCGCGAGGCGAGCCGCGACTTCGTGGCCCGGGCCGAGGCAGCCGGCTACGAGGCGCTCATGCTCACCGTCGACACCCCGGTCCCCGGGCTACGGCTGCGCGACGTCCGCAACGGCCTGACCATCCCGCCGTCTCTGTCGCTGAAGACTTTCGCCGAGGGCGCGTTGCACCCCGCGTGGTGGTTCGACCTCCTCACCACCGAGCCGCTCGAGTTCGCCTCGCTCAAGCACTCCGAGGGCACCCTCGCCCAGCTCGTCAGCCGCTTGTTCGACCCCGCCGCGTCGATCGCCGATCTCGCCTGGCTCCGCTCTATCTGGGGCGGGCCGCTGATCGTCAAGGGCATCCTCAACGCAGCCGACGCCAGGACCGTCGTCGACGCCGGAGCGGATGCCGTCGTCGTGTCGAACCACGGAGGACGACAGCTCGACCGGGCCCCGACGCCCTTGGAGGTGCTGCCCTCAGTGGTCGACGCGGTGGGCGACCGGGTCGAGGTCTACGTCGACGGAGGTGTGATGTCGGGCGGCGACGTCGTCGCTGCGGTCGCGTTGGGGGCGAAGGCTGCCCTGTTGGGACGGGCTTACCTCTACGGGCTGATGGCCGGCGGCGAGCGAGGTGTGGGTCGAACGGCCGACATTTTGGTCCAAGAGGTGGCGTCGACGCTCGCGCTCCTTGGTGTGACGCGGGTGTCCGATCTTCGTGCGGACCATGTCCGGATACGGCCGCATCTACCGTAGTTTTCGACCATGGACGTCATCGAATACACGCCGACCCGCGACCAGTACGCCTACACCTTCGGCGGAGTCGCCTCCGCCATGCGGGTCAGGCCCGGTACCGCTCTCCGGCTCTGGTCGGAGGACGCATTCAATGGGGTTCTGCGCAGCGTCCATGACCTCTCGAGCGCCAAGGTCGACCTGCGTTTCGTCAACCCGCAGACCGGCCCGTTCTACGTCGAGGGCGCAGAACCCGGGGACACGCTCGTACTCCACCTCATCGCGCTGGAACCGGCACGGGATTGGGGCGCCTCGGCGGCGATCCCCTTTTTCGGCGGCATGACAAGCACCGACCGCGTCGTCACCCTGCAGGAGCCGCTTCCTGACACGACATGGATTTACGAGCTCGACCGTGACCGGGGCACAGTCGGATTCGCAGCACGGCACAGTGACCACAGAATCGAGCTCCCGATCGAGCCGATGCTGGGCACGGTCGGCGTCGCCCCTGCCGGCGGAGAGGCGCGTTCGTCCCTCGTACCCGATCGATTCGGCGGCAACATGGACACTCCGCAGATGCGGGCCGGCTCGACCGTCTTCCTCGGCGTCAACGTCGAAGGGGCGATGTTCTCGATCGGCGACGGGCACTATCGGCAAGGCGAGGGCGAGGCCTGCGGCACGGCCGTGGAGGGCGCGATGACCACGACCCTCATCGTTGAGCTCATCAAGGGCGGCGCGCCCGGCTGGCCACGGATCGAGGACGATACCCACTGGATGACAGTGGGCTCGAGCCGCCCCATGGAGGACTCGTGGCGGATCGCCAACGCCGAGCTCGTGCATTGGATCGGCGAGCTGCACGGCCTGCACACGATGGACGCGTACCAACTCTGCTCACAGATCGCCGAGGTGCCGGTCGCCAACGTCGTGGATGCCAACTACAGCGTCGTCGTCAAGGCGGCGAAGGCGCTCCTCCCCGCGGCGGATGCCTTCGGCGGAATGCACGCCGACCTCCGCGCACGAGCCCGCTCGCTCGGGACGACCTGAGGTCGCCGGGACCGAACGCAGCCACACACCCTGTCGTCCACTTCACGAAAGGCCAGCGCTATGGATCTTCAGCTCACCGGCAAACGAGTTCTCGTGACGGGAGGGACGCGCGGCATCGGGCGCGCCATCGTGGGCGCTTTCCTCGACGAAGGGGCCGTCGTCGGCTTCTGCGCGCGGGACTCCGGCGACGTGACGGCGACGAACGAAGACCTGCGCAGCCGCGGCAATGTCACAGGCTCGGTCGTCGACGTCGGCGACGGCGATGCCCTCGCGGCATGGGTCGAGAAGTCGGCCGAGGCCTTCGGCGGCCTCGACATCGTCGTGGCCAATGTCAGTGCCCTCGCGATCCCAGACACGGAGGAGAACTGGCAGACCAGTATCAACGTCGATCTGATGCACACCGTCCGCCTCGTCCGAGCCGCGCTGCCCCACCTCGAGCGCAGCGACGCCGCCTCGATCATCGCGATCTCGAGTGTCTCGGGGCGCGAGTCCGATTTCGCCTCGGGTCCCTACGGCACCGCGAAGACGGCGATCGTCGGCTACATCCACGGTCTGGCGATGCAGCTGGCTGATAAGAACATTCGCGCCAACACCGTCTCGCCGGGCAACACCTACTTCGACGGCGGCGTCTGGCAGAGCATCGAGACCGGAAACCCGGCCCTTTTCGAGACGGCGGTGAACCTGAATCCGACCGGCCATATGGGCACTCCGGAGGACGTCGCCGCACCAGTGGTTTTCATTGCCAGTCCGGCAGCCGGCCGAGTGAGCGGCACCAACCTCGTCGTCGACGGTGCGCTGACACGAGGCGTGCAGCTATGACCCTGGGTCAACGAAGCACGATCATTTCGACCTGCCGGCAGCACGATTTTGACTGGATCGGCAAACAACAGGCGGCGAACCAGACCTGCCGGTGGCGGCAGCGGGTGGATGTCGTAGTCGGTGATCGCTAGGTCCAGGTCCCCCGCAGCAGAGCGGCATAGCTTGCGCCGGTCTCCGACTCGATGAGGGCGATTCAAGAACTGCACCGCGATGAAAGTTGTTGCGACGCAACGAGGCACCAAGGGACCGCGGAAGATCAGGTCCTCTGGTGTTACGCCGGCAACGAGCGGGAAATCATCACCGTATGGAATACGACGCGTCCTCCTTACGGCGCATGAAACTGCGGGCATTCGACCTGAGCGACCGAACAATTCGCCGGGGTCGGGCGTCCGCCGTACGCCGTGTCGACCGACTGCGGCAGCGGGCTTTCATGATCGCCCAATGCTCGATAACGGCTGGCCTCGCATGGTTGTTGGCGCGCCAACTCCTCGGCCATCAGCTGCCTTTCTTCGCGCCAATTGCCGCGATCATCACCCTCGGTCTGACGTACGGCCGGCGGCTCCGCCGAGGCGTCGAAGTAGCGATCGGCGTCGCGGTGGGCGTCGCAGTAGGCGATCTCTGGTTGGTGCTGTTTGGTACCGGCGTATGGCAGATCATGGTGGTCTGCGCGATCGCGATGTCACTCGCGACACTCCTGGGAGCCGGTCAGCTCATGATGACTCAGGCGGGGGTCCAGGCAATTCTGGTGACGGTGCTGTCGCCCAATCCCGGCCAGGCAGTCAACCGTTGGCTTGACGCGGTGATCGGTTGCACGCTCGCGCTGGTGGTGGCCACGGTGGCACCGAGCGGTCCGATACGCAAGCCTGGTGAGATGGCCTCCAGAGTGGTGGCTGAGATGGCCGCAACGCTCGACGCGGCCGTTGCGGCACTCGCGGCGAACGACGAGGACGCTGCTGACGCGGTGCTGGACCGTGCCCGTGCGGGCGAGAAGGATCTGGAGGATTTCGATCAAGCTGCGGCCGAGGGAGTCGCCGTTGTTCGTCACTCCCCGTTCCGACGCCGGCACCTGCCGGTAGTCGGTGCGCTAGCCGATCTGTACGAGCCACTCGACCACGCCAGCCGCAACCTGCGGGTGCTGGCTCGGCGTTGTGCGGTCGCGGTATGGCGAGGTGAACCCGTGCCGACGGCCTATCAGGATCTGATGCGCCGGCTGGCCGAAGCATGTCGATTCATGGCCGCAGAGCTGGGAGCACGCCGTCTTCCGACAGCCGCTAGGGATCGGCTGCAAGAGATTGGCGAAGCCAGCGCCCACCTGCAACTCACAGCCTCCATCTCGGCCGTGGTGATCTTGGCGCAGACACGCTCCCTGGTGGCCGACATGATGGAGTTGACCGGCATCGACTACTTGCAAGCGCGGGAACTCATCCCGGACATGGACTGAGCCGAATGCACGATTCGACTCGACTGGGCAGTCAGACCCACCGTGTTCACCGCCGACGTCACCGGACTCGCGCGAACTTTGATGGCGTTGATCTTGATGATGGTCATCCACCAATCGTGGCTGACACAGCCGGCGGCACCATCGCGCAGCAGGACATGATCACTCGATCGACCGGCTACCCACCGAGCGCCCGAGCCCGGCGAGATCTCCCGTACGGTGCCGGACACCACCCGGACACAGGTGCCTTCGTCGACCGTTTCCCCGACGCACACAATGGCAGGGGATCCTTCAGAAGGGAAGATCATGGATTATGTAACGGTCGGCTCAACTGGCGTACAGGTGTCGCCGCTCTGCTTCGGGACGATGTCCTTCGGCTCCGAGGCGGACGAGCAGACATCGACAGAAATGTTCCATAGGGTCCGCGAAGCCGGGATCAACTTCTTCGATACCGCAGACGCCTACGGTGACGGCGCGTCGGAGAAAATCCTCGGAACGCTCATCTCCGACTGCCGTGACGAAGTCGTCCTCGGCTCGAAGGTCTTCAACCCGACCGGGCCCGACGTCAATGCAAGAGGCCTCTCGCGCCGACACATCATCCGCGGCGTCGAGGCCAGCCTGAAGCGGCTCCGCACCGACTGGCTTGACTTCTACTTCGTCCATGCCTTCGACCTGCGCACGCCGATCGAGCAGACTCTGCGCGCCCTCGACGACCTCCAGCAGCAGGGCAAGATCCTCTACCCGGCCGTCAGCAACTGGGCCGCATGGCAGATCGCAACCGCGCTAGGCATCTCGGCGCGAGAAGGTCTCGCGCGGTTCGAGCTGATCCAGCCCATGTACAACCTGGTCAGACGGCAGGCGGAGGTCGAAATCCTTCCCCTAGCCGCCGCGGAGAAGCTCGGCGTCATCACCTACAGCCCACTCGGTGGCGGCTTGCTGACCGGCAAATACGGCATCGGCGAGCGTCCGAAAAGCGGGCGCTTGGTCGACGACCCACGCTACGTCAACCGCTACAGCCTCGAGAGCGACTTCGCCACCGCCGACCGCTTCACAGAGTTCGCCCACAAGCTCCAAGTCAAGCCCGCAACACTCGCAGTGGCATGGACTATGTCGCACCCGGATGTGACCGCCGCCATCATCGGCGCCCGAAACCTCACGCAACTCGAGGACTCGCTCGCCGCCCTGGACGTCGATATGACCAATGATCTGAGAGAGGAAATTTCCGCGCTATCGCCAGCCCCGCCCCCGGCTACTGACCGCACGGAGACCCTGAAACCGAACTGGGCCTGACCGTCCTTGTTGGCACTGCTGGCCCGCCGCGATCAACATAATCCCGTCCCGCACGCTGCCCATGGACAAGATCTGCCACCAATTGCCCCTAAAGCGGTTTTCAGGAGAGCCTGGACCTGGTCGCCGCCGGGCGACAGGTCGGTAAAGATGTCCCTGATCCCGTGAACCCGGTGAGGCCGTCAACCTGCAAACCACCGTTGACTCGACGCTGCCAGAGGATGCCCAGGTGAATAAAACTCCTTCAGCCGATGTTCTCGACTTCTCTCTCACAGGCAAGGTCGCCATCGTCACTGGGGGCGCCTCGGGCATCGGCGCCGCCATCGTGGAAGCGTACGCAAGAAAGGGCGCAACGGTCGTGATACTCGACCGCGCGCTTGAGGCGGCGCAACGCGCGGTGGCAGAGGGGAAGGCATCGGCAGCCATCCCTTGCGACGTCACGGACACCGAGTCGGTGGCTGGCGCCATCAACGCCATAACGACCAACTTCCAATCGATCGACATTTTGGTCAACAGCGCAGGCGTGGTTGTCCTGGCCCCGGCAGAGGACCTGGCTCTCGACGCGTGGGACCTCACCATCTCGATCAACCTGCGGGGAGCCTTCCTGATGTGCCAGCACGCGGGCCGCGTCATGCTCAACCAGGGCCACGGCACGATCATCAACATCGCCTCGCAGGCGGCCACTGTGGCACTGGCAGATCATGTTGCCTACTGCGCGTCCAAGTTCGGGCTGGTCGGAATGACCAAGGTACTCGCGCTCGAGTGGGCAGGACGCGGCGTCACCGCCAACACAATCAGCCCCACCGTAGTGTTGACAGAGTTGGGTCGAACTGCTTGGGACAACCCGGAAGGCGAGAAGCTGAAGACCCAGATTCCTACCGGCAGGTTCGCCCTGCCCGAGGAGATCGCCGCCACGGCCGTGTTCCTGGCCAGCGACGCCGCCGCGATGATCAACGGCGCCGACCTGCTCGTCGATGGCGGCTATACCATCCGCTAGCCCGCAGGCCCGGCACGAGACAGTCCGCTCCGTCGCTGTTGTCGCGGCTCAACCCGCGCGTCGTTGTCGAGGGAGCACCGGCCATCAACCGGTGACGTTGTCCTCGTACTCGATGATCTCGCTCACCTTGGCATACGAGGGGCTGTCCGGATCGAAGATGTAGCCCAGCCATTCCTTGGCGAGCCGACGGGCCAGTTGTAGACCGATGACCCGCTGTCCCAGGGTGAGGATCTGGCAGTCGTTGGACAGAATCGACCGCTCGACGCTGAAGGAGTCGTGGGCAACGGTGGCGCGGATACCTGGCACCTTGTTGGCGGCGATGGCGACGCCGATGCCTGTGCCGCACACCAGGATGGCCCGATCGGCTTCGCCGGCGGCAATCTTTTCGGCGGCGGCGATAGCCACCTGGGGGTAGGAGGAGTTTTCCAGATCGTCTGCATAGACACCCAGATCCTCCACCACCTCGACACGTTCGTCGGCCTGCATGTCGGCCAAGATCGCATCCTTGTAGTCGAATCCGGCGCTGTCTCCGCCCAGCAGCAGGCGGATCGGCTTGTTGCTCATGATTCTCTTCTTTCTCTTCGACGAACGACTAAGGGGACGGTTGAGCGGGTTGGCTGAGGAACTGGCCGAGGGCGGTCGCGATCAGTCCCAGCGAGGTCGCTCCGGGGTCGGGAGTGCCGACGCTGCGTTCGGCGAGGGGCCGGGCCCTTCCGATTCGCGGTACGAGTGATGCCGTGGCCTCGGCTGCCGCGACACACGCGGATGCGGCCGTACGCCAGGCCTGGTCGAGCGAGGCGCCGCTTCGCACCTCGGAAACGAGTGTGTCGACGAACGGGAAGAGCGCATCGAGCATGGTCTTGTCACCCAGCTCTGCCTTGCTGAAGCTTTTCAGGTCCGTGGCGGACTGCTGTAAGGCTTCCGCCAGCCGTTCCGCAGTAACCGCCTCGGTGTTGCCGAGCGCCTTGCCAACGCCGTCGAGCAGCATGCCCCAGAGGATCCCGCTTGTGCCGCCCGCCTTGTCACTGAAGGCTGCTCCGGCCGCAGCCAGCACCGTCTGCACGCCGCCCTCGGTCTGGGCGGCGGCCTCGGCGGCCGCCTTGGCTCCGCGTGACATGCCGATGCCGTGGTCACCATCGCCGGCGACCGCGTCGAGCTGCCCGAGATAGTCCTTGTGCGCCTCGACAGTCTCGCTGAGCGTGCGCAGCAGATCGCGGGCGCCCGCCGCGGCAGCGATGGATTCCTCGCTCGCCTCATCAGCGACGTGCTCGCGAGCGTCCTCAGTCTGGGTGCGGCGCACTGTGAACTTCCGACTCACTTGTGCCGTGCCGCGACGGAATGCCGGGGTGTCGGCCGGTGCAACCCAGTAGCCCTCCAGCTCCTCGTCCAGCCAGGTGATCGAGAGCGAGCAGCCGGCCATGTCTAGGCTCGTGACGAGTTCTCCGACCTCAGGGTCGATCAGCACAACCCCGGCGGCTCGCAGCAGTTCCGCAACGTCGCCGAACAGCGCAAACAACTCCTCGTACTTGGTTGCCCCGAGCCCATTGACCAGGACTGCGGCCCGGCCGGTTACGTCGTCGGGACGCTCGGCCAGCACCGTTTGTACCAGCTCGGTCGCCAAGTCCTTGACGTTCATCCACGGCGCTGAACTGATGCCAGGCTCGCCATGAATGCCGAGGCCGAAATCCATCTGTCCCGGCTCGACGGAAAACAGTGCTTGATCGGCGCCGGGCATGGTGCAACCGGCGAAGGCCACCCCGAAGGAGTAGGTCGACGCGTTGGCCTTGGTCATCACCCGCTCCACCTCGTCGAGGTTCGCACCGTCCTCGGCAGCCGCAGCGGCGATTTTGTAGACGGTGAACGTGCCGGCGATTCCTCGTCTCTTGCTCTGCTCGCTCGGAGCGGCAGAGGCGATGTCGTCGGTGACATAGACGATCCGGGTGTCAATGCCATTGGCGCGGAGCCGCTCCGCGGCGACTCCGAAGTTCAGCCGGTCACCTGCATAGTTGCCGAAGCCGAGCACGACTCCGGCGCCACCATGGGCCGCCTTGGCGATCCGGTAGACCTGCTCGGCAGACGGCGACGCGAAGAGGTCGCCCAGCACGGCGCCATCGGCGAATCCGCTTCCAACTACGCCGTTGTAGGACGGGTAGTGGCCGGAGCCTCCGCCGATCACCAGGCTGACCTTCCCCTCCAGCGGTCCGCCTGCCCGGGTGAACCCCGATGCACCCTCGACGCGGCTCACGTATTGCGGATATGCCGCGGCGAAGCCCTTGAGAGCGTCTTCCTTGAACTCGGCGGGATCGTTGTAGACATAGGTCATCGGGTGCCTCCAAATTCACGCGGGTTAGAAGCGGTGCTAAGAGCCCATCCTGACTGGCACCCAGGCGACTCTTCCACTCCGGTGATCATCCCGTCGCCACTGAAGTGGAAAGTGCAGACATTGGTCTCCTACTGCTTGCCCGCAGGCTAAGTCGTTTTCGCGCTCTCGGGCAATCCTTCCCCTCCGGTACCCAGTGGCCGCAATGCGGAGCCTCGACGGGGTGTCTTCTCGGCGATTTCGGCCAGTTCGGACGAGAAACCTCGGTGGCGCGGGCGCTGGATATTGCTATCGAGCCTCGTCGAGCAGGCGCCATACCGTGTCTCGGCGGCCCTGGAGATGTTCTGCCACTTAGGCTTGCGTCGCTTCATCCGAATAGTCCATCTTTTCAGCATGCCCCCGCCGAAGAGTCGCCCACTGTGGATCGGCACCAGCTGGAAGATGAACAAGACGCTGGCCGAAGCCGACAGCTTTGTTGACAAGTTGTTGACATTTCCGATCCCCAGAGGGGTCCAAGCGTTCGTGCTGCCGGCGCACACGGCATTGGCCCGGGTCCGCGATCGCTTGCCCCCGGACAGTCACCTGCTGCTCGGCGCCCAGAACGCACACTGGGCAGGCGAGGGCTCGTGGACCGGCGAGATCTCCATGAAGATGGCCAAGGATGCCGGCGCGACCTTGATCGAAATCGGCCATTCTGAGCGTAGAGAGCATTTCGGGGAAACCGACCGCACGGTGGCCCTCAAGACGGCCGCCGCCGTAGCACACGGCCTTGTCCCATTGATCTGCGTCGGCGAGCCGTCGGTCGTTCGTGACGTTGGCGGCACGGACGACTTTGTGCGCGTTCAAGTGGAAATCGCATTGTCGGAGTTGGCGCCGGCCGAGATCGAGCAAGTGATCATCGCGTACGAGCCCACCTGGGCCATTGGCGACCGGGGCATTCCTGCGACCGTCGATCAGATCGCACCAGTGATGGCGCTGATCAACGACGTCATAACGACTGCGTGTGGCTCGAGCCGCGCAGTCCTGTACGGCGGCAGCGTCGACACGAAGAACGCGGCCGAACTGCTTACTGCTCCGAACACCCACGGCCTCTTTGTGGGCCGCGCTGCCTGGGAACCATCGGGCTTCATCGAACTACTGAAACTCTGCGCACCCCTCGCTGGGGCGTGAGCAGGCCGCAAACCGTCTCCAGCCGAATCCTGCCGTTGATCGCTACGGCAGCTCTTTCTCTGGGGAGCACTGATGTTGATGCCAGCCACGCATGGAGGTCAACGCGCAACCTCTTCTAGTCGACACGAGTTCGGAACTACGATGCCCGCGTGGGACCAGAGCTGGCAGCGGCCCACGCCGCGGTGGATGAAGCAGTCGCGATCCTGCGCGAGGGGCGTGCCCGGTCTCACAAGAGGCTCGGCAAGGGGGCCAAGGACTTCCTCACCGAGGTCGACCTGGCTAGCGAGTCGGCGATGCAGCGCTCGCTGGCGACTGCTACACCGGAGATCGGCTTCTACGGCGAGGAGAGCGGCGGGGCGCCGCTTGAGTCGGGCCGAGTGTGGGTCGCGGATCCGCTCGACGGGACCATAAACTACGCGACCGGCTCACCGCTGTGCGGCGTGATGCTCGGCCTCCTTGAGGACGGCGTGCCGACGCTGGGGGTAATCGACTTGCCGTTCCTTGGCGTACGGCTCGACTCGGGGGCGGTCACCGACGTCGGCGCGTTGGAGGACGCAATCATCGGCATGGGCGACGCCTTTCATCGGGGTGGCGCCCGCATGGACGCCTATCTACTTTTGACAGCTACCGTGCACCGCCGCGCGCTGCGTTTTCGGTGTGTTGGCGCTGCATCGGTGCTATGGGCGTGGCTCGTAGGCGGCCAGATCCAGGGGATGCTGTTGGCCCACAACAACCCGTACGACGTCGTCGCCGGGCATGCCATTGCCCGCGCGGCAGGAGCGATCTGCACCGACTATGCAGGCGCTCTGCTCACCCTGGAGTCGAGCGGAGCCATGGCGGCCGTTCCCGGCATCCATCCCGGGCTGGTTAGACTCGCCGCCGATCTCGCGACGGCTGCAGCGCAAGACAGCGGAGAACTCAGCGGGTGATCGGGCGCACCAGCGGGACGTCGTTTGTGCAATGGCCATCCGTCCGCTGGGTGACGATATCGCCCGGGACCCGAAGGGTGTCGGCGTGCCATTGAAAAGCAGATTGGGTTGATCGTGTTGGATGCGGAACGGGAGATAGCGCAGCCTGACGATTTCTTGGCCGTACGCGCCACGGCGGAAGCGATCGGGTACGCCGAACCCACAACGCTTTGAGTTCTCACCATTCAGGAGCTTTCCATGTACCTCATGCGCATCGGCCCCGCCGGCTCGGAGCGACCAGTCGTGCTGATCGATGATCTCCACTACATCGACGTCGCCGATGTCGTCGATGACTTCAACGAAGCGTTCTTCGGCAGCGAGGGGCTGACTCGTCTCGGCAGCATCGTCCGGGAGCGAGGTACCGCGGGACAGCTACGCGAGTTCGCCGGCGAGCGCATCGGTGCTCCGATTGCCAGACCGCATCAGATTCTTTGCATCGGACTGAATTACAGCGACCATGCCGCAGAAACCGATGCGGCAATTCCCGAAGAACCCATCCTTTTCACGAAGTCGCCCAATACCCTCATCGGCCCGAACGATGACGTTCGCATCCCGCGCGGCTCGACGAAGCTGGACTGGGAGGTCGAGCTGGGGGTCGTGATCGGTAGGCGAACCAGCTATCTCGATTCCGCAGCCGATGCCCACGACGCGATCGCGGGCTACCTGGTCGTCAATGACGTCAGCGAGCGGGCATTCCAGACCGAGCGCGGCGGACAGTGGTCGAAGGGTAAATCTGCCGAGACCTTCAACCCAGCCGGGCCCTTGCTCGTCACACCAGATGAGATCGATGACGTCCTCAACCTGAGAATGTGGCTGGACGTGAGCGGCGTACGCCGCCAGGACGGATCCACGTCGACCATGATCTTCGATCCCTACTTCATCGTTCACTATCTCAGTCAGTTCCTCGTCTTGGAACCGGGTGACTTGATCAACACCGGCACGCCTGCCGGAGTCGGGATGGGGTTGCGACCTCAGGTGTGGCTGAAAGCCGGTGATGTGATGGAAGTCGGCATCGAAGGTCTGGGCACCCAGCGCCAGACTGTTATCCCCGCCCACAGTGCAGCCAATAGAGCGAAGGAGTGACATGTCCACGCCCGTCGTCGTCACCGCGTACTTCCATCCCGCTGCCGGACAGCACGACCAAGTAGTAGACGTGCTCGAACAGGCGATTCCCGCTGTACATGAAGAGCCGGGCTGCGAGCTCTACGCCATCCACGATGCGCCGGACGGCACGATTGTCATGATCGAGAAGTGGAGTTCGGTCGGTGAACTCGATGATCATGGCGTAGGAGAGCCGGTGCGGGCGCTGAATGCATCGTTGGAAGGGCTGCTGGCGTCGCCGACCGAGGTAACACGTCTAGTGCCGTTGTTAGCCGGAACCGACAAGCAAGGCCAACTCTGACGCCGGCTAGCGAGCCACCGGCCGTATCAGCTGGACATCGGGGTTGAGCTCCACCCCGAAACCAGGCGTGTCGGGCACGTTGATCCGGCCGTTCACCGGCACCGGCTCACCGAGCAGCAGCGGTGAAAACATCGGCACCACTTCATCAGCTTCCGGCGCCATCATCAGGAACTCCGAGAACGGGCTGTTGGTCCGGGTGATCACGAAGTGGTAGGAGTACACGCTCGACCCGTGAGGCACGACAAGCGCGCCGAACGCGTCGGCGAGCGCGGAGATCTTGATCAGCTCGGTGATACCACCACACCAGCCGACATCGGGCTGCAAGATGTCGGCGCACCCCATCTCGAGCAGCATCCGGAACCCATATCGGGTGGACTCGTGCTCCCCGGTGCTGATCAACATCCCGCGGGGCGCCTTTTGGCGCAGCTCCCGATAGCCCCAGTAGTCGTCGGGAATCAACGCCTCCTCCAGCCACTTCAGCCCGTACGCGTGGGCCGCCGTTGCCAGCCGGACAGCATAGTCCAGATCAAGTGACATCCAGCAGTCCCACATCAGCCAGAAGTCGTCCCCGACCTTCTCTCGCATCGTCGCGAGTTCCTCGAGGTTCTCTCGAAGTCCAGCTAGCCCCTCATGCGGACCATGGTGCAGTGCCAGCTTGCCGCCGATGAATCCCATCTGCTGTGCAAGATCAGGCCGCGCACCCGTGGCGTAGAAGATCAGCTCGTCGCGCACCGCCCCGCCGAGAAGATGGTAGACGGGCTCCTGCCGCAACCGGCCCAACAGGTCGTACAGAGCAAGATCAACTGCGCTGATCACGTTGAGGACCAGGCCCTTGCGACCGTAGAAGAGCGTGGATCTCCACATCTGATCCCAGATCTTCTCGATGTCGATCACCTGGGCACCTTCCAGGAACCGAGCCAGGTGCCGCTCCACGATCCAGGCACCGGGCTCGCCAGCCGTTGTGACGCCGAAACCGATGGTGCCGTCGTCGGCCTCGACCTGGACGATGAGCGTGCCGAGCACATTGAGCCCAAAGCTTCGACGACTCTCTTCGTAACCCGGATAGC
Organism: uncultured Actinomycetota bacterium; assembly: GCA_963798835.1. Taxonomy (GTDB): domain Bacteria; phylum Actinomycetota; class Actinomycetes; order Propionibacteriales; family Propionibacteriaceae; genus Microlunatus. The sequence goes on along the minus strand of CAWCVF010000008.1, from coordinate 113,939 downwards.
GCGACATCGGAGTCGCAATATGATCATCGATCCAGTGATAGCCCTGCTGATCGTGATAGTCGGCGCCTCCTCCAGCGCCGACGGTGAAGGCGCGGACGTGGGCGATCTTGTGCGAAGTCACCTAGGCCCCGTTCTCTGGCGGCCCCTGCGGGAAGACCAAGATCTTGCTCGCCGAGCTGCGGCCCCGGGCAAGGTCGTCGAAGCTTTGCGGCGCCCCCTCCCAACCCACTCGGCCGTCGATCAACTCGCCGATGCCCTCGGGAACCGTGCCGACCCACTCTGCGGTCTGAACGAATTCCGCAGCGGTGTAGGTGAACGACCCGATCAAGGCTCGTTCCGCAGTGCTCAAGGCGTATGCGGCCACCTCGAGCCGCGGCGAACCCATTCCGACCAGCACGATCCTGCTGCCCAGGCCGGACGAGGCCATCGAGTCCGCCACAGTCTGATTCACCCCAACCGCGTCGACCACAAGCGACGCGGGCCCACCGAGCCGATCGGTTACCGCCTCTGGCAGATTGCCGGTCGAGGGATCGATCACCTCTGCCCCGAGCCGAGCACAGAGGTCGCGACGCGACGGACTGACGTCGGAGAGAGCCATGGCCCGAACTCCCAGCCGCCGGGCGGCGAGCAGGCAGGCTTGACCGATCGGTCCACCCCCGATGACCAGTACCCGGTCGTCGGGGCTTGGTTGACCCCGCCGGATGGCGTGATACCCCACCGCCATGGGCTCCACCAGGGCCCCGAGCTCTTCGGGCATGTCGTCCGGCAGGGCCACGATGTTACTGGCCGGGACCGCGACCTGGTCGGCGAAGGCCGCCGGAATCTCTGGCGCAACGCCCAACACGACCCGCCGGCTGCACCAGTGTTCCTGCCCAGAGAGGCATGCCGGACACTCATGGCAGGACATGACAGGATTCACGGTCACCAGTCGGCCGATGGCAACCTCTTCGACGTCCGGTCCCAGCTCGCGAACCCGGCCGACGGTCTCGTGACCCATCACTTGGCCCGGATGGCGGCGGCCGTTTTCGCCGGAGTAGCCGTGGAAGTCAGACCCGCAGATGCCGGTGGCGATCACGTCGACGACTACCTGTCCCGGCCCGGCCCGAGGATCGGGCCGTTCCTCAACCGCGATGTCGTAGAACCCGCGCAATACCAGCGCTTTCATGGCGTTACCTCTGAGACCTGTGCACCCCGCGCGCCGCCTCAGCCTGTTCGTGGGTCACGTACCTGGCGTCGATTTCCTCCAGGCGACCAGCCTCGACCTCGTTGGCCTTCTTGAAGAGCGCGGTCGAGGCAAACAGCACTGCGGCGAGGACGGCCCCGACGGACAGGGAGTACAGGCCCGCATTCCCGCCCATGGTCGTCTTGAAGTAGTCGCGCTGAATCGGCGCCAGGAACCCGCCAAGATTGCCGAGTGAGTTGATCAATCCGATGCCGGCGGCGGCGGCGTATCCGGTCATGTACTCCGTCGGCAGCGTCCAGAAGATCGGGGACATGGCAATGAACCCCATCGCGGCCAGGCAAAGGCCGCCGATCGCGAGCACGGGGTTACTGCTGAGTGCGCCGGAGATGATGATGCCGAACGCGGTACCCAGCAGCAGCAGAGTGCCGATCAACCGGTGCTTGCGGGTTCGGTCGGCCAGACCCGGGAAGATGAGCAGACCCACCAGTGCAAAGACCCACGGGATGGCGGTCACCAGTGAGGACTGGAAGCCGAGCTTCTGGCCGGTGATGGCGGTCACCTGGGTGGGCAGGAAGAACGTCACACCGTAGACCGCGATCTGGAGGCAGAAATAGATCAGCGCGAAGTACCACACTCGCCAGTTGGCCAGGGCGGCCAGCACCTTCTTCGGCCCGTGGCCTTCATCCTTGGCGGTGTCCTCGGCGTCGATCGTCTCCACCAACGCCTGCCGCTGGTCGTCGGGCAACCACGTCGCTTTCTCGGGCCTGTCGGTCAGGTAAAAGAAGGCCCAGATGCCGACCGCGACCGCGAGCAGGCCTTCGACCATGAACATCCACTGGATGCCGCGCAGCCCGAGGAAGCCGTTGAGCTCTAACAGACTGCCGGACAGCGGGTTGCCGAGAATGCCCGCCAGTGCGATGCCCATATAGAAGTAGCCGCGGGCCCGGCTCAGGTGCCGTGCTGGAACCCAGTAGGTGAGGAACAGGATGACGCCGGGGAAGAAACCGGCTTCCATGACACCGAGCAGGAAACGCAGGATGTAGAAGCTGGTTGGCCCCTGGACGAACATGAAGGCGGCAGCAACAATGCCCCAGGTCACCATGATGCGAGACAGCCACCACTTCGCCCCGACTCGGTGCAACAGCAGATTGCTCGGGACTTCGAAGATGGCATAGCCCACAAAGAAGAGGCCGGCGCCGAAGGCGTACGCGGCTGCGCTGATGCCGAAGTCGGCCTCAAACTCTTGCTGGGCGAACGAAACATTGCTGCGGTCCAGGAACGCGATGACGTACATCAACAGCAAGAAGGGGACAAGCCGTCGGAAGACCTTTTTGTTCGCCGACTCAGTCAGCTCGAAGCGCCGCCGGGAATCTGTGACTGCGGTATCAGCCATTGGATAGCTCCTTGGTTGTGGGATATGGGTGCCGAGCGGTGCACGGGGTTCAGTGCATGTGCTTGCCGCCGTCGAGTTGGATGGTTGCGCCGTTGATATAGCCGCCCCCGTCAGAAAGCAGGAAGGCGACCGTTGCGGCGATCTCCTCCGGCTGGCCAACCCGGCCCAGCGGGATGCCAGCGGACATCGATTCCTTGCGCTCTTCGCTGAGCCGGCCGCCCATGATCTCGGTGTCGACCGGTCCCGGGGCGAGGACGTTCACGGTGATCCCGTACGGCCCGAGCTCCCTGGCCCCACCGTGGGCCATCCCGATCACGGCCGCCTTAGCGGCGGCATAGACGCCCTTGGAGAAGGTGCCGCCCCCGTCGAACGCGGTGATCGAGGACGTGTTGACGATTCGGCCGACGCCCTGCGGGATCATTCGCGCAGCTGCAGCTTTGAGCATCAGGAATGAGCCGGTGACGTTCACCGCCATCACCCGCTCGAATTCCTCCAGGCTGCATTCGTGCAAGGGCACTGGGCAGGCGATGCCGGCCAGATTGACCAGGCCAACCACTTGCGGAAGCTCTCCATCGATCCGCTCGTACGTCTCTGTCACCGACGATTCGGAAGCGATGTCGGTCGGCAGCGCAAGCAGTCTGGAGTGGCCGGCATCCCGAAGCTCCTTCTCCACGCCCGCCAGGCCATCGGCGTTGATGTCGATCAAAGCGACGTGCCAGCCGTTCTCGGCCAGTAGCCGGGCGGTAACTCTGCCAATCCCCGCCGGACCGCCGGCCCCCGTTACGACGGCAGTGCGTGGGTCAGGCAATCTGCGTATGACGGTGGAGGTTTCTGCGGCTGGGGCGGCAGTCATGCGAGCTCCTTCTTCTGTGTCAGTCGCGGTTAGTCGATCAAGGTGGCGAGGATGTCTCGGACGTAAGCGCGGTTCTTGCCGATCACCGTGATGGCGTCGCTGCCGTAGTGCTCGCACAGGAAAGCGCCACTAAAGCCGACGTCGAGGGCCTGGCTGATCGCAGCGCGGTAATTGATCAAGCCGAACTCCATCGGTACGGGGAACGTCATTACCTGACCGGTCGCGGGGTCTTCGTCACGCAAATAGTTCTTGACGTGCCAGTAATTGGTGTGGGGAAGCAGCTTGTCGAACATGTCCTGGACGGGCTCCAGCGGACGGTGAAGACGTACGAAGTTGCCAATGTCTGGATTCAGGCCGCAGGCCTCGTGCCCGACCTCCTCCAGGAACGCGAGCGCTCCGTCGGCGGTCCCGACGTAGGTGTCCTCATACATCTCGAGGGTGATCTGCTGACCGTTGCTCTGCGCGTGTTCGGCCAGCTCCCTGATCAGTGAAGCCGCGTGACTCCGGGCTTCTGGCGACTCGTCGTCATGCCACCCCTCGGCAAGCCAGAACCATAAGACCTTCTCCTGTTCCGGGGTAAACGCTTGGAAAAACCCGAAGCTCACCATCGGCACGCCCAACTCCGCAGCCTTGTCCAGCAGCCGGTGACTGTATGCGAGGTACTCCTCGCCGTGTTCGGGATCCATCACGCTGCGGCGCGATGTCGAGATGGCGGGAATGGTTAAGCCCACATCCTTCAGCACACTCTTGAAGTCCTCGAGCCTGTCGGAACTGAGATCACCCACCCGGACCCACGTATCGGTGGGGTCGACTTCGGTGAAGCCGATCCGCCGAACCAGCCGCAGGTGCTTAGCCCACTCCTCCGGCTCGGCGTCGTGAATGTGACCACCGCGTGAGTCCTTACTGCCAAACGGCAGCATGGCAGCTGCGATCGGCCAGTCCTCGGCGGTATATGAGGCATTGATCATTTATCGCTTCCTCCCGTCGGTGGGGGACCGAGCTCTTTGAGCAGCTGTCCCAGCCGGGCGTAGGCGGTGTTGCGGTATGCGACCAGCGGGGCCTGATCGCCGGCCGGCGTCACGAACCCGCCGCCCTGCTTGACCCCGTACTGCCCCGCCGAAACTAGATCGGTGAGCATCTTGGGCACCGCCAATCGCTCCCCGTAGTGCTCTTGCAAGGTGCGGAAGCCGTCGCGGTAAACGTCCAGGCCCGCCATGTCGGCGATGGCAAAGGGCCCAAAGAACGGCAAACGGTAACCGAACGTCGTGCGGACAATAGTGTCGACGTCCTCCGGTGTGGCGACGCCCTCCTCGACGAGGTTGATGGCTTCCTTAAGCAGGACATATTGCAGTCGGTTGAGCACGAAGCCGGCTTTGTCGTTGACTCGGGCGGTCAGCTTGCCTGTCAGGGGTACGAGTGCCTCGACTGCCTCTACGACGTCTTCATCGGTGCCGGAGTGCGCAATTAGCTCGACCCCTGGGATGAACGGTGCGGGGTTGGAGAAGTGCACGCCAAGGAAGCGCTCAGGATGTTCCAGGCCGGCAGCAAGATCACCAATGGGCAGAGTAGAAGTATTACTGCCGATCACCGCACCCGGGTGTGCCGCCGCCTCGATGCTACGCAACACCGGACCCTTGATCTCGGGCTGCTCCAGCACCGCCTCTTCGATCAGATCGGCCCCGGCTACCGCCTCAGCGAGGGTGTCGGCGGCTCGCAGGTTTTTTTGCACCAAGTCGGCCGAACCGGATTCAAAAAGACCGTGCTCCTCGAAGTCCTCCGCCTCCCGGCGTAAACGATCAAGGTGGCGACGGGTCAGGTCAGGATCGGTGTCGCAGATGACGACGTCCAATCCGGCCATCGCGAACACCTGCGCGATGCCGCCCCCCATGTAGCCGGCACCGATCACTGCGATGTGCTTGATCTGTTTGGTCATTCGTTAGTGACCTTCCCCATGGGTGTTCTTATCTTCTGCCAGGCAAACCGTGGGCGTCCAGTGCCTGAGATACCCCGATCCTCGTATCAACCAAACAGACTCCCTAGCTGGGCTGGATGGGTGGCATCTCGGTAGTCTCACAGGAACAGTCAGCCTCAACGAGGGGGTTTACCGTGAACACTGCTCCCCCGCCTGGACCTTCGCCTCAGTCTGTCGGCCCCATCTCGTTGGATCGACTACTCGCCGACCAACCACCCGTGCTCGATGTCGGTGCCAACCTGGACCAGGTCCGAGAGGGCCGGCGGGTGGTCTTTCTTGATGACGACCCCACCGGTACTCAGACCATCGCCGATCTGCCGGTGTTGACAAGCTGGACGGTTGCGGACCTGCAATGGGCGCTACAGCAGCCCACTACAGGGTTCTTCGTGTTGACCAACACCCGGAGCCTCTCTGAGACCGATGCGGCGGAACGCAACCGGCAGGTGGTCGACGCCCTGCATCAGGCGGCAACTCTCGAAAAGGTGCCATACGTGATCGCGAGCCGTAGCGACTCGACATTACGCGGCTACTTCCCTCTTGAGACCGACATCTTGGCCGAGGAGCTGGCCGGGCGCGGCACCGTGATCGACGGCGTGATCATCTGCCCGAGCTATGTCGAGCCCGGTCGCCTCACGGTCGACTCGGTGCACTGGGCCCGGACAGCCGAGGGCATGATTCCGGTCTCGCACAGCGAATTCGCCAAGGATGCCAGCTTCGGCTACCGCAACTCCGACCTGCGCGACTGGGTCGAGGAGAAGACATCCGGCGGAATCCCCCGTGATCAGGTCGCCACGATCACGTTGACCGACATTCGAGCGGGTGGGCCGGACCGGGTTCTCCAGATCCTGGCAGGTCTGCGTAACGGCCAACCGGTGGTGGTGGACACAGCCGCTGACGCCGATCAGCAGGTCGTAGTTCTTGCACTGCTGCGCGCCGAGGCGGCCGGTCAGAACTTCATCTACCGAATTGGACCGTCGTTCGTACGTGCCCGTACCGGCCAAACGGCCACGCCGCCTGCCGACGCCCAGCGGCTCCAGGAAATCCTGTCTAAACAGCCGACGAATACCGAGGACGCTCGCCCGGCCACCCAGCACGGACTGATCGCTGTCGGCTCCCACGTGGGGCTCACCACCCGCCAGCTCGACCGGCTGCGTACCCAGGGCAAGATCATCGAGCTGGAGCTGGATGTACCGACGCTGCTCGACGATGCCGCTCGCAACGAGCACGTCGAGAACATCGCCGGGCAAGCAGCGAACCTGTTACGGCAGAACGAGGCCGACAGCGACGTCGTGATCCGTACGAGCCGAAATTTGATCACCGGGGATGATGCCGTACACAGCCTGATGATCGCTCGCACCGTCAGCGGCGCCCTGGTTGGCACGGTACGGGAGATAGTCAGCCAGATCCGGCCGGGATTCGTGCTGGCCAAAGGAGGGATCACCTCATCCGACACGGCGACTGAGGGCCTCGGCATCCGGCGAGCATGGTGTCGCGGCACCATGCTTCCGGGCATCGTCTCGTTGTGGGAGCCGGTCGCCGGCCTGGCCCAGGGCATTCCTTACATCGTCTTCGCCGGAAACGTCGGTGATGATCATGCCCTGGCAAGGGTAGTCACCACGCTCCGGAGCATGTGATGCCGCATCGCGGCAAAACGCCACCCGACCGCACGACTGATCGGTGCCTAGCAGAAAGAAGTGAAGCTGCATGATCCAAAACAGTCCTCACATTGCGGTGATCGGCTTGGGAGCCATGGGCCTACCCATGGCCACCCACCTCGCCAAGACGTTCACGGTTACCGGCTTCGAACCGTACGCGGCCCGCCGCGAAGAGGCCGAACAAGCCGGCATCAACGCGGAATCAACGCCAGCCGCCGCCTGCACCGTAGCCGATATCGCCCTCCTCGCAGTCCGCGATCAGGAACAGGCGGAAACTGCACTGTTCGGGCCAGACGGAGCGGCCAAGACCCTCAAGCCCGGAGCCCCGGTGATCTTGACTAGTACAGTCGGCCCCGACGCCGCGCGCGATCTCGCCGACAAGCTTGAGGCGGAGGAACATCCACTCGTCGATGCGCCGATCAGCGGCGGCCCTGCGCGCGCTGGGAACGGGGATCTGCTCATCGTCGTCGGGGCCGACCGAGCAACCTTAGAAATCGTCCGCCCGGTGCTGGACGATCTTGCGTCCACGCTGACCATCGTCGGGCCACGTCCCGGTGACGGCCAGGCGCTGAAAACCATCAACCAACTTTTGGCCGGCGTTCACATCGCCGCGGCCGCGGAAGCAGTGGCCCTGGCACGCGGTCTAGGGCTGGACCCTGCCCTAGTCATCGATGCGTTGTCCCAAGGCGCAGCCAGCTCCTTCATGTTCACCGATCGCGGCCCCCGAATGCTGCAGGCGTACACCGGTGGTGCCGAGGTCAAATCCAGAATCGACATTTTTGTCAAAGACATGGGGATCGTGACCGCCGTCGGCCGCACATCCCACGTTCCACTGCCCCTTGCCGCCGCCGCACAACAGTTGTTTTTGATCGCTGAGGCTGCAGGCCTGGGCGCCCACGATGACTCCAGCGTTGTCACGGTTCTGTCCCCCGACACCCAGAAAGCTTGACGGACGCCCAATGCAACCGTGCATAGCCCCTTAACCCCACACTCCTGTAACAGTGGTCTCATTTGTCGTCGAACTGTGCGTGATCATGTGCGGGTACTGCGTCGTGTTTCGGTAGGTGGCGATAACACCGCCGTGCCAGCCTGCGATTCGGCACCGCTCCTCGGGCCAGCCGGCGTGGGCCGGACGGCTGCCGCTTACCGGTTATGCGCAATGTGTAGAACTCGACCATGACCGCTCGACGCGTGCCGCGATGGTCCGAGGTGAGCCCTCTGTTCGGCTGCGGCGCTCAACGCAATCGATCGCCGGCTGGCTGGCGCACGGTCCAATCTCCGCGCCGCCCAGACTTGGTGGCGGTGTGGCGGCCGAGGCGTTGCAGTCCTGCTGATTTTGGGTAGTGCAGAGACAACAAGCCGTAGGGAGTCCTTGTGTCTGAACGCTTACCTGATGAACCACTGGAGCCTGAGTTCGATCCGGGTCTGCCTCGCCGGCGTAGCGAGCACGGTGGGATGCCGCGCCGAGATGACGACGAGTTCGCACTGGCGGCCGAACGTGACCGAGTGGCCGCTGGCCTGGAGGATTACGCGCCTGACGACGTGCCGCCCGCAGCAGACCCTCCGCCGCCAGGAGTTTCCGAAGCAGTCGATTTGGCGGAGCGGGGGCTGTTGGGCGACACCTCAATCGACACGCCAGACCGCTGACAGCGCAGTGCGGCGGTCTCGACGGTTGTAATGGAAACGCCCCGGCGGCTATCTCAGCTATAGGCGGATTCTGGAACGTTCTCACTGTCGCCGGAGCAGGCCGCCACCCCTAGCTATCGAAGAGACCCCGCGTTCTTTGCCGGCGCCATCCAGCTCGTCTTGGGGCGTACTGCCAGCTTCGAGGTCGCGGATGCGAGGGAACTGACACCCAACGCGTACGACCTGGTCGCCATGTTTGACTGTCTGCCCGACATGGGCGACCCCTCCGCGTCGCCCGCGCGGTCCATGCAGCACTGCGGGAAGTCGGCACTTTGCTACTCGTCGAACCGTTTGCGAATGATCGCCTCGGAGAAAATCTCAACCCCATCGGCCGGGTTTCCACGGCACTCCGAGACGGCATGCATGCTGTCGCTGCCCGGATGCCGGAATCTCAGTTCAGCCCGCATCATTGGCAATGATGTTTCGGCGGGGTTGGCAGTCAAGGTCTACTCCGACACATTGGAAGCAGTCCACTGGCTCGCATCCGCAAGGAATCATCACCATGACTGATCGCACCACTACGACCCGTCATCCAGCTGGCATCCGGGCTTTCGTGGGCCGCCGCCCGGTCACCGCATTCTTGATCATGGCCTTCGCGATCGCCTATCCCGTCATGGGGTTGATTGCCCTTGCTGTTCATCGGGTGATCCCAGGTGGATTACTTCTCGACCGGCTGCCATTTCCCCCGGACGAAATCGCCGGTCTGATGTTGACGATGCTTGCCCTACTTCCTTCTGCCCTGTTTGTGACCTGGGCTGCAGATGGGCGACCGGGCATCGTCGGCTTGTTTAAGCGGATTGCTCGCTGGCGGTTTGGCATCGGCTGGTGGCTCGCTGTCATTGCGGGCCTCCCTTTGCTGACAGTGGTCTCCACGCTGATCTTGGGCGGTTCGCTGCAATCAATCGACCTGCTCGGGCTCTTCTGGGACCAGCTCCGCCTGTTGTTGATCAACTTCATCTTGGTCAACCTCTGGGAGGAAACTGCCTGGGCCGGTGTGATGCAGACCCGGCTGGAACGCCGACACAACATCTTCTTGGCCGCGGCGTTGACCGCCGTTCCGTTCGGATTCATCCATTTGCCGCTGGCGTTCCTCAGCCAGATCACCATCGCCTCGGTATTGATCTCGTTGGCCGCATACATCCTGCTTGGCCTCTTCCTACGGCCACTGGTCGGAGTCGTCCTCCGAGGCTCCCGCGACAGCCTGCTCGCTGCCGGCTTGATGCACAGCGTCTTCAACCGCACCAACAACGACAACGGCATCGCCGCAGCCCTGCTCAACGGAGAGCTCTACCGGCTCGGAATATTGATCGCAGTGGTCGTGCTCACCGCCGCACTTGCACTCATTGCCGGGCGCCGACGGCTCAGCAGGGCCTACCGCCTGGAACTCGACGCCAGCCGTGGCGGAGCCGTGCACAGGGATACCAACTCCTCAACGCAGCAGTCGGGGTCGGCTGAGATCTCGTCGCAGCCCTGAAGCACATCAAAGGTCAGCGATGCAGACGACACTCCGTCGGCACCGATCAGATGGCCCCGACGCCAGGCATCGGCCTTGGGGCTCTATCTCGGCAGCGTGTTAGATGGTGGTCAACCCACGCTCGGTTGAGCCGCTCCTCCCACCGCTCCGGCCGGTCGCGCCTTGTAGGCGAGACGACCCCTGGTGGATACGACGACCGCAACCGTTAGCACCGCGAGCACCCCCAAGCACATCAATGAGGTCTCGGATGGATCAGCTTGATTCCCATACTGCTCGCGGAGAATAATTCAGCGCCGCGCGGGCCTCCTCGAGCCGATCGGCCTTAGCGCGACGCGGCGCTCACCCTCGCGCGAGCAACCGCCGGGCCGGCCCAAGCTCGGCAATTCGAGCATCGCCGCGCGCCAGCAGGAACGGCACGGCCTGCGCGGCGCGGCCAATCTGGAGTTCCAGGTGCAAGCCCCCGGTCGAGGAGCTCCAAGACCTCTACCGAGGACCCCGGCACAAGCGAGTGCCGATACCTTCCTGACCGCTACGCCGACGTTCTTAGGCGCCAACGGCGAGCGGCGAGAGCGAACGGCAAGAGTCACCAGGCGTTGGGCGACATTGAGTGTGCCAGGTCCCATCGGCCACCGCTCCGCGCCGGATCTGCTGCATTGCCCTTCCGCTTGCCGCGGGCCCGGCTTGCGGGCACGTCGGTTCCATTAGCCGGTCCTCCTGCAGCCATCTCGGCCATAGCCTCCGTTGACTCATCCAGGCTGGAACAGTGTCCCGGTCCCCGCCAATATGCTCTTTCCGGTCGGGTCCACCAGCTTCCTTGCAGCGATTGCTCGCGATTCCTCCGACGACTGGTAACGCAGCGCAGGTGACGGGTCGGCCGCGATCTCGCGTATCACATCGGCGACTGATTCGGCGGACTGACCACTTGAGCCGAGGGCAGCCATTCGTCGGTTGAATCGGTTGAGAAGTTCCCCGTACGGATCGTCGTCGCTGATGTTGTCGACGTGCCCACCGACGTTGGCAAAGAAAGCGGTTTGCACCGGACCCGGTTCCAGCACCGAGATGTACACACCGAACTCGCGCATCACCGTGGCGAGGCTCTCCATGAGGCCCTCGACGGCGAACTTAGCGGCGTTATATGCGTCGCTGAACGGCAGGGCCACTACGCCATTCAAACTCGTTACGGTGATGATCCGACCAGTCCCGGCAGCGCGCATGGCAGGCAACACCGCTTTGGTGACGCGCGCGACTCCGAAGAAATTGAGTTCCATCGCTTGCAAAAGCTCATCCATCGTGAGCTGTTCCAACGTGCCGCGATGTCCTGCCCCGGCGTTGTTGACCAGCAGCTCGATACCGCCGAAATCGGTGAGGACGGAGCCGATACACGAGTCGACCGACTCATCGCTGGTGACGTCGAGGGTCCTGAGCTCCACTCCAGGCAATTCGTCGGCGATCCGCCGTAACGACTCCGCCGTCTCCGGACGGCGAGCGGTCGCTATGACGTTCCAGCCGGCCGCGGCCAATGCCCGCGTGGTCGCCAGCCCGATACCGCTGCTCGCGCCCGTGATCACCGCTAGCGAAGGCATACCTCTCCGATCTCCATGACAAGCGATGTTGCAGGACGACGGCAAGCTTGAAGCTGCTGGGCCCGCCGCTCTTGCACCGAGGACAGACTGCACGATCAACTGCAACAGGTAGCCTGCCACAGCTTCCGATGCCGGCGCCAGGAGCCGACAGGTGGCTCAGTCGCGGAGCCTGACCATGAAGCGATCCAGGTCATAGCCCTGCGAGATCGGGTTCCACCGCACCCGAGGCGGGCCGGCCGCCACGACATCACGGGCCAAGAGCCGGTGCAGAAAGATGTCACTCTCCAAGATGGCGAGTGGCCCGCCAGGGCATCGATGGTGGCCGTCGCCGAAGCTCAATAGCACCGGAGGCACCGCAGGAGGCAGCTCGCGACCAGGGCATAGCGCCTCTGGATTCTCACCTACCACGCCAGGGTCGGCATTGGTCCGCCGCAGCTGCAGCTCGATCTTCTCGCCTGGCGCGATGGTCACCGGTCCGGACTCGGTGTGCACGGTGATCGGCTCCCGGGCCGTGCGTCGGAGCTCACCGACGACGGGTTCCAGCCGGAGAATCTCGTGCAAGATCGCCTCCCGTTCGACCCGATCCGCGGCCAGATAGCGGGTGCGGAGCTCTGGTTCGTCCAGCAGGTGCCACGCCGCAACGGTGACGAACTCGCGCGTGGTAGCCATGCCGGCCGCCGCGTACGTCAGTGCCTCCGTGAGGATCTCGAGGTCATTGAAGCCCTGCTCCAGGAGCTGGCTGATCACGTCAGCAGATGGGCGCCGACGGCGCGCCCGGATCGCCGGCTTCACGTCAAGGTAGTAGAAGCCGAGCAGCGCACTTCTCGTCCGCACAAGTCGGAACAGCCCAGCGGGACTGCGGTCGCTCGCCAGCGGGTCACCCTCGAAGAAGACGCCCAGGCGGGCACTCATGCCGCGTATCGACGAGTTGGTCAGACCGACGACCCGGCCAGTGACCTGCACCGCCAACCGCATCGATAGCCGGCTCAAGTCGACCGGTTTGTCGACGCGCAGCCGACTGAGCATGGCGTCACACAGGCCGGCGATCCACGGCTGGTAGCCCTCGATCACGGCCGGGGCGAAGAAGCGCGCCGAGGCCCGGCGCTGAGCCCGGTGCTGGCTCCCCTCCTGGTAAAGAATTGGCGGCCGCATCTTGAACCGGTTTGTCCCTCCAGCACCAAAACCGGCCTGATGGGTAGCGTCAGGAGCCCGCAGGATCTGCCGGGCGACCGCGAAGGACCGGACCACCCACCGGCCGCCCGACCCATCAGCTACCCGCTCAAGGTCGGGCCCAGCCCGTACCCCGTCCGGCTCGAGCTTGCGGGCCGGGTAACCAGTGATCATGACTCAAGTCTGCCCGTCCGGATCGACTCGGCTCGCTGGCCGCCCCCAACCCAGGCTCGCCGCCGTCGGCGACCGGCGTCCCTTCGAAGGGTCTCGGCTCAACTGGCTCCGGTTTGCTGCCGGCGTGGGGAGGTTGGCGTACGCGGAGGCTGAAACTGCTGGATGCCGATGCACCAGGCCGGTTCGGTGAGCTCGTCAGACGGGAGCCGGTCGTTGAGCTCGAGCAGGGTCAGCCCGTGCATGAAGGCCCAGGCAGCGCGGGCGCGGGCAGGGTCGCCGGTGGCGCGGAGCAAGGGTGCGGCGGTGCGGGCTTCCAGCCCTGCGGGGAGCTGCTCTCGCGGTAATGGCCGTTCCGTCATCAGCCGGTACACGTGCGGGTGCGACTTCGCGAAAGCCCGATAGCTGGCCGCGAACGCGGCCAGCGGATCGGCCACGCCGTCGGTCGCGGCCTCAAAAATCTCGGCCGCTTCTGCAAAGCCGTCGATGATGATCGCCACCTCGAGCGCCGCCTTGTGCGGGAAGTGCTTGTACAACGACGGGGCGCGGATGCCAAGCTGATCAGCCAGCCGCCGCATGGTCAGCGCCTCCGGTCCCTCCTCCTCCAGCAACCTGCGGGCGGCACCCACGATCATCCGCGCCCGAGCGGTCAGCACATCAGCCACGCGCAGCGGTCGCCTGCTCGGCCTGATCCTTCAACGCCGCATTCATCGCTTCGAACGCCGGCAACGTCCCGCGATCCAATGATCGCCGGACGAAGGGCACCAGCAGACCACTGAACTGCTCACGCTGAACCAGCGCCGTGCGAGAGGCACCGAGCGGTTTTACGACGAAGGAATGGTCGGCGTCGAACAATCCGGACACCCAAAACCGGCCCAACCAGCGAAGTACCTGTCCATCGATCACCTCCACGACGGTGGGCCGCAGCGTCATCGCCGACCCTCCAACGGGTTGCATCCGCAAGGTGAGTTGGCTGCCGACCTCGGCCCGGCCCTGTGCCTCGACGATGAACGGATTCCAACTCTTAAATCCTGCGAAGTCCGTCAGGATTGCCCACACCTGCTCTGCGGGTGCGTCGATTTCGGTCGAGCTAACAAGCTTCTTACTCATCTCGCCTCCCAGGCTAACGTTGTTAGCCAAAGTAGGCTAACACCGTTAGCCTGTCAAGGCTCATCGGAGGCTGATGGGCGGTTAAACGCGATCGAGAAAGTCGAGGACGCGGCGGGTGAGAAGCGCAGCGGCCTCCGTGTTATAGGACGGCAGCGAACTGTCGGCGAAGTAGTGCTGATCACCGGGATAGAGAAACAGCTCCGCGTTCTCAACCGTCGCGACGATCTCTCTGGCGGCGTCGATGTCGCCCTCCCCGGCGAAGATCGGATCGGAGTCCATGCCGTGAATCTGCACCGGAACGCCGTCTGGCCAAGGTCCGAAGGCCCATTCACCCGTGATTGGGATACAGGAGTAGAACAGCAGAGCGCCGCGAGCCCCGGGTCGGGTCTGGGCGAGCTTTTGCGCCGCCATCTCGCCGAGGGAGAATCCGGCGTAAACGAGGTCGGTCGGCAGGTCGTCGGCGTTGCGGACGTTCTGTTCGAGGATCTTCTCGAACCCGACCTCCTCCGCGTAGGCCATTCCCTCCTCCAGCGTTGCGTACGTCCGACCGCCGTAGAAGTCGGGGACGTGGACTGTGTGACCGGCCGTCCGCATCTCGTCGGCGAACGAGCGAATTCCGGCGGTCAGGCCCTGAGCGTGGTGGAAGAGCAGCACATCGGCCACGGCAGATCCCCTGGAGGTGAGAACGGATTTGTCGCGCTCACCTTAAGGCGAACGTCCTCCCCGCGCCGTTACTCCAAGGGTTGTCTGGGTGATGAAGCGCTTAGGAGTGGAGGCTCCAGGCCTCACGTGACGTCGTCACCGTGGTATCGCTGTCGGCCGCTTCCTCGATGGCGAGCGCCACCTGCTGATCCTGGACCCCTTCGGCCAGCGGGTAGGGCGCCGGGCCTTGGCCGCGTGCCCACTCTGACGCGCGCTCCAGCAGGGTGGCCATCGCGATCTCATCGTCCATCCAGCGCCGCCCCGGATAGGGGTTGCGATACAGCACGGTGGAGCCGAGGGTGATGTGCTCAGTGTCATAGCCGATCAGGTCGAGGTCGTACCCGGTCTGCCGGCGTATCAAAGGAGTGCGAACGAGGGTGTGGGGATCGGCCATGCGCACCACCTCGTCGTTATGAAGCTCACCCGCCGATCCCCGTACGGTGAGCCGTCGGAACCGCAGCTGGTTGCGGGTCTGCTGCTCGGTGAAGTCGTACACGCCGGACCGTCCGTCGCCGAAATCGAGGGTCGCGATGGTCGTCGTCGTCGGGTACGCCTCCTCGTCGTCGGTCCAGCCGGCACGGCTAAGGGGATTGACGAGCGGCGCGGTGAAGCGGCTGGCGCGGATCGAAACCGGGCCTCGGCCCGCGGCGAGCAGCGTGCGGATCAGGGCAACGGCGTGGTACTGCTGAGTGGAGGAGACCTGCACTTGGGTCGGAGTGCCGATTACGCCGCTCGCGACCAGGGCGGCCCTGGCTGCGTGCGACGGCATCATGGGGTACTGTTCGGCGACCTGAACCAAGCCGGAGTCGCCGACCGCAGACCACAACGCGCGCAGGTCGTCAAGATCAGAGGCGGGCGGAGTCTCGGCCAGCACTGGTAGGCCTCTGTCGACCGCTTCGAGAATGAACGCCGGCGTCACAGCCCGCGGCGTAGCCGTCAGCACGAAGTCGACGGGCCGCTCATCCAGACACGCGTCCAAGGACGTGAAGGTCGGTACGTCGAGGCAGCGGGGAGTCCGTACCACAACCCCGCTGCACTGGATGGTGCCCAGCTCACGCGCCACCTTGAGAAACATCTGTGCCCGCCAGCCGCTACCGATGAGCGCGAACGTAGCCACCCGGAAACGGTAACGCTGTCCCCAGCCGCGCCGGAGGACCAAGTCCTGTAGCGCGTCGCCGCTAATTTCCCGCCAGCAGCTTCTCCACCATGCGCCGGAGCGCGGTCAATTTGGCACACAGGCGGCGGCATGACGGCGCTTCGAGTGGGCAGACGCCGCGATTGTGATCTTCATCAGTCGTCGAAGACGTGCCAGCAGATAGCGCTCCGGCGCTGTTGATCATCGAGAACGAGTTCACGGATGTCGGCAGGGAGATGCTCCCGCTGCCATTCCCGTTCCTTGGCGCGCGCTCGCGCAGCGTCGTCGGCCGGGACGCATGCGCCAGCCGCCCTGATGGCGTAGGCCGCAGCGCCGAGATCATGGGCCGCGACGTGAGGCACCGCGGCCGCCTGACCCGCCGACAGTGCAGCGAACTTCGCCGGATCGGGCATCCCGCGCGCCGCGGCATTCGCCCGAAAAGCCGCTCGGCGTGCGTCACCCATACGCATCTCACCGCGGATCCAGGCTCGACCGGCATCGATAGCGTCGCGGGGCCGGCTGTCATCTGGCTGATGATCTTCGAACAGATGCAATACGTGTTCCGTGCACAACAGAGCCCAGTCGGCCAACAGTCGATGGTGTTCGTCGGTCAGAGTGCCCCCGCGACGGATGGTGATCAACCGAGGATCGCGCTCTTTCGGAAGGATTGGCACACTCCCTTTCCTACCATTGCCCGAAGCGACGCCCGCTTCGTCACCGACCAGATCTACTCCTCCACGTTCTTGATCACGCGGATGGCGTTTACGGCCCGCGGGAAGCCGATGTAGGGATAGCAGTGCACCATCGCGGCTAATTGCATTGCCTTCGATATTCCGACCTTGAGATTGCCTGCCGCATGCGGCAGCAGCTGCGCCTCAGTGCCGCCGAGCGTTGCGAGTACGCAGAGCACCAACAGCTCGCGTTGCGCCACGCTCAACCCCTCTCGCGTGTAGAAGTCGCCGAAGCAGGACTCGGTCAGCAACCGCGCAAGCTCACTGCCGAGCCCGTCGGGCAGCTCTGCCATGTTTCCGGCGATTTCATCACCATAGATGGGGAATTGGATAGCCCTGCCCTTGTCGTAGCGGTCCTCCTCATCGACTGTGCCCGCCGGCGGGAGTGGCAGCGCAATTCCGCGCGTGGTGAACACCTCGTTGATCATCGCGACGGCGTTCAATGTTCTCGGGAAACCGATGAACGGTGCGCACTGATAGACAGCTTCTCTTATCTGAACTGGAGTGACGCCGATGTTCAGCGCGGCGGCGGTGTGGGCTCTCAGCTGGGGAAGCGTCTGCAGGGTCGTGAGCACCACGATGGTGATCAACTCACGCGTGTGATCATCCAGCTCGCCGATGTGGAACACCTCGCCGAAGATCAGCCTGCGCAAGATCAACATCAACTCGGGGTCCTGCTCGGACACTGAGCTGTCGGGATCGCCGAAAAGCTCGCGGTACTTGTCATCGCTCAGCTGTGCTCTGTCCACGTCCACACCCCTCTGCTTAGGTGACGTCACCACATGTGGCGCTCTTGACCGTTCTCGGCCTAATCCTCGCAGCCAAGCGTTGGCCACTTCGATGAATCGTCGCTAGGCGTCGTAGCGGGCTTCCGGCAGCATGCGGGTTAGTTGACTCCCCGAGCGCTTGGCCTGACCGTAGGAGTCATCGCATTTTTCGACGCGCTCGTGATCAGCGGCAGCGGACCCTACGCGGACCGCTGGCATTCCTTCCCCGACACGTCGGCGCGAATCGCCCGGATCATCTCCGACCTCGGCTATACCGTGACCGTCCGCGAAGACGTCGAGTCCGCACTCGCGAACCCGGGACCATGCCGGCTGCTGGTCGTGAACATTGGCAACCCTTCGACGGCCAGACCTGCGGAAGCGATCGAAGCCGTCCGGTCCGGGCTCGAGAACCACCTGGCCGTCGGCGGCTCCTTGCTCGGCATCCACGTCAGCGCTACCTCGCTGACCAGCATGGCCGAGTGGCCGAGCATCCTCGGGGGCCACTGGGTACGCGGCCACAGCATGCACCCGCCGCACGGCGAGACGATGATCTCGGTCACCTGCACCGACCACCCGATCACTGCCGGGCTAGCAGACTTCGAGATCAACGACGAGCGCTACAGCTACCTGCAGACAAACCCCGACATCTGCGTACTGTGCGAGCACAACTTCGACGGCATTCGCCATCCCGTGGTGTGGTCGCGGGAGACGGAGACCTACCGCGTTGCCTATGACGGCCTCGGCCACGACACCACTTCCTACGACAGCGCCGGCCATGTCGCGCTTTTGCGGCGAGCGGTGCGTTGGCTGCTTTACGACCCGGTCGATGATCATTGAGCCAACTCTCCCGTTTCTCCGCACAAGGCCACGAATGAGGGCTCCAGCAGCCCCTTTGAGCTGCATTCGCGGCCTTGTGCGGAGAAACGGCGGCTAGCCGGACAGATCGGCCCGCTCGCTTGGCGAGATTGCTTGACGCCAGAATGACGACGTGACGAACCTGCAGCTAAAACCTGGGTGCTCGTGGGCAGAGACCTACGCCCGATGTGTCTCGGTGGCACCGGAGGCATTCGAATCTGACCGCATCCACAACCTCTTGCACGGCGAGTGGCAGCGCGTGGGAGTGCCCGGCCATCACGTCACCCCGGTCGACTTGTCGCCGATCCAAGGCCCGCCGCGTGTCGAACGCGAGCTCGCTGCTAGCGCCGTCGAGGATGCCCGCGATCAGCATGATGCCTGGTCGAAGGTCGGCTTGGCCGAACGCCGCGAACGGGTGACCGCCGCGATCGACGCGATGGTTCTGCACCGCGATCTGCTCGCCCTGCTGTTGGTCTGGGAAATCGGCAAGCCATGGCGGCTGGCCATGGCCGACGTGGATCGCGGCCTGGACGGGGTCCGTTGGTACGTCGACGAGATTGAGCGACAGCTCGCGATCGGAACTGACACGGAGCGGCGGCCACTGCCTGGCCCAGTGTCGAACATTGCGAGCTGGAACTACCCGATGAGCGTGCAGGTGCACGCAGAGCTGGTTCAGGTGCTGGCCGGCAATGCCGTAGTGGCAAAGACGCCTAGCCAGGGCGGCTTCCACTGCCTGACGCTCGCCCACGCCTTCATGGCCCGGGCCGGTCTGCCGGTCACGCTGCTCAGCGGGATCGGCAGCAAACTTGGCGATGAACTGATCAGCAATCCCGGCATCGGGGCACTCGCCTTCGTCGGAGGCCGATCCAACGGTCGAGCCGCCGCCGTGTCCCTGGCCGACCGCGGCCGCCGCCATTTTCTCGAGCAGGAAGGGCTGAACGCTTGGGGAATATGGGACTTCACCGAGTGGGAGCTGCTCGCCCAGCATCTGCGGAAGGGGTTCGAGTACGCCAAGCAGCGGTGCACCGCGTACCCGAGGTATGTGGTCCAGCGACGCTTGCTGCCGGCGTTCCTCGATACCTACTTGCCGGTCGTCGAAGACTTGCGCTTCGGGCACCCGCTGGCTGTCGAGCGTCCGGATGATCCGCTTCCGGAGCTGGACTTCGGGCCGGTGATCGGAGCCCGGAAGGCCGCGGAACTCGGAGAGCAGTTCGAGGAGGCCATGCGGGGCCGGGGGCTTCCCGTGTACCGCGGCTCGGTGGGTGCGGGGCGCTTCCTTGATGGGCAGGACACTTCGGCGTACGTCGCACCGGCCTGCGTGCTCGAGCCACCGGCGCACTGGTCGCTGCACCACGCCGAGCCGTTCGGTCCCCTCGACTCCGTCGTCTGTGTGGACACCGAGGCCGAGCTGCTCGCGGCCATGAATGCCAGCAACGGGTGCCTGGTGGCCAGCCTGGCGACCGACGACACGGACTTCGCCTCGCGCGTCGCCGAGCAGCTGCAAGCCTTCAAGGTAGGCATCAATCGACCGCGCAGCAGGGGTGATCGGGAAGAGGTGTTCGGCGGCATGGGTGAGTCGTGGAAGGGTGCCTTCGTCGGCGGGGACCTGCTCGTGCAAGCGGTCACCTACGGCCCGGACGGCGACGGCGAGCGGCTGTTCGGCAACTTCCCGGATTACTCGCAGTTCCCTAATCGGTAACTCGTATCGCCCAGAAGCTCCGCAAATGTGCCTTGAGCATGTCGAAGGGCACAGCACCCGGACTTCCGAGCTAAGCGGACTTCGACAAGCTCAGCCCGCAGTATCCACATTTGCGGACTTCGACGGGCTCAGCCCGCAATTTCCCGGGCCGTCCGGGCCTAAAGCCCGTGGCGGCGGGACGCCGGGCCTGTCAGCCTCGGAGCATGGAGATCTGCGTTCCGACGTGAGTAGGAACGTTCCCGTACTGGTGTAAGGAGAAGGCATGGCCGATCCGCCCGACCTGATCTTCCACGACGCCGCCGTAGTTCCCGGCACACACGCCCTGGTGATCGGTATTGGGCAGTACCCGCACCTGATTGGCGGCGAAGCGCCAGCGCACAAGACGGACGGACTACGGCAGCTGAGTTCACCACCGATCTCGGCGCGGGCAGTTGCCAGCTGGCTGCGGCGCGATTATCACTGCCCCGGCAAGGACCTAGCCAGCTTGTCGCTGCTCACCAGCGAGCCGGGGTCCGCGCCGTTCATCGACCCGATGACCGGACAGGCGCACGAAGTGCCGACCGCTGACATTGCGGCGATCGTCGCGGCCGTCAAAGAGTGGAAGCGGCGCGGAGACAGCAGTGTTGACAACCGACTGGTCTTCTATTTCTGCGGCCACGGCATCTCCGAGGGTGACGACATGGCGCTACTTGGCCGGGAGTTTTCCCTCGATGATGACAACCCGCTGGAAGGCGCCCTCGACTTCCGCAAGTTGGTCGACGGATTGCGCAAGTGCAAAGCGAGTCAACAGATTTTCCTCGTCGATGCCTGCCGGGCCAGTTCCGACGTGCTGATAAGCCAGACCGGCGGCGCGTTCGCCGGGCAGGTGCCGCTGCTGGGTGGGCTACGAGACCTCGACCTACCCCGCCGCGAGGCCGTGATCTACTACTCGACGCTCGCCGGCGACCTGTCCCATGCCCGGCCGAACTCGGTCAGTCTGTTCACCGAGGCGACACTAAGAGCCTTACGCGGAGCGGGAAGCGACAATCCCGACGAGGAGTGGTGGGTCAACACGAGCCGCTTGCACGAAGCTGTCGACCATTTCATGAAGGAGCCCGTCTTCGCCGGCAAGGTGGCTGGCGTGCAAGTCCCGGCGGTCAACGGAATGCCGGTTTTCGACCTCCACCTACTCGTCGGACTGCCTGTTGTCCCGGTCTATGTGACCTGCGTACCGCAGGAGGCGAATGGGACTGCCGAGTTTGTCTGCCGACAGGGCGGAGCCGAGAAGTCTCGTCGGGCGGTCGGTGCGCTCGATCCGGCGGATCCCACCGGCCGGTGGCTGCTCGATCTGGCTCTCGGCGAGTACGAGTTCGAGGCCAGGCTCGCGCCCGACGACGTGCGGGTTCGGTCCCGGGAAGTCCGGCCCGTCTTCCGTACCGTCGATCTGATGAGGACGCCATGACCGGCCGGCTGAACGTCCGTCTGGAGTGCGGGTACTCCGGGGATGTCGACAAAGGCGTACTCACCATGCTGGTAGGCAACGTGTACGCGATCACTTCGGGTAATCCGTCGCTGCGTCAGGTCGCGCTGCCGCTCGGCTGGGATGCATCTCCGGCGTCTTTCGACTTACCGGCTGGGCACTACGTGGTCGAGGCGAGCCTGCCCTCCGGCCAAATTTTCTCCGAGGATGTTGAGGTGCAGGACGGCCGGGACGTCACCGTACAGTTCGATCTCACCGAGTCGCCGTACGAAAGCCACACGATGCAATACGTCGTCGGCAATATCGAACCTTCGGCGATCTATCACAGCCGGCAGAGCTATCCCGTTCCGAAGTCCAACGGTTCTCGAGCGTTCGCGCCGCGCGATCGAGCCCGTGATGATCATGGTCCCGGGCAGCTGGGAGCCGAGGTTGCGATGTTGGATCGTGTTGAGGCAGCACCGCTTTCCATCGAGAAGTTGAACGGCCTGCGCGAGTTGTCCCCCGTTGAGGCCACGCAGCGTGTGACAGACCTCCTGGGCGGCCGAAAAGACAAGACCGAGGCAATGAGCCCTCGTTACCCCGAGCAGTTCTCCCCGATCTTCCGGTTGGACGCCGACACGATGGCGAACATTCCCACGGAGGGTCACTTGTATCAGTACTTGATCGCCGCTGCACCAGGCGACGCGTACTTGATCACCACGCCCTGGCCATGGCCGGACTCGAGCGGCGGGACGATCGCCATCGAGGTGCTGCTCAACTTACGACAGAGCCCGACGGGCAGTGCTGTATCCGTTGCCGTACGCGATCCAGCGGTCGGCGGCGGCCTTGGCTACCTGTCATCCGGCGCATTGGACAAGGCCGCAGTGGTCTTCACCGATGTCGAGTCCATGCTCTACTCCAAGGTGAGCAACCCACTGGGCGCCGCCGCCGGCGGATATGTGTTGATAGGTACAGAGACCAGCGGCGAGCCGCAGCGCTGGGACTCCTGGCTAGGCAATCTGCGGCAGTGGTTTCCGCAGCTGAGTGACGGCGCGATCTTGTGGGGCGCGCGACGGCTGCGTACCGCGCGAGAGCAAAGCGATGTGGACGAGGCGCGCTCCGCACTTCTCGAGGGGTACGAGCGCGGGCTGCCGGTCTACACCTTGGGTTTGACCTGGCTGATCGACGGTCTGTCGGCGTTTCCGGAGGACCCACCGTGTGTTGCCGCGCTCCAGCAGGTGCGGGAGCTTTGCTGGCGAGTTGACATGCGGGAACCGTTTGTTGTGCTGCGATTGGGAGAGAGCCGATGATCGAACTCACCATGCTGCCGGGCAAGGACGGCGACTGCCTGCTCTTGTCCTATGGCTCCGACAAGACGCGGCGGGTACTGATCGACGCCGGCCGTACGGCGACGTATCCCCTGATAAAGCCTGTGCTTACAGCGCTGGATTCACCGGCCATCGATCTCCTCGTCGTAACCCATGTCGACCAGGATCACGTGCTGGGTGTCTTGGCGATGTTCGACGACCCCGACCGGGTGCCGGTCGGCGAGGTGTGGTTCAACGGCTTCGATCATCTGATGGACGCACAGCTCGAGACCTTCGGACCACAGGATGGCGAGAAGCTCACCACCGCGCTTATGGATCAAGAAGTGCCGTGGAACCGTGCCTTCGGCGGGCACGCAATCGAAGTCGGTCGAGAGCCGGAGCCCGTGGGAGACGGCGGGGTGTTCCGCATCGTTGCCCCCGATCGGCGGCTGCTTGATCGGCTGGTGCCGACCTGGGTGGCAGAGTGCCGGGACAACGGCCTGATTCCCGGTGTTGATCCGAGACCTCCGGCCCCGGAGGGTTTTGAGGTGTTTGGGCCGATCGACGTCGCGGCGCTTGCCGCGACCCCGTTCAAAGCCGACACATCCAAGACCAACGGCACCAGCATTGCGTTCTTGTTCGAGTTCGACGCAGTGCGAATCTTGTTCACCGGTGACGGCGATGACCGGCGGATCGTCGATTCACTGAAACCGCTGGCAGACGCCGAGGGCGGTCGGCTGCGACTTGATGCGCTGAAGGTCGCCCACCATGGCAGCGCGGCGAACATTTCTCGGGAGCTGTTGGACCTCATCGACTGTCCTAGATATTTGATCTCCACTAACGGCGAACGCCACGGGCACCCGGACCCCATAGCGATAGCGCGAATTCTCGTGCACGGCGGCGAGAGCAAGGAACTTGTCTTCAACTACCGCGACAGGGCGATGATCTGGGACGTGCCGGAGTTCCGAGAGAAGTTCGGGTACACAATCCGAACAGCTCCCCAGGGTCAAGACGGTGTCGTGACGGTGACGTTCTGATGTCCGCTGCCCCCATGCGGGATGTCGGGTTGTGTCTGTCCGGAGGCGGATATCGCGCGGCGGTGTACCACGTCGGTGCGCTTATTCGGCTGAATCAAGCGGGCCTACTGCCCAGGCTGCGGACGGTCTCGAGTGTCTCCGGGGGTTCGATCGTCGCTGCCTTCCTTGGGCTGCACTGGACCAAGTTGATCTTCGACGCCGAGGGTGTGGCGACGAACCTGGATGCGGTCGTTCTCGATCCCGTACTGCGGTTCACTGGCCATGGCCTGGATGCGGCGGCGGTGCTGTCTAGCGCGTTCATACCGGGACTGATCAGTCGGCGAGTGCAGAAACGCTACAAGGCACTGTTCGGATCGGCCACGCTGGCCGACCTTCCCGACCGGCAATCGGGTCCAGATTTCGTGATCACTGCCACCAATCTGAGCAGTGGCGCGCTCTTTCGTTTCAGCCGTCGCGGAGTGGGTGACTTTAGAAAGGATCCAAACGATAGCTCGACCGGGTTCTTCCAGGCCCCGACCATTCCGCTCGTCCTTGCCGTGGCGGCATCGTCGGCCTTTCCGCCGATCTTGTCGCCATGCCTGTTGGACGCGTCGAAGTACTCCGACGCCCGGGGAGCGCAGCGGACCGTCTACTTGACCGATGGCGGCGTCTTCGACAACCTCGGCATTGAACCGGTGGACGATCCCGCTTACCGCCTTGTCTTGAGTAGCGATGGTGGCGCCCCCTTCAAGCGGAAGATCAAACCCCCACTTGACTACCTCGGCGGCACCGTCCATGTGCTCAAGGTGCTCGATCTCCAGGTACGGAAGCTGCGGCGCAAGGAGCTGATCGAGTCCGCCAAGCAAATGGAGCGGAAGGTGGCGTACTGGGCGCTGAACAGCACACTGTCGGAGTACGCCGCGGAGGCGCGCAAGCGCGAACCCGACTTCGCCGTGCTAGAGGTCAGTGACCCCAGCCGCAATGACATGATGACGATCACTACGCGGCTAGCGGCGATCGACAGCGGCCAACAGCGGCGGCTGGCCAACTGGGGCTATGCCTGCTGCGATGCCGCGATCCGCACGTACGCGATATCGGCGCCGCGCGGCGCATTCCCCTACGACGGAGGAGTCTGATCCAGCGACGCTGTGCCGCGCGCGTCAAGGCCTGTATCTAGGCTGGCTATGTATCCCAAGCAAAGAGTAGGAGCACTGATGAGTGCGCTGACCGAGACGTACGCCCTGAACAACGGAAACCAGATTCCCAAGATCGGGTTCGGCACGTGGCTGCTCAATGAGGGCGACGAGTGCTACAACGCTGTCGCGGACGCGTTGCAGCTGGGCTATCGCCACATCGATACCGCCCGGGCCTACCACAACGAGGCGTCAGTAGGACGGGCGGTGCGGGACTCGGGAATTCGGCGGGATGAGATCTATGTGACCTCGAAGTTGCCCGCCGAGGCGAAGGACTACAACAAGGCGCTCTCGGAATTCGAGACGACAATGAGCGAGATCGGCCTCGATTACCTCGACCTCTACCTAATTCACGCGCCATGGCCCTGGAATGAAAGGGGCAAGGACTGCCGGGAAGAGAACCGTCAGATCTGGAAGGCGATGGAGGAATTCCTGGCCAGCGGTCGAGTGAAGGCAATCGGCGTTTCGAACTTCGAGCCGGAGGACCTTGACAGCCTCCTCCCGGCGTGTGAGACGAAGCCAATGGTCAACCAGATCCGCTGGTTCATCGGACTCGACCCGTCGGAGACCGTTCAGAAGTGTGCTGAGCACGACATCGTCGTCGAGGCCTACTCCCCCTTCGCGCACGGCCTCATCGTCAACCACCCCGAGATCGCCGAGATCGCAGCTCGTTACGACGTCAGCCCACCACAACTGTGCATCCGCTACCTGCTGCAAAAGGGTGCCGTCGTGTTGCCGAAGGCAACCAGCACCGAGCACATCAAACAAAACGCCGAACTCGACTTCGAGATCGCCGAGTCCGATATGCGCGTCCTCGACGCTATGCGTGAGACCGAGCAGCACGAGGATGCGATGAAGTTCCGCTGGTCATGATCAATCCGTGATGCGCGCTGAGCTCGTCGAAGCGCTTACGTGATGCGCGCTGAGCCTGTCGAAGCGCCTGATCGTGCCCTTCGACAG
Source organism: uncultured Actinomycetota bacterium (assembly GCA_963798835.1). GTDB lineage: Bacteria > Actinomycetota > Actinomycetes > Propionibacteriales > Propionibacteriaceae > Microlunatus. Next base: position 87,886 of record CAWCVF010000008.1, on the reverse strand, counting down.
GCTCAAGTGCATTAGGTCCTCCTGTCAGGTGCTCGTGAGGAGAACGAGCTGCTGGGTCGCACGGGTCATAGCGACGTAGCGGTCGACAGTTCCTTCGATGCCCGTTCCGAACCTGTCCGGATCGATCAGTACGACGAGGTCGAACTCGAGGCCCTTCGAGAGTTCCGGGGTCAGGGACCGTACCCGAGACGTCGCCTCGAAGGTTGAGTCGCCGATCACACAGGCGGTGCCCTCGGCGTACGTCGTGCGCCATTCCTCCAAGATCATGTGGAGATCTGCCGTGGAGCCATGGCGGACCGGGACGCCGGTGCTGCGTACGGAAGTCGGGACGTTGGCGTCGGGGAACACCGCCTTGATCACCGGCTCGGCTTCCGCCATGACCTCCTCCGGCGTCCGGTAGTTGATGCTCAGCGACGCCAAATTGATGGTGTCGAACCCGACCCGCTCGAGCCGCTCCTGCCATGACTCGGGAAATCCGTGCCTAGCCTGGGCGCGGTCGCCGACGATGGTGAAGCTGCCGGATGGGCAGCGGCGTAGCAGCATCTGCCACTCGGCATCGGTGAGTTCCTGGGCCTCGTCCACGATGACGTGCGCGAAAGGGCCGGCGAGCAGATCCGGGTCGGCGCTAGGCAAAGCATCGGAGTGGATGAGGGCGTCCTGCAGATCACGCCCCTTCAGCATGATCACGTCGTCGCCCCAATCATCGGCCGCGTCCACGATGTGCTGGATGACATCGGATATGACGTCGCGCTCGGCGGCTACGGCGGCATCGCGCTGACGCTTCCGGCGGGATGCCTCCGGGTCACCGAGCCGCAGCCGTGCCGCATCCAGCAGCGGCAGATCCGACACCGTCCAGGCCTGTGCGTCCGCCCGTTGCAGCTTCCTGACCTCCTCGAGGCTGAGCCAGGGTGCGCACCTACGCAGGTAGGCGGGCACCGACCACAGGTCGCCGACGAGATCGGCTGCCTCGATCACTGTCCACGCGCGGGCGAAAGTGCTGGTCAGCTCGTCGTTCTGGAGCAACGAACGGCGGATCTGGGCAGGGGTGACCTCCTCGTCCAGCTCGTCGCCGAGCTTGTCGATCACGATCGCCACCAGCGCCTCCCAGATTTCGTCACGGGCCTCGTTGTGCGGCGTACCGGGATCGGCTGCCTCGAACGCCTCGGACCAGTCGGCGGCACTGAGCCACACGTCGGCCCAGTAGGTCTCGACCAGCATCCCCTCGGAGGGAGGTTCCTCGTACAACCCGACAGCCGGTTCGATCGCCTCCACCATGTCGGCGGACGATTTCAGGCGAGCTACGTCCGGGTCGCTCTCGACTGCTGCAGCGGCTCCTTCGGTGACGAGATCTCGCAAGGTGCACATCTGTACGCCCTCCTCGCCCAGGCTGGGAAGGACGTCGGCGACATAAGCCAGGTACGGACGGTGCGGACCGACGAACAGCACTCCACCGCGGCGGCCGCTGAGGCGAGGGTCGGAGTAGAGGAGATAGGCGGCACGGTGCAGAGCAACGACGGTCTTTCCGGTACCGGGCCCGCCGTCGACGACGAGAGCTCCCTGCGAACCGGCGCGGATAATGGCGTCCTGGTCGGCCTGGATGGTGCTCAACACGTCTCGCATCCGAGGCGAGCGGCTGCTACCAAGGCTGGCGATGAACGCTGATTCGTCGTCGAGTGCGACCTGCCCCGCCAACCCGTCCAGGCTGAAGATCTCATCCCAGTAGTCGCTGATCCGACCGCTGGTCCAGCGGTATCTGCGGCGGCTCGTCAAACCCATCGGGCGGGCATGGGTCGCGGCGAAGAACGGTTCGGCCACAGGGGTACGCCAGTCGATCAGCAGCCGACGACCTGCGCGATCGGTGAGACCGATCCGACCGACGTACGCGGGCTCAGAGCCGTTGGCATAGACCATGCGGCCGAGGCAGATGTCCAGGCCGAAGCGGCGCAGAATTCGCAGCTTGGCGGATAGCCGGTGGATCTCCAGGTCCCGGTCCGATGCTGCCCGGCCTCTGCCGCCCCGGGCCTTGCGCAGACTGTCGAGGCGGTCGGACAAGTCCGCGATTTGTTGCTCCAGGGCCTCAGCGACGGCTGCAAAGTGCCGCTCGTCGCCGGCAATCAGCGCCGGGTCGGCCTTGACGACAAGATGATCGGGAAGGTCGAACGTATTGGTGGTCACGGGGGTCACGTCATCATCTCCACTATCGAAATATGAGGTCACGTTCGGAAGTCGCGCGTAGCGACGAGCGCCGGCGCGATGAATGGTGCGGCTCCGCGGGGCAGACGGCCGGTCACTCAGCTGCGCTGGAGCCCTGGTGGCGATGGGAAGCTGGGAACCGGTTCTCAGCTCCGAGACCAAGATTGTGCTCCGCCGTGGGGGTCTTGCGGCAAGCCCCCCAGTGCGTTATACGTTGAAAATGGCGGAGCAGTGCCGCGTCAGATAGACAGCCGAGCACTGGAGCGTCGGATCACCAATTCCGTCGGCAGTAGCTGACGTGGCGGAACCTGACGACCTGCAAGCAGGTCGACGAGCGCTTGAGCCGCGTACTCACCCTTCTCCCGGCTGGGTTGTCGAACGGTAGTCAGGTTCAGGGTGCCGGCGTGTGGGACGGCGTCGTCGAAGGCGACGATGGCTAAGTCGTCAGGAATTCGAAGACCGAGTCGAGCGGCCGCCCGTAGGGCTCCTTCAGCGATCCGGTCGCTCAAACACAGCAGGGCTGTCGGGCGGGGTGTCTGAGTGAGTACTGCAACGCCGCCCGCTTCTCCCTGGTCGGCGGTGCTGTCGGTTCCCGCCCAGACCGGCACAGCCTGCCAGTCGATCCCATGTCGTTCGGCGGCGGCGCGATAGCCGGCAAGCCGGCGCCGGGTAACGGCGTACGTCCCAGCGGCCTGAGTGTCCTGATCGGCGAATCCTGCTGATCGTCCCCGGGAGAGCCCGAACGACACCACGCCGAGCCGACGGTGTCCGAGCTGGAGAAGATGCTCGGTTGCGGTTTCGGCAGCAGCCTGGTCGTCGATTCCGATCCAAGGCGCAGTGGCTGCGCCGAGCTGCGCGAGCCGGTCGGGGCTGGGCTGGTCGATCACCACCAGCGGGAGCCGCCGAGTGATCACGATAGGCAGCAACGGATCATCGTCGGAGACGGAGGACGCGATCATCCCGTCGATCACCGCCCCGGTGACGGCGGCCGTACGGCGTTGATGATCAGAGGATCCGGGCAGCAATAGCAGCCCTGCCCCGGCGATTTCGGCGATGGTGGTAATCCCGGCTAGCAAGGCACTGGTTGTTGGATCGTCGAAGGCGTAGGAGAGTCGGTTGTCGTAGGCAACACCAATCGCGCCAACCCGACCGCGACGCAACCCGGCCGCAACCGGGTCCGGGCCCGGATATCCCAGCCGAGCGGCAGTGTCGATGATCCGGTGCCGCAGCTCAGCGGAGAGCTGGTCGGGATGCACGTACGCGTTGGACACCGTCTTCGCCGAAACACCGAGTTCCGCGGCTACATCACGTAGCGTCAACCGCCGTACTCGATCCTCAGTCATGCTGACAGCCTGCCACTTCATCGATGAAGTAGCGTCGTGACCATGGTGCACTCGGAGGCCGCTTCCGCGCATCGAGCGAGCACCGCTCGGTGGGCGGTGGTCGCCTTATGCGGCGTGCAGTTCGTGGACGTCCTCGGGGTGACCAGCGCGATCACTGCGATTCCGACGATCATCCGCGGGCTATCCGCGCCGCCAGAGGCCGCCGGACTGCTGGCCACGGTGTACGCGGCGTTCTTCGGCGGACTGTTGGTGCTCGGCGCGCGCCTCGGCGACAAGTATGGCCCTCGCCGCGTGCTCGTAGTGGGTCTCGTCCTCTTCACTGCCGTCGCGTTCGTGGCGGCGACTGCACAAGAGATCGTGCAACTGCTGGCAGCGATTGCACTGGAGGGAGCTGCGGCCGCGCTGAGTGTGCCATGCGCGCTTCGCCTGCTGTTGCACATCGCTGCGGAGCCGGGTGCTCGACGTACGGCCCTGGCCGCATGGAGCGCCACCGGCGCCGTCGCCGGCGTGCTCGGGTATGTCATTGGCGGTGTCTTGACCACCGCCTTCGGCTGGCAGGCCATCTATGCGGTCTACGCGCCCCTCGGTGCATTGCTCCTGGCTGGAGTCTTGCTACGCGTGCCCAGCCTCGCCGCGCCGGACCGGTATCGGCGGCTCGACGTACTAGGCGCGATTCTGCTGGTTGCCGCCGTCATGGCCCTCATCGTCGGCGCGTCCCTTCTCGACCGGCCCAATCTCGGGTCCGTTGCTCTGGGCAGTCTGGCGACAGGGGTATTGCTCATCCTGGTCTTCGTCGCGCAGCAACGCCGGGCCCGGAGTCCGTTGATCCCAGCCTCGGCGGCGCAGTCCCGAAACCTACGCTCCGGCTCGCTGGTGTCGTTCGTCAACACTGCCACGACAAGTTCGGCAGGAGTGTTGGCTACCTTGCTGCTGCAGCAACACCTCGGCCTCAGCCCCGTACAAGCGGCTTTCGCGTTGATGCCGTTCAGCTTCGCAGTGATTGCCGGGTCGGTGCTGTCCCGGCCACTCGGTGCCAGACTTCCGGAGCAACGCTTGTGCAGCGTCGGACTCGGCGGTATTGCGGTCGGAAACCTGGTACTTGCGATCACCGCCGGCGGCATCGCCGGCCTCGTTATGGGCGCGGTGATCACCGGCATCGGGTTGGGTATCGCGGCCGTAGCGGCCACCAGTCTCGGCACTCGAGTTCCCGACGAGCTCACTGGAAGCGCGACCGGTTTGCTCAACACTGCTGCGCAGCTAGGGACCGCTCTCGGCGTAGCCGCGCTGGTCACGATCGCTTCGATCGCCAACCCACCTACCGGAACAGCGATCGCCTGGGCCGTCGGCGGCGCGACCGCCGCCTTCACCGGTTTGATCATGCTGACTGTCAGATCCAGTGATCAAACCTGAGCCGATGCGCCGTTTCTCCGCACAAGGCCACATATTCGGCCCAAATTGCCGATTTGGGCCTTCATATGTGGCCTTGTGCGGAGAAACGCGGGACATGAGACGCCCCCGTCAGCAGCGGAATCATCACGTCATCGACGACGCCGACAATGACCGTATCGGGGATGGGCAGTCCCTGGAAAAGAAAGTGATAACGCAGCATCGCCGGACCGACCTCAAGCCGCAGGGGCGTCACCGCAGCAGCACTGATCTCGCCGCGTTCCATAGCTCGGCCGGCAATCACTTCCAACGTACGACGGCCATGCTGATGTGAGTGGCGTCGCATCTCGGCGGTACGCGCGGGATCCGGCAGTACGTCCCCGAGCAGTCCGCGGAGCGCCTCACCGGCTGGCCCCGCGAGCAGCTCAGCGGTCTGTCGAAATGCAGCGAGAAGATCACCACGCAAGGTGCCGGTGTCCGCAGGTACGGCCGGATCAGGCATCAGGTGGTAGAAGACGTCCATCACCAGCTCGATCCGGCTCGGCCAACGACTGTAGACCGACGCCTTGCTGGCCTTCGCCCGCGCAGCCACCCGCTCCATCGTCAAGTTCGCATAGCCGACCTCTGCGAGTTCGGTGAGTGCCGCATCGAGGATCGCGTCCTGAAGCGCCTGTCCGCGCCGTCGGGGCCGGGTCCGGTGGTCGATGATCATGAAGAGCTCTCCAAGTCGGACGCCAGGACGCGACCGGAGCCGCCATCGACGATCACCTGCTGACCATTGATCAAGACGCTGGTTCCTCGTCCGGTCCCCATGATCGCCGGGATTCCGTATTCACGAGCGACGATCGCCGCATGCGAGGCTATTCCGCCCGAGTCGACCACCACGGCGGCAGCACGCTGGAACAACGGCGTCCACGAAGGATTGGTTGCGGGGCATACCAGGATCTCGCCCTGCTGCAGAGTGCCGAACTCGCTGGGTTCGCGTACGATCCGAACCACTCCGCTCACCCGACCGCCACCAGCCGGCGTCCCAGTCACCAGGGCGTCCGCGCCCTTCAACGGCGGAAAGACCAGATTCGGATCGATCAGCGGTACGCCGGCCAGCTCTTCGCGTCGCAGCGCGCGGCGTCGCATCAGATCGCGCACCCGATCTCGCTTAGCGGGATCGATGCGGTTCACCTCAGCGATACCCTCCACCTCCTCGAGCCGTAGGTGGTATACGTCGGATGGTTCGTCGAGCACGCCGACAGTGCAGAGGCGCCGGCCGGTCTCGAGAAGTGCCTTCCGGAAGATCGGCAGCACCCAACCGGCCTCCGCGTGGCTGTCCTCCCGGAACGCAACTCCCACTCGCGCCGCAGTCACCCAGCGTCGGACCAGCTTGGCCGGACCCGAATAGCGCATCACTCGATGCCTGCTCAGCTTGTCCAGGGCTGCGTCGCCACGGTCGGTAGCCGCTGGCTGACCGGCTGCTAGACCCATGATCAAGTCCAAGACCATCTCCGGTGACTCACCCCAGCTGGGAGCAGTGGCCACCACGAGACCGGTGGTCTCACGCGCGCCGAAGGTGTCTAGATACTTCTGGAACGCCGCGGCAAATTCCGGATGATTATCGAGCCGTTTCAGGCCGCCGGTGTGCAGCGCAGCCCGAAGCTGATCATTCCCGCGTACCCAGTCGGCCAGCGATTCCAGGCCCTGGTTTGCTGCGGTGGTGAGCGTAGGAGCGCCAGTGATCAGCTCGCCAAACAGCGAGCTCTTGCCGAGCAATCTGAGCAAGATCCGAAGCCGAGCCAGCGCAACAGCCACACTCGGCAAGTAGTCGATGCGCAGCTCCGCAATAGGACGCATCAACTCCAAGGACTTCCGGAGGTGCCGAACAAGTTCCGGCCATCTCATAGCAGCAGGCCGTTGTTCGCTGGCACTGGAAATGCTCGCGCGGAACGCAATGGCCCGAGGATCCGCCTGCCAGCGAGCCGGGTCATAGCGCAGCATCCGATAGATCAACCGGAAGGGTGCTAGCAGCACACCGAGAGTGAAGTGCGGTGAGGGCGGACGGTAGCTGACCACAACACCCTCGGCGTCCTCGACCAGGAAGTCGGTGAAAAGGCCGCGAACGCCGAAGAAGCTCGTAATCTCGGCCATCATCCCGGCCGGGCCGTACGGGAGCCAGGTGCTCATGTCGATCGGATACGGGCGAAGCGTGAGCATCTCCAGCAGGATCGAGCCCTGGATCCGCTGGAACCGAGACAGTTCCAAAGGTGCTGGCGGCAGCGCTGTCATCGGCCGGGCCTGAACCACATACAGCCGCCCATCGCTGAGCGCCCATTCAATGTCTTGCGGTTGACCAAAATGCCGGGATACGCGGGTCGCAACGGCCTTCAGCGCGCTCAGCGTGTCGTCGGACAGCAGCCGTGTTGCGACGCCGCCTGGCTGGTGTTCGACGCCACCGCCGGCTCGGCCCACAACGGCCAGCTCACGCCGCCCCAGCGAGAATTCCGCCAGCTTGCCGTCGGCGTCCAGCACATAGTGATCCGGGGTGACTGCTCCCGAGACCACCGCCTCGCCCAGCCCGCTGCTGGCGTCCACGACTGTCTGGTCGCGAGCGCCGGTCACCGGGTTGGCGGTGAACATGACGCCGGCAGCCTCGGCGGGCACCATGGCTTGCACGACGACCGCGATCCGTACCTCGCTCGGCTCGATGCGGCGCCGCCGCCGGTACGCAACCGCTCGCTCGGTCCACAGCGAAGCCCAGCACTGTCGAATCGCGTCAATGAGCTGTTGCTCCCCGATGACATTCAGGAAGCTGTCCTGCTGCCCGGCGAAGGTAGCGCCTGGCAAGTCCTCGGCGCTGGCGCTGGATCGCACCGCCGCCGGACCGCCGCCCAGATTCGCGTACGCCGCGGCGATCTCGCGGCGGGTGGCCTCCGGGACGGGGACTCGGCACACCTGCTCCCGAAATGCGGCGGGATCTTCCTCGTCCTCCGGGGGTAGTGACAGCTGAGCCGACTCGAGGGCCGCGGCGTACGCCTGGGTGGTCAGCACAAAGCCGTTCGGCACATCGAACCCCGCCTTGATCAACTCACCGAGATTGGCCCCTTTCCCGCCGGCCCGCGCGACATCCTCGCGTCCGAGCTCGCGCAAACCGACCACTGAACTCACCGTGCCTCCTCCGCGACGTAGGCGGTTTCTCGCAGCGGGATGGCGGGCAGCGCCAGCAGCAGTAGAAAGGCCAGTCCCAGCAGCGGCGCCATCAGACCGATCACCAGTGGCATACGCGCAGCCAGGGCGTCGGCCGCTCCGGCGCGATCCAGCGCAGCACCGCCTACGAGCACACCGCCCACAATCGCCACACCCAAAGATGCGCCGATCTGACGTAGGAAGGTCACCGAGGACGTGGCGACTCCCAGATCGGCGTACGCAGCGGCGTTCTGGGCGGCGAGCACCATAACTTGCATAACCAGCCCGATGCCTAGCCCGACGATGATCATGATCCCAGCGATCGCCAGCGGCTGCGCCGTACTGAGCAGCATCGCCAGGAAGGCCAGTCCGATCCCCGCGATAGCGGTTCCCACCAATGGATAGATCTTGTACTGCCCGCTGCGGGTGATCAGCCGGCCCGAGCCCACGGTGCCAATCAGGACGCCGCCCATCAGCGCGGTAAGTACGAGGCCGGCCCGGATTGCGGTGAGACCGGAGACCACTTGAAGGAAGGTAGGCAGGTAGGTGATCACGCCGAAAAGCGCAAATCCGATCAAGAAGCTCACCGACACCGGAATAGCGAAACCGCGATCACGGAAGAGCCGCAACGGCAAGATCGGATCGGCGGCGGAACGCGCGCTGAGCAGCCACGCGAGCAGGCCGGCAACCGCAAGCCCGACGAAGATCAGATTTTGGGTCTGGCCGAGCAAGACCACCCCGATCACCATGGCAGCAAGGCTCAGCGCACCGGCGTAATCGACCGGCAACCGATCCGACGGGCGTGGCAGCCGGAGCGTGAACCACATGATCGCGGCCGCCGCAACGCCCAGTGGCAGATAGATCACAAAGATGCCACGCCAGCCAACGTGATCAATAAGGAAGCCGCCCAGCAACGGGCCACCGACCGCAGCAACGACGTACGCCGCTCCGATGTAGCCGAGATACCGGCCACGTTCCCGTGGGCTGATGATCTCTCCGATGATCGCTTGAGCCCCGATCGAGAGACCTCCGCCGCCCAGCCCTTGCACCGCCCGGAAAGCGGCCAATTGAGTCATCGATGTGGCAAAGATGCAGAGTGCCGCCCCTGCGACGAACAGGCCTATTGCGGCGAGCATGATCGGCTTGCGACCGAACCGGTCGCCGAGTTTGCCGTAGATCGGCATCATCGCAGTGGCGGCGAGCAGGTAGCCGGTGACGACGACCGGTATCTGATCAAGTCCGCCCAGGTCTTCTGCAACCGCGGGCAGGGCCGGCGCCATGATTGTCAGATCGATCGCGCCCAGGAACATGGCGAGCAAGAGGCCAGGGAGCACCACCGATACCGAATGGTTCGCTCTCTCGGACATCCAACCTCTTCGAAATGAGTTTCGCAGAGAACGCGACGTACTCTACGTTAGAGAACGTAGAGTACTCTAAGCTCAGGAGATGTCAAGGGTGGCACTGGCCAAACACTTCGCCTGGCGAGTCGGGTCGGCGACGTACCGGCCTGAACTCCTCCTAGGCGGCCTGCTTGCCGCAGCCTCCTGGACGGACCAATCAGGAATATCTCGACGCGCATCTCAGCTTCTATATATAGCCAAGCTATGCGATGTATTCCGACACAACTCTGACCGTGCGATGCACAGGAGATTCGATGACTTCCACCATGACGTCGACGGAAGACAAGACCGCTCAAACAGCCCTTGCCCGCGTCCGAGCCGACTTCTGGTTCGATCCGGCCTGTCCCTTCTGCTGGATCACCTCGCGCTGGATCCTAGAGACGGAAAAAGTACGCGATATCGACGTGCACTTCCATGTCATGAGCCTGGCCGTGCTGAACGAAGACACCGACGTTTCCGATGACTATCGGAAGAAGTTGCAGGCTTCTTGGGGTCCGGTGCGAGTCGCGGTGGCGGCGGCACAGTTCAAGGGAGAGGAAATCCTCTCGCCTCTCTACACCGCCATGGGCACGCGCATTCACAACAAGGGCTATCAGGACATGTCCGCTGTCATTGCCGAAGCGCTCGATGAGCTCGGCCTGCCGCCGGAGTTAGCGGACGCCGCCAAGTCGACTGACTATGACGACGCGGTCCGCGAAAGCCACCATGCGGGGATGGACAAGGTCGGCAAGGACGTGGGAACTCCGACGATTCACGTGAACGGCACCGCCTTCTTTGGACCAGTCATCACTCGCATTCCCCGGGGTGAGGACGCCGGTCGGATCTGGGATGCCTGTGTAACTCTGGCTAGCTACCCCTACTTCTTTGAGCTCAAGCGTGAACGCAGGGACTCGTTGCACTTCGACTGAGCCTCGGGTTTCTGGCTAAAGGCGCAACCCGCGTGTCCTCGCGCCGCTACGGGCCGGTCCTTACCGGCACCGCCTCGACCCCATCGACCGAACTGCAGTGTCACACCGTCAAGGGATTGGCGACATCTAGTTGTCCATGAGCGATCAACCAGCGGATCGACTCCAGCACCGCATCTTCCGGCTCGTACTGCGGCGTGTACCCGATCAGCCTGCGCGCCTTCTCGATACTGCAGTAGTGGCTCCGGACGAGATGGTCCCAACTCGACTGGGCGTACTCGGCTTCCGTACTACGTCTGAACTCGTCCCACGTCACTGACCGCAGGACCGCTGTCTGGCCAAACCAGGATGCTGCAATCTCTGCGTAGCCGCGCACATTCAGCGCGGAGGACGCGACGACGTTGAACGCCTCGCCGGCTGCTGCGTCGCGGTGCGCCACGGCACCCTCAAACGCCTGGGCCACATCGTCTGCGTGAACGTGATGCATGAGCTCCGCGCCGATACCCGGAACGTCGATCGGGTCTCCGGCCGAGAGCTTCTTCCATACCGAGGCGTCGAGGCTGCCCAAGGGGCCGATGGGGTGCCAGCCGGGGCCGACGATGTGGCCAGGATGGAGCGACGAAGTAACCAGGCCGCCGGACCTTGTCTCCTCCTGCAGCATCCGAGCGGTGATGTCCTTGGCAATTCCGTACGCGCCGGTAGGCGGCGCTCCGTTGTCCTCAGTGATTGGCACCTTCAGGCTGGGGCCGAAACGCCAGATCGAGCCGCAGTAGAGCAGTTGGCCAATCTCGCCACGAAGCCGCTCGACGAGCTTGGTAGCGGAGTCAAGGGTGAAACAGATGAGGTCGATGACGACATCGGGTTGAAGCGCGGCCACGCGGTCTGGAAAGGTACCCGCGCGGTCCTCGGCAACTCGATCCGCAGTGACGTGCCGCACCTGCTCCCACATGGGATCCTCGACGTAGCTCGACCGCTGCCCGCGACTGATGTTGATGAGGTCATGGCCGGCACGGACCAATCTGGGGATCAAGAAAGTACCGATGTGCCCGCTTCCGCCGATGACGACGATCCTCATCGCCTCAGGCTAGGACACGTTCTGGCTAGCAAGGTTGGCGGCCGGAGCCGTCAGCGTAAACGCTCGCGGATGGAGGGGACAGGAGCGGACTGAGGCGCTCGTCCCTCCGCACAAAGCCACGTATTTGGCCCGAATTGCCGATCTCGGCATTCATACGTGACCGTGTGCGGAGAAATGTTGGGGATTGACTTATCCGCTGGCGCGGTTGCTAGCCCGCTAGCTGTGGCCCATGTGTTGGCCGGCCATCTCACTGTTCATCTTGTCGAGAGCCTGTTGGGTCGCCTTGGACAGCTTCCCGTTCTTGCTGATGTCGATGATGCCCATCATCCCGTTGTCCTCGTGGGCCAGGATGTGGCAATGGAAGACGTATGCGCCGACAAAGCGGTTGAAGTGCATGCGAATTCGGACCTCACCCTTCACCGGTAGCGGCACAGTGTCCTGCTCGCTATGCGACTGAACCGGCTTCCCGTTGACCGCCATGACCATGAAGTCGTTCACGTGTATGTGGAACGGATGCTGCTCACGCGCCGTGTTCTTGATGATCCACTCCTCGGTGGTGCCGAGCTTGGCGACAACGTTGACGTGCGTCGCGTCGAACTGCTTGCCGTTGATGTAAAACTGGTTGGTCTTGGTGTTCTCGCTGAAGACGAACTGTCGGGTGCGGTCTACCTTGTCCGTCGCCAGCGGCGATACCGGTGCCAGGGACGTCGGCCAGTCGACATCTGGAACCGCGTCGCCCTCGACCTTCACCGTCATGAGCCGACGCTCGGGATAGTTGTCCCCGTCCGGGCCGGTGCTGTACGGCAGTGTCTTCAACGTCTGCGTCCCCGCGACGGGCCAACGAACTAAGACGTCGTAACGCTTTCCTGGCGGCAGCACGAGTTCGTCGGCGGTCCACACCTGGGCGACTGGGTTGGCGTCCTCCGCGATCACCCGGAATTGGGTTCCGCTCAGCTTGAGGCGGTACCAGATATCGGCACCGATGTTTGCCAGTCGAAGCATCTGGGTTTCGTTGGTGCGTACGGTGAGCACCGGATCGACCTGGCCGTTGACGGTACGCGTGGTCGGGGCGTTGGAGTCAATGTTCTTATTGACGATGGCACCGTTCTTGACCTGCAAGTCCTTCAGCGCCACTACGGACTGCTGCACAGACTGCAGGGCCGGAGGCAGCAGCTCGTCGAGCCCGTCGACGATGACGATTCCCGACAATCCGGAGAAGACCTGCTTCTCCACCAGTCCGTGCAGGTGTGTGTGGTACCAGTAGGTCCCCGGCTCGATGTCTCGAGGAAGCTTCCATTCGATGTGATTGAAGGTGTTGCTCTTCATGACCCGCAAGACGTTGTCGGAGATGCCCAACGGCGACATGAACATTCCATGGCCGTGCAGATTCGTTGGCTGACCCAGCTTGTTGGTGAGATCGATTCGGACGGTGTCACCGGGACGGACCCGCAGCGTGGGGCCGATGTATTGGCCCTGGAAGCTGTAGCCCTTGACCTGGGTACCGGCCACCGAGAACGTAGTCGGCTCCACATTGAACGCCGTTCGCAGCTGCCCGTTCGCCGATTGCAGCTCGACCGGCGGCTGGAACGGAAGCCGCTGCTCGGTCTGGAACGTCGCCGGCACGCGTTCGTCGCCGGGCAGGACGTTGGGCGCGAGCGAGGGGCTGCTGGTCGGTGTGGCGGCGACAGCGGTGCGGGTGGTGGATAGCGTGCGATTCTCTCCCAGGCCAAGCCCGAGAGTGATCACGACAACTGTCAGAGCGACGGCTACTGGGACTGGAACCAACCTACGTGTTCGCATTGGGGGCACCCTCCGAGCGTCATCCCCGAGCGAAACCCCGACTGGCACTCAATCGGCGGCTTGGCAGCAAGGTATCGCGCTTGGGCTGTGGATCGTAAGCCCTGCCAACCTCCTCATCACGCCCCATCTTTTTATGGCGCCCCATCCCTCCCATTAACGCCCCGCACAAATAAGTGCCGCGTCCACGAGACGGTGCGGCGTGACAAAAAAGTGGCGTCTGCAACTAGATATGGACCAAAGGGTGGTGGCGAACGGTCAGATGCTGACAGGATTTGTCTGGGCGTATGACCACGGTGCGCCCAGCCATCCTCCCAACGATGCGAGAGCAGGTGCCCGCCATGCCAGACGAAACGCCAGTACTCAACACCCTCGCCGAGATGACCGCCGTATCGGTGGCCCACGGTACGCTCAGCGCGCGCGAGCACATGCTTGCCCGGCTGGCCGCCCTGGTGGCCGTCGACGCCCCGGCCGCGTCATACGTCATGAATTTCGAGCCTTCCGTCGAGCTTGGGTTGACGCTCGAGGACGCGCAAGGTCTGCTGGTCGCGGTGGCTCCGGTTGTCGGTACGGCGCGGGTCGTCTCAGCAGCGGGCAATCTCACCGATGCTCTGGGATTCGTGATCGACGTCGTCATCGCCGAAGCCGAAGCTGAACTCGATGCCGAGCTCGAAGCCGAGGCCGAGTTGGAAGCTGAGCTCGAAGCGGAGGATGGGGCCGGGTTCGATACTCGGTAACCCAAGATCAGCGGCCGGCTGCGTCGCGTACGGCGCAGCTATCGGCCGCCATCTTGTAGTTTCTTGATCAACAACACCCGTCCACGACTGCACGCCCTCGCGGCTTCGGCGCGGAGCTGATCATGATCAGTCAAGAGTTTGATCATTGATCGCTGGCGGCTTGCAAGCGTGGCAATCCGCATCACCTGAGGAGGACGGTAGGCATGAGTTGGAATGCCATGAGCTACGACGGCAAGGACACGGTGCTGCGTGTCGTACGAGAGCAAGCCGACAGCTTCTTCGCACTGGCGGCCGAACCGGAAACCTGGACGGCCCAGACGGCCTGCCCTGAGTGGGAAGTGCGCGACATCGTCGGACACATCGTTGACACCACCGAGGGATACTTCCCGGCGTTCGACGCCGCGCGCAATCGGTCTGACATCGCGCCCGCGTACGGGTTGGTAGGAATGGCAAAACGCGCCGAGGAACAAGGCAGGTCGTTCCGTGACCTTCCTCAGCCGGAGATGGTCGAGAGGCTGCGCAGCGACTTCGCCAAGATGATGGGCATCTTTGAAGGCCTGAGTCCGGATGACTGGACGGGGCTGATGGTCTCGCACTTTTACATGGGCCCGGTGCCAGCGTTCTTCTATCCGGCGTTCCAGCTCATGGACTATGGGGTGCATTCCTGGGACATTCGCGAGGGCACCGGACGGGAACACGGTCTGCACAGCGACGTTGCGGACCTGCTGGTTCCGTTCATGTTCGGCATCTGGGCCGGAACGATTAGCGTTGCACCGGATACCGAGCCGTTCACCATCGGCGTACGGGTCACCAGCGGACCTAATGCCGGGACTACCCGCGTCAATGTGTCGCCGGATGGCATGACCTACGAGCAGGGCGATGTAAGCGACCTCCCGGCGGTGATCGAGTTCGATCCGGGCAGCTTCGTTCTCACCGCATTCGGGCGCTTCAACGGCGGCACGGTGCGTGGCGACAAGGCGCTCGCGGACCGATTCCTCGGCATGTTCTTCCGTATCTAGCGTTTCACCACGATTCCGGAAAGCCGGTCCAGCTGCATCTCTCGCCGTTGTCGACGATATTCCCCCACGAAGGGTGATGACGCGTCATCGAGCAGCTGCTTCACTCTGCCCATGTGCAGATGGATGGCCTACTCCGGAGATCCGATCCTCGCTTACGAGCTACTGTTCCGCCCACAACATTCGATCATCGACCAGAGCCTGCACTCCAAGCTCGGCGCCGAAACGACCAACGGCGACGGCTTCGGAATCGGTTGGTACGGCGAGGGCCTCGAGCCAGCCTTGTTCAAAAGCATTGAGCCAGCGTGGAACGACTGGAATCTTCGGGAGCTGGCGACCCAGATACGCACACCGCTGATGTTCGCGCACATCCGCGCGTCGACCGGGACGCCGGTGCAGCAGTCGAACTGCCATCCGTTCCGCCATGACCGTTGGATGTGGATGCACAACGGCATGATCCGCGAGTTCCACCACACCAAACGCGATCTCCTGATGGCGGTTGATCCGATCTTGTATCCCGACATTGAAGGCTCAACGGACTCAGAAGCCCTCTTCTACCTGGCACTGACGTTCGGTCTGGCCGATGATCCCTTCGAGGCGGTCGCGCGTGCCATCGGCCTCGTCGAGAAGGTGGGTCATGATCACGGGGTCGACTATCCCTTCCAAGGAACCATTGCCACCAGCAATGGCGAATCCATCTGGGCATTCCGGTACTCGAGCGAGGGCAAGAGCCGATCGCTTTTCTTCTCCACCAACGTTGCGACGCTGCGCCAGCTACACCCTGAGGTAGAGATTCTTCACGCGGTCGGTGACGAAACTCGGCTTGTCGTTTCCGAACCGCTCGGTGATCTTCCCGGCGCCTGGAACGAAGTGCCCGAGTCGGCAGCAGGTGTTGTGCGTCCAGGCACAGATGAGATGCGTCCCTTCACGCCGATCACGCCGTGACGGCCTCGATTCGGTTTCCGATCGTTACGGCGAGACTCACGATTCGGCCGATGCAGCTCGGCGACGCTGAGGGCTTGCTCGCGGTGTATGGCGATGTCGAGACGATGCAGCATTTGAATTCGGAGCTGCCATCTACCGTCGACGAGGCGGCCGAGTGGGTACAGACCAAGATCGATCTCTTCGACCGTGATGATCAATTGAGTCTCTGGACGGTGATTCACACCAAATCGGGGCAGATTGTGGGAGACGTCGGCTTGCAACACGAGGACTACGGCTCTGGTCCGGTAGTTGGTCTCGGTGGCCGGGGAAACCGGCAATTTTGGCGTCAGGGGCTCGGCTTCGAAGCGGCGAATGCGACTATCGCGGCCGGATTCGAGCAGCGGGAGCTGGCGGCAATCGGTGCCGAGACGCGGCCAGAGAACCTGCCGGCCCAAGCGCTGCTCAGCAAGTTGGGCATGCGACCGGCCGGTACGAACACCGAAGGGTGGCCGGTCTACATGATCACTCGCGAGCAATGGCTGACCCCCGAGTTGTCAGAACGCGGTTGAGCTATAGCTCAACCGCGTTCTGACAACTCTGCGTTACTCGGCTACCAGGGCCCGTGCCTCCCAGCGGCCCTCACCCAGCAGTGTCAGCTCATTGCTGTGCAGGGTCTCCAGACTGCTCCGATGACCGACGCTGACGATGGTGCAATCCGGCATCCGTTCCCGTACCAGCCCATAGATGGCGTGCTCTTGGCCTTCGTCCAGCGCAGACGTGGTCTCGTCGAAGAACGCCAGCGACGGACGGGCGATCAAGATGCGTCCGAAAGCGAGCCGTTGTTGCTCGCCAGGAGACAGCGTCTTGGTCCAGTCGGTCTCCACATCCAGGCGGTCTGCCAAATGCCCGAGCTGGACCGCCCGCAATATGTCCGCAGCCACGTCGTCGCTGAGGGTCTCGGCAGGAGATGGGTACGCCAGCGCGGTACGCAAACTACCGAGCGGCAGGTACGGCTGCTGACCGCAGAACATGGCTTGCCCGTCCATCGGCCGATCAATCGTTCCGTCCACGTACGGCCACAAGCCAGCCAAGCTGCGCAGCAGCGTCGTCTTACCGCTGCCGGACGGGCCTTTGACCAGCAGTGACTCGCCGCCACGGAGATCGAGATCAAGGTCGGTCAGAAGTGGCTGGCCGTTGGGCAGCCGTACGTCGAGATCGCGGACGCCAAGCCCATCGGACCGCTCTTCTGTATGCGCGACCGGCAGAGCGCGCGCCTCTTCGTTCGCGTCGAGCAGCTGAGTGAGCCGGTTCAGGGAGGCTTTATAACTGGCGAAGTCGTCGTAAGCCAGACGGAAGAACGAGAGCGACCCTTCAACCTGTCCAAATGCCTGTGCCGTCTGCGTGACGTCGCCAAGGGTGATCTGCTGGCTGAAGAATCGTGGGGCCTGGATGATCACGGGGAAGATCACTGCGATCTGGCTGATCACCAGATTGAATCCCTGAAACTTCAGGCTCCGATAGACGATCGCCCAGGTATTGGCGATGATCGCAACAAAGCGGCCCATTAGCCCCATGTTCTCGACTTGCTCGCCCCGATAGAAGGCAATGTTCTCGGAGTTGTCCCGGATCCGTACCAGGTTGTAGCGGTACGAGGCCGTCAACAGCTCATTGAGGAAGTTCAGCCGGATCAGCGGCCGGCCGATCCGGAAGGCCAAGACTGTCGCGATGATCACGTAGATGTAGGCCAAGAAGACCATTGCGCGGGGAATCTGCAGGCCGAAGACGGTGAGTGGGCCTGACAGCGACCACAGAATGATGGTGAAGGAGACCAGAGACACCGAGGAGGACACGGCGCCCAAGGCCAGTGTTTGCGAATCCGAGGCATAAGACGTGACGTCCTGCTGAATGCGCTGATCGGGATTGTCTACCGGAGAGCTGACAAACCGCATCCGGTGATAGGCAGTGCCGCCTAGCCAGTCACCCACCATGCGCTGGTTGAGCCACAGGCGCCAGTGAATGATTTGCGCCTGGCCGACCCAAAAGCTGAAAAGCACCAGTATCACGTTGACTGTCGCCAGCACTCCGAAGATCCCGATGTACTTCCAAAAGGTTGGCGCATCGAGGTTCTGCAATGCCGTGTACAAGCCATTGCTTTGGTAAGTCAAGAGGACGTCGAGCCGAACAGACATGACGGTCAGTAGGAGCAGCAATGCGACGGTCAAGATCGGCCGCCAGCCTAGCCAGCCGCGGCTGCGAGGGATGAAGTACATCCCTGATAGCCGCCAGAATTGCTTGGCCCAGCGCGCCCGCTTGAGCAGCAACCACGCGACCAGCACAAAGCCGACGACGACGAGAACAAATACCTTTGCAATCCATAACAGGCTCGTCAGCCATTCGGTTGACCAGTTGATTTGCATTCATCCTCCAAGATGCTTCGTGACCCTGACGAAGTGGCGCTTACGTTACGCTCTCGGCGCCTCTCGAGAGATATTCGGTGACCTCTCGCTATGCGCGAAGCGCTCAGGGCAGATCCGACGCTTCCCGCACCCGGCGGCGTTCGCTGCGTCGCTCGACCAAGGAGTACAGCACCGGAACCAGCAGCAGGGTGAGCACTGTCGAAGAGATCAGGCCGCCGATCACCACAATCGCCAGCGGCCCCGAGATGAACGCTCCTCCCCCGGTGAATCCCAGTGCCATCGGGATGAGCGCGAAGATCGTCGCGGACGCCGTCATGATGATCGGTCGCAGTCGCAGTCGGGCTCCGTCAGTGATCGCCGAACGCAGGTCCTCACCACGCCGGCGGTACTGATTGATCAAATCGATCAAGACGATCGCATTGGTCACGACGATGCCGATCAGCATCAGCAGACCAACCATGGCCGGCACACCGAGCGGCGTATCAGTGATCAGCAGACCAGCCACCGCACCGGTTGCGGCAAAGGGAATCGAGACCATCAAGATCAGGGGCTGCACCAGACTCCGGAACGTACCCACCATGATCATGAAGACCAAGGCGATCGCCACTAACATGGCGAGGCCGAGCTGGCGGAATGCGTCCTGCTGATCTTGGGCCGACCCGCCGAGCGTTGCCGTGACGCCCGGCGGCAGATCGGTTAGTGCATCGAGGCGGCTCTGAATGGTTGCGGTCAGCGCCCCCAGATCGTTGACATCAGGCGTGGCGCTGATCGTCACCGACGGCGTTCCCTCGATCTGGGTAACCGTCGTCGGAGCCAACACCTCCTGAACCTTGGCGACGTTCTTGACCTTCACCGCCTTGGCGCGGACATCATCCAGCGCTTCTTGTTCGTCTTGCAGCTTCTCCTGCTTTGCCCGCTGCTCTTTGGTTTGCTGAGCCTGCTTGTCGGCCGCATCCTGTTGCTTGTCAACCTGCTTGATGCTCTCGTCGATCTGGTCGATGCTGGCGTCGGTCTGATCGATGGCCTTCTCCGTCTGGGTC
This sequence comes from uncultured Actinomycetota bacterium, assembly GCA_963798835.1. Taxonomy (GTDB): domain Bacteria; phylum Actinomycetota; class Actinomycetes; order Propionibacteriales; family Propionibacteriaceae; genus Microlunatus. The sequence goes on along the minus strand of CAWCVF010000008.1, from coordinate 68,479 downwards.
ACCGCAGCGGAGAGCTGGGCGACCTGCTGGGACCACTGCTGGGTTGCCAGTTGCGTTGCCAGTTGTTGCTGGGTCACTGGAATAGGCGGAACAGAGGGATTGGGCGGAGGCGGTGGCTTCGGCGGGTTCGCTTTGAGCTTGGCCAATTGCTTTTTGGTGTCGGCCAGCTGGCGCCTCGTTTTGTCGAGCTGATCCACGGTGTCCGAGCGGTTCTCTTCCAGCTTGTTGCGCTGTTTGCGCAGCTCGTCATTCTGATCGGAGGTCGCATCGTCCTGGAGCTGCTGTTGCTCCTTGGTAAACGCCTTCTGCTTGGCGGCCAGCTTGTCTGAGGCCTTCTTCTGCGCGTTGGTTTGTTGCAGCTGGCTGACCGGCAGCTCGAGATTGCCGATATCGGCCGGACTCGGTTCATCTGCGGCCTGAGTGCGAACGAAGATGTCTCGTTGCTCGCCAGCTAGGGTGACTGAGCCCACCTGGGTACCGCGCAGAGCGTTCGAAATCGCCTGACCCACATCACCTTGGGTGAAACCCAGGGACGCAGCCTTCTTCTTGTCGAGAGTCACCTTGAGCAACTTGCGCTGTTCCTCGAGGTTGGTGCGGATATTGGTCAGCCCCGGAACGGTATCGAGCTCACGCTCAACTTCCTTGGCGCCGATTTGCAGGCTTGCGGTGTTCTCGCTCTTGACGGTGACAGTTAGGTCGTTGGTCGTCGATTGGTTGTTGGTGGTCGTGACGGTGATCTCACCGGCCGATTCGTCGAGTTCGGCCACCTGCTGCTCGAGCTGTGGGCGTACGGTGTCAGCCTTTGCATCCTCGGCGAGCAGAACCGTGAACTCCGCAGTGTTGGTATTCCGGGATGTGCCCGGTACGAGGCTGCCGCCGATCGTCACCAGATAGCTCTTTACCTGAGGGTCGCCGCGCAGCAGATTCTCGACCTGCGTGGCCGCGGCGCTAGTTGTCGAAAGCCTCGTGCCGGCCGGCAGCTTCTGCTGGATCGCGAGCGTGGTTTGGTCCGTGACCGAGCCAATGAAGTCGGTCTTCAGCAACGTTGCCGAGCCCAGCGTTCCGACGAAGACCAGCAGTGCGATGCCAAGCGTGATGAAGGGATGGGTCAGGCCGAACCGCAGGATCGGCAAATACCCGCGCTGCAGCCGCGTGACCTTCGTTTCCTCGGCCGTGTGGGTCTCGGAGGCTTCCGGCGCACCAGGTTTCTCCGCAGCGGTCGCCGCGAGCTGGCGACGACGCGCTCCGCCGCGAAGGAACCAGTACGCGAGCACAGGCACGATGGTCATTGAGACCAACAGCGAGGCACCCAATGCGACGGCGATGGTGATCGCAAAAGGCCGGAAGAGCTCGCCGACTACCCCGGACACAATCGCCACGGGCGCGAACACAGTGACAGTGGTCAAGGTGGACGCCGTGACCGCACCGGCCACTTCCTTGACCGACGCCAAAACATCGCTGGGCCGAAGGGTGCGATGCCCGAGATCCCGTCGCTTGATGTTCTCCACGACGACGATCGAGTCATCCACCACCCGCCCGACGGCTACGGTGAGCCCGGCCAGCGTAAAGATGTTCAGCGAGTAGTCACTGAGTTGCACGCCGATCATGGCGATCAGCAACGACAGCGGGATCGAGATTGCCGTGATCAAGGTTGCCCGGATGGAGAACAAGAAGAGCAAGATCACCAAGACGGCGAAGGCCAGGCCCAGTAGGCCCTCAATCGCAAGATCATGAATCGACTGCTCGATGAGCGGTGCCTGATCGAAGATCGTGGTGATGGTGGTGTTGTTGCCGAGCTTCTGTTCGAGGCTAGGAATCTGGTCGCGCACCGTGTGAGAGATTTCGACCGCGTCGGCGTCGGTGTCTTTGAGGACGGCAACGCTGAGTGCCGGTCGCCCGTCAGCACGTGCAATCGAGGTCGACTCGATCGAGTCCACCTTGACATCGGCGACCGCGGACAGCCTGATCGGACCGTCGGGGGTCGGCACCTGCACGGCCTGGAACTGCTTGACGGTGTTGGAACTGCTGCCAACCTCCACGGCGAGCTCGAGGGTCTTGTCAAAGCTGGTGCCAGCGGGGGTAACCGTGGCCTGGCCCTGCACGGTCTGAGTGACCGCCTGGGCCGTCACGTCGTGCTTGCGAAGATCCTTTGGTCGCAGCGTGACCAATAGTTGGGTGGTGTCTTCGCCGGTCGCCGTGACGCTGCGTACGCCATCGATCCCCGCCAGCTCGGGAATCACCACGTTCTCGACCTGCCGGCTCGCTTCGTCGAGCGGAGCATCGGAGGCAACCGCGAGCAGCAACACCGGAATGTCGTCGGTGCTGCCGGTAATGACCTCGGTCTCGACCTGATCCGGCAGCGTGGGCCGAACCCCGTCGACGGCGTTGCGGATGTCGGCGACGACCTTGTCGGGATCGAGCCCGTACTCCCATTCGACGCTGATCGTGGCGTTGCCATTCGACGAGGTCGACTGAACCTTCGTCACGCCAGAGATGCCGGTGAGTGAACGTTCCAATGGCGTCGACACGTCATCGGCAACGATCTGCGGTGATACGCCGGGATAGCTCGCAGTAACGATCGCTGTCGGCACCTGGATCGACGGCAGCAGTTCCTGCTTGAGGTTGAGAGTTGCCAGCAGCCCAAAAACGACGATGGCCAGTGTGGCCAGGCCGACGATCATGCGGTTGGCCAGACTGATCCGCGTCAGGGAGGTCATTTAGCAAGCTCCCTTCCGCGGCGATCGGAACCACAACCGGCGCCGTACGATACCGTCGACACAATCATTCGCGTTGAGCTTACAGTTTGCGCGACTTCGATAATCAAGGCGTTACGATCTATTTCCAATAGGTGACGTACGAAACAAATGACAGGCGGGGAGATGACCAGCACGGCTCACGACGCCGCAGCCTCTGGTAGCGATCCCGGGCCCGCCAACGAACAAGACGAACTGATCAGCTGTCTGGAGCGGGTTCAGGACAGCTTCGAACGGCGTGCGTTGTCCTCAATGGCTGAGCCGCTGATCTCGACGCCCCTCACCATGCAGCAGCTCAAAGTACTCACCATGATCGCGATAGATCCTGAGAAAGCAACGGGGCATGAGCTCGCCGCGCTCCTGAAGGTCTCGGTGGCGACGATGTCCGGACTCGTCGATCGGCTGGTAGAACACGGCATGGTGGCTCGGGGTGAAGATCCCAGCGACCGGCGAGTCCGCAGGCTCACCGTGACACCGGAGGGCAGTGCGACCATCCGCAGTCTGCTGAGCTCGGCAGGCACCATGCCAACCCCGGTGTTGCGAAGACTTGCCATCGAAGACCTGCGGGCACTCGTCCAGGGAATTCTCGCCTTCGAGCGTGCCGTCGGTGAGTTGACAGAGGACGCGCACTAGCTGGATACGTCGGTGAATACGTCCGGATTGGGGCCCGTTCTGCCCTGCTCACCTCGGTCGAGCGCGCTGATGGCCGCAACATCGGACGGCCCAAGCTGGAAGTCGAAGATCTCGAAGTTCTCCTTGATTCGTGCCGGTGTCGTCGACTTCGGAAAGCGCCTCCGCGACGGCATCCGCAGTTCCGGCAGCACCGATCTGCGCGACTCCGAAGCCCAGTTGCGGAATCGTTCGGCCGCTGTTGAGGACGAGATCGGGTACCGTCACCCGCCGATCTCAGCTCTCGGGAGCCTGCTTGACCGGAGCGGTATCACCGGGCTGGTCGATGCGGTCCCCCGTATGGCTGTTCGGTGCTCGGCGTTTCGAAGCACGCCCTTCGACAGGCTCAGGGCGCAAATCGGAGGGCTCAGGGCGCAACTCGGAGGGCTCAGGACTCAGCTCCTTCTGGTCGGCATCCTTCAAGGCCTCCTCCGCTGCGCTCAGCCGAGCCATCAAGGTACGAGCCACAATCTGCTGCCTCGTCGTCGTCCGCTGGGAACGGCCGCGAAAGATGAAGCTGACCGCCCAGTGGATCACCGTTGTGAACCGGTTCTTGAAACCGACCAGATACATCACGTGAACGACGAGCCACATGATCCAGGCGACGAAGCCCGCCATTCGGATCTTCGTGCCAATGCTGGCCACCGCGTGGAATCGGGAGATCGTGGCCATGCTGCCTTTGTCGAAGTACTTGAACGGTGGCGCCGGCGGCTCACCGCGTAACCGCCGGACGATCTGGCCGGCGGCATACTTGCCGCCCTGCATGGCAACCTGGGCAACACCGGGCAGGTTGTTCAACGCCATCATGTCGCCCACCACGAAGATCTCTGGGTGTCCGGGCAACGTCAGATCCTCATTGACCTGCACCCGACCGGCCCGATCAACCTCGCCACCGCTTTGCTCTGCAAGCTGCTTGCCCAGCGGTGAGGCACTCACTCCGGCGGCCCATACTTTGCACCGGCAGCGGATGCGCCGCTCGTTGCCGTCCGAATCGACGATGTCGACTCCGGTGTTATCGACCCCGACGACCTTGGCGTTGAGCTCGACATCGACGCCGATTTTTCCGAGTTGCTCACGAGCCGCCGCCGACAGCTTGTCCCCGAACGCGCCGAGTACGGCCGGTGCAGCATCGAGCAAAATGATCTTGGCTTTTGTGGTGTCGATACGACGGAAGTCGCGGCGCAGCGTACGGTGCGCCAGTTCGCTGATCTGACCCGCCATCTCGACCCCGGTGGGACCCGCGCCCACCACGACGAAGGTCAGCCACTCTTCCCGCTCCTGCGGGTCACTGCAAAGCTCAGCCAGCTCGAAGCACCCGAAGATCCGGCCCCGCAGCTCAAGTGCGTCGTCGATGCTCTTCATCCCAGGAGCAAACTCAGAGAATTGATCATTGCCGAAATAGGACTGCCCAGCGCCGGCCGCAACGATCAAGGTGTCGTACGGAGTGACGGTGGTACCCAGGGGGCTGACTGAGGTAGCTGTCTTGGCCGCAATGTCGATCTCGGTAACCCGGCCCAGCAGCACAGTCGCGTTCCGCTGCCGTTTCAGCACCTCGCGCGTAGCCGGGGCGACCTCACCTTCGGAAAGGACACCCGTCGCGACCTGGTACAGCAGCGGCTGGAACAGGTGATGGGAGGTTCCGCTGATCATGACGACATCGACCGGCGCCTTGGCCAGAGCCTCGGTGGCCCAGAGGCCGCCGAAGCCGGAGCCGATGACGACAACTTTGTGTCTGCTCGACCCGCGATTTCCGGGTGAGGCGGTCGCAGAATTGGGTGCGGGCGTTTCTACCGTCATGGCTCACTCCTCATATGTCTGGTCGGCCTGCCTGGGACTGCTGCCCACCAGCGAGCGGGAGGCCCCGGACAACCGGTTTCATCATCCCGCCCTTGCCCGCCATCGTTCCAGTGACGGCCCGAATTGGCCACCCTTCGCCGAGAGCCGATCAGGAGGGCCGCGGCGCCTGCATCGGCGCCTTGGCGGCTGATGCCGTGGCACGCAGTGCTCGGGACTTGGCTGCGGCACGCTCAGCCTCGGGCACCACGGTCGTCGACAGCACCATCATGGAGTGCGCCTCGATCCGATGAGTCGACTTCGCTCGCCACGGCCGCGCGTCCACCGGATCGACCTGTCCGCTCGCGGTGTCAAGTCGGATCAGCCAGTTCTGGCCAAACTCGGCCGGCGGCAAGGTGAATCTGATCGAATCCGAGTGAGCGTTGAAGAGCAGCAAGAAGTGATCATCATTGATCGGTCGGCCAGCGGCGTCGAGCTCGGGTATGGCGTCGCCGTTGAGAAACACCATGAGGCTGCGGGCGAATCCGGAGTTCCAATCGGCCTCGTCCATCTCCGCGGCGTCCGGCTTGAACCACAAGATGTCGCCAAGTTCACTCCGCCCACCATGGGCCGCGTCGCCAGCGAAGAACCGGCGCCGCCGCAAGATCGGATGGGCCTTACGCAGGCTGATGGCTGCCGAGGTGAAGGCCAGCAGATCCTTTTGGTCCGCGTTGAGGTCCCAGTCGAGGTAGGAAAGTTCGTTGTCCTGGGCGTAAACGTTGTTGTTGCCACGCTGGGTACGGCCCAGCTCGTCGCCATGTGCCAGCATCGGAACACCCTGACTCACCATCAAGGTCGTGATCAAGTTGCGCTGCTGGCGAAGTCGGAGTGCGTTGATCGCCGGATCGTCGGTCTCACCCTCGACGCCGCAGTTCCATGATCGATTGTGGCTTTCGCCGTCTTGGCCACCCTCGCCATTGGCCTCATTGTGCTTGTAGTTGTAAGACACAAGATCACGCAAAGTGAACCCGTCATGAGCGACCACGAAGTTGATCGACGCGGTAGGACGGCGGTCCGAATGCTCGTAGAGGTCGCTGGATCCGGTGATCCGGGAAGCGAACTCAGCGAGTGATGCCGGCTCTCCGCGCCAGAAGTCCCGTACGGTATCGCGGTACTTGCCATTCCATTCGGTCCACAACGGAGGAAAATTGCCGACCTGGTAGCCGCCGTCACCCAGGTCCCATGGTTCGGCGATCAGTTTGACCTGTGAGATCACCGGATCCTGCTGGATGATGTCGAAGAACGCCGACAGCTTGTCTACCTCGTGAAACTGCCGGGCCAGGGTTGCAGCAAGATCAAATCGGAAGCCGTCGACGTGCATCTCCAGAACCCAGTAACGCAACGAGTCCATGATCAACTGAAGCACGTGAGGATTGCGCATCAGCAGGCTGTTGCCCGTACCGGTGGTGTCGTAATAGTGCTGCTTGGCATCGTCGACCAGCCGGTAATAGGCCGCATTGTCGATGCCGCGGAAGGCAATCGTCGGGCCCAGTTCGTTGCCTTCGGCAGTGTGGTTGTAGACCACGTCCAAGATCACTTCGATGTCGGCCGCGTGCAATGACTTGACCATGGCCTTGAACTCGGTGGTCTGCTGACCAAGATCGAGAGCGCTGGTGTACCCGTTGTGGGGAGCAAGAAAGCCGATGGTGTTGTAGCCCCAGTAGTTGGATAGGCCTTTATCGACCAGATGAGTGTCGATAACGAACTGGTGCACCGGCAAGAGTTCAACCGCCGTCACGCCGAGCGACGTCAGATGCTCGATGATCACCGGGTGGGCGACGGCCGCATAGCTGCCGCGAATATCGTCTGGGATGCCGGGATGAGTCATGGTCAGACCCTTCACGTGCATCTCATAGATGATGCCCTCGTTATATTGGTGCTGCGGCGGTCGATCATGCCCCCAGTCGAAGTACGGCGTTGTCACAACTGACAGCATCGTGTGGCCGCGCGAGTCAAGATCGTTGAGCAACTCGGGATTATCGAAACGGTAGGAGAACAACGACTGGTGGCCGTCAATCTGTCCGCTGATCGCCTTGGCGTAGGGATCGAGCAGGAACTTCGACGGATTGCATCGGTGGCCGTTGCTGGGCTCATACGGGCCGTAGACCCGATAACCGTAACGCTGGCCCGGTTGAATCCGCGGAATGTAGGCGTGCCAGACGTTGCCATCGACCTCGATCAACTCGACGCCGGTCTCCTGCCCGTCGTCCGCGATCAAGCACAGCTCGACCTTTGTGGCGACCTCAGAGAAGACCGCGAAGTTGACCCCAGTGCCATCGAAGGTCGCGCCTAACGGGTATGGCCTGCCCGGCCACATTTCCGTCCTCTGCCTCGGCACATCATCAACTGACTCCGGCATGACACTCTCTCCTGATCGGTACGCCCCTCGACCCCTGACATACCAACGCTAGTGCGTCGCTCAGGCCCCAGCTCAATGCCGTCCCTTCTCCGTAGGCCCTCCTTTCCGAAAGTGGTCGCAGGCGACACGCGTTTGTGCCTCGTCGATGTCGGCTGCGACCACTTTCGGATAGGGCCAGCAGCAGAATGAGATGCGTGCGACGCGAGCCTTCGGTGCTGCATCTCGATCTTGATGCCTTTTACGCCTCGGTCGAGCAACGGGACAAGCCCTCGCTACGCGGCAAACCTGTTGTGGTCGGTGGTCTCGGTCAGCGCGGCGTCGTCGCGACGGCCTCGTACGAGGCACGGATCTTCGGCGTGCAATCGGCGATGCCGACCCACGAGGCGCGCCGACGCTGTCCACATGCCGCGTTCCTGGTCGGCCGGTTCGGTGCCTACCACACGGCAAGCCGTCACGTGATGGAGGTGCTACGCCGGCTCTCGCCTCTGGTAGAGCCGCTGTCCCTGGACGAGGCATTTGTCGATCTTCGCGCCGCAACCGAGGCGGTCGAGTTCAGCCGACCCGGCCTGGAGCTATTGATCAAGAAACTCAAGGACGACGTCCGTGCCACTACGGGCGGCTTGAGCGCTTCGGTGGGTGTCGCCAGCTCGAAGTTTGTCGCCAAGGTAGCTACCGAGCGTGCCAAGCCGGACGGCTGGTCGATCGTTGAGGCAGGTGATGAGCTGGAACTGCTGCGACCGATGAAGGTAGCGGTCATCCCTGGCGTTGGCCCTGTCACCCAAGACAAGTTGCATCGTATTGGCATTCACACCGTGGCCGATTTGCAGAGCTGCCGGCTCGACGAGCTGGCTCAGGTGATCGGCAAGACCCATGCGCAGGCTCTGGTGGATTTGGCGTACGCCCGCGACGACCGGCCGGTCGAACCAGATCGGGAAACCAAGTCGATCTCCGTCGAAGACACATTTGAAACTGATCTTGTTGCCCGAGACGAGCTGAAAACGATCTTGCTCCGTGATGCCCGACTCGTGGCAGGTCGGCTGCGGGCTTCGGGTCTTTTCGCGCACACGGTGTCGATCAAGGTCCGGCTTCATGACTTCTCGACGCTGACTCGATCGAGGACGTTGCTCAGCGCAACGGATCGTGTTGAGGTCATCGGCGCCGTTGCTACGTCGCTGCTCTCGGCCGTCGACGCCAGCGGCGGGGTTCGGCTCCTTGGTGTGGGCGTCGCAGGCCTGACCGACGTACTGCAGGACGACCTTTTCGCAGCCGACGAGTCGATCGAGGACTCAGCCGAAGACCAGTTGGCGACGGATCAGCCGAAGCAGGAGGAGGAGCGGGTGCGGTCAGGTTGGCCTGCCGGCATCGATGTCGAGCATGATCAATACGGCCGTGGCTGGGTGTGGGGCTCCGGGCGCTCTCGGGTAACCGTTCGCTTCGAGACCAAGGACACACCGCCCGGTCCGGTGCGAACCTTCGCCTCCAACGATCCGGCGCTGCATCGAGTCGAAGGCATTTGACGCGCGTGGGTTATTGACCAAACAAAGCCGAGCGGAGCCATCCAATCAAGCACGCGCCTTGACGCCCGAAGCGGCTTCGATGAGGCCGAGAAACAACCCGTAATCGTCGCCGCTCTCCGGATGCCACTGCACACCCAGCCAGAATGGCCGTTCGGGATCCTCGATTGCCTCGATGGTGCCGTCGGCCGCACTTGCCGTGGCTTCGAAGCCTGGGTGGCTGACGACAGATTGTCGATGGTGACAGCTGACCTGCACCCGATCACCGACAAACGTTCGCACCCGGGAGCCTTGGCGGGTCGCGATCGAGGTCCAGCCAAAGGCGTTACCGCCGGGAGCGTGCTCCTCGTGACCCACAACGTCAGGCAGGTGTTGTTCCAGGGTGCCGCCAGCCCGAACCGCCATGACCTGCATACCGCGACAGATGCCAAGCGTGGGTAGGCCGATGCGGTCGGCGGCGTCAAGCAGCCCGAACTCCCAAGCATCGCGATCACGACGCACCTTCGTCAGCGGATGAGGCATTTGGCCGTAACGTTCCGGATCCACGTCGGCGCCACCGGTAATGACCAACCCATCGAGCCGGGAGACCACCTGGGCCATCCCGTCGTTCTGCGGCGGTAGCAGGACGACGACTCCCCCGGCGGCCTCGACCGATCGGGCGTAAACGGCCGGCAGCAGATCGGCCGACATATTCCACACTGACCAGGCAGCCTGCTCGCGATAAGTGGTCAGGCCAATGACTGGTCGGCCCTGCGTCCCCCCTATCGCGGTCATGGCCCCTATTGTCACATTCTTTCGATACCGCGCCTGATCTCCCAGTTGGTGACCGCCGACTCGAATGCCGCCAACTCCGCATCCGCCAAAGCGGTGTAATGATCGACGACCTCATCTCCGAATGCGGTCCGCGCAATTTCAGAGGAGCTGAACGCCTCGCGTGCCGCGCGCAGCGTGTCCGGAACTTTCGGGAACTCTGTCGAAGCCGTGCTACCCGCCCGCGCCGGCCCCAGCTCCAAGTCATGATCAATTCCGTACAGTCCTCCGGCGATCATGGCTGCTAACGCGAGATACAGATTGACGTCTGCACCCGCAAGCCGGTTTTGCACCCGCGCCACAGAGGCAATGGACGCCGGCGCTGAGGATCTCCTGCGGAGGCGCTTGTAGGAGTTGACATTGGGAGCGTAGAACAAAGTGAAATCCCCAAGCGTGGCGAGAACACCTGCAAGGAAAGAGTCATCGAGCTGGGTGCGCTGATCATTGTCGTACAACGCTGCGGAGCCGTCCTTAGCACGCATCGATAGCTGCACGTGACACGCGTTTTCGTGCTGCTCGTCGTATGCGGCCAGGAAGGTAATGGACATGCCCTGCTGGGCAGCGATCTCCTTGGCCATGGTCCTGAAGACCGCGTGATTGTCGGCAGCTGTCATCGCCTCTTGACTGACGAAGCTCACGCCATGCTGTCCCGGGTTGCGCCACGACTTGATCATGCCGACATCGATTCCAGCGGCGAACGCCGAGTTGCGGATGGTACGCAGCAGCGGCTCGATCCGACTGCCCGCCATGATCGAATAGTCTGTCGCGCTCGGGGCCGCAAGATCACGATAGTCAGCGCTCCGGACATCGTCGTAGCTGCCGTCGAATGTCATGAACTCCAGCTCCGTGCTCGCCACGACGTCAAATCCGCGGCCCGCCGCGACCGCCAATTGCTGCGTCAAGATCGTTCGTGGTGATTGGAGAACTGGGCTCTGGTCCGGCCCTACCGCATCACACAGCACCAGTACCGCGCCAGGCTGGTGCGGCAGCAACCTGATCGTTTGCAGATCGAGAACCAGAGTCATCTCCTCAGAGCTCGTCAGCAGATGGCCAGGGACGGGCAATCCTTGATCAAGAACCTGTTCGGCGAAATAGGTTGCGTGCACTCGGGCGCCCTGCAGTTGCCCCTGCATGTCGGTAAAAGCGACTACGACCGTGTCGACATCACCTTCGTTGATCCGCCGGCGAAGATCATGAACGCTCAAGTGACGAGCGTTACGCAGCTCGGTCATTCGATTCCTCGCTCCCTTGTCGAGTGCACGGTCACAACACCTGGACAGGCCCTATCGACGCTAGCCCAAGTCACCGTTGCCCATCAGCCCGGCCGCTCTACCTAGGCTGGGCACATGACTATGTGGGTGGGTGCATTGGAGTTCGACCTTTTGCTTGGCGACGTGCACTCGCTCAAGGAAAAGCGTTCGCTGGTACGGCCGCTCATCGCCGATGTGCGCAGGCGATTCGAGCTCAGCGTCGCCGAAGTTGATCACCTGGAGCTGCACCGGCGAGCCGGGGTTGGAGTGGCGGCGGTCAGCCCGGACCGGGCGCATCTGGTGGAAGTGCTGGATGCGGTCGAGCACCTAGTCGCGTTTCGTCCCGAGGTTGAACTGCTGTCCGTACGCCGCGTCCTCCGAGCTGGCGAGGATTGACCCTTCGACAAGCTCAGGGTGCATGCATATGCGGGCTGAGCCTGTCGAAGCCCTTCGCCCTTCGCCAAGCTCAGGGCGCAGGCGTTTCGCTCAGGGTGCAGGCCGGTGCCGCTGCCCCGCCGCGTACGGATCACCAAGATCAACGTCGATGACCTGACGACTTGGCTCGAGCAGCGCCGGCTCATGAAAACAGACCAGCCGCTCGTCGCCGTTCGGTCCCGAGATGGTGTTGCCGTCCTCGATCACGTCACCGGACCGGAACAGGTACGCGCCGGTGGCAAACAGCATCTCGGCGATCTCGCCCGGCTTCCGATCGCGAAAATGGCACTGCACATCCGGAAGGCTGAAAACGTGCAAACCCAAGGTGTCCATCACCATCGTGCCGGGATCGTTCGCGATGTTGAAATAACGAACGTTGATCAAACCATCAAGATCATCTGCGCTGAAGTACGTCGGATCACCGACCCGCTGGCTCTGCGGCCAGCTGAGCACCAGAGGATGAGTAAGCCGCAATATCTCGGCGACTACCTCACTCATCGCACTCCAACGCTCGGGCGGTGTGCTGGCCGCATCGAACATCTCAGTCACCAGCAGGCTGCAGCGGCAATCGGCGAGCGCAGCTTCGGCACCGTCCCAGTCCCAGGTTTGGCTGACATCGGGCAGCGCCTTGCCACCCTCACCGAGCGGGCTGCCGCGCGTGATCACGGTCAGCAATGGTCGTGGACCTTCGCCATGCGGCACGACGACTGAGTCCATCTGCAGCTGTGCCTCAGGTGAGAGCGATCGCAACGCGTCGAGCAGCGACGTATCGTCCAGATCTGGTGCCTCGGCGTACCACAACTCGACCACAAGCGGGAACGGTGTTGACTCAGCCATGATCATCATTCCCTCCGAGTAAGGCTCCAACGGCCTCCGCCACCACTTCCGGTCGGTCGATCATGATCAGGTGACGGGAGTCTGTTACGACGACCTGTCGCGCACTGAGCACGTCGGCCAACCGGGCCTGCTTGGCGACCCAGCGCTTCCCACTTCCTGCCGTCACCACGATCGTGGGAATGTGCGGCCACGCGAAGCTATTTCTGACCTGAGCGAGATCCCAGGCCTGCTCAGCGTACGCCGCCTGCTCGGCGAGCACGCTCGCAATGGTGTCGGGATCGCGAAAGGTTTGCTTCACGAGCGGGCTGACTGGTTCGGTCATTCCACGATGGCTTTGTGCTGCGAAAAGCAGGCGCTGAACGAAGGAGCCAGCGAGGCGGAGTGGCGGAACCCGCATCGCCGCGGCTGCGCCCCTGGCAAGCCACAGCCAACGCCGACGAGGCCGTGGCTTGCGGGGCGTGAGCTCAACGCTCCCGTCAAGCAACACCAGTCCCACAACCAGATCGGGCCTTTGCCGAGTGAGAGCCTCGGCGTGAAAGCCGGCCATCGAGTGCGCTACGACAACGGCAGGTCCAATCGAGGAGAGCAGCGCCGCCAAGGTGGCGACTTCGGCTGCCAACCGCGGCGATTCGCCGGGCCAGGAACTGCCCAACAGTCCGGGCCGATCGAGGCGGATCAACGCGCGATCTGGCAGTAGATCGGCCACCTCATCCCAGTCGAAGTTGGGCACACCACAACCGCCGAGCAGCACGATGGGCGAGCCGATACCAGGTTGGGTGACTACATGCACGCAGCGACCACCGAGGGTGACCAGTCCATCGGCTGGCAGCACCGTTCGGGCCTCAGTCATTGCTCACCTGCCTTGCCCGCGAACGATGATCGCGTCTGGCCATTCAGCGGTCGCCACAACAGCCAAGTGTTGTACGTGAGCACGGTAAGGATGCCAAGAGCTGGCCACAGCCGCGCTCCCTGCGCAGCCGGTCCGCGGCGCTGGGTCATCGCCGATTCCGGGGCCGGACGAGTGGAAATGCGATCGTTTCGCGGATCGACGAGCCGGTCAGCAGCATCACCAGGCGGTCTATTCCCATGCCGAGGCCGCCAGTCGGCGGCATTCCGTGCTCAAGCGCGATCAAGAAGTCTTCATCCAGCTCCATTGCTTCCGGATCGCCACCGGCAGCCTGCAACGACTGGGCGGTTAACCGCGCCCGCTGCTCCACTGGGTCGATCAGCTCGGTGTACGCAGTGCCGATCTCGGCGCCAAACGCCACGAGATCCCAACGCTCTGCCAGCCGGGTGTCGAGTCGATGTGCCCTGGTGAGTGGTGAAACCTCAGCAGGGAAATCGGTGTAGAAGGTCGGTCGGATGGTACGGTCCTCAACCAGATGCTCATAGAGCTCCAGCAGTACAGCCCCGCGGGTCCATCGCTCATCGACCGCAATGTCTTGGGTCTGCGCCAGCCGGACCAATTCATCGCGCGTCGTGTCGGCCGAAACGCCATGATCGATCGCAGCTGAGATTGCATCGTTGACCGTGATCACCGGCCATGGCTCGTCAAGATCAACCTCATGCCGTCGTCCGCGGTGATCGATGCCAGAGATCCTCGATCCGCCGGTGGCCGCCGATGCAGCAGCCGTCACCAGCTGTCGGGCCACGGCTCGCATGCTGCGGTAGTCGCCGTAGGCCTGATACGCCTCCAGCATGGTGAACTCGGGGTTGTGAGTGGCGTCCGCCCCTTCGTTGCGGAAGTTTCGACCGATCTCGAAGAGCTTGTCGACACCACCCACCATCAGGCGCTTCAGATAGAGCTCTGGCGCAATGCGGAGGTACAGCTCCAGGTCATAGGCGTTGATGTGGGTGCGGAAAGGCCGGGCGTTTGCACCACCGTGGATGGTTTGCAGGATCGGCGTCTCCACCTCGAGAAATCCAAGATCATCCAGTGTGTCGCGTACCGCGCGGATCACCGCAGACCTGGTGATCAACTGTCGCCGTGCCGCTGGGTTCACCGCCAAGTCCAGATAGCGCTGCCGAACGCGTGTCTCCGGATCGGTGATACCGCGGTACTTGTCCGGCAGCGGCCGCAACGACTTCGCGGTGAGCAGCCACGAACTGACCTCGAGCGAGAGCTCGCCGCTGCGCGACAAGATCATGACTCCAGACGCGCCGACATGATCACCGAGGTCAACGATGCGGCGTAGCTCCGCCATGGTCGATTCACCGGTGTGCTCGGCGGTCAGCATCAGCTGCGTGTCGCCGCTCCAATCTCGAATCTTGACGAAGATCACGCTCCCAAGATCACGGACTGCCAGCACCCGCCCGGCGATACTGGCCGTCATGCCGAGGCGCAGCTCGGCATTCACCCTGCTCGGGTGGAACGAAGGCGGGTACGGGTCTGCTCCGTCCTCGAGCAGGGACTCGCGGACGCTCATACGCTGCCTGATCTGTTCCGGGAGCCGTTCACCTGTCTCGACCTGCCGCGGCACCTCGGGTGCCGACATCCCAGACACCACGGCTGCCGGAGTCGCCCCAGCGATGGAGCGGACGTCGACCCCAGTCGGATTGAGGAAACTCGGCAGGTCGATGAAACCTTCAGCGACGCCCGAGGCCGCCCCGACCAGAGCAATGTCGCGAGTTTCGGCGAAACACAGGAAGCGCGGCCGCCATTCAGGGTGGTACTTCACGTTGGACCGGAACAGCGACTCGATCTGCCACCAGCGAGAGGCCACCAGCAACAGCCGCCGCCAAATGCGCAAGATGGGCCCGGCACCAATCCGCGCGCCTTCTTCGAAGGCAGACCGGAACACCGCGAAGTTGAGCGACACTCGCCGGATGCCGACCTCACGGCCGGCGGCCATCAGTCCGCTGACCATAAATTCGGTGACGCCGTTGTCAGCATCTGGATGGCGACGCATCACATCCAGAGAGAAGCCATCGACGCCCCAAGGAACGAATGACAACACGCCGGCAACCTCGGTTACACCGCTCGCCGAGCGGTCTGCCGGGAACAGCGCCTCGACCATCAAGCAGTTGGCGTCCGCGGGATCACCGAGCCGACCCAGGGCCATGGAGAAGCCACGTTCGGTTTCAGTGTCGCGCCAGTCGTTGATCCTGGTGATCAATTTTTCGAGCTCGTCCGCCGGGATGTCGAAGTGGCGGCGTACTCGGGTGCGATAGCCCATCTTTTCCAGCCGCTGCACTGCTTGGCGTACCGGGCGCATCTCTCTGCCGTCGAGGTGGAACTCCTTGGTCTCCAAGATCGCCTCGTCACCGAGCCGAAGGACCCGCAGCCCCGCGCGGGCGTACGCGGTGGCGCCGGCTTCGCTGGCGCCGATCACCGCTGGCGTCCAGCCGTATCTGTCGAGCAGCGCACGCCAGGCGGTGATCGCTCCGGGCCAATAATCGGGCGGTCCGATCGGATCACTGCTGGCCAAGCACACGCCTAGTACGACGCGATAGGTGATGGCTGAGCGAGCGTTCTGCGCAAAGACCACCGACTTGTCTCGTCGGGTAGCGAAGTAAGCCAATGAGTCCTCGGGTGACTCGGTGACTAGTCCGCGGACCCGTGGTTCGTCCTCGGCGGACATCAGGGCCGCGCGACGCTGCGAACGCATCAACGCGAGGAGCGAGGCAAGCAGCGTCGCTCCGAATAGCAGACCAACGACCGTGTTGATCCAGCTCGGCGGCCCGGTAACAGAGCCGATGTCGGTCTCACTGCCAAAGATCGCCTGACCGAGTCGGCGGAAAATCCAGACCAGCCGTCCACGCGGTCCGACGAGCTCATTCGGAAATACCGTGGTCAGCAAGAGACCGACCCCGAACGTGATCAGCAGGCCGATGACCAAGGTCGCCAGTGCTCGGCGAATGCTGCCGGGCGGCCGGCGGGCAGTGAACTCCCCGCGGTAGACGATCATGCACGACGTCAGAGCACCGAGGGCGGCGAGGTTGAACCCGAATCGGGCGAGCAGCGGCAGCGCGGCGTATTCGGGCTGCTCGAGTGCCGTCGCCACCAGTAAGGCGATCACCACGATGAGATCACCCAACAAGGTGAGACCAAAGATGATCATCGTGATCACCCAGCCCGCCTGTTTGCGACGGGCCAGCGCAGCGCCGAGGATCAGCAGGAAGATCGCGAAGCCGATCGTCCCACCGTCAATTGGGATGAAGATCGTCGAGTATGCGTCGACCAGCGACGCGATCCAGTTGACACTTGGAAAGATCGCTTGGAGCAGCAGTACCAGGGCGGCCCCGAAGTACAGCCGCGACACCAGGAAGGGCAGCCTCGGCATTCGGCGAGTGATCGCCTTCGGCCGTCTCCGAGCCGCGTCGACCGGACGCAGTGATCTGGTGTCGCTCAGCGTGCCGCTGGTCACAGCACCACTCTTACCATCGCTATCCAGGAGGAGCTGAGATCACCCGCGCCGCTGGCAGCGGCCGCACCAGAACAAGTTGCGACCGGCGAGCACCTCGGTTCGTATCCTGGAGCCACAGACCAGGCAAGACATGCCAGCCCGCCGGTAGACGTAGACCTCGCCACCATGATCATCTTTTCGAGGTGGGCGGCCCATTGCCTCGGGTGTGTGCTCGGGACGTACGGTGTCGATCCGGTTGTGCACCACTCCAAGCGGCATCAACTCAACAAGATCAGTCCAGATTCCCAGCCAACTGCGGCGGCTCAGCTTGTTGCCGGCCCGGTGCGGGTTGATCCGGTTGCGGAAGAGCACCTCGGCTCGATAGACATTGCCTACCCCGGACAAGATCGTTTGATCCATCAAGAGTGCTGCGATCGGCCGTGTCGCGCGGGAAATCCGGCGCCACGCGTGTTCCGGATCGGCATCTGCACGGAGCGGGTCTGGACCGAGCTCGCTGAGCTGTACGGCAACCTCGGCGGGCGTTTGCACCGCGCACAGTTGAGGTCCGCGGAGGTCAGCTGTCGCGAGATCGGTGGCTATCCGTACGCGCACCTCGCCGCGAGGCGGCGCCGGCGTGCCGAGCTGCAAACTACCGATCAAGCCGAGATGGATGTGGAGCACCCGATCGCGATCGAACTCGCAGAATAAGTGCTTGCCGTGAGCGGTCGCCTCGATCATGCGGGTCTGGTCCAGCAGCGCCGCCGACTCAGCGAACCGGCCTTGGGGGCTGCTCACCGAAACCACTCGGCCGGCAAATGCCTCTGTCAGATCGAGAGCCAACCGGTGCAGCGTATGGCCTTCCGGCAAATTACCCCCCTTGCGCTTTGGGCGATCGGTCCCGCGTAACACTTCCATTGCGATCGCTCACGGAGTCAGCAAATCTGCTTTAGCGTGTCAGGCATGACAGGTGCGTTGCCACCTGGGGGTCGACCCTCAGGAACGCACGGCGGAGGAACACACTACTCGGGGACCACACACGACTCTCGCGATCTTTGGCCGCGAGACTTTGGGCGGGACGGTGTCTCGGGTTTGGTCACTCTGGATCGTGCGATGCGAGGGCGGGACGTGTCTCGCCCGGACCTCGACGACGAACGCGTCGCGGAAGAGGTCATTGATGAGTTGCTTGCCCGAGTGGATGGCCGACGCACGAGTGGGAATGCGCGCTGAGCCTGTCGAAGCGCAGGTGTGGCCTTCTTGACCATCGGCTGACGCCCCTCTTCAGAATGCGTTTCTCCGCACAAGGCCACAAAAATCGGCAAGATCCCGCGATATCGAGTTCATATGTGGCTTTGTGCGGAGAAACGGCCCAGTGACGACGAGCAGATTCATCACACGAGCCGCCGCACCTGAGCGGGTGAGCGACGACGAAGTAGGCGGCGACAAAGCGCGATCCGCGTGGAGCGAGCGCAGCGAGTGGAGCAATCTAATCCGGATCGCGCGCCGGCGTGCTGAGGAGGAGGGAGCCGACATGCTTTTCGTCGGCGAGCGACGACGAAGTAGGTGGCGACAAAGCGCGATCCGCGCGGAGCGAGCGCAGCGAGTGGAGCAATCTAATCCGAGCGCGTCTTCTCGTAGTCGGCCATGAGTTCGATGCGCCGAGCATGGCGCGGGTCACCGCTGAACGGCGTTGCGAGGAAGACACGCACCATCTCGAGCGCCTCTTCCTGGGTATGCATGCGGGCTCCGATGCCCACGACGTTGGCGTCATTGTGCTCGCGGCTCAGCCTTGCGGTGTCCTGGTCGTACGCGAGCGCAGCCCGGACGCCAACCACCTTGTTGGAGGCGATCTGCTCACCGTTGCCCGAGCCGCCGATCACAATGCCCAACGAGCCCGCGTCGGCGACAGTCGCCTCCGCTGCGGGAATGCAGTAGACCGGATAGTCGTCCTCGGCGTCGTAACTGCCTGGTCCATGATCAATGAGTTCGTGACCGTCTTCGCTCAAGACGGCGATCAAGTAATTCTTCAGCTCATACCCGGCGTGATCACTGCCAATGTGTATGCGCATGCGAGCACTATTCCAGATCTGTACCGCTGAAATGGAGCGTCCTCGGCTGCCGCGCGGCCTCCCCGAGCTGCTGGATGCCAGCCGCCAGTCCGCCGACGATGTCACCGCCGGCGAACGAGGTTTGCATAGTTGCGGCCGCCAGACGGCACTCAAGATCATCTAGTACCCGCCGCGCGACCGCACCGGTCACAATCTCTAGCCTGTGGAACTCCGGGTCACACAGGACCAAGACGGAATGATCAGGATCGGCGAGCGCTCGATGGAGTCGTTCCGCGTACTCGCGAGAGTCTTCCTCCGATACCCCGACGAAAAGTGAGAACGTCAGACCGGAAACCGTTTCGGCGTTCCGGACAGCGCGCTTGAGCCACTCGCGTTGGCTCGGGGTGAACGAATCACCAACGGGCACCCGCGCCACCTACGTGCTCGCCAGTGGCATCGCCCTCGATCTCGCCGGTGCCCACCAGAGCTTCTTGCCCGAGGTCGGTTCCCCGGTCCGCTTCCACTAGCTTCGCCTCACCGGTTTGAGCGTCAACCACGTAGAGCGGGTCCCTGGTGCGCGGGTCTTCGCCGCGCGAAAGATGCATACCCTGCACGATCTTGTTGATGGCGATCACGATGAGGAAGACCAGGATGGGAAAGCCGAAGAACAGCAGCAAAGAGTAGAGTGCCGGCGGATTTTCCACCCGCGGCCACCCAGAGAGCGTTTCCAGAGGCACTAGCATGCTCAGGAGTTCGTTCACGGCCCTACGTTATCGCCCCGGCGCGGTTCTGCGGAGGGTTGCGAGGCCCAAGAGGAGGATTGTTGTCAGGCACCGGCGCCTCGCCCGCCCGGTCCGGTCATTCGGCCCCCGGCAGCAACGCTGGTTCCGACTCCGGCGCTACTGCCGCTCCCAACACGTCACGGATCGTCATGAATGCTGATCAGATCGCTCGCGCCTGTGCACGGATGGCCCATCAGATCCTGGAGGCTAACCAAGGTGCCGACGATCTAGTGCTGATGGGGATTCCAACCCGAGGCGTTCCGTTGGCTCACCGACTCGCGCAGGTGATGGATGAGGTGGAGGGCGTCCGGGTTCCGGTAGGCGCGCTCGACGTGACCATGTACCGCGATGATCTACGACGTCAACCGACCCGCGCGGTGGGGCATACCGACCTACCGGTCGAGGTTGAGGGCAGCACCGTAGTGCTGGTCGACGACGTGCTCTACTCCGGGCGTACGGTGCGGGCGGCACTGGACGCTCTTGGCGATCTTGGGCGGCCGCGTGTTGTTCGGCTGGCGGTACTGATCGATCGCGGCCACCGCGAACTGCCGATCCATGCTGATCATGTAGGCACCTATGTCCCGACCCGGACAGGCGAGCACGTCAGCGTACGCCTGATCGAGCTGGACGGGATCAATGAGGTGACCATTGAGGCAGGTAGCGGCCCCGATCACGAGGACGGCTGATGCGCCATCTGCTCTCTGCAGCTGATCTTGATCGAGATGAGATCACCGGAATCTTGGACCTCGCTGAGGAGATGTCGCTGGTCCAAGGGCGCCCGGTCAAGAAGTTGCCTGCACTGCGGGGGCGTACGGTCGTCAACTTGTTCTTCGAGGACTCCACCCGCACCCGGTCCTCGTTCGAGATCGCGGGCAAATGGCTTTCCGCAGATGTGATCAACATCAGCGCGAAGGGCTCCTCGGTATCGAAGGGTGAATCGCTGCGCGACACAGTGCTGACGGTTGCGGCGATGGGCGTCGACGCTTTAGTGATACGACATCACGCCTCCGGCGCACCGTGGCAGGCCTCGCGCTGGATCGATGCTCATGTGCTCAATGCCGGCGACGGGACTCACGAGCATCCGACCCAGGCATTGCTGGATGCGTTTACGATGCGCCGACACTTCCGGCGCTCGGACCATGATCGGTTGACCTTCGATGGCAAGACGGTTGCGATCGTCGGCGACATCACTCATTCCCGGGTGGCCCGTAGCAATGTGCTGCTGCTCAACACGCTAGGAGCACAGGTGATCTTGGTGGCACCGCCGACCCTGCTGCCGTCCGGAATCGATAGTTGGCCGGTGCTGGTGTGCACCGACCTCGATGAGGTACTCCCCCGCGCAGACATTGTGATGATGCTCCGGGTGCAGCGGGAACGGATGTCCGGCGGCTACTTCCCAACTCCGCGGGAGTACACCATTAGCTACGGCTTGACCCGTCCGAGGCTCGCTGCAATGAAACCAGGTGCGGCGATCTGCCATCCAGGTCCGATGAACCGAGGGCTAGAGATCTCCGCGGATGCCGCTGACGCCGCCAATTCTTTGATCTTGGATCAAGTTGCGGCTGGCGTGTCGGTGCGGATGAGCGTGCTGTATGAGCTGCTGGGGGGCGCCGAGTGAGCGATCTGCTGATCCGCGGTGCTGATCTTTTCGGCCGTGGCCGCTCTGACCTGCTTGTCCGCAACGGCCGCCTCATCGATCCAACTGACGCCAATGGTGCAGTGGAGCAGTTCGATGCCGATGGTTTGATCGCGTTGCCCGGCCTGGTCGATCTGCACACGCATCTGAGGGAACCAGGACGAGAAGACGCTGAGACGGTGGAGTCGGGCACGCTGGCGGCGGCGCGCGGCGGCTTCACCGCTGTGCTGGCGATGGCCAACACTGATCCCGTTACTGATACAGCCGAAGCCGCGGCGCATGTTGCGTCGTTGGGGGCTCGGGAGGGTCACACGGAGGTCATTCCGGTAGGGGCCGTCAGCAAGGGCTTGGCCGGGGCCGAGCTAGCTGAGCTCGGACTCATGGCGCGATCCAGCGCCGCAGTGCGGGTCTTCTCCGACGACGGTCATTGCGTCAGCGATGCGCGCCTCATGCGACGAGCGCTGGAGTACGTCCGCGCCTTTGACGGCGTCATCGCCCAGCACGCCCAGGATCCGCAGCTTGCCGGTGCCGGCGCCTGCTGTCACGAGGGTGAAATCTCCGGAAAGCTCGGCCTTCCGGGATGGCCAGCGGCCGCCGAGGCTGGCGTAGTCGCGCGGGACGTACAGATCGCCGAACTCACCCGCTCCCGGCTGCACGTCTGCCATGTCTCATGCGCCGAGACCGTCGACGTCATCCGGTGGGCCAAGCAACGCGGCATCAATGTGACGGCAGAGGTCGCGCCGCATCACCTCATGCTGACGACCAGTGAGGTGCTCGGCTACGACCCGACATACAAGGTGAACCCGCCGCTGCGGCCGGAAGAGCATGTTGAAGCCGTACGCGAGGCGCTAGCCGACGGCACCATCGACGCCGTGGCCACCGATCATGCGCCGCATGCGCGGCACGACAAAGAGCACGCATTCGCCGAGGCGGCCTTCGGCATGTTAGGCCTGGAGACCGCTTTGGCCGTGGTGATAGAGACCATGATCAACTCCGATCTGCTGAGTTGGCCCGAGCTAGCCAAACGGATGTCGATCACGCCAGCGCACATCGCCAGGCTGAGCGATCACGGTCGTGCGCTGGCCGTCGGTGAGCCGGCCAATATCGTGTTGGTCGATCCTGCCGCCCGCACCACAGTCGACCGCGACGCCTCCGCCTCGCTGTCCCGCAACAATCCCTGGCATGGGCGCGAACTGCCCGATCCCATCGTCGCGACTCTCTGGGCCGGCCGGATCACCTATCAGAAAGAACTTTGACTCTCGGCTTGATCCTGGCGATCGCGACACCCACCAGCGATAGTGCACCGCCAACGATGGCAAGCACCGGCGGCACCTCGCCGAGCAACAACCAACCGAGAAAGATCGTGATCGGCGGCACTGCGAAGGTGGTGACACCCAGGTTTCCCGCCGTCGTGTGGCGCAGGGCGTACGCCCAGGTCGAAAAGGCCAATGCCGTCGGCACGAGACCGAGGTAGATAACGCCCAGGATCGACAGATCGGGTGCCGTGCTGAGATCAGCGACGAGCTGACCGGCGAAAGGTAGGCAGGCGAGCGTACCGATCAAACATGCGAGCCAGGTGACCTGCAGCGCTGATATCCGGCGCAGCACGACCTTCTGCGCCACCATCGCAATGGCATAGACCGTTGCGCTGAGTAGTACCAGCAGGACGCCAGCCAGGTCAGCCTGTCCCGTGCTGGTAGCGATGCCAATGATCAACGTGCCGGCGAACGCCACCAAACCGCCGATGACCAGCATCCGGGGAAAACCTTCGCCCAGCAGAACGCCTGCGAGTACGCCGATCAGGATGGGCGCCAGTTGGATGAGCATTGCAGCGGTCCCGGCATCGACATGCTGCTCGCCCGCATTCAACGCGACGCTGTAGATCGCGTACCAGGCGATACCGACCACCGCAGTAAGCGCCCATTCCCGACCGCTCAGAGCAACGAGCTTGCGGCCGATCATCATGACGCTCAAGGCCACGCTCGCAACGAGCAGCCGCCCCAGACTCAGTGCCCCAGGACGCAGGTCGTGCGCCGCGTACCTGATCACCACGAAAGCCGAAGCCCAGGCCACAACGGTGATGGCAACCGCAACAGCCGGTCGCCACGACGGGGGTTTGTTGATCGTGATCTCTTGGACTTCGTTGAGGGTGCCGGTCACCGGTCCAGCATGATCCGAACTATTGTTAAGCACAAGCAAGTTCATATTCGTTGTACTGTGTAGGATTTGTGAAATGTTACACCTAGAGCGCCTGCAGGCTTTGCATGCGGTGTCCACGTTCGGCTCGGTGACTGGCGCAGCCGAAGCGCTTCGCTTGACGCCCTCTGCGGTGTCTCAGCAACTCGGCAAACTGCAGCGCGATGTCGGTCAGCGGTTGATCGAGCCGTACGGGCGCGGCGTACGACTGACGCCGGCGGGCGCGCTGCTTGCTGAGCGAGCGCACGCCATCCTCTCCGAAGTTGAGAACGCTGAGAGTGAGCTCGACCGGCAACGCAGTCAGGTGATCGGTGATCTGGAGATCGCCGGATTTGCCACTGCCGCGCGGGCCATCCTCCCTCAAACGGTAGCCAGGCTCCGGACGCAGCATGGACGGCTCAAGGTACGACTGTCGGAGCGGCAGCCCGATGAGGCCATTCGGCTCGTCGTTGCGGGACACCTCGACATTGCCCTCGTCAACGACTGGATGAACGCACCATTGCTGCTACCAGACGGTGTCGAGCGCGTGCTGATCATGAATGATCCAGTTGATCTTGCTGTGCCGGCCGATCATCCGCTTGCCCAGCGGACCAGCGTCGAGCTCACCGAGCTCTGCGCCGAGCCCTGGATCACCTGGCCGTACGGCGCAATTTGCCATGAGTGGCTAACCCAGACATTGCGGCACAACGGGCTGGCCCCGGAAGTGACCCACACCGCCGAGGAGCACCAGACCCAGCTCGCCATGGTCGCCGCCGGACTGGGTGTTGCGGTGATGCCGAGACTTGGTCGGGGGTCAACCGAGGGCGTCTCGATCGTCACGCTCAAACCGGCTTTCTCACGCCAGATTTATGCCATCTGGCGGACCCTGGCGTCGGAACGACCGGCCATCGCGGTTACGGTCTCGGCCATCCGTGAGGTAGCTGACGAGTTGCAGTAGGCGGAGGAGGCACACCCTAGGCTGAGGCACATGCCGGACTGGTTACCAGACAATCTTGCCGCACTGTTGCTGTTCAAGCCGATTCGCATCGTGCTGTTGATCATTGGGGCATTTGTACTGCGGCGCGTGCTGCATCGCATGATCAAGCGCTTGGTTCGCAGAGCGGTCGATCGGCCACTGACCACGCGTAATCAAATGGCTCAGAAACTCCTCGCCGCCACAACGGTGTCGGCCGAGCGACGCAAGCAACGGCTCGAGGCGCTTGGCTCCCTGGCCTGCAGCGCGGTGACGTTCGTGATCTTTCTCGTCGCGATTTTGATGATCTTGGACGAACTGGGTTTCAACATCACCACGGTCATCGCAGGCACTTCTGTCGTCGCCGTCACACTGGCTTTCGCTCTGCAGAGCATTATGAAAGATCTCGTATCGGGCGTCTTCATGCTGGTCGAGGACCAGCTCGGGGTCGGCGACTTCGTCGACATGGAAAAAGCAACAGGGGTGGTCGAGGGCATTGGCCTCCGCGTGACTGAGCTGCGTGACGATGACGGCACCGTGTGGTATGTCCGGAACGGAGAGATCGTCCGCGTCGGCAACTTCAGTCAAGGGGGACCCGGCCGGCCGCCCAAAGCGGCTGAGCCGGCGGAGACCGGCTAGGCCGAAGTTAGCCGACCAGTGTCGCTTCGACCGTGATCGTGGTGCCGGTGAGCGCCTGGGAAACCGGGCAGTTGTCCCGAGCGTCCTCCGCAGCTGCTTCGAACTCTTTCGCGGTGATGCCCGGCACAACCCCTCTCACGGTCAGCTTGACGCCCGTGATTCCCTCACCAGGCTGGAACGTGACATCGGCTCGGGTGTCAAGTGAGGTGGGTGGGTTGCCTCCCTTTGCAAGGCCATTTGACAGAGCCATTGAGAAACACGTGGAGTGCGCGGCGGCGATCAGTTCCTCCGGGCTGGTCCTGCCGTCGGGCTCTTCAGCGCGCGACGCCCAGGTGACGTCGAAGCCGCCGAGGCCGGACGACACGAGTTCCACATGGCCCTCGCCGTCCAGCAGAGAACCTTCCCAGTGGGCGTCCGCGGTCCGAACTGTAGCCATTGACTTACTCCTCCCGATCGACAAATAGCCGTACGAGGCCTCATCCTGCCAGCGATCGTCTGCGTCATGGAGAATGGGCCCGATGTCTGAACAAGCACCTATGCAGACCTTCTACGACGCTGTCGGCGGCCATGCGACGTTCGTGGCGCTCGTCAAGCGGTTCTATCAAGGCGTCGCGTCGGATCCGCCGCTGCGCGCACTGTATCCGGAAGCAGATCTCGCTTCGGCCGAGGAGCGGCTGCGCATGTTCCTGGAGCAGTACTGGGGCGGCCCTACCACCTACAGCCAGCAGCGCGGGCATCCCCGGTTGCGGATGCGGCATGCTCCCTTCGCAGTGACCCCAGCGATGCGGGATCGGTGGCTTACGCATATGCGCGACGCGGTCTCCGAGATCGACTTGACGCCGCAGCAAGCCCGCGAGCTGTGGAGCTATCTGGAGCGCGCGGCGTACTCGATGGTCAACACCTTCGATGAGGATCCAGGCACGATGCCGGGACTCATGCCCTAAGCGTCGGCCAACTCTCCCGTTTCTCCGCACAAGGCCGCGAATGAAGGCCCAAGCGGCCCTTTTGAGCTGCATTCGTGGCCTTGTGCGGAGAAACGAGGGATGCGACTGGGTAGCAGCCGCAGGCTTGAGGACCATTACGACGACCGCAAGTCTGGTTGGTGCGCCGAACGACCGCTACTAGCAGGCGCTGCGTACCACCGGTCCAACACGGCGCGCTGATCGGGGCTCAGTGGGGACTCACCGACCACCACCGTGCGCGCTCTCGCATACAGAATCCCTTCCGCAGGATCGCGAATTTCAGCGGCAAGTGTGAAGGAGCGGTTGCCGATAGCCGCTACTGCTGTGCCCACCTCGTATGGATCTGTTCTGAAGTCAAGGGGCTTGAGGTAATCCAGGTCCTGACGGACGACCACCCACACGGCACCAGGTTCCCAGCCGATGGTGCTGGTCATGAAGTTGATCCGCGCTTCTTGGATGTAGTCGTAGTACTTCACGTTGTTGACGTGGCCGTAGGAGTCCAGGTCAGACCACCGGACGTTGAGCCGATAGTGGTGCATGTCTGCCAGAGGGATCGCCGTCGGCAGCGGGCGCAACGGCTCCACGGGCTCCAGGGCCCGGGTGAGCGCCTCCCGTTCCTCCGCGGTGAGCCGCCGCAATGTATTGCTGACCAGGTCAAATGGTACGGCAGTCGTTCGAGCGCGGGCGGCGAGATCTTCGCCGTCAAAAACCTGATAGCCAATGGAAAACCGGCTGCCTCCGATGGAATCCACCCACAAATCGATCCGCAACGGGCGCTCACTGAAGGCGACTGCTTTGAGATATTCCAGCTGGTGGCTCACCACGAGTACGCCGGAATAGAGCAGCTGATGCAGCGCGGACGGTCCGGACAGAAGGAAGGCCACTCGAGCTTCCTGGAGGTAATCCAGGTAAGCGGCGTTGTTGATGTGGCCCTGCACATCCATGTCTCCCCAGCGCATCGGGCAGCCGTGGGTGTACGGGATCACGGTCTCTGATCCTGTCAGAAGGCGTGCCCCCGGCTTGCCATCACATACAGTCTCTGCATGAGAGTCGCAATCGTTACGGGGGCGGCGCGCGGCATTGGCGCCTCCATCGCCCTCCGACTCGCGGCCGACGGCATGTCGGTCGGTGTCGTGGATCTTGATGAACAAGGCAGTGAGCGGACCGCTAAGGAGATAATCGAGCTGGGCGGCCGGGCCATAGCCATTGGTGCGGATGTAGCCGACGAGAAGGCCGCCAATGAAGCCGTCGCGCTTACCGCTGCTGAGCTCGGACGTCCCGGCGTGCTGGTCAATAGCGCAGGCATCATCCGAGACAATTTGATCTTTCGGATGAGCACCGCTGACTGGGATGCCGTCATGGATGTGCACCTGCGCGGTGCCTTTCTGATGACTCGTGCCGCCCAGACCCACATGACGCAAGAGAAGTGGGGGCGCATCGTCAACATTTCTTCGACATCGGCATTGGGCAACCGGGGCCAGGCGAATTACGCGGCGGCCAAGGCGGGCTTGATCGGATTCACCAAGACCCTCGCGCTGGAGCTGGGCAGGTTCGGCGTAACGGCCAACGCCATCGCTCCCGGCTTCGTCGAAACTGACATGACGGTGGCATCAGCGGCACGGCAGGGCCTGGACTACGACGAGTGGAAGCTGGCCGCCGCCAGCGAGATCCCGGCAGGCCGAATCGGCAAGCCGGAAGATATCGCTGCCGTCGCGAGTTTCCTGTGCCGAGAGGAGGCGGGATACGTCTCCGGCCAGGTGATCTACGTCAACGGCGGCGCCAAGAGTTAGCCGGGTCATCTAGGCCGCCGGGCGTAGCGGCGAGCGGTAGCCGGCGATCGCGGGAGGCGTGGATGGGCCTGGCGGGAGCCCGAGCCAGCGAGGGCGGATGGTTGCCTCACGCGATCGCCGGGACAGCTCGCCAGAACTAGTCGTCGTCATACATGCTGTTCAGCACGTCGGCGTACTTCTTCTCCACGGTCTTGCGCCGGACCTTGAGGCTCGGGGTGACCTCGCCCTCGTCAACGCTGAGTTCGGTAGCCAAAATCTCGAATTTCTTGATCGTTTCCCAGCGCTCGAGCTGTTGATTTCCCTGCGCGATAAATCCGTCGATCAGGTCGTGAACCTCCTGGGACCGGGCGAGCTCAGCAACCGATGAATAGCTCAGCCCTTCCTCCTTCGCCCAGCCCTCGATCGCCTCGGGATCGAGAGTGATCAGCGCCGTGGCGTACTTGCGGCCTTCGCCATGCACCAGGACCTGGCTGACGTACGGACAGACTGTCTTGAGGACCCCCTCGACCTTCTGCGGCGCGACGTACTTGCCACCGGAAGTCTTGATCAAGTCCTTTTTACGGTCTGTGATCCGCAGATATCCCTTTTCGTCGAGCTCGCCGATATCACCAGTAGCGAACCAACCGTCGTTGAGCGCCTCGGCAGTGGCCTCCGGAGCGTTGTGGTAGCCCCGCATGACGCCCGGACCCTTGATCAAGATTTCGCCGTCGTCCGCGATCTTCACTTGAGTTCCCGGAACGGGCGGCCCAACGGTACCGAAGCGCGTGGCTCGCGGGTTGTTCACGCAGACCGGAATGCACGTTTCGGTGAGGCCGTAACCCTCCAGCACCAGCAGCCCGGCCGCGTGGAACCACTCCTGCACTTCCCTACTCAACGCAGCAGAGCCTGACACGAAGAACCTGATCTTGCCCCCCATCCTGGCTTTGATCTTGCTGAACACCAGCCGATCTGCCAGCGCGTACTGCACGGCAAGCAGTCCCGACGGTTGCACTCCGGCCAATTGCTTGGGTGACACCTTGCGACCGACTCCGAATGCCCAGTTGAAGATCTTGGCTTTGACTCCGTGCGAAGCCGTCGTCATCACTCTGGCTCGCACTTTCTCGAAGATCCGCGGCGCACCGCACATGAAGGTTGGCTGGACCACGGCAAGGTTCTCCACGATCTTGTCAATCCGGCCGTCCACAGCAGTCGTGAAACCGATGTTCAGCTGGATGGCGATCAAGGCCTTGCCGAAGACATGGCTAAGCGGCAACCACAGGTATTGAAGGTCGTCGGAGCTGATGATGTCGTACGCTTCTACAGCTGCACCCTCGTAGGTCCAGCAATCTTGCACTAGGCGTACGCCTTTGGGTCGGCCGGTCGTGCCAGAGGTATAGATCAGTGTCGCCAGATCCTCGGGTCCGATCGATTCGATAACATCATCGACCGCCGTTGGATGACCATCGAGATACTCGCTGCCCAGCTTTTCCAGATCCGCCCAGCCGATGACTTTAGGATGGTCGACTCTGCCGTCCAACTGCACGATCGTGATCAACTCGGGCAGCTCGTCGAGATGATCAACTACCTTGCCGACTTGCAGATCGTCCTCGGCAAAGACCATCTTGGATCCGGAGTCGGCAAGGACGAAGCAAACATCCTCATGCTGAGTCGACGGATAGATCGTTGTCGTTGCGCCCGCCGCGCACATGATCGCCAGATCGGCCAGGATCCACTCCATACGGGTGCCCGAGGCGATCGCGACCCGATCTTCCGGCTCGATACCGAGCGCCAGCAGCCCAGCCGCCAGCTGAAAGGCCCTGTCCCTAGTCTGCAGCCAGCTCAGCGAAACCCAGCGATCATCCTCGACGTAACGAAACGCCTCCTTGGAAGGGGAAGCCGTCACCCGGCGCAGCAGCATGGCGCCCACAGAAGCCGGCCGCGCTGCCAGCAATGTTGTCTCGGTCACACGGTGAGTTTATGGCCTTGCTCATCGCGGGATCCGACTAAGCGAGGCGTTCCAAGATGATCGCCATGCCTTGGCCGCCGCCGACGCACATAGTCTCCAGGCCGAATTGCACGTCTCGCACTCGCATCGCGTTGAGCAGAGTGGTCATGATCCGCGCGCCAGTGCACCCGAAGGGGTGACCCAATGCGATGGCACCGCCATGCACATTGAGTCGCTCCATATCCAGACCAAGATCACGTGCGGAGGCGATCACCTGCACGGCGAAGGCTTCATTGATCTCCACGAGATCAATGTCGTTGATCGTCATACCGGCATTGGTCAGGGCGCGTCGGCTCGCTTCCACCGGTCCGAGCCCCATGATCTCCGGGCTGAGGGCGCTGACGCCGGTCGCGACAATACGCGCCAGAGGCGTGAGACCAAGCTCAGCCGCACGCCGATCGCTCATGATCACCACAGCGGCCGCGCCATCGTTGAGTGGACAGCAGTTGCCCGCGGTAATGGTGCCGTTGGGTCGGAAAGCTGGCTTGAGCGCTGACACGGCTTCCATGGTTGTACCGGGACGAGGACCGTCGTCGGCGCTCACGACGCTGCCGTCCGGAAGGGTGACAGGTGCGATTTCGGCGTCGAAGATTCGGTTTGCAATGGCCTTTTCGGCAAGGTTTTGTGACCGTACGCCGAACTCGTCCTGCTCGGCACGAGAGATGCCGCGCAGGGTGACGACGTTCTCGGCTGTCTGGCCCATCGCAATGTAGATGTCGGGCAGGAGTCCGTCGCCGCGAGGATCATGCCAGGTTCGATTGCTCAGGGCAGTATCAAGACTGCGTTGCTCCGCCGTAGCAAAGATCGGATTGTGCGTCCCGACCGGATCCACACCAGCTGAGCCGAAGCCGCGGTAATGCGATACACATTCCACCCCGGCCGAGACGAACGCGTGGCCTTCGCCGGATCTGATCGCGTGGAAGGCCATCCGGGCTGTCTGCACGCTGGACGCACAGAACCGATTGATCGTGGCAGCCGAGACGTTATCGAGCCCGAGCTGGACCGCAATGCGACGTGCCATATTGCCGCCCTGCTCATCGCGTGGTTCTGCGCAACCAACGTAGATGTCGTCCAGGCTGCGCGGATCCAGCGCCTCTACCTTGTCTAGAGCGGCGCTGATCACTCCCGCGGCAAGATCATCAGGACGGATCTGGGTGAGCGAGCCCTTGCCGGCGCGGCCGATCGGCGTACGTGCCGCGGAAACGATCACTGCTTGAGGAGTTTTCGCGTCATTCATGATCATAATCCCAACTCGCGGCCGATGAGCTCCTTCATGATCTCGTTCGAGCCCGCCCAGATCTTCGAGACTCGGGCATCTGCCCAGGCACGAGCAACGCGGTACTCGTTCATGTAGCCGTAGCCGCCCCAGAGCTGCACGCAGGCGTCGAGAATGTCGTTCTGTACTTTCGCTGACCACCACTTGGCTTTTGCCGCGTCCACAGCGGTGAGGGTGCCGTGCACAGCTGCCAAAGTGCACTGATCAACAAATGCCTGCGTGACCTCCGCCATGGTCTGCAGCTCGGCGAGGACGAACTTGTTGGCCTGGAAAGAGCCGATGGGCGTGCCGAAGGCCTTGCGCTCCCGGGCATAGACCAAGGTTTCTTCGAGGATCTGCCGGGCGTGAGCGAGATTGTTCACTGCTGAGCCGATCCGCTCTGTCACCAGCCGCTGCATCATGTAGACGAAGCCTTGGTCGATCTCACCGATCACATTCGCTGCAGGAACCCGCACGTCATCGAAGAACAGCTCCGAGGTGTCCGCTTCCGCCTGACCCACCTTGTCCAGCTTTCGACCGCGTTCGAAGCCAGCCATTCCTGCTTCGACGGCAAACAAACTGATGCCCTTGGCACCTTTGTCCGGACTCGTTCGGGCTGCAACGAGGATCAGATCGGCGGAGGCACCGTTGGTGATGAAGGTCTTCGAGCCGCTGAGCACCCAATCCGCGCCGTCGCGTACGGCCCTCGTCTTCAGCGCAGCAAGATCGGAACCACCTGACGCTTCGGTCATGGCAAGCGCAGTGATCAGCTCTCCGGTGCAGAACGGCGGGAGCCACCGCTGTTTCTGCTCCTTGGTTCCTAGATCGACGAGATAGGGAGCGACGCAGTTGGTGTGGATACCGACGCATGAGGAATAGCCGAACGCGAGCTTGGACAGCTCCTCGGCCAAGATCAACGAGAAGCGAATGTCATCGACGCCGGCGCCACCGTACTCTTCCGGCACGTTGAGCCCGAGGAAGCCCTGCTTGCCGAGCTCGAGCCACACCTCCCGACCGAATTCGTGGTTGGCGATGTGCTTCTCTTGATTGGGTCTCAAGGCGCGATCGACGAAAGTCCGGCAGCTCTCCCGGAATGCGTTGTGGTCCTCGTCGAAGATGGGTCGCTTCATCCGTGCCTCCGCTAAAGGGCTGAAGTTACTCGTCGGTAAGTTTAATCCGCACTGGCGTCAGAGACACGTTTCGGTCTGCCATTACGATCAAACGCGATCATGTCAAAGACCATGTCCCGCTCCCCAGTCGTCGCCGAACTCCAATTCCAGCTGCAGCGACGGGGCATCGCCGATGTCCTCGATGCCACCGAGCTCGCCCGCGCGCTCTACTCCTCCGATGCCTCGCTCTACCGGGTGGTGCCGCAGGCGGTCGCGCAGCCGCGCACAGTCGAGGAGGTGTTCGCGGTTGTGGATGCGGCACGAGCGGTTGGCATGCCGGTCACGACCCGAGGTGCTGGCACATCGTGCGCAGGCAACGCCGTCGGCAGCGGATTGATTGTGGACACGTCGCGCCATCTGAATTCCGTTCGCGAGATCAACCCCGAGGCTGCTGCAGCTCGAGTCGAGCCGGGCGTGGTGCAGTCGTCACTACAACGGGCAGCCGCCGAAGTCGGGCTGCGTTTCGGGCCGGATCCGTCAACCCATAACCGCTGCACGATCGGCGGCATGATCGGAAACAACGCTTGTGGACCACGCGCGCTGAGCTACGGCAAGACCTCCGACAATGTGCTCGCACTCGAGGTGATCACCGGTGCAGGCGAACGGTTGACCCTTGATCATCAATCCTCGAATCATGATCACTCTGCGACACTTGCGGCACTGAAGTCAATCGTGCAAGGAAACCTCGGCACCATTCGCACCGAGTTCGGACGCTTCGGCAGGCAGGTGTCCGGCTACAGCCTGGAACACTTACTGCCGGAGAACCGTTTCGATGTCGCTCGCTTTCTGGCGGGCAGCGAGGGCACTCTCGCGGTGATCATCGGCGCGACGGTACGACTTGTGCCCGACCCGCCGTACAAGATCATGATCGCACTGGGATACCCGACCATGGCCGATGCAGCAGACGCGGCGCCGTTGCTTGTCGATCACCAGCCGAGTGCATGTGAGGGCTTGGACCGTCGGATTGTCGACGTGGTACGCCGCAGTCGGGGCGAGTCAGCCGTACCACCGCTGCCACGCGGTGACGGCTGGATGTTTGTCGAGCTGGTGGGGGATGCTCCCGGTGAACTGCGGGTGCGCGCCGATGCGTTGCTGTCGCAGGCTGGAGCGTCGGACGGATTGGTGGTGACCGATCTTGCCGAAGCGACAGCGCTGTGGAAGATCCGGGAGGACGGAGCCGGACTGGCCGGGGTGAGCCTGGCTCGGCCGGCGTACCCCGGTTGGGAGGACGCTGCGGTGCCGGTCGAGCACCTCGGCTCGTATCTGCGAGACTTCGACCGGCTGCTCGATGATCATGGATTGCACGGGTTGCCGTACGGGCACTTCGGCGATGGGTGCGTGCACGTACGCATTGACTTCCCGCTCACCGAACCAGGCGGCGCGTCGGATTACAAGACTTTTGTCACCGAGGCGGCGCGGCTGGTTGCTCGCTACGGAGGGTCGCTGTCCGGGGAACACGGGGACGGCCGCGCTCGTTCGGAATTACTACCGACGATGTACTCGCCAGCCGCACTTGAGATCTTCGGTCGGGTGAAAGCTGCGTTTGACCCGGACAACATGTTGAATCCCGGCGTTTTGGTGGACCCGCGTCCGGTGAGCTCCGACATCCGTGCGGTACGTCTGGTGGACCGGGTCGATGACTTCAGCCAGGCCGTCCATCGCTGCTCTGGCGTGGGCAAATGCCTGGCTGACACGACGGGCGGACTGGGCGTCATGTGCCCGTCGTACCAGGCGACTCGAGAAGAGAAAGACTCCACCCGCGGACGTGCCCGAGTGCTCCAGGAGATGATCAACGGTGATGTGGTGCAGGGCGGCTGGAAGTCAGCCGAAGTGCATCAAGCACTTGATCTTTGCCTGTCGTGCAAGGGATGCGCACGAGACTGCCCGACCGGAATCGACATGGCTGCATACAAGTCGCAGGTACTTGATCACACTTATCGCGGCAAGATCAGACCGCGCAGCCACTACGCCTTGGGCTGGCTGCCGCGCTGGGGCCGGTTGATCACCCGCGCAAGATTCCTGTCGCGGCTGATCAATCTGAGTACGGCGACTCCGGGCCTGCGCAGTCTGGTTCGCTGGACGGCCGGTGTCGATCAACGCCGCGCACTCCCCCAATTCGCTGCCGGTAGCGCGCGCAGCCGTGTTGCCGTCCCTGGATCGACCGGATCTCCGGTAGTCGTGTGGGTGGATTCCTTCTCCGATTGCTTTCCTGGTGATGGTGTCGCCGCAGCTGTGTCGGTGCTGACGGCTGCTGGCTATGCTCCTCAGCTTTTGGAACGGCGAGCCTGCTGTGGGCTGACCTGGATCAGCACGGGCCAACTCGACGGTGCGCGGCGACAGCTGCGTGCTGCACTCGAGATCTTGCATCCGTTAGTTGCGGCCGGAACCCCGGTGATCGGCTTGGAACCCTCCTGCCTGGCGGTTTGGCGCAGTGACGCTGCGGAGCTCCTGCCACACGACTCTCGGGTTCGCGAGGTCGCGACCGGCGTGCTGACGCTCGCCGAACTGCTGCAGCGTACGCCGCAGTGGGCACCGCCCGATCTCACCGGGCTGGAGCTGGTGGTCCAGCCGCATTGCCACCACGCTTCAGTGATCGGCTGGCAGGCCGATGCCACTCTGCTTGCCGCCACGGGCGCCACCGTGACGACAGTCGGCGGGTGCTGCGGCTTGGCCGGCAACTTCGGGGTCGAGAAGGGCCACTACGAGGTCTCGGTCAAGGTCGCCGAGCACGACCTGCTACCGGCCGTCGCCGCGCATCCCGACGCGCTCGTGCTGGCAGACGGCTTCTCGTGCCGTACGCAGCTTGCTCAGCTTGCCGACCGCAAGGCGATCACCCTCGCGGAGCTCCTGGCTTACCACCGAGTTTGGGAAGTCGGCTCTAGCGGGTGAGGCGGCGGTGCGTCACCCGGTGTGGACGAGCCGCCTCGAGTCCAAGCCGAGCGATCTTGTTGGCCTCGTAGTCGGCGAAGTTGCCTTCGTACCAGAACCACTTCGCCTCATCGTCTTCGTCGCCCTCCCACGCCAGGATGTGCGTCGCAATCCGATCAAGGAACCAGCGGTCGTGCGAGATGACCACGGCACAGCCGGGAAACTCCAGCAAGGCATCTTCCAGGGATTGGAGTGTCTCGACGTCAAGATCATTTGTCGGCTCGTCGAGCAGCAGCAGGTTGCCACCCATCTTCAGCGTCAATGCGAGGTTGAGGCGGTTGCGCTCGCCTCCGGACAACACGCCCGCAGGTTTCTGCTGATCCGGACCCTTGAAGCCGAAGGAGGCCACGTACGCGCGCGAGGGCATCTCAAAGTTCGCGACCTTGATGTGATCGAGTCCGTCGGACACCAACTCCCAGACATTCTTCCGAGGATCCAGCCCGGAGCGAGCTTGATCAACATAGGAGATCCGCACCGTATCGCCGAGGACGAGTTCGCCGGAATCCGGCTGCTCTTCCCCGACGATCATCCGGAACAGGGTCGACTTCCCGACTCCATTCGGGCCAACAACGCCGACGATGCCGGCGCGCGGCAGTGAGAAGCTCAGCCCATCAAACAGCGGCTTGTCCTCGTAACCCTTGACCAGCTTCCTGGCATCCAGCACATTGCTGCCCAGCCGCGGACCGGCCGGGATGTTGATCTCTTCGAAATCGAGTTTGCGGGTACGTTCCGCTTCGGCGCGCAATTCCTCGTAGCGAGCCAGTCGCGCCCGGTTCTTGGCCTGCCGGGCCTTCGGATTGGACCTCGCCCACTCCAGTTCGCGCTCCAGGATCTTGGCGCGCTTGGCATCTCGACGACCTTCGATTTGGAGCCGCGCCTTCTTGGTATCCAGGTAGGTCGAGTAGTTGCCCTCATATGGGTGGGTTCGGCCGCGGTCGAGCTCGAGGATCCACTGCGCCACGTTGTCCAGGAAGTACCGATCGTGGGTCACCGCCAGGACTGCGCCAGGGTATGCCTTCAGGTGGGTCTCCAGCCATTGCACCGACTCGGCGTCCAGATGGTTGGTCGGCTCATCGAGCAGCAGGAGGTCCGGTTGCTGTAACAACAGCTTGCAGAGCGCGACGCGACGCCGCTCCCCACCAGAGAGCACGTCGACCATGGCATCTGGCGGCGGGCAGCGCAGCGCATCCATTGCTTGTTCGAGCTGTGAGTCAATGTCCCAGGCGTTGCGGAGGTCGAGCTCGGTCTGAACCTCTCCCATTTCCGCCATGAGCGTGTCGAAGTCAGCGTCCGGCTCTCCCATAGCCACGCCCAGCTCGTCCATGCGTACCTGCAGGGCCTTGATGTCGGCGACGCCCTCCTCGACGTTCTCCAAGACTGTCTTGCCCTCGGTCAAGGGTGGCTCCTGGAGCAGGATGCCGACTGTCGCATCCTTGGCGAGCGTCGCATCGCCGTTGCTGGGGATCTCAAGGCCCGCCATCAGCTTGAGCAGCGTTGATTTGCCCGTGCCGTTCGGGCCCACTACGCCGATCTTGGCGCTGGGATAGAACGACAGGGTCACGTTATCCAGCACAACTTTGTCGCCGAGCTTCTTGCGGACGTTGTGCATCGAGTAGATGAACTCAGGCATTGAAATGGGGAACCTTCACTCGTACGCCGGACATTGCAGGCGCCAACCCTAGACGGAACTCTGCGGCGCTCAAGCTTAATTGCTCTGCTCGCTGCACTCGCGCCGGGAAGCAGCTGCCTTTCTCATATCGCTCGCAGCCTGCGGATCTCCGTCAGTTCCACCTGACAGCGGACCTGGCTGCTTGCTCATTCGTCCAGGACAGCGGCGCGCGATCCGAGTATGCCAGCCGATTCGACAGCGCTTCGCCAAGCTCAGCGCCTGAACGAGCGGCGCTTGAACGAGCGGTGCTTGAACGAGCGGTGCTTGAACGAGCGGTGACGCACCACCGGCGTCCACGAGCTTGACCGCGGCCTCGCTCGACAGCTCGGCCGTGGGGGCCGGCCCAGCCTGACATGGTGCGTCACCTGTGGGCTCGGACTCACCGCGCGTCTGCAGCACTGCGGCTGCCTCGGCGGGTCGAATCCGGCCCACCGCCTGAGTCCCCTCAGTCCGCCCTGACGCGGCCAACTGGGCCACCACATGGGCGGCACACGATCCAGCCGACCGTCGCGGACTGCCTCAGGCGGCTTGTGCGGCGCGCTCCTCCGCGCTCAAGCCCGCTGTTTCGGTCTCGTCCTCGGGCGGGTCACCGGCTTCTCGCGGCTCGGTCGCGGCAAGACGAGGCGGCCGCCGAAACGCCGACGTACCGCGGTTCAGGTCATGGCCGACCATGTCCGCCTCAAGAACGAGCTTCTCGTGAGTCTGGCCGTCTTTCTCCCAGACGTTGGTCCGCAGCCTGCCGACTACCAGAACGGGATCGCCCTTGCGCACGCTTTGGTCGACGTGCTGGGCCAAGGTGCGGAAGCAGACCACTTCAATCCAGGTCGTGTTGCCGTCGCTCCAGCCGGCCTTCGTCTTGATGCGCGGTGTGCAGGCCAACCTGAACGCCGCCACGGTTCCGTTGCCGCGTGTTTCGACCTCCGTCCCGGCGTAGCCCGTGATGTGCACCTGTGCCTCCATCGGCTCGTCCTTTCGCTCCTTGGCATTGCGCCTTTGTCTTGAAGCATCGGGACGCCAGCTCAAATCGTGCGGGCGATTCGCAATCTGTGGATGGCGCTCGGAGCGACGCGTTGGCTGTGGATATCCAGACTCGACCGCTTACGTGCGAACATCCCACGCTGCGTGGGATACCGGCGCTGTACATGGCGTGCATGCCATGCACAGCGCGAGGAACCTGGGGACGGCGCGCCACGTGAGTACAGCGCCCCATCTGGTGCAGCCCGAGAAACCTGCCTACAGCGCCGCTCAGTAGTCGCGGCTAGCTGCTGGCCCGCTCCAGAGCCAGTCGGGCGCTTTCATATCGCGCCTGCTCGGCCTTCACCGGATCGATCACGAGCTCACGAGTCACCCGTGCAATCGCCGCGTGCAGGAATTGCCGAGCCTTCGCGGTACGCCGCCGGGCACCGACTTCAACGCCGATCCTGGCAAGCCCTGCGAGCAACAAACCTGCCAGTACGCCGCCGACAGCCAACACAGTAGGCACCGGCACTTCTCGCCAGGTCACCTCAGGGAGCGGCGGCATCTGCAAGTACGCCAGCAAAAACGACAGCGTCAACCAGCCGAGTCCGACGAGCACCGTTGCGACCAGCAGCCACTGCACGACACGAATCACCTGCCACCACCGCCGATGCTGAGCAAGATCAAGATCAGTCGTTGCAATGGCTCGGTCAACCCGGTCCGGCAACTCGTCCTCAGCCGATCGCGCCGCCCGCTTGATCCCTTCTGCCCAACCGCGAGTCAGACCCTCGGCCGCTTGATCGGCAAGTGCCCGGACCGCCGTGTCCACCCGAGCCTTCTGTACGCCTGAGGTCTCCGGCAACGAGGTACGCCCCACCTGCGAGGGATCGATTTCCTTACGCCGGCGACCCACGCCCAGCCGATCCAGATGCAGCCGTCGCAGAGGGTCAGGTTTGAACTTGGCGACCCAAGCCAACACGGGCCAGCCGGTCGCGAGACCACCGCGTAGCCGCCATGCTTTGCCGACGGCTTCGGTGACCACAGGTACGCCCGCCGCAACCGCCACCTGCCTCGTCAGCTGATCAATGCTCGACCGCCCGAGAGGCGTCAGCTTCACCGTGCCGGATGCGGCGCTGAGCTTGGCCGCAGCGACCGAGACATCAGCGGCGAGCCGTCGCGCCGCAGCTTTTTTCTCAGCGACCTGCTTGGCCAGCGTCTCCCGTAGCGGCTCGATGCCCTCCCCCGTCACAGCGGAGACAGCCAGCACCGGCACCTTGGCCAGACCCTCCGCATCCAGCAACCGATGAAGATCACTCAGACACTGCTCTCGCTGAGCCGCGCTCAGTGTGTCAACCTGATTGAGGATGATCATCATCACATCAGCATGCTTGACCAGCGGCTTCAGATAACGATCATGAATGGCGGCGTCGGCGTACTTCTGCGGATCGACTACCCAAATCAACATGTCGACCAACTGCACCAAACGATCAACCTCCAGGCGATGATCCAGCTCGGTGGAGTCATGATCAGGAAAGTCGAGCAGCACCAGGCCGTCGAGCGCAGCATCCATATTGGGGTCGGAGGTCAGCGCATGGCGGCGTGGAATTTGCAGCCAGTCCAGCAGATCCTCGGCCGACTCCTCCCCCCAACTCGTCGCCATGGCATGCGCAGTTGTCGGTCGCCGTACCCCCACTGTCGCGAGCGTCGTTCCAGAAAGGGCATTGAAGGTGGAGGACTTGCCCGATCCGGTAGCCCCCGCCAGAGCCACCACCGTGGCGCTTCCGGACATCGCCAGCCGCCGATCGGCTTGATCGACAACCCGCTTGGCTTCCGCCAGGGCCGCAGGATCGACTCGACCATCGCACAACTCGACCGCCTCGCCAAGTGCCCGTAGATGATCAACGAGATGTGCACTGACGTCCTTGCGGCTGAGCAACCCGAGACCCCGGCCGGCCACTATCGCAACTCCTCTCGCGGTTGGTCGAGGAGTTCGGCTTCGACGATGTCGCTACCCTCCGGGGCCTCCGCGGAAGGGATCTGCGTCACGGTCGGCGCATCGATCGCGAGCCGCCGTTCACCGGCCGGTAACGCAACCTCGTCCACTTCACTGGCGGGCAGCCCGTCAGCTCGTGCCAACTCGACGGCGGTCGCAGCGTCCTGTAACAGTTCTGCATGATCGGGATCGACGGCGAGTCCGTCCAAGACTTTGTGGTACCGCAGCAATTCCTCCGCAAGCAGCGCCTGAACCCGGCCATCAAGATCATCTTTCGCGGTCTGGGCGAGACGCCGAATGGCCTGATCACCAAAGACCGCCTCCAATATCCGTTGGGCGAGCACCGCGGTGCCTCCGGCCACCCCGATCTCGGCTCCGACCAGACCCCCGGTGTGGGCGAAGACGACGATCATCAGGGCCACCCCAACCCCGTTAATTCCAAGCGCATAGAACCTCGCCCGCGAGCGCTTGGTCATGCCCTCGTCGGCGACCAGGTCGAGGACAGCGCCCTGCCAGTCCCGGATCGCCCGCGCGGCCCGTTTGTCGAAGTCAGCCGAAGGTCGCGACAGGTCGACATCCGCGTCCTCGATCAAGGCACGTCCCGCGGCGTTTGCCTGCCAGGACGCCTCCGCGCGCTCGGCCGCGGCCGCGGACTCCTCCCGTAGCAGCGATTCCAGGCCGGATTCGACCGCGACTTTCAGGTTTCCGGCACCTGGTGGCTCGCCTCGCAAGGCCGCCATCAGCCGATCCCGCAGCCAGCTCACCTTCTGCTCGAGCGCTCGGAAGAACTCACCCGTTCCGACAAACTCGTGCCACCGCGCAAGAACCTCGCCGCGTAGCAGCGTGCCGTCGGCGGTCTGCACCTGCACGGTACGCGCCGCCTCGGCATAGGAGCGGTCGACCTCGGCCCGCAGTTGCTCGATCACCTCGAGCTGCTCATCAACCGACCGTGCGAGAGTCGGAGCCTTCGCTACCAGCGCGGCGATCGCGCCATCAAGGGTCTGGTGTACGACCTTGGCCCGGCTGGCCTGATCGGCCGCGAGCGCCGCCAACCAACCTCTAATCGGCTGAATGGCACTCGTTGGAAGCAGACCATCGGAATCGACGGTCGTCTCGGGTACGGCGAAGAGCGGCGAGTCCCCAAGACCCCGCTCGCTCATGAGCTGGCCAAGGTGAGCGGGGACCTCGGTCATGGCCCGCGGCGGCACCCGATCCAGCACAACGGCCACCGCGGCACTACGGTCTGCTGCAGCACGGAGAAAACTCCACGGCACTGCGTCGGCGTAGCGCGCTGCGGAGGTGACGAAGAGCCACAGATCAGCAGCAGCCAGCAGTTGTGCAGCAAGCTGCCGATTCTCGACCACGACGGAGTCGATGTCGGGCGCGTCGAGCAACGCCAGGCCAGCCGGAATCGAGTCCTCAACCACAAGTTGCAGGGACCGAGAGTCTTTTCTCGCACCAGTTGAGCGGGCGAGCCCGGGAAGGATTCGATCATCGGTGAACCACCGGGCGTCGCTGCTGTGATGAACCAGCACCGGCGCTCGAGTGGTGGGCCTGATCACGCCAGGGGCACTGACTTGTCGGCCGACCAGAGAGTTCACCAGCGTCGACTTGCCAGCTCCAGTTGACCCGCCGACGACAGCCAGCAGCGGCGCATCGATGGTCGCTAGTCTGGGCAGGACGTAGTCAT
The DNA here is from genome assembly GCA_963798835.1 of uncultured Actinomycetota bacterium. GTDB lineage: Bacteria > Actinomycetota > Actinomycetes > Propionibacteriales > Propionibacteriaceae > Microlunatus. Next base: position 27,026 of record CAWCVF010000008.1, on the reverse strand, counting down.
CGAGCTGACGGGCGATCTCCTGAAGAACCTTGCGCTGCTCCTCGGCTCCGGGTAACGGCAGCGGCAGCTTGACTGCTGTTACGGCAGCGCGCAGGGCGGTGAGCGCAGACTCCAGCGGCGTGAGCTGCGTGCCCGTCATCTCCTGCTCCCTATTCCTCGGGCGGTTTCCAGCTGGGATCGACCGCGGAGTACTGAGTGGCAGTCTGCCCGAGGGGCATCACGGCCGCGCCCGGTGGCGTCATTGCAGGAGCCGGGAATGCCACGGGAGCCGGATAGTTGCCACCGAGCCCAGCCGGTCCTGGATAGCTGGGTGGGGCGTAGCCCTCAAGACTGCCGGCCCGGCGAAGACGCAGTGAGGGGTACGCCGCGCGCCCCTCCGGCACAACGATCGCCTCTGGTCGGATCACTCGGACCTTGGCCAGCAGTTCCTTCTCCCGGACCCGGCCGGTCTCATCGATCAGCCCTCGGGTCAAGGCATCCCGCAGATAGGCCAACTCCGTGACCGCCCGCTGCAGGCGGATGGTGGCAAGAAATGTGTTGGGACCCTCGAAGAGCGCATGCCAGAGCGCCCGCAGTCGGGTCCGGAGCCGGGACAACGCTTGGGGATCGGTCTCTGGCAGCCAGCCGAGCCGAACGTAGTCGTTGAGACGTTCCCTGATCAGCCGGCCCTCACGGAACAGCTGCCGGACGATGAAAATGATCATGCCGACCACGAGTGGCAGCGCCACTACTACGTAGATGAAAAGCAGATTGTCGCCCTGCATCAGGCTTGCGGCAGTGTTGAACGCCATGTGCAGGAAGACCGCAACGCAGTAGCCGGCAAGCGGTGCCACGACCCGAACGATCTTGCTCTTGGAGCGCAGCGCGATGGCCAGCCCGATGCCGGTCATCGCGGTAAAAAGCGGGTGGCCGAAGAAGGTCACCAGCCCGCGCAACACGAAGAGGTTCTGCAGCGCCTCCAGCGGCGGCACCTCACCGAAGGTGCGCGCGGCGTACCGGTAGACCCGGCCGTAGTACAAGACGTTCTCGGTGAATGCGAACGCTGCTCCGGATAGACCGGCCAGCACGATGCCGCTGAGCCGGCTGACCCACTGGTAGCGCATCAAGATCGCTAGCCAGAACAACACCGTTGCCTTGGACGCCTCTTCGACGAATGGCGCGACATAGATGGCGGCCCGGGCCGCTGTCGCAGGATCACCGTCACCGATGATGCTGAGATGGCTGGCCGCCCAGCTGTTGATCACAGCCGAGACATAGGTGGCGACGCAAGCGCCCCAACCAAACGTCATCAGCCATACCCAGAAGCGCTGCGGCCGAAATCGGTCGGCCCACAAGAACAGCAATGACAGTGGGATCGCCGTAACTGCGGCGTACTTCAGCGCGATCGGGATTGCTTCGGTGCCTACGCCTGGAAGGACGCCACCCGGTACCTCGCGATCGGGCACCACCTTCTGGTAGAGCAACACGAGCATGGTGAGGTACACCAAGATCATCACGACGCTGAGCCAGAAGAACTTGCTTTTCAACAGCCTCTTCGGCAGCGGCTGGTGAAGATCGGGGTCCCGCGGAATGCCGTTGCGGCGTAACGCACGAGCCAACTCGTCTCGCTTTTTGCTCCGCGAGGGCGCCGCAGCGGTGACCGACATGGCACCAAGGATAGGTGGCAAGCTGCCGACGCCGACTTGTCAGCGTCTGTGGCGGCTATAGCAACCACTGACGCTGACAAGTCAGTTACTTGGCGAAGTATGAGATGAACGGCTGCACCGGGATGAGGAATTCACTCGGTCGCTCTTCGTGGCCGTCATGGGTGCAGTTCATCGAGGCAAATGTGGCATGTGGGATGCGTCGGCTCAGGTCCTCCAGGCGACTCTGCCGAAGACTGCTCTGATCGGCGCCGAGCACCAAGGTGTTGGCTTGGATCTTGGATGCGAGCTCCCACCAGCCGGGCGGCGGGGCGTTACGCCAGCGTTTCACCGCAATCTCCGCGCGCCAGTCGTAGTTGGCATTTGGGTTGCGTCGTCGCGGGATCGTCAATGGCGGATTGGCCGGATCGGGCGGCGGCATTTCTTCCAGCACGAGCAGCCGGATCAGTTCAGGGTGGGTCGCCGCCAACTCGTACGCGGTCAGGGCACCCATCGAGTGCCCAACGACGATCGCTGCGAGGATGCCAAGCTGCTCCATGAATCTCACGACGTCATCGCGCATCACCTCAAAGGTGTAGTCGCGCATCCACTGGCTGCCGCCGTGCCCCCGGGCATCAGGTGCCACCACCCTGAAGTTCTCACCGAGCACTGGAGCGACATTGCGCCAACTCGAACTGGACGCAGTCAGACCGTGCAGGAGCAGGACGACTGCACCGTCTGGCCGGCCCCACTCCCGATAGTTCACGGTCGGCCCGCCGGGCAGGCTCACGGTCGCCATGTCCGAAGGTTATCGGTATCGGGTGCGCAGTCATATGACGTACTCGGCCGGTGTCTTCAGGTACGGCCGTTCTGCCATGATCAGCGTTGTATCCGCCTGGCGAGAGGCGACCCGATCGTGTCGACAGAGCAGTCGTCGAAGACCGCAACCAGTGGTGGTTCGCTGATCACCAACCGTCTCAGTGGCCGGCCATCGAGATCTTCGGCTCTTCCCCGGGTACGTCGGCGAACCGGTCGTGCGACCTGAGGTCGAAGATGGCATAGGCCAAGACACCCACGTAGCAGATCGCGGCCACGACGAATGCCGGTGCGGTGCCGAACTGATCGGACATCAGGCCCTGGATCGGCGGCATGATGGCTCCACCTACAATCGCCATGACCAGGCCGGCGGCTCCGAATTTGGTGTCCTCCCCGAGACCGTGCAGCGCCACCCCATAGATGGTGGGGAACATTAGCGACAGGCAGGCGGACACCCCCACGAGTGCCCACGCCCCGGATAGGCCAGGGAAGAACGCGGCGTAGAGGCAAAGCAGAACGGCGATGCTGGCCATGATCGCCAACAGCTTCGTGGCCCGGACGTAGCCCATCAGCCAGGTCATGACGAACCGGGAGATGAAGAAGAGGATCAGGCTGACCTGCAGAAAATATGCACCCTTAACCGCGGTGCCACCGGGGACCACATCTTTGACATAGAGCACGATGTAGGTCCAGGTGCAGACCTGGGCTCCGACATTGAAGAATTGAGCGAGGACCCCGTAGCGCCAGTGGTGGTTGTGGTGCAGCCGGCGGACGGTTCCGCCGAAGTGCAGGTGGTGGCTGTCCGAGGCGACCTCCTCGTGGCTTCTGGGAACCTTCTTTATGAACAGGCCAATCCAGATGATCACCAGCGCGACTGCAAGGCCCAGGTAGGGGTTCATGATTGCGTTGAGCTCGCCAGTCTGGATCGTGACCAGCTGTTCGTGCGGCATTGTGGCCCGCTGTTCTGGCGTAGCCGGGTTCATCTTCGGCAAGACGAGGACCGCCGCCAGCAGGACACCGAGGTTGGTTCCGAGCGGGTTGAACGACTGCGCCAAGTTGAGCCGCCTGGTCGCAGTCCCCTCCGGACCCATTGCGATGGCGAACGGGTTGGCCGAGGTCTCCAGAACGGACAGCCCAGCGGCCAGGATGAACAAAGCAATGAGGAAGAAGCCGAAGGTCAGCGACTTGGCAGCGGGATAGAACCCGAACGCGCCGATCGCCGCGAGGCCGAGGCCGGTCAGCACACCCACCTTGTAGCCGAACCGCTGGTTGAGGAACGCGGTGGGCAGGGCCAGACAGAAGTAGGCCCCGAAGTAGGCGAACTGGACCAGCGACGCCTGGAAGGTGCTCATCGTGAAGATGCCCTTGAAGGCCGTGACCAACGGGGCGGTCAGGTCCTGGGCCAGCCCCCAGACAATGAAGCAGCTGGTCAGCAACCAGAACGGGATGGTCATGTCTTTGTCGATAAGCGGTTGCTTCTTGGTCGTCACTCGAACCCATCTCCTTCGGTGGGGAGCCAAGCTGCCCGACGAAAGTCAGCCTTGAAATCAGGGTCTGTCAGGCCGACGACACAGCCAGGATCTGCATCACTCCAACGGACTCAACTGCAGTTCTCGAAGTGGTGCTGATGTGATCCAGATCATTCCGGTATGGAGCGAATCTATCGGCCGCAGAGTGCATTAGGGAATACGAAGACCGGAATTAGTACGAGGTCCGTCGCCGCTCCGGGGCATTCTGCCGCTGTGTCACCGAAGTGTCAGGACGGGTCGAATCTGGTGAGCCAGGTGAGCTGTGACTCGCCCTCTTCGATGAGACTGCCGAGTTTCCGATTGAAGACGGCACCGTACTCAGCGTTGATGTGGGCGTCGAAGCTCGCCTCATCCAGATATTGCTCGAAGACGAAGAACTTTCGCGGGTTGTCGCGTTCTCGGTAGACGGTGAACTCGTTGTTACCCGGCTCACCCCGCACATCCTGGGCCAGGCCGGAGATGAGCGTCTCCACTTCAGATTCCGAGCCCGGTTTGGCGGTGAACTCGGCGTACAAAATCACAGGCATGCCTGACTTCCTACCATGCCCCCACTTCAGCGATCGGCGCCGAGCCGATCGTGCCTGAACTGCTACCGCACCAGCGAGCCTCGGCGGCATCGGTAGCAGAACCCTAAGATCCCGGGCGGGGTGAATTCGGCCCTTTCTGCCAAGGCCATCGACCAGTGATTTCCAGCTCCAGAGAGAAGCTCAAGAATGTGCGGATGAGCACGATCAAGCCGAGAACTCCGACGCTGGCGAATGTCGGGGTGACTGCAACTGTGCGGATGATGTCCGCCGCCACCAAGAACTCCAGGCCAAGCAGGATCGATCGGCCCAATCGGCGTCGGTAGGTCTCATAGGTGTCTGAATCTCGCCTTGAGAGTCGCTGAAGTGCGCTGACGCTGGCTAGCGCGATTCCGACGACGATAATCACCACGCCGGCGGCATCGACAGCTTTCCCAATGCTCTCCATCAACTCGAGGAAGCTCACAAGCTCTCTCTTACCATTGCCACTCGGCAGGACGCTTCACCCGGCCATGGTGTCAACTGCAGGCGACCGACAAGACGTAACAGATAACGAACACTGCCATCGCCACTTCGATTTCTTCGATTCCTCCCGTAGTTTGAGTGCTCTACCACGCGCGCCTTCTGACCGACGACCTCGGGGGGAAAGTTGATGAGCGCACCATGGATGTTCCTCGATCTCGCCCCCGCCACACCGCCACGCCATCCAGCGATTCGGAGAGAGACGCCAATCGCGCGGGAATCGCGACTAAATCTGCGACCGACAGCCGCGGGCGGTTGTTGATCGGTGTTGATGCAGATCCACCGCCGTTACGGCGTCACGGGTCTGCGAGAAACACAGAACGACGGATGCCGGAGATACCCGGGTACTTCCTCGGCTGAAGTTCTCGCCGACGCGGTCTCGCTTCAGCTACGGTGCGAGAAACGCCGGGTCAACACAACGAGCAGCACTATGAGCCCGATAACGCCACCTGCTGCGGCGCCCAAGACCGCAGGCGAGATGCTGCGCGCACGCTCATAGCCCTGCTGGTAGGCCTGCTGGACGCCGGCGCGTACGCGTTCTGAAGTTTCCCGAGCCTTCTGCTTGGCCTGTGCCTTGACATCCAATTTGCGGTCAAGGCGTCAACCGTGGAGGCGAGCCGCTCACGGGATGCCTCAATATCGGCCTCGATCTCTTCTGGCGTGGCGTCCGCCGGCGGATAGGGAGGCGCTGCGGGTGTTGCGGAACTCATCGGCGGGCACTCTCCTTGATCCGGCGGCGCCCCGGTTGGCCTCGGTGATCGGTTCCCGCTCGAGCCGCACCTCCTCGCGCTGGACTGGCACGGTCTGGGTGACGTTCTCGGTGACCACGTACTTCCGCAGCAGCCGGGCCCGGCCCGCCTCACGCCCGCTGGATGCCAACGTTGAGCCGCTCCTCGGACACGGTCATGGCATCGTCAGTCGCCGCCTCACGCTGGTCGGCGTACCCAGTACGGCTTTGGGCCGCCGTGTCATCGCGGTCACCGGCAAGCCGCTGGCCTCGGTTTCCGAGGTCGTGGTGCCGTATTCGCTGCGGCCGTAACCTGCGTACCAGGATTATTGGGACAGTGACCGCTCCAGCCGGTCGAGCAGCGTTTCGAGCCCGACCTCGAACTCCTCAGCACTGTGATCTTCACTGAGGAGCGGCCGGAAACGGGTGATCAGAGGGTTCCGGGACAGGTCGAGCTGCGCGTCTGCGTTTGGAACCTGGGCTGACCCCTCATCGAGAGGCTCCTCTACCGGGGAGGTTTCGGCCCCGCGCTGAGCCGCCTCGAGCAAGAGGCTGCCCAGCAGAAAACTGCTGAAGGCGCGGTAGACCTCAACCACCTGCTCATCTGCCATCCCGTGCGAGGACAGCGCGGTGAGAAAGTCCTCGACCAGTTTCAAGCTGCGCAAGGGCGGCCGCAGCCAGGGAGCGGCAGGGTGTCGGGTCGCGACCAGAGGAAACGCGCTCGGATGTTCCAGCGCTATCCGTCGGACGGCGTGAGCCAACGTCTGCAGGTAGCCCTGCCAGCTGCCAGTGAGCTGCTGGTCCAAGCCATCAGTGACGCCGTCTAACAACTCCGCCACCACGGCCTCCAGCAAGTCCTCTCGGCCCGTCACGTGGCGGTACAACGCCATCGCCTCGACGCCAAGCTCTTGGCCCAAGCCCCGCATCGTCAACCTCTGCGCACTGTGCAAGTCGATGTATCCGATAGCCGCGTGCACGATCACGCTCCGACTGAGACGCTTGACGCCGGCCTCGTTCTCCCGTCCTTCCGTCACCACACTCATGCCAAGATCGTCCTTCTTTGCGCGTCCTGGAGCAAACAAAAGATGTGGATCTCAGATGCTCTGGGGGCGACCTGAACTGACGGGTCAGGCATCAGCTACTGGAATCGGCTTACGCTGAACGGCGCAAGCAAGGGATGGGACTGTCCGGTGATCATCTCGTACGCCATCAACTCGCCGACGATCAAGGCCAGTGTGGCGCCGCTGTGCGTAAAGGCGACATAAAGACCGTCAGTATCACCCAGTTGCCCGAGCACCGGCTCTCCATCACCGGGGACCGGCTTGGGTCCAATACCGTACGTGGCAGCGCTCAGCGGCTGCCTGCTCAGCAGTACGTGCGAGGCCTCAGCAAGCAGTTCATTGATCGTCGCGGTCGGGACCCGATAGCTGCCGTCAGCCACCGCCTCGATGTGCGACTCGGTCCAGCCAGCGTCGACGGCGAGGGCGCCGCCAGGCGCAGGTCGCAACGACACGCGCGGCGTATTCAGTACCGCCCGCAGCCCCGTCTCCACCGGCCGCGTCTTGATCAACAACGCCCGCGAGGTGGCATCGGGAATGGTGACACCGAACTCTGCAGCCAGCTGGGGCACAGTTGAGCCCGTCGCCAGCAAGGCCGCATCCACTGCGATCGTGCCGGATTGCACCGTGCTGATCTCCGTGACGCGTTTGCCGTTTGTGATCACGGACGCCTTACCGGCATTGATGATCAACTTCGAGCCCAGCTCGACCAGCCGACTAGCCAGATAATTGATCATGGACGGTAGATCGACCCAGCCCTCACCGGGATTGAAGATCGCTCCGGCCGACGGAATGGCCGCCGCATTGACGCCAGGTATCCGTGCGCCGACCTGGTCGGCATTCATCAACTGGCTGTCGTAGCCGCGAGCCACCTGATGATCATGAAGCTCGTGAAGAATGTCCGCGTTCTCAGGCGGCTGCCACATCAGTCCGCCGTCGAATCGCAGCCAATCCAGCCCTGGGTGCTGTGCCAAGAGGGTCCGATAGCGGTCGATGCCCAGCATGCGGAACCGGTGATAGTGCCTGGAGTAAGGACCGGCGGCATTGATCCACGACAGCGATCGACCGGATGCGCCGCTGGCCAGGGCTCCCTCGGTGATCAGCCACACCGTGGCGCCGCGGAGCGCGAGGTGGTACGCGCTGGACACACCGATGGCGCCTCCGCCGATGACCGCCACTCTGGGGCGTGACTGGTTGCTCATAGCTCTGCCATCAATCTACGGAGTTGGGGATCAGGATCGAGAACGTTGAGCTGCAGCGGCCTCGGTACGTTTCAGACAGGCCGCTCCGGGTATGGCCGAGCGATCATGTTCCTGCCGCTGCTCCTCGCCGTCGAGCGAAGGCAGCGGCCGTCTAAGCCCGGGGCGCGCAACTGCCTGAGCGCCCGATGACCTCCACCTCCGCGGAGCGGAGCACCACCGCACCCGCGCCAGTGTCGGAGCGACCGGCGTACGGGCTGCTGGCCGGGCTCGCCCTCGGGCTGCTGCCGGCGGAGTTGGATCAGTCTGTCTTCGCCACGGCGTTGCCGACCGTGGTCGCAGAGCTCGGCGGTCTCGCAGGCCTGGCTCTGATCAACACCAGCTACGTACTGGCCGGAGCGGTTGCCATGCTGCTAGTCGGACCACTTGGTGACCGGTTCGGCCGCCGCCCGGTATTCGTTTGGGCCACTGTGGCGTTCTTGGCCGGCTCGGTACTCGGCGGCTTGGCACCGACGCTGCCGGTACTGGTCTCGGCACGGGTCGTCCAGGGCCTGGGCGGAGGCGGGTTGCTGGTGCTGATCCAGGCGATCGTCGCCGACCTGGTAGCGCCGCGTCGGCGCGCCTGGTACCTCGCTGTCGTCGACGCCACCTACGCCGTGGCAGCTGTCACCGGACCGGTGCTCGGCGGCTGGCTTGCCGAGTACGCCTCGTGGCACTCGATCCAATGGCGTACGCCGATGCGCTTACCCCGCTGCTTGGTGGACTTGCCCTCGTCGCTTTGGTGGCCGCGGGCCTTCTGATCGCCGTCCATCCCGTTCAGCTTCGAGCGGAGCCGGGATGACCGCCTCGCTCCGGTTCTCGGTGGTAGTGCCCGCGCACGACGAAGCCGATCTGCTTCCCGGCACCCTGGCCTCACTAGGCGCACAGGACTTCCAGGGCGGATACGAGGTGATCGTTGTGAACAACGCCAGCCAGGACGGAACGGCTGCGCTGGCAGAGGCCCTCGGGGCCCGCGTGGTGGACGAACCCCAGCTCGGGGTATGTCGCGCCCGACAGCGGGGTGTTGATATGGCACGCGGGGAGATCGTCGTCTCCACCGATGCCGACACTCGGCATCCACCGGTGTGGCTGAGCCGCATCGACGCGGCCTTTGCCCGCGGCGGAACGGAGGTCGTTGCGGTCGCCGGTCCTTGCCGTTACGCCGACCCGCCCTGGTGGGCGGCCCTCGTGTCGCCGCTATGGTTCGGTGGCATTGCCGCGGCGGCTCGATGGGCTGGTTGGGTTCCCTACCTGACCGCGACCAATGTGGCGTTCCGGCGCGCGGGCTTTCCCGGCTACGACGAGAACCTCGACTTCGGCGGCGATGAGGTGGATCTGCTGCGCCGGCTCCGCGGGCGTGGCCGCATTGTCTGGCTCGCCGACAACGCTGTCATCACTTCGTCGCGCCGGATGGACCAAGGCCTGCTGCATACGCTGCTGGTCTCCTACGGCTACCACTACGCGCTGGCGCAGCTGGCGAACCGGCCGGGCGGGCGGCCGGTGATCGGCCCACCACCCGCGATTCGCAACCGGCATACTGACCTCGTGCGACGGCGAAGGAGCTGGTGGCGCATGGCTGGATTCAGTGCGGCCGCTCTCGCCGCGCTCCTCAGGCTCGCCGGTGCCCGGGGTCGGCGGTGAGCCGACTGCTGTTGCCCGTCACCCCTATTTACGGGCACATCGTTCCGCTGCTCGGCATCGGCCGCGGACTGGTTGCACGCGGACATCAGGTGAGCGTGCTGACCGGTCGCAAGTACGCGGCTGCGGTCGCGGCGGGCGGGATGACGTTCCGCCCACTGCCACCGGCGGCGGAGTTCGACGATGCCGACCTGGACAGCTGGCTGCCCGGCCGGCATGGGCGTAGCCGGCTTGCGGCGGGCCTGCACGACATCGTCGGCTTTTTCGTCCGCCCGCTGCCCGCCCAACATGCTGCGCTCCGCAACGAGCTGGCCGTTGGCAATTACGATGCGGTCCTCGGCGACGTGGCGTTCCTTGGCGCGCTACCCCTGCTGCTTGGTACGCCTCCGGCCAGCCGGCTGCCCATCCTCGGGGTATCGGCGACTCCACTGTCTGTGGTCAGCGTGGACTGCGCGCCGTTCGGCTCGGGGATGCTCCCGGGGAACTCCGTGTTCAGCCGGTCACGGAACCGGCAGATCGACGCTCTGCTGCGGCTCGGGCCATTGCGGCCGCTGCAGCGCACACTCGACGCTGCCCTCGCGCCGTACGGAGTGCCGGCCGGTCGGCTGCGCTACTTCGACCACGTGCTGGCCTTCGACACCACCTTCCAACTGGCCCCTCCCGGCTTCGAATATCCGCGGCGGGAGCTACCGGACTGCGTTCGCTTCGTCGGGCCGGTGCGCAGCGGCCCGACACCAGAGCCAGACCTGCCCCGCTGGTGGGCCGACCTCGACGGCCCACGACCCGTGGTGCACGTCACTCAGGGGACGGTGGCTAACGCCGACCTCAGCCAGCTGTTGCTGCCGACTTTGCGGGCGCTGGCCGGAGAGGACCTGCTGGTCGTCGCTGCCACGGGCGGGCGGTCGCCGGCCGCCCTGATGAGTGCGCTTGGCGGCGCAATTCCGGCCAATGCCCGCCTAGCGAACTTCCTGCCGTACGCGAAGCTGCTGCCGCGTACGGCTGTGATGGTCACCAACGGCGGGTACGGCGGCGTCGTTCATGCGCTCCGGTGCGGCGTGCCTCTCGTCGTCGCCGGCCGCAGCGAGGACAAGCCGGAGGTGGCGGCTCGGGTGGCCTGGTCAGGCGCCGGGGTGAACCTGCACACTGATCGGCCGGCGGAGACGCGGTTGCGGCGGGCGGTCCGAACTGTGCTCGACCAGCCGTCCTACCGCGTCGGCGCGTCGCGCCTGCAGCGCGAAATCGACGTATTGGGTGACCCGGTAGCGGCGATCGCCAACGAACTGGAGGCCGTCATCGCAGCGCGCGCGTCGGCCAGAGCGTCTACAAGGAGCTAGCGAGCGGTGTAGCCACCGTCGACGGGGAGGGCGACGCCAACGATGAGGCTTGCGCCGGGACTGCACAGCCACAGGACCGCGGCGGCGATCTCATCCGCTCGGCCGAGACGCCCGATCGGCTGGTTGGCGACTGCGTCGGGAACGCTGAGCTCGCCCTTGGCGATCATGTCGGTAACCATGGGCGTTTCGATGGTTCCGGGGCAGACGGCGTTGATGCGGATGCCGCGTGGTGCATACTCCAGCGCGGCGCTTTTGGTGAGGCCGATGACGCCGTGCTTGGAGGCGTGGTAAGCCGCGCGCCCGGGTAGTCCGACGAGTCCTCCAAGTGAGGAGCAGTTGACGATGGCACCGCTGCCTTGGGTACGCATCTGCCGGAGCTCGTGTTTCATGCAGGCCCACACACCGCGGAGGTTGATCGCGTTCACACGATCGAAGGTCTCGGCAGGCTCGTCGGCGGCGTCGGTCGGCGGGGCTTGGATCCCAGCGTTGTTGAACGCCATGTCCAGCCGGCCGAAGGTGGCCACCGCAGAATCAACAACGGCAGCAACTTGGTCTTCGGACGAGACGTCGCAGGTGACGCCGAGGGCTTGGTGGCCGGCGGCCGTCAGCTCGTCGGTGGCGGCGCGGAGTGTGTCGTCGTTGATGTCGGCCAGGACCACAGCGGCGCCGGCCTCGGCGAAGGCTTGCGCGGTGACGAGGCCCATGCCGGAGCTGCCGCCGGTAACTAGGGCGACCTGGCTGGTGAAGTCGTAACGCGGGTTCATGAGCTCTCCTGGAAGTCGCTACATCGTCTGGCCGCCGTCGACGACCATCGCATGTCCGCTCAGGGACGAAGGAGGACCTTGATCGCGCGTCGCTCAACCATCGCGCGGTAACCCTCGTCGGCCTGATCAAGGGGCAGTTCGAGGTCGAAGACCTTGCCCGGATCAATCTGCCGGTTCCAGATCAGGTCAACCAGGTCGGGCAGGAACCGGCGCACCGGCGCTGGGCCGCCGTGCACATGTACGTGCGACCAGAACAGCTCCTCCCCGGGCAACTGAACGTCATGAAGCACGCCGACGAAACCGACATGCCCGCCGGGACGCGTAGCGCCAATGGCCTGCATAAATGATTGCTGGGTGCCGACTGCCTCAACAACCGAATGCACACCCAGCCCGTCGGTGAGGTCCTTGATCTTCGCGACGCCCTCATCGCCCCGCTCTTCAACGATGTCGGTTGCCCCGTACTCCAGTGCCAGCTTCTGCCGTGACTGGTGACGGCTCATTGCGATGATCCGCTCCGCCCCAAGCTGCTTGGCAGCCAACACCGCAAGCAAGCCGACTGCGCCATCGCCAACCACAGCAACCGTCTTACCGGGGCCGGCCTCGGCGGCAACCGCACCGAACCAGCCAGTGCCGAGGACATCGGAGGCCGCCATGAAGCTCGGAATGAGATCATCCGGAGGTACGTCCGGGGTTGCTACCAGCGTCCCGTCTGCCAGCGGAACCCGTAATCGCTCAGCCTGCGCCTCGCCCATGCCCACCCGCTGGACACAGGCACACTGATAGCCCGCCTGGCAGATCTCGCAGGTGTTGTCGGAAGCCCAGAACGACCCGACGACGAACTGGCCGGGCTTGATCGTCTCAACCTCGCTGCCGACCTCCTCGACAACGCCGACGTACTCATGGCCCATCGGCCGCGGTTCATCGATCGCATCGACGCCCCAGTACGGCCACAGATCCGACCCACAGATGCAGGTGGCGGGCAGGCGGAGGATCGCATCCGTCGGCTTCAGAATCTGCGGGTCGGGGCGCTCCTCAACCCGTACGTCACCCGGGGCATACATGACAGCACCACGCACGATTGACTCCTTGATCTTGTTCGGATTGCGCGCGATCAGCGGAATTGCAGCGGCGCATCCTCGTCTCAACTTGCCGTATACCCAGATTCGAGGCGTGCCCCTTGAGCCCACCACACTAGGAAACCGGCCACGAGAGATCTGTGGGAGTCTCTATTAAAAGGTGTACTGACAAGGCACCTCAACCAGGCCAGCCGAGTCGTACTCTGGTCAGCGTTTCTCTGCACAAGTCCACGAGTGAGGGCAGAATCCGCCACTTTCGGCTTTATTCGTGGCGCTGTGCGGAGAAACGCTGATCTACGATCAGGCCGAAATCGCACAGCCGCTAGCGCCTGAGCTCGTGGGTCTATCACTGCATAGTCACAGTGCGGTTTTGCGCCCTTGATCGGGCTACTAAAGGTGAGGCGGTTGCTTTAGCGGGACGGCTCGACCAGGTAGACACGGCGCCGTTCCGACAGTCCCTTCAGCTCGCGCAACCCGCGATCACTGAAGCCGATCGATGAGCCGGCCAGCAATTCTCGGGTCGCCCATGAGGCGTAGACCTGGCCTGGCTCGGTCAGGTCTACGATCCGCGCCGCGATGTGGATCGCTGCACCTCTGACGTTGCCGCCCTCCAGCTCGATCTCGCCGGTATGGACCGCGGCACGGACCTCCAGGCCAATGCCGGACGCCGCCCGACTGATCTCCTCAGCGGCATGGATCGCTCGTTCGGCGCCGTCGAACATGGCAACGAACCCGTCCCCGGTCGTCGCCACTTCGCGGCCGCGAAATCGCTCGAGCACGGCCCTCACCGCCTGGTCGTGCCGAGCCAGCAGGTCGCGCCACGGGCCGTCGCCCAGCTCAAGGGCGTGCACGGTGGACTCTACGATGTCGGTGACCACGAGCGTCGCGACTACTCGATCGAAGCCACCACCTTCCGTACGCGCGAACGCCGTACTCGGCTCCCAGTCGATCGTGATCCACGGCTCATCACCAATGACCCAGGCGTCGTGGCCGGGCGGAACCTCATAGCACTGGCCGGCCTCGATCAGCAGCTCAGCACCCTCACGCATCCGGATTTGTGCCTTGCCCGAGACGCAAATGCCAATGTGGCGTGCCTCGCACAGCCCGGTGTGCGCGATCGGCTTGATCGACTCACTCCAGCGCCAGCCGGGCTGGAGGATTGAGCGGCCGATACGAATCTCGCCCATGTCGTAGGTCTCGAGGCGCCCGTACGGAATTTCGCGGACATCATCCGGCTCGCTGAAGAGCCTCCGCTGAAGCTTCACCATCGGCATCGCACGATATCGCCTCCACCTCGACTGAGGATGCCCGTAGTCGTCATCCTGGCAACCGGCGCGCTGGTCGCCGTCCTCCTGGCGTGGAGTTGGGCAGCGCTGCCCTCAGCGTTTGATCCGGTAGTGGAGATGAGTGACACCGTCTTCGCCCTCAAGAATCCTGGTGCGCTCCAGCTCGATGTGATCCGGATCGAGATCGTCGAAGAGACGGCGCCCTTGGCCGAGGAGCACTGGGACGAGATGAATCTCGATCTCATCGAGCACGCCGGCAGCCAGCGCGAGCTGGGCGATCCGGGCACCATGGACCAACACGTTCTTGGCGCCCGCAGCCTGCTTGGCCTCGGCCATCGCGGTTTTGACATCCGACACATAACTAACCAGCGGCCACTGCCCGATGTCGATGCCGGGCTCGTGGCGAGCGAGCACGAAGATCGGCACGCCATCGTGGTGGTCGCCGCCCCAGCCGTCTGCCGGCTCGAAAGTGCCGCGGCCGGCAACCACCGCCCCAGTCGCCATGAACTCGTCGACGATCTGGCCGTTGATCCCCGCCGGACGGCCGGGGACTCCATTCTGATCAGTATCGGCACCCGCAAAGATCCATTCGTGCAGGCGCTCCCCGCCGTCACCGAGGCCGTTGCCCGGACCTTCGTTGGGGCCCGCGATGAACCCGTCCAGGGACATGGACATGGAGAGAACGGTTGCGGACATGCTCTCAACCCGCCTGGCTAGTGCCCGGTGGCCCGGACAAAACCGTGGGGACGTACTCGAGCAGCTGGATTCGACCATCGAAGGTGCGGCTGCTCACCAGATCGAGGGAGACGTCGGGGTATCCGTCGTAGATCCGGTCGCGACCGGTGCTTCCGGTAATGACTGGGAATACGACAACGCGGAAACGGTCCACGAGACCGGCTTTCAAGAGGGAACGGCAAAGCGTGAGGCTGCCCAAGGTGCGCATGGACGTGCCTTTGTCTTTCATCTCCCGCACAGCCTCGACAGGATCGTGGCCGACCAACTGCGTATTCGGCCACGACAGCGGCTCTGTCAAGGTGCTCGAAAAGACGACCTTCGACATACCCGCCAGCACATCTGTACCTGGTTCACCGTCGGCTGCCAGCCCGGACATGAGGCGATAGGTGTTTGCGCCCATCAGAGTTGTGTAGCCCTCTTCCGGGTCGTCGCCCAACCAGGCGAGATACTCAGGCCCTTCCAGGCCCCACCAACCCGGCCAGCCCTCAGCGGCCCCGTATCCATCGAGGGAGGTGATGAAGTCGATCAGCAGTTCCGGCATGTGCGGTTCCTTTCAGGAATAGGTGTCGGACGTTATAGGGGAAGAGACTGGTGGAAGCGGAAAAAGTCGTCGGGGTCGTACGCCGCCTTGACCCGCCGCAGGCGGTCGTAGTTGGTCCCGTGGTAGGCGTGCGCCCAGTCCTGTAGGTCGGGGTCTGGGAAGTTCGGGTACACACCCCCGGATCCCCATGGATGAACTAGCGTCCACGAACGCGCCAGCCAGTCGCGGGCCGAGGCGCGCTCGGCCGGTGTGGCGTCGGCGCCGACCTGGACCAGGTGCTGGACCAGGAACCGTTCGTCGCGGTGGGCGAAGGCTGTGGCGTCAGCGGGTACGCGGTTGTAGGCACCGCCCCACGGCAGGAAGTCGATCTCCCGCGACTGGCCGGGGGCCAACCCTCGAGTGAGGTGCGCGACCAGCGCGGCGACTGTTTCGTCCGGCAGGGGTCGGCGGAAGAACTCCGACTTGGTGTACAGGTGACCCGGTCGCGGTGGCCGCTCCGGACCTGACCGCTCGAGACGGTCCTCGACCGATCCCAGCCCCTCGAGATACCGCTTGGCCGCCCGGTGAGGCAGGTGACAGCGCGATGCCGTCACAGGGTCGATACGCACTCGGTCGATCAACTCGCCGACGAGCTCCGCGGCGTCGGCCTCGCCGTCGAGCACGCTGCAGACCACCTCCACCCCGGGCGCCCGTCCCGGTGGCAAACGTCCGCCGTCACCGATTGCGGTCAACCGCAGGGTCGCGTCGAGCTCATCGGGCGCGTCGGGGGCATAGGCCTGCCAGGCCTGGACCACCGCGCCGGCCGCGGCCGGCGGCCAGACCAGGTGGAACACCGTGGTCGCCGGAGCGGGGAGGGTACGGAACACCAGCGAGGTGACCACGCCGAAGTGCCCGCCACCGGCGCCGCGCAGCGCCCAAAACAGCTCCCCGTCATGGCGCTCATCGCATTCGACGACCCGACCGTCCGCCAGGACGACCTGAGCCCGGAGCAGGTGGTCGCATGTCAGGCCGTGCTTCCTGCCAAGGATCCCCAGCCCGCCGCCGAGGGCGAGGCCGGCGATACCGACGGAGGCACCACAACCGGCAGGAATGGTCAGGCCATGCTCGGCCAGCGCATCGTAGAGGTCGCCGAGCCGCACGCCGGCGCCGACGGTCACCACGTCCTCCGGGACCGCCACCGAATGCATCGGCGTGACGTCGAGGACAATCCCGTCGCTCGAAGACCGGCCCGCAACCGAATGCCCGCCGCTGCGGATGGCGATCGGCACGCGTAGCTCGCGCGCGACGGCAAGGGTCGCAGCGACGTCCGTGGGACTCGCGCAGCGTACGACTGCCGCCGGCCGCCGGTGCTGGAAGCGGGCCATCACGAGTTTGCGTACCGATTCGTAGTCGACCGAGCCCGGCAGGATGACGTCGCCATCGATCGCGCGTTGTAGCGCATCCCAGTCCGGCACGACTTTGCTCATTGTCAGCTCCACAAGTCATCGGGGCGCCTTCGGCGGCTACCACCATGAGCATCAGCCTGACCTTATTGCTACTCAACCGCAGATCAGTTACTGCCCGCTGCTGCCCATAGGCCCGGCGGCACAATGAAGCCATGCGATATGTCGAGCTGCGGCGACACACCGACAATGACGGCGACCGGCTGACCGAGCGCGGCGTCGCGGACGCTGAAGCCATCGGCCAAACCGGCCTGCATCCGCCGTACGCGCTGTTCGTCTCTACTGGTGCGGACCGGGCTACTGAAATGCTTCACATCTTGCGCCGCGCGGCCGGTCAAGAGGAGGCGCCGATCAGTACGGAGACGGCGCTTCGGTCGGCGGTCGAGGACCGATGGCGGGAGGCCGGGAAGGCGGCCGGTAAGGGCGCTTCGCTCGAAGAGATGCGGGCGGTTGATCCTGATCTTGTCGAGCATGAATGCAGGCTGCTTGGTGCGGCGCTGCAGGCCATCGTGGAGGGGCTACCGCAGAACAGTCGAGCACTGATCATCGGCCACAGCCCGACGAACGAGGCAGCCGTCTGTGGACTGACCGGCCAGATCATCGCTCCCTTGAGCAAGGGAGAGGGTGTGCTGGTCGTAGAGGACGCGGGACGCTATGAGGTGCGCCCGCTTTAGCCCCCGCGGTCGGCATGGTGTTCAGCTCGATGCTGAGGCTGATTGGTCGGCAGAAGGCGCCTGGTCAGGGGCCTTCAAGCGAAGCAAAAGAACGACGCCTAGAGCAGCTACCCAGAGCCCCCAGCCTGAGCTACCGATGACGCCAGCAAGATCAAAAACCGGAAAGCCCGGAAGAGCCGTTGCCAAGATGTCCCCCTGGTTGAACAGGTAAAGCGCACTGACGACCAGGCCGGCAATACCGATCCAGCGAGGCAGCACCCGACTGCGCAGCACGACGATGCTCAGCGTCACCGACCAGCCGATGCCCAACAGCTGTCCGAGATGCTCGCCAAGCAGGGCACCTCCGAACTGATGTTGAGCCAGCCACGCTGCAGCTACCGCGGTTCGGGTGGCCGAATCGCCCTCTTGATACAGCCGCGCCAATGGCGGCACAACAAAGACCCACCGCAGAAACCCAATCAGCGCGAGTATCACCGAGATGGCACCGGCGAACGTGGCGACCCAGAGCGCGGTATCGTCCCGCCTCCCTAACGCCGCGGGAAGAAGCAGGATCGGAACAGCGAGAATCGCGTACGTCCATGCCGTCGAAAACCATATCCACACCAGGCTCGGGCCAGCGGCCGCAAACTCAGTGAGCACAACATCGGCAGGCTCTCGGAGAATGTCCGGCCAGTTGAACGTGGCTGACAGTATCGACGCCGCCGTAGCGAAGGAGATCGCGCCGACGATGAACAAGACACCGGTAGTGCGGCGCAGTGCGCGGCTGCCGCCTTCACTAGTCACAGCGTGCCGCCTTTCTAGGACAGGATGTGGTCCGCTTCCGGCCCAACTCTGCCATCCATGGGTACTTGTCACCGCCGCGCCTGCAGGATCGTCGCGAGTGGGTAGCAACTGCCTACAACGATGCTGATTTGTCGGCAGTTACTGCCCACTCGAAGCGGCGCCCCTGCTTGACCTGCCTGATGACAAGCTGGACGAGAGATGACCTGGCACTCAGGCCCGCTGGCGCTCCTCCCGCTGCCGAACCAGCTCCTCGACCGCGCTCGGGAGGGTCGTCTCGAAGTCGATCAGCTTCGCCCACGTCGGAGTCACGACGATCCGGACCATGCCGTCGTAAAGTGAGCGAACCTCGGCCTCCCACTCTTCCCGTTGCTGGGGTGTCATCGTGTAGATGCCGTTGGTCTGGAGGAACTCCTCCGGGATGCCGTCGACGACATCCAGCTCGGCCCGACCGCGGATGAGCAGGATCTTTGGCGGGTGCACCTCGGTGTCGATGGTCAAGGCGACCGTCGGGTTGTCTCGCAGCGCTCGAACCTTCGCGGCGTTCTTTGCGGTGCACATCACGATCTCCGAGCCGTTCCAGGTGAACCCGATCGGGATAGACCGCGGTGTGCCGTCTCTGGCGATGTACGCCAGGCGGGTCAGGTCCTGAGCCAGGAGCTCCTGGCTGATCGGACGGCTCAGGATCTCAGTGATCTCGCTCACTTCCATGATCGTCCTTCCATTGCTTGCCTTTTGTCTTTGAGGTTTCTGAGGGTATTCGCTCAGCCCATGCTCTCCACGAGGCGCTCGTTCCCCTGCGTTGACCACGCTTTCTCCGCACAAAGCCACATACGAAGGCCGGATCGCCCTTTTTCGAGTTGATTCGTGGCCTTGTGCGGAGGGACGGCGCCAGCGAGGCAACCGGAACGTGGTTCGCGCGCCAGTATCGCGTCAGTATCGCGTCGGTGTCGCCTTAGTATTCGGCGCGCTCAGTGAGTGCGGCGCGACGCAATAGGTATTGACGTTCCGGGGTGCTGAGCGTGCGCTGGGCTGCGATGCGGTACTCCTCGGCCGCCTCGGCCTGCCGACCCGAGGCTCGGAGCAAGTGGGCGCGTACGGCGTGTACGCGATGGTGGTCGGCCAGCCGGGGGTCGGCAGCGGCCGTCTCGAGCAGCGTCAGGCCGGCGGTGGGCCCCTCGACCTGAGCCAGGGCGACCGCTCGGTTCAGCGTGACAACTGGGTCGTCGGCCAGCCGATCGAGTACGCCGTAGAGTGCGAGGATCTGCGGCCAGTCGGTCTCGTCGTATGTCGCGGCTTCGGCGTGCACCGCGTTTATGGCCGCCTGCAATTGGTAAGGCCCGGGCCGGTGCTGGCCCAAGGCCTCGGTGACCAAGGCGATGCCCTCGGCGATCGCCGCCCGGTCCCAATGACCTCGATCCTGCTCAGGGAGCGGGATGAGCTGACCGTCCGGTTCGGTCCGGGCCGCCCGGCGAGAGTCGGTTCACGGCGCGACCTCTACCTCGATGCGGGCACGGGCGTACAAATTTGAAATCGGGATGAGTCACGGGGAGTGATCGGCCACTTTCGATCACACATCAAGTCCCTAGTTGATCTTGAAATTATTGTGGAAATTTCTGTAGACAAGGGAGCCAGCGGGTCGTCGAAGCGGGCGGGTAACGAGATCCAGAGCGGCATGCAGAGATATGACAATAGTTACATATATTAAGAGGTGGGTGGTCGAACGGATGTAAGACCTGGGGTGTCCTCGCCGGCGCGGCGCGGCACCACGACAGTGACGAGTGAGGACTCAAGAGATGGATGAGGTCACGGTGGGCATACTCGGGTACGCGATCCTCGGCCTACTCGCTACCAAGCCGCGGACAGGCTACGAACTGGCCCAGGCGATGAAAGCACCCATCGGGTACATGTGGACGGCGCGGCACAGCCAGATCTATCCGGAACTTGCGCGCCTTGAGCGCGCCGGCCTGGTTGCGGCGACCGTCATCGACGGGCCGGGGCCTCGAGACACCAAGAGGTACACCATCACCGAGATAGGCCTGCACCGGTTGGAGGAGTGGACGGATTCGCCCCTAACGGAGGTAGTCCGTTCAGAGTTCTTGCTCCGGGTCCGTTGCCTGTGGCTGCTGACGCCGGAACGAGCACGCGAGTTCTTGTTGACTCAGCGTCGCTATTACGAGAAGCGGCGAGAGACTTACGCGTACGAGGAGGCTAGCTTCGCCTTGGTCGAGGACGAAGTCGATGACCCGTCCTCACCCCACTTCGCCCAGTACGCCACTCTGCGCTACGGCATGATGCGGGTCAACGACACCATCGCCTGGTGCGACTGGCTCCTGGATCGGCTCGAGCGCACCTCCAGCCCAGATCCGCGAACCGGTCTGAACCCCGCGGAATACTGACCAGAAATGAGGTCCCGGGTCGCCCCGCTCGCCGTTCTGGCGCTGCTTGCCCTGCCGGCCTGCTCTTCTGCAGCGACCAGCCCCCCTCCAGCCACGCCGTCGGCCAGCGCGCCGGCTGAGATCGTCGCGGGCTGCTCTGCAAACGGCGGCTGGCAAAGTATTCCGGGTGCCAGGGTCGACGCCGCGCAGCGAGGCAGTGGGCGGACGGTCGTGTTCGCCAACGACAGCGGCAACTCCCCCTGTGACTGGCTTCCCTTGGCCAACACGCTCTCCGATCATGGCTACCGCACGGTCGTGTTCACCTACAGCACCATCGGCGCCGACAGCGAAGACCAAGCCCTGCACGAGCTGCTTGACATCGCCGACCTCGCTCGCGGAACCGACTCATATGCACTAGTCGGAGCCTCGGTCGGTGGCCGACTGGTGTTAGAGGCGGCCGCCACTCACCCGCGCCAACTCAGGTGCATAGTGAGCCTCTCCGGCGAGCGGACGGTGCAGGCCTACCGCGACATCTTGTCCGACGCCCGCCGGGTCACCGTCCCGCTGCTCTACGTCGGCGCCCGCGACGACCCGTACACCGACGGGACTCGACAGCCCACCCAGTTGCACGCCGCCGTCCGCGGAAAGCCGAACGAGCTGCTGTTGCTTGACGGGTCCAGTCACGGCACCGACTTGCTTGATCAACCTGTGTCGGACGGCAGAACCACCGCCGATCGGATCGTTGTGTTCGTCATGACGCACCTGCCGTCGTGACTCTTCCGCGTGCCGCAGTGCACTGAAGGCAGACCGATCACGTGCACCTCAGCATGCCCGAACGCCCCGAGGTCACCCAATGGGATCACAACGCCCACTACCATGATCATTTACTAAACCGTCTGCCGATATCTTTCGCCGCGGCTTGGACGGTTGTGGCATGGGCGACTTTGCTCGACGTCTCGCCGAGCGGCGCCGAGATCATAGATCTGTGGGTGTTGACCTAACCGCCGAGGCCGGCAGAACGGGCCCGTACGATCGCCTCCGCCCGGCTGGCCACCTGGAGCTTCGCAAAGATGTTGGAGATGTGGTTGCCCACCGTGTTAGGCGCCAAGCCGAGCCGGCTAGCAATGGCGGCGTTGGTCAGCCCGCTTGCGATCAAGGTCAAGACTTCCCGCTCTCGCGGGGTCAGCTCGGGGAACGCCGTACGGTCGGCCCGCGGTGTGCTGAAGTAGCGCAGCGCACGGCTCGCAACGCCGGCACCGAAGATCGCCTCTCCACCCGCAACCACCGCAATGGCCCGAATCATGCTTTCCGGAGCGGCACCCTTCAAGACATAGCCCAGCGCTCCGGCCCTCATCGCGGCGAACACCGATTCGTCGTCGTCGAACATCGTCAACATCAGCACCCGTACGCTTGGCGCGGCCCGCTGGATCTCCCGCGTCGCCTCGATGCCGGTCATGTCCGGCATCTGGATGTCCATCACCACGACATCCGGGTGCAACATCACTGCAGACCGCACGGCTTCCGCGCCGGTGGCGGCGGTGCCCACCAGCTCATATCCGTCGACAGCTGATAGCAGGGACCGCAGCCCTTCGCGTACTACGGCGTGGTCGTCCGCGACGACAATCCGCAACGTCATGGTCCTACCGCATCGCCCGTGGCGGAATGCTCCAGAAGGTGCGCGACGGAGCCGATCGGCAGCTCGACGTCCACCCGGCCACCGGTCCGGTCGTGCTCGATACGGCATCGGCCGCCGAGCTCTGCGGCCCGCTCCCTGATGGAGGTCAGGCCAACTCCGGGCTGCCAGCCCGCCCCGACGTTGCTGCCATCATCGTGCACCGCGATCGCCAGCATGCCGCTGTGCACCGACAATCTCACGACGGCAGCTGAAGCACTGGAGTGCCGTACGACATTGGTGAGCGCTTCGGCGACGATGCGGTAGGCGGCGACCTCGACGGCGGCGGGCAACTCCGGCAGCCCAGCTGATGCTTCGATGCTGACGTCCAAGGGTGCGGAGTTCTCTCGCCGGCCCAACACCGCGGCCTGTTCGCGCAGCGCCTCGACCAAGCCGAGGCTGTCCAGGGCCGGCGGGCGCATGTCGTAGACCAGACGGCGAATGTCGTCGAGCGCCGCCGTCCCTTGAGTCCGCAACTCGACCAGAAGTTCGGCACTCCGGGACGGATCGCTCGGCAGCAGCCGGAGCGCGGCCTCGGCATTCAGGACGATGCCGGTGAGCACCGGACCTAGCCCATCGTGGAGATCACGGCGCAGTCGCCGCCGCTCCTCCTCACGGGCAGCGATCACTTGCTCCCGTGAGGAGCGCAGCTGCTCCGCGAGCGCCGCGGCATGGACGGCAGCGGCAATCGGTGCGGCGACCAGGTCGATCACCCGCGCGTCGTTCGGATCGAGTCGACTCTCGCCGGGGCGCAGCCCGATGACTAGTTCGCCGAGCACATCTCCGCCTTGGCGCAGCGGCGTAGCGTGTCGCGCCGCGGGCGGGTCACCACACGACGCGATCTCCACACCGTGGACGACCACTGCGGCCCATGGGAAGCGCATCACTTGCGCCAATGCCTGGAGCACGCCGTGCAGGCCGGCTCCCTCCGCTGCTCCGACATCACCCAGCCGAGCACCGACCGCCGCCACGGCCTCGGCTGGATCCCGTCGAGCTCCATAGATCGCGCGTTCCACGAGGCGTTGCAGCCAGATCCGGACAGGGTTGAAGGCAACGGCAATTGCCAGCGTGGCGAGCAGCGACGGACCCAGTCCTGCCTGAGTCGGGAGCACTTCGCTGAAGAGGGCGACGATGGCCACGTACGCGCCGATCACCCCTGAGGTCACTAGCACATACAGCACCGACCGAGACAACACCAGCCGGATATCGAACAGCTGGTATCGCAAGACAGCCACCATGATCGACAACGGAACGAGGGCAATCGGCAAGATCGTGAAGATGCTGTCGGGCAGCAGCGGATCTAGCGCGCCCACCACCACGACGACAAGCAGTGCCAGCAGCACCCAGGAGAGCTGTCGCCGAATCCGCTCGCCTCCTCGGTGGAACCGGACGAGCAGCGCCGCCAGGGCCAGCACGTACGAGCCCAAGATCATTCCGCTGATTACCGCCATCGGCCACGAGGGCCAGGAATGGATCTCCGGGTACGCCAAATAACCACCGATTCCGACCGCCGAGCTGAAGTCGAAGACTACGCCGAGCGTGGCAAAGCCCAGACCGTTGATCACGAGGAGGACAAGGGCCGAGCGCCAACGCCGTCCCGGCAGCCGGCCGTCCGGGAGCAAGATCAAGGCAAGCGGCAGCCAAACCGCAAGTGCGGTGGTCCAGCCGGCGTTGGTTACCGTCGCTATGAGTCGCCAGAGTGGGCCGTACCAGCCGCGCTCGTGCACCCACGCCAGCAAGGCAATGCCCGCGCCCGTCGACGCCCAGGCGCACCCACCGACAAGTAGCGACCAACCAACGAGGTTCCGCGGCCGGTACGTCGCGACCGGCCAACCCGCCACGGCCAGGCAGAAGCCGAGGATGCAATTGCTCACCACCAGTAGGTCAACGAGCTCGGCCCAGGTAAGCGACGACGCCGCACCGAACCCAATAGCTATCCCGACCTCGGCCGCCGCAATGCCGAACAGTCCGCCAGCGGCGGCGGCTGCCCGAGATGGGGCGCGAACCATGGAGCCATTCTCGGCGTACCAACCCCTAGGTGAGTAGTGCTGCGCCCCCAGCCGTACCGGAAATCTCCCGACTAAGTCAGCGCGATGGCACCTACCACCCGGTGAATCTTCAGAGACATGCTGTCGATCCGGGAAGGAGTCTGACATGAAGCAGCTCTACCGCGCGTTGGCGTACCTGATCGCTGCGGGCGTCGCTTTGCAGGCGGCCGCCATCGCGTACAGCGTCTTCGCCATGTTCGACTGGGTGGCCAGGGGTGGCACGATCGACAAGGCGCTCATCGAAACCGAAAACCCCGAGATCGGCGGGATCACCGGCTTCAACCTGCATCAACTGATGGGAGTGAACATCATTCCGCTCCTCGCCCTGCTGCTCTTGATCAGCTCGTTCTTCGCCAAGATCCGCGGCGGCATCATCTGGGCTCTCATTGTGTTCGGCGCCACCCTGACGCAGTCGCTGCTCGGCATCTATTCGCACGAGCTCGCGGGTCTGGGCTGGCTGCACGGCGTAGGGGCGCTGGTGTTGTTCAGTTGCGCTGTCACCGCGGGGATGCGGGTAAAGCGCGCAGTCAGGATCACGGCTGCCGCGGCTGACTCCGTATCCCCAACGCCCGTGGGTTGAGCATGCTGATGCCGGTCGCTGGCCAGGAATCTACGGACGGCTGTTTCGCTTGCCTGCATAGGAGATCTATCTATGCGATAGCTCTTTCGACAAGCCGGGGACTATCAGCAGGACAAGGGACAGGTGGCTGCGGAAAACATGTTGGCTGCTCATCCTGACGTCGACCTAGTCATGGGGCTCAACGACTCCATGACCTCGGCGCCTACAACGTCATCAAGGACAAGCCTGCCTATAAGGATGTCTACGTTGCTGCGGCAACTGACGGACAAAAGGAAGGATTGGCCTTGATCAAAGAGGGGGTTGCAAAAGCCGATACATCTCGACCGGACTCAACTCACCATCCCTTGCCGCCGAGGATGCCCTGAAAATCGCAGTCGATATCGCGACCGGAGCGAAGAAGCCCAGCGACTTCCCCAAGGAGTCCTTCACCAAGGCCGTAGGGATCGGCTGCGACAATATCGACGAGTACTACGACCCCAACAGCGTCTTCTAGCGGGAAGCACGCTGCCTTGCAGAACTCCTGATGGCAACCAAGGTCCTTCATCAGCACGTCCGTAGGGTTCTAGCTGAGTGCCCGCAAGCCGGTCGGCTTGTGACGCAGCAGCCGGGGCTCGAAGCCTGAGTCGCGATATTCCTGAAGTCTGCAAGCCGGGCCGCCGCTGCCCTCGTCGATCACCAATGTCCCTTGGTTGCCCGCGATGTCTGAAGCGCTCGGTGCGCTTACGCATCTTGGCCACGCCGGCCTTCAACAGGCAGTCAACAGCGTCACGCTGACCGCGATTGGGAATATTCGCAATGGGTCAACTGGCCGACATGGCCGGCGTCGACCAATCAAAGGATGGCCAGGGCAGCACCTTCACCGCCGGACCTTCCATCCCCAGCTGCAGAACACCGTGGCCCGCCGGAGTCTCCTGTTCGGCCGGGTCTCAGATGAGGGGGCCTTCGCGCGTAGTTGGCTTCCCCCCGGTCGGATTCGGCGCCAGAGTGGTGTCGGGCTCCAGGGACAGCACCATGGCAATCTCCTCACCTGGTTCGAGATCAGAGCTGCGCGAGGGGCGGCGGTAATCAGTGGTGCGGAACCCGAAATTTTGAGCAAAGCCGACCGCTCGCCCGTTGTCGATCCCCACCCAGTAATAGAGCTGCAGATAAGCCTGCTGGATCGCCAGAGCCGCGGCAGCCTCGACAAGGCGCCAGGAAACGCCGGTACCCCGTGCCTGTGGGAGGACATACAAACCGAAGACCTCCCCCGCTGACGGCTCGTGCTCGTAAGGTCCGAGGCTAACGATTCCCTGTGGTACTGGGCCTCGTTCGGCCAGCAGCCGGTGCGACCGGGTCATCCGTTCCCGCCAGAACTGTTCGTCACGATCAGCTTCCTCGGCCAAGGTCGCGGTAAACGAACCGGGAGACTCTGCCAACGCGCGCAAGCGGACGTCGCGGTACAGCGACCAGTCAGACTCGTCCAGCACCCGCACCGTGATCTCTGTCATGGTCCATTTTGTCTCGTTCCGTCGAGACCGGCGAGCCCCCACTCCCCTTGCTTGGACCTGAGGAATTCTGGGCGCGCCGCAGCCCATTTGGGCCATCCGTCAAGTCCGCCAGTCGGACCTCGCAAGCGGGTCGGCTTATGGAACGTCTTCAGGGTGCCGTGAGCCGATGAGACGACGGCGTTTGAGCGTTCCAGCTGGCGAGGAGTTTGAGTGCCTCCGTGGAGCGGGTGTCGCCTTCGTTCATGCGTCGGCCGATGAAAGATCCGGACCAGAACAGCTCCAAACGGAGCGAGTTCAGGGTTCCAGGTCAAACTCCCGCTCACCGCGCTTCGTGAAAACCCGGGCTAAGACCACCCACACTGCTCATGCGCAACGGGCACTATCCCTCGCAGGCCGAAATGTAGTCCTCCATAAGGCTCTCCACCGCGGCCATGGCGAGGCTGCGCGCGGTAGGTGCAAGGCGCCTGTTGCGAACGGATTCGTAACGCGCCCCGAGGTATTGGCCGATCAGGGTTTCTGGCAGTTCTTTGTCTTCCAGAACCTCGAATAGCCGCG
>CAWCVF010000007.1:0-73472 GCA_963798835.1 uncultured Actinomycetota bacterium | reverse complement strand
GTGGAACCCTATTTTTCTCTAAGGCCAGCAGATTCGCTACACCCTTTGGATGTTGGACACCCAAATCGCTTGGCATCTAGTCCTTCGGGTCAGCAAACGGACAGGGACAAGCACAAACTGCGAGTTCAGTGGACGGAGTGGATCCAGCGGCCTAACGTCGGGTTCATGGGAAATCGCCGGTTCGACGCCAAGGTGTTCGCCATAATTGCTGCGTTACTGGCGGTCAGCGGTGCTCTGTTCCTCTTGATTCGTCGGAGGAAGTGGACCGACCATAACGTCAGCGACCCGGGAGTCACGCTGTAAGTCGGTCGAAAACTGACCGATCGCCGATCGGTACATACCACGCCGAAGCTTTTACCACTCGCTCTTGGCTGGCACCATCCCGCTTCCTCATCGACGGACACCATCCGCGCCGCCCGACCTGACCCCAAGGAAGGAGGCCATCGTGGCTTGTCCCAAATTGCGCACCATCATCGAAGACCACAACGCGCGCAGAGCAGCATTGCCATGCCGCGAACAGATCTCCGAGGACGGCAACCTCGTCCCCATCAGGGCACACCTCGATGGCTGATCCGATGAGTTTTCGGGGCGAAGATCGTCATTTCATTGAGTCGGGTCTTTACACGAAGAAAGGAGTCGCTGTGTCGCCAATGCAGCAGTCACAGCACAAATCGATCCACAATCTCCGCTCCGACCTAAACGGTGAGGTGATCGGTCCAGAGGATGCCGCGTACGACGAGGCGCGTCAGGTCTTTTTCAAGGGCGTTGACCGCCGTCCGGCCGCGGTGGTGAGGGTCGCCGGTGCGGATGATGTTGCTCGCGTCGTCACCTTCGCCCGCGAGAGCGGTCTCGAGCTGGCCGTCCGCAGCGGCGGCCACCACCGCGCGGGCTACGGGACCAGCGAAGGCGGAATCGTGATCGACCTCTCCGGCATGCGCGCACTCGACATCGACGTCGACGCAAACACCGCCTGGGTTGAGACCGGGATAACGGCGGGTGAGTACACCAGCGCCGTCGGTGAGCGGGGGCGTGCCACCGGCCTGGGCGACACCGGCTCGGTCGGGATCGGCGGGATCACCCTCGGGGGTGGAATCGGCTTCCTGGTCCGCAGGTACGGGCTGACTATCGACGACCTGCTCGCGGCCGAGGTAGTCACCGCCGATGGTGAGATTGTCCAGGCGAGCGAGGAAAGCGAGCCCGATCTCTTTTGGGCAATTCGTGGTGGAGGGGGCAACTTCGGCGTCGCCACCCGCCTCCGCCTGCGATTGCACGAGATCTCGGAGATCGTCGGCGGGATCCTGATTTTGCCGGCCACCCCAGAGGTCATCACCGGCTTTATCGAGGCGGCCAACGACGCGCCTGAGGAGATTTCAACGATCGCCAACCTGATGCTGGCGCCGCCGATGCCGTTCATCCCAGAGAAGGCGCACGGCAAGCCGGTGCTGATGGGGATGCTGGCCGGTGTGGGCCCAATGGATCAGGCCCAGGCCGCGCTGGCGCCGTTCCGCGAGCTAGGTGAACCGTACGCCGACATGGTCCGGCAGATGCGCTACCCCGAGATGTATGAAGGTGACGGGCCGCCGGTCCGCAACGGGGCCGGGACCAACTTCTTTGCCGATGCTCTCGACGCGGCGGACGCGGCAACCATTCTCGAGCAGCTGCAGCACTCGACAGCGATGATGAGCGCCGTCCAGCTGCGGGTGCTCGGCGGCGCGCTGGCGCGGGTGCCCAACGACGCCACCGCCTTCGCCCACCGCGACCGCGGGCTGTTCGTGAACATTGCGGCGTTGTATATGGATCCGGCCGAACAAGACACCCACGACTGCCTGGGTCGCGGGCGTCGCCGATTCACTGAGCAAGGACGGAGCGGGCGGCTACATCGGGTTCCTCGGCGAAGGAGGACGAGGGGACGGTCCGCGCTGCCTACCCGGGTCCCACCTGGGATCGGCTCCGCCAGCTGAAGCGCCGTTACGACCCGGATAACCTCTTCCGCCTCAACAACAACATCCCGCCAGCGGACGGCTGAGAGCGTCTCATAGTCTTCGCGGCAGCCAAGATCAAAATCGGGCCAGTCTCATTACCAGCCGATGGAGACAATATTGACGTCGCCGGAGACGCCCTGGAGGCTCACAGAGCGCGGCTCGCTCATGGGTCGCGTCTCGGCGAGTGAGGCCGTCGCTGCCGAGGCGAGGATCTCGCCGCCGCGGGCTAGGGCGGCGATTCTGGCGGCGACATGAACTTCCTTACCGCTGTAGTCGGAGCCGCGGCGGGTCGCGACCGCCGAGTGCACCCCAATGCGTACGGCAGGGGCGAATCCGTGCGTCCGGCGCTGTTCGGCAAGCGCGCGTTGCACCGCGGTCGCGCAGCTGATCGCGGCAGAGGTCGAGTCGAATGCCACAAAGAATCCGTCTCCGGTGGAGTTGACCACCTCGCCACCGTGGTCGACAAACACCGCGCGGAGGGTGTCATCGTGCCAGCGAAGGAGGTGCTCCCACGCCTCGTCGCCAATCGCTGCAGCGATGTTCGTCGAGCCGACGATGTCGGTGAACATGAACGTCTTGTGGGCGATGCTGGGGGTGGCTTTCCGCTTGGCGACTGCCCGAATGGCCTCGTCTGCCGCAGCCTCATCACGGACGGCTCCTAGGCGATGAAACTCCGCTTTCGCTGCTTCGAGTTCCAGGTCCGCCTCGTCGTCTCGGCCGAGCTGCTGCAGCACCGAGGCCAGCAGCGCGCGGTCACGGGCGAGCTCGTAGGGTGCGCCTACCTCCCGCCAGCCCGCAATACCGCTTTGCAGCTCTCGTCTCGCCCCGTCGGCGTCGCCTTCGGCGAGGTACACCCGGCCCCAGCTATCGTGCTTGCTCGCGCGTAGCGCCGGGGAATCGTATGCGGCACTCATCTCACCGAGCTCCTCGGCTGAGGCTCGCGCGGTCGCCAGATCGTGTGCGGCAATCGCGATCTCAACCTGTGCCGGAAGCATCCGGGCCCGAGCCCACCGGTCTCGGGTCTCCGAGAGCGCCGAACGGATTGCCGCGTACGCGGCAGTGATCTTTCCCTCGGAGAGACGTATCAGGGCTAGAGCGGGTTGCGGTATCCGGCCGAGCGAGTGGGCCTGCCGCAATGCCTCCTCCGCCTTTCCAAGATCACCGAGCCGGAGGCGGGTCTCTCCTAACGCGTAGAACCCGTCGGCGCGCGGTGGCGTCGCGTCATACGCTGCCAGCTCCGTCATCGCCTGCAGCAGCTCTTGCTCCGCTCGATCAAGGGCGCCCTGCAAGGCGACGATCTCCGCGCGGTGAACCCGGCAGATGCCCGGGAAGCCATTGATCGATTGCCGCTCGCACCACCGGTGGGTGGCCTCGGTCCATTCACTTGCTCGCCGGTAGTCGGTCGTGTCGCGACAGGAGGCGATCATGCTGCAGTACGCCACACCCGCGATGAATGGGTTCACCTCACCGTTCACACCCGCGATGGTGGCTTCCTCCAAGAGGGAGAATCCCTCGTCGTTACGTCCTCCGGCGATCAGCAGGCGTCCTTGTTGCAGGAGTCCCCAGGCTCTGATGTCGGCGTCCCCGAACTGTGCACCGATATCCATGGCCTGTCCGGCGAACCTGATGGCCGTTTCGATGTCACCGGTGTGCTCCGCCGCAAGGCTCTTGGACAGCGCCCGGTATCCGTAGGCAGAACCTTGCGGTTCACCCTCCAAGACATGCTCGCCCCGGGCCGCCCATGCGGAAGCAATTGAGAACTTTTGCTTGCGGTCGTACTCCCGATTGAGCTCGAAGGCGACCTTGGCAGCCCGTGATCTGTTTCCAGATACGAGGTATGCCTTGAACGCGCGTTCCCTTGCTTCGACTGCGAGATCGGGCTGGGCGGTGAACCAAGCCGCCTGCGCAAGCGCCTCGAGGTCTGACGGGCCAAGTCCTCCATCGTGGTCGGCTCGGGTCAGCAGGTCGAAGGCCTCCTGCCACCTGTGTCCCTCGAGAGCGTCGTGAGCCGCTGCGAGGTCGGCGGAGCCGTCGAGTTGTTCGATTGCCATCGAGCCAAATTGTCTCACTCGACCTGCAATGGGGCTGGCATCGGTGTCCTTGCCTGGTCGTCACGGCTGGTTAGCCGACGCCGCACTGCTCCAAGGCAACCAGCGCGAGCGCTTTGGTGACGGTCAGGAGCTCAGGGATGGGTACGGATTCGTTCGGTCCGTGCGCCAGGCCCGCGTCGCCCGGCCCGTAGTGCACGGTTGGAACCTCGCCGAGGTTCGTCATCAGGCGGAGGTCGCTGCCGTACGGGGTGCCCCAGGTGGCCTGCGGTCTCCTCGACACCATCGTGTGCGCGCGCCGGACGACGCCGAGGATTGCGGCGTCCTCGTCGGTCAGTCCAGGGGCGAACTGGCCACCCCACCATTCGACCCGGACCGGATGCTCACGCAGCCAGGGGTCGGCGGCGCACGCTTCGCTGATCACGTTGGTCAAGGCTTGCCGGGCGTCTTCCACGTCCTCGCCGATGGCGACTCCCAACCGTCCGTCGGCTGTCAGCACATCGGGCACCGAGGACGCCCAGTCGCCGGACTTGATCATCCCCACCTCGATCGGGACTGGCAGCTTCCAGCGGGTCATTAGCGGGTGCTTGACCTCATTGCGAGCCGCCTCGAAGCGACGGATCGCAACGAATACGGAGATGAACTTCTCGATCGCGCTGACCCCGGCCAGCCGGCGGGAGGCGTGCGCGGCCAGCCCGCGCACTGTGAGCCGGAACGTGAGCGCGCCACTGGAGCCCGGGGCGATGTCCAACGACGTCGGCTCGGGGATCACACAGGCGTCGGCACGCCAGCCGCGCTGCAGCAGGGCGTACGTCCCCAGACCGCCGTCCTCCTCCCCGATCACCGTGCCGAGCAGCAGGTCGCCACGCAGCGGCACTCCCACGGCGGCGAACGCGCGGACGACCCAGAGGGACGCCACTAGCCCCGCTTTCATATCGCAGGTGCCGCGGCCGTGGACCTGGTCGCCGCGTACGGCTGCGCCGAACGGTCCCGCCACGCCCCACGTCCGGAGGTCGCCTGGCGGCACGACGTCGACGTGCGCGTTCAGCAGCAGTGACTGTCCATCGCCCGCACCTGGCAGCCGGCCGACGGTACCCCAGGCTTCCGTCCGGTCGACCTCGACACCAGGAAAATCGTCGGCGGCGAGGGTCTCGGACAGCGCGATTTCCCAGGCGTCGACCTCGACGCCCAGCTCAGCCAGGCGACGCGCGATCAGGTGCTGGATCTCGTTCTCCTCGTCGGTGCCAGAGACACTCGGGATCCGGACGAACTCGATCAGGTCGCCTACGATGCGGTCTGCCTGGCCGTCGAGGTAGCCGAGCAGGCGATCGCGCCAGACGGTATCGATGGCAGCCATAGGCGAAGTTCATCACCTAGGGAGTGGGGCTCTACCATTTGCTATCGGAATAACCCAGCATCGTGCTCGTGGTCATTCCCGCCTGCGCCGAATCGGGTTTGCTCTGGTCGGAACTGCGGCGATTGTGCTCGTCGGCTGCGGCGTAGAGGCTTCGACTGCCTATCCGTTAGCGCCCAGAGAAGTCAGCGATGCCGTGCCGCCGTTCCTGATGTCGGGCGGAGAGGGTTCGCCGACTGAGGTGCCCTTCGATTCCTGCCAAGGGCAATGGACCGTGCCATCGCCTTTGCTTTTCAACCAGGGGAACCTCGATATCACTCTCTACCTCACGCAGAACGGCCAGCGGATCTCTGGACAGGCTGGGTACAAGATCGGAAGCCGGCTGACCACTGGAAGGGTCAATGGCGGCATCGAGCAGAATCGATTTTTTGCCCGTATCTACTGGACCCAAGGCGGGCGGTCGAGTATCGGCGTCTATATCGGGGAAATCAGCAGCTCATCGTGGATCTTTCAGGGACGGACCTACGACGAGCTCGCCACCCCGGCGAAAATCACCGACTTCAATAGCTCCCAGTCCACCCCGTTCTATTGCGCGCCCCTGCCCGGGTACGCCGAGGTCGTACGGCGGGCCGTTCCGGCAGCGCAGTACCAGGCGGAGTTCGACCGGTTCACGAAAGCTGGTTACCGGCCGATCTGGGTCGACGGGTTCCGCGCCGAAGGCCAGAACTGGTTCAACGTGATTTTCCGTCCCGAGGATGGGACGCCCTGGGTCGCTCGCCACAATCTCACGAGCCAGCAGTACCAGACGGATTTTGACTCCCTGCCGAAAGAGGGGTACCGGCCGCTGTACATCGAGAGTTATCCCACCGCGGAGGGGACGCGCTACGCGTCAATCTTCGTGAAGGCGGATGGGCCGCCGTGGCTTGCCTACCACAATCGCGGCCCCGCAGACCACCAGGCGAATTTCAATCAGAGAATTGCCGAGGGTTGGGTGCCAACGATCATCTCGGTGACGCGGGCGGGCGGCGAGCGTCGGTATCGCCCGGAACTGCATCTCTGATTATGGGTTGCCCGTGGACCCAACACCTCGAGCCGAAGCTCGCTGAGCTGGTAACTGTCGGACATTGGTGGCGTAGCACCCTTTTCATTCGCCTACTTCGATACTTTGCCATTGCCCCGCCGACATCGTTGTTGAGCACAGTGCAGAACTCGCAGCCTTCGCGCTCTCATTTGCCGTCATCGCCAATTACTGGACGATTCATCACGACCTCTTCCGGTCACTTCAGCACTACGACGGGCGCATCGTCTTGCTGAACATGTTCTGGCTTGCCGCGATCGTCTTTCTACCCTTTCCAACCTCGCTAATCGCGGATGGCATCGACGGTGGCTTCGCGGCGTTGTACATCGGCACGTTACTGGCCGTCTCCGTGCTTAGCCTTCTCATCGCGAACCACCTCGCCCATCACCCGGAACTCGCTGATGGCGAGGCAGCGGTCGAGGGCCGCCAGCATGTTGTCGCGAGTGCCGCCAGCGTCGGCGCAATCCTTATCGCCCTGATCATTTCGCTGTTCTCACCGATCATCGGCCTGTTTGGGCTGCTCCTGCTGATCCCCGCACAGGTGATCGCCGGGCGAGTGAACGGTGCCGGAAAGGTCAACGCCTAGATGGTTTCGGCCGCAAAAAGCCGGGTCAGCTGTACGTCGAATCATCCGCCCAGCGGCGATCGGCACGGAGGGGAGGAGGATCGCCGCCGGCGACAGACCGATAACGATTGATCCCTGAAGCTGGCGGGCACTCGGTTTGACGAGGAACAGCCCGCGCCGGTCCGACGGTGTCCCAGAGCGCACGGACCCGTCCCATGCCGAAGGCGGGTCTGGGACGTCCAGAGTCGTGACGAGCAGCGTGAGGGCGAGGGCGTACGTCGCGTCGAAGAAACCGATGGCACGGCCGAATTCTTGGTCGTCGCGTTGATAGCGAACGACTTGCCGACCTATGTGGGCACCCTAGCGATTCTGTGCGCCGGTATAACAGATGGAACCATGCGGACCATCGGAGAGCGACGCTTCAAGGGCCTGCCCTTGCCAGCCGGGGTGCCTCTGACGCGCATTGGCAATCTGGGCTGGAATGCTCTCCGAGATCTGGAGTATCCGGCTCTCGTACTGCACGAGGAACAGCTCATCCACAACATCACCGCGATGGCGGACTATTGCCGCCGCCATCGGGTCGAGCTGGCTCCACACGCCAAGACATCGTTGTCGCCGCAGCTGATCCAGCAACAAATGGAGGCAGGAGCCTGGGGCGCGACCGCCGCGACCGTGGCGCAGGTCAGAGGTCTGCTGGCCATCGGAGTTCCACGGATTCTGCTGGCGAATCTGCTCGTCGATCCTCTGGCCATCCACTGGATCGTGACAAATGTGCTCGGTCAAAATGACACCGACTTCTCTTGCTACGTCGACAGTCTGGCGTCAGTCGAGTTGCTCGATCGGGAATGTGGTCAAGCCGATGCGGCTGGCCCGCTGGACGTGCTCCTGGAGGTGGGATACCTAGGCGGTCGGACAGGCGTGAGGAGTCTTGCCGAGAGCCTCGCCGTGGCGCGGGCGGCGAACCAGTCCAAGCACCTGCGCCTTGTCGGCGTGGCTGGATTCGAAGGCCTGATGCCGCGGAGCGCGGCTGACACACCCGCAGGCTTGGAGGCCTATCTTGAGTCAATTGCCCGAACCGCTCGCGAGCTGAATGCGGCCGGTCTTTTTGCGGCCGGCCGGATACCAGTGGTCACTGCCGGTGGCAGCTCATATTTCGACCGGGTGGTTGCGTGTCTCGGTCCTGACTGCTTCGACTTTCCGGTGCAGACCGTGCTGCGCAGCGGTTGTTACCTGACACATGATCACGGGATCTATCGGCGTACGTCGCCGTTCGACGGGCGGGCCACCGCGACGGCCCCACGGTTGCAGCCAGCGTTGGAGTTGTTGGCCAGTGTATTGTCCCGGCCCGAGCCGACGCTGGTGATCGTGGGCTTCGGTCGACGTGACGCTCCCTTCGATGATCAACTTCCCGTTGTTCTCGGAAGGTACGGATCCGATCATCGACTTAGCGACGCGCCGGATGTGCGGGTCGTGAAGCTGAATGATCAGCATGCGTTTCTTCAAGTGCCTGAGGAACTCCAGGTCGGTTTGGGCGAGGTGTGGTCGTTCGGAGTCAGCCATCCCTGCGGCGCGTTCGATCGGTGGCCTGCGTTACCGGTGGTTGACCACCGCCACCAGGTAACGGGCGCGGTCACCACCGATCTCTGATCCACTGCGCTAGGCGGCCTCTCGGTTGTCGCGTGCGCCGGCTTCCCAGACGGCCCCACTGAAGGGGGTGCGGCCCAGGGCGAGCGTGCCTTGGTTGCTGACGATGTAGACGTATCCGGTGGGTGAGCGGAACACGAAGTAGCCCGGCTCGGGCTGATGTCTCTGCCAGCGATCGTGGGTGACTGCGCGATGGCCGGGACGGGCAAACGGGCCCAGGTTGCCGAGTCGCGTCTGACCCGGCGGCCCGCCGTAATCCATCGACACATAGCGTTCGGTGTGATCAAGATCCATGCTGGGGCTTAGGCAGCTGCCGAACGGGAAGACGTCGGCGATCTGCCGGACTCTGACCGCAGCCCGCAGCCGCGCCGGTATCTCATAGCCGTCCACCGGTGCTAGCTCGGTGG
This sequence comes from uncultured Actinomycetota bacterium, assembly GCA_963798835.1. GTDB lineage: Bacteria > Actinomycetota > Actinomycetes > Propionibacteriales > Propionibacteriaceae > Microlunatus. Next base: position 64,394 of record CAWCVF010000007.1, on the reverse strand, counting down.
GATCTAGCACCGGCTGGATCCGCACCGGGCATCCGCTGCGGCTCAGGAACTCCACCAGCTGGTCGAGGGTGAGCGGGCCGCCGTCTTCGGGCCGCACGACCGCCTGACCGGCTCGCAGCGCGGCTTCGGACAGGTGGAAGTGCAATACCACCCGCGGCCGCGCCGCCTTGGAGTTAAATGCTGACGGCGCCGCCATCGATAAGGACTGATGATCATCCGGCTCAGGCTCCGGGTTACGGTCCGGTTCCATCTGAGACACGACGTCGGCGTCTACCGCGTCGGCAGGTTCGCAATCGTCGGCTTCGTCTGGATCGGTGGGCTCACCTGGCTCGGTGCGTCCACTCGGTTCGGTGGGTCCTCGCTCGGTCGAGTCGACGTCGTGTTGGTGCTCGATCAGCAGTTGCAAAGCCTCAGCTGGTCGGGCCAGAATGCCGACGGCCCGGGCCCGACGGGTCCCGACCGGATCGGTGTCACCTTGAGCGGCCAAGATTTCCGCGATTCGGTTCACCGTCGCTAGGAACCAGATCGCATCACCCGCCGCGGCTTTCGCGACAATGGTTTTGAGTCCGTCTTCGGAGTCGAAGCTGAACACGTCCTGGCTGCCGCGGGCCCGCTCAGCACGTTCGTCGGCCAGCTCCGGGTCGGCCTCCAATATCGTGGCCGACAAGATCTTGGCGAACCGCGGCCATGGCATCATCCCGACGAGGTCGCTGAGCGCATGATCAACATCTGCGCACGCCTCCCACGACACGGGCCGGGTCTGTTCGGCGATCTTGCGGGCTTGCCATGCCCGTACCCCACCGGTTAATACCCGCCCCCAGAGCCGCGGCAGCCGATAGCGCAGATCCAACGCATCAGCGATCAACGCCCGCGCCGCCATAATGCCGGTGCCCTGCAGCGCGCCCAGCTCCGCGGCGCAATACTCCGACACCTCCGGGGTGCCTTCGCCGCCCCAAGCGCAGGCCCGCTTGATCAGAGGCTGATACTCATCGCTACCGGAGTCCAAATAATGCGCATCAGCCCAAGCGCAGGCCAACTGCAACATGCGGCACTCCCGGGTCATCAGCTCGGCATGATTCTGCTCGATCAGCCCCGCCAGGTGCTCAGCGCCGAGCGCCGGCAGCTCCCCACCTGAATCGAACATACATTCACACTAGACGTGGCAACTGACAATTCGCGGCCGCTGCGACACGCCGCAGCAGCGGTCTGTCTTACGCCGTGCCGGGTTCACTGATCCTGGAAATCAGTGAACCCGGCTCAAGCTATCCAATGCCTCAACCGCGTCGGACCCAGTGGGTGTCAAGACCAAGTGGTCGGCGCCCGCGTTATCGCGGGCGGCTCGCTGCCGACTCTGTCCAGTCCGAAGGGCGGGCCCTTGGGAGCCATGATCAACAAGACCAGTGATCATGCTGACCAGTCGGCGTTGCGCTGGTAGGTGACTCGCACTGTGCACCCAGAATTGATGTTGCCATGCTCGGAAGCGATGACGCTGTTACTCAGGCTCGGAAGGCGCTGGAGCTTGCCCTACGTGTAGGTGATGTATTGCTAACGGCCGGCATGTCGGCCAACGACGTCGCGGTCGAGATGCTGCGCATCACCGAGGCGTACGGGCTCAACCGGGTACACCTCGACGTCACTTTCACATCCATCGCGGTGACCTACTACGCGGCACCGACTTCGGTTCCGATGACCTTGGTGCGCACTGTCCAACCCGATGTCCTCGACTTCACCAGAGTGCGGCGGGTCCAGGCCCTAGTACGGGAGATCCACGCCGGACTGCCCCTCCAAGACGCAATCAACGACCTTGAAAGGATCCGTCGCGCCCCTCACCCGTATTCGAAGTGGGTCGCGTCGGCCGGTAATGCCGCCATTGCCCCCGGGGTCACGGTGCTGTATACCCTGTCGTGGCAGATCCTGGTGATTGCTTTCATCACCGGTTTTGCTGTGGACCGACTGTTGGCGTGGGCCAGCGCGCGTCGGCTGCCTCAGTTTTTTTCCCAGCTGGCAGGTGCTGCGTTGATCACCTTGGTGGCGACGGGCGTGAACACTCTCGGCGCCCATGGCGCCGAGATCTTGCTGGGCGTGGATCCGACGCTGATCGTCGTTGGAGGAATTATCCTTCTGGTCGCTGGAATGACTGCCGTGGGAGCGATGCAGGATGCCATCGATCAGTTCTATGTGACGGCCTCCGCACGCTTCCTCCACGTAGCCATGATGACTGGAGGCATTGTCCTTGGGATTGTCGCCGGCCTGCAGATCGGCGTGGCTTTCGGCCATCCCATTGCCCTCTCGACAGAACCACTGACTCTTGGGCCGGTGGTGGGCCAATTTGTTGGAGCGGCAGTCATTTCCGCCGCGTTCGCTGTGTCGGCGTACGCCGGTTTGGAAACTGTGGTGCTAGCGGGCCTAATGGGTGCCGTTGGGTGGGCCGGCTACCTCGGAATGGCCACCTTAGGATTCACAGAGGTCCCCGCTAACGCGGCCGGAGCCCTTCTTGCGGCTTTCGTTGCCACCATCGTCGCGCGCCGATCCCGCACCCCTGGCTTTGCCCTGATCGCAGCGGCGATCCTGCCGCTTGTTCCCGGTTTATCGCTCTTCACGGGACTGCTACAAGCGGTCGGGACACTAGGCCAGCCAGGAGATCTGGCAGCCAGCGGCGTCACGTTGCTGCAGGCCTTGGGGGTTGCCGTGGGTATCGCTGCCGGGGCAACGCTGGGCACCTATTTAGGTCGTCCGGTCAAGGAGCAACTCCGGCGCATTCGAAATCTACCCACACCACGACCGCGATCGCTCCGCGGGAAATCCCAGCAAACGAGCGAGTGAGCCCTAGAGGAGGCAAGTCGACGTGACCACGGATCCAGTGAGCGATTGGGCAGAACGCATGGATGAGGGAGGACCCCATGTCGAAAATATTTTGCGCGTCGGTTTCGTCGGCGTCGGTGTGATCGTGACGGCAATGGTCGACGCCCTGATGAGCGGACCACACGCCGACGAGATCGACATCGTGCTTTCACCCCGATCTGCGGCTCGAAGCGCCGAACTTGCGGCGCGGCACCGTCAAGTCCGTGTCGCACCGGATAATCAACTGGTAGTCGACGCTGCGGAGATCGTCATCCTGGCAGTTCTGCCTGATCAAATGGCAGCCTTGTGCTCATCGCTGTCGTTCCGTGCAGAGCAGGTTGTCGTCAGCCTCGCCGCGGGCTGGCCGCCATCGCTACTCGCCGAACGCGTTGATCCTGCGGCGACGGTGTGCCAGATGATCCCGTTACCGATGATCGCCTTGCATACCGGCCCGGTCGTGATATGTCCCCGGGTTCGCCGGCTCGAGTATCTGCTGGAGGGTTGTGGCGAGATCGTGAGCCTGGAGCGCGAGGAAAACCTCATCGTGTTGAGTTGTGCGTCGGCGACGATGTCGACGTTCTTCGCATTTGAAAACACCGTCATCGAGTGGGCGATCAAGCATGGCCTTGATGCCCAGACAGCAAAGGACTATGTGGCCGGCCTGTTCCTCGGTTTGGCTACCGAGGCGATGCACGCAAGACCTGACGGCCTACCTGTAGTGCCGCAGGAGTATGAGACGCCTGGTGGGCTCAATGAGTACCTTCGACGCTCGCTCACAACAGCAGGAGTGTTCACCGAGTTGGCGAATCACCTCGACCATCTGCTCAGAACCCGCGACCAAGCCGGAGAGTCGTAGACACGATGCGGCCGTGCCATCGCAGCGGACGTAGGGGCTAAAGAAATCGGCGGATAGCTTGGTCAAACCCGGTTACGTGATCGAGCGCGATCTGAGCAGCTTCGTCGGCATCGCCGTCGGCGATCGCTTCGAGCAGGGGAGCGTGATCGCGGATGTGCTCGACCAGGTCCGGCAACTTGTCGATAACCAAGCACCAGATCCGGGTGGCGAGGTTGTCGTAGCGGATCAGGACGTTCTCCAAGTGAGCGTTGCCGCTGGCGCGGTAGATGAGGTGGTGGACGCTCATGTCCTCACGTAGAAAATTGTTCCGATCCCCGTCAGCGATCTCCAGATGACGGATCTTCTCGGCTGCGTCTCGCAGTTCGGCGCGCAGGCGCGGAGTCGCGTTTTCAGCTGCCCGGCGGGCCGCATGGGGTTCCAAGAGCTGCCGAATGTCAGAGATTGCGCCGAGCTCGGTGACGTCGACGGTGGTGGCGAAAGTGCCGCGTCGAGAGTAAGAAACGACCAGGTGATCGGTCTCCAGTCGTTTCAGCGCCTCGCGTACCGGAGTGCGGCCCACCCCGAGTTCGGCCGCGAGCGCACCGTCATTGATCGGACTGCCGGGCCGAATGTCGAGCATGATCAGCTTCATTTTGATGTGCTCATAGGCGATGGAGGCTAGGGACCTCGCGGGGTCGAGCCCGTCGTGCAGATCCTGCGTCTCCTGAATTGTCATGGTCGCCATCCCTCGCGCTGTTGCGGTTGACATCTAGTCATTCCGAGAAGCATACTAATCTTCAGCGATTGATATACTAGTCACATACTAATCTTAATTCAGAGAGAGGCAAAGTGCCTGACGTTTTGACGCGTTCCTTGGCGGACATCGACCCGGAGGTGCAGGCGGCGGTTGCAGCGGAGCTGCGACGGCAGCAAGAGACGCTGGAAATGATCGCATCCGAGAACTTTGCCCCGAAGGTCGCGGCGGCCGGGGTGTCCGTGGTCACCGGCGGCACCGACGTCCACCTCGTACTGGTTGATCTGCGCGACTCCGACCTGGACGGCCAGCAGGGCGAGGACCGCCTGCACCGGATCGGCATCACCGTGAACCGCAATGCGGTGCCGTTCGACCCGCGGCCGCCGATGCTGTCGTCCGGGCTGCGGATCGGAACACCGGCGCTCGCGACCCGGGGGTTCGATGACGAGGACTTCCGCGAGGTTGCCGACATCATTGCCACCGCCCTCAAGCCTGACTTCGATGACACGTCGCCGCCAGCCTCGCCAGCGGGTGTCGATCCTGGCGGCGAAGCATCCCCTCTACCCCGAGCCTGGCGACTCGAACGGAGCGCAATGATGGCGGAGCCGCTGCCCAACCACCCGGATTTCCTCTGGCGCAACCCAGAACCGAAGGCCTCCTACGACGTCGTCATCGTCGGCGCCGGGGGACATGGTCTGGCCACCGCTTACTACTTGGCGAAGGACCATGGCCTGACCAACATCGCTGTGCTCGAACGCGGCTGGCTCGCCGGCGGGAACATGGCGCGCAATACCGCGATCATCCGTTCCAACTATCTGTGGGACGAGACATCAGCGATCTATGAGCACTCACTCAAGCTCTGGGAGGGGCTGCCTGCGGAGCTCGAGTACGACTTCTTGTTCAGCCAACGTGGTGTGATGAACATCGCCCATACCCTGCAGGACGTTCGCGACTCGGTACGACGGGTCAGTGCCAACAAGCTCAACGGCATCGACGCCGACTGGCTGGACGCCAAGCAAGTCAAAGAGCTCTGCCCGATCATCAACATCAGCCCCAAGATCCGCTACCCCGTACTAGGCGCCACGTTCCAGCCGCGCGGTGGTATCGCCAAGCACGACCACGTCGCCTGGGCGTTCGCTCGCAAGGCCGACGAAATGGGTGTCGACCTCATCCAGAATTGCGAGGTCACCGGTTTCGTCAAAGACGGCAACCGTGTAGTCGGGGTCAAGACCAGTCGAGGAACCATCGCCACCGAGAAGGTAGGCCTGTCCGCGGCCGGACACTCAAGCGTGCTGGCCAAGCTCGCCGGCTTCGACCTGCCGATCCAGTCCCACCCGCTGCAGGCGCTCGTCTCCGAGCTGCACCGGCCAGTGCATCCCACGGTGGTGATGTCGAACCATGTACACGTCTACGTGTCGCAGGCGCACAAGGGTGAGCTCGTCATGGGCGCGGGCATCGACGCCTACAACGGCTACGGGCAGCGCGGCGGCTTCCACGTCATCGAGCATCAAATGGCGGCGGCAGTGGAGTTGTTTCCGATCTTCGCGCGAGCCCATCTGCTGCGCACCTGGGGCGGCATCGTCGACGTCACGCTCGACGCGTCCCCGATTGTGAGCCGTACACCGGTCGACAACATGTTCGTGAACTGCGGCTGGGGGACCGGCGGTTTCAAAGGCACCCCAGGGGCCGGCTGGACGTTCGCGCACACCATCGCGACCGGACAGCCTCACCCGCTCAACGCACCGTTCTCCCTCGAGCGGTTCGTCAGCGGGGCCCTCATCGACGAACACGGCGCCGCGGGCGTTGCGCACTGAGAGGACCTGGCCGTGATCTTGATCGAATGCCCGAACTGCGGACCCCGCGACGAAACCGAGTACCACTACGGCGGCGAGGCGCACGTGCCCTATCCGGAAGACCCGCACGCCCTCAGTGACGAGGAGTGGGGTCGCTACCTCTTCTATCGCCAGAACCCGAAAGGGCTGTTCGCCGAGCGGTGGGTCCATTCGGCCGGGTGCCGCAAGTGGTTCAACGTGCTCCGCGACACAGCCACCTACCGCATCGAGACCGTCTACCGACTCGACGACCCACGCCCGAACCTGCCCGGAGAAACCACGTGAGTACCCAGCCTCGTCGACTACGCCAGGGCGGCCGCATCGACCGCTCGACCGAGCTGTCCTTCACCGTCGACGGACGGTCTTACATTGGACATCCCGGCGACACCCTTGCCTCCGCTCTGCTGGCGGCGGGCGTCATCGAGACGGCGCCGTCTATCTATCGCGCCCGGCCGCGCGGCATCCTCGCCGCCGGTGTGGAGGAGCCGAACGCACTGGTCAACGTCCGACGTCCGGGTCAGAGCGTCGTCGAGCCGATGGTGCCGGCGACCATCCTGGAGCTGGTCGACGGCATCGAAGCCAGCTACCTCTCCGGGGTCGGTGAGCTCGATCCGGCCGACGACACCGCGGTCTACGACAAGAAGTACGTCCACGCCGACGTCCTCGTGATCGGTGGCGGTCCGGCCGGCCTCACTGCGGCGCGGGAAGCGGCGGCCACCGGTGCGCGGGTGATCTTGATCGACGATCAACCGGAGCTGGGCGGCTCGCTGCTGTCCGAGCCGAACGCAGAAGTCGACGGACTGCCTGCTGAGGAGTGGCTGACCCGGACTGAATCGCAGCTGCGAGAGGGCCCCGAGGTCACGGTTCTCACCCGTACGAACGCTTTCGGCAACTACGACGCCAACTACGTCGTCGCTCTGCAGAATCGCACCGACCACCTCGGCGCAGCTGGTGCCGGAACGGACTTCGCCGGGGTTTCTCGGCAACGTCTGTGGCACATTCGGGCCCAGCAAGTGATCGTCGCCACCGGCGCGCATGAGCGCCCGCTGGTCTTCGCCAACAACGACCGGCCCGGCGTCATGCTGGCCTCTGCCGTCCGCAGCTACCTCAACCGGTACGGCGTCGCGGCGGGCACCCGGGTCGTCGTCGCCACCACCAACGACAGTGCGTACGCGATGTTGCCCGAGCTTGGCGCCGCAGGCGTCGAGGTCGCGGCGGTTGCTGACGCTCGGCCTACGCTCTCCGAAGCTGCGCGCACCGCGCAGGCTGCCGGTATTGACGTGGTCCCCACCGCCACGGTGATCGACACTGCCGGCGAGCCTCGGGTCAGCTCGGCCCTGATCAGCGTCGTCGACGAGGCCGGTATCCCGGTCGGATCCCCGACCGAGGTCGCCTGCGATCTTGTCGCCGTCTCAGGCGGCTGGAGCCCGGTGGTGCACCTGCACAGCCAGCGGCAGGGCAAGCTGCGCTGGGATGACGATCTGGTCGCGTTCGTGCCCGCCGACGACGTCGAGGGCCAGCAGGTCATCGGTGCCGCGCGCGGCAGCTTCACCCTCGACGCATGCCTAGCGGAAGGTTCCCGTGCCGGCGCTATCGCCTCGTTCAACGCCGGGTTCGTCAGCGAGGCCGGTGCGGACGCGAGGAGCGCCAGCGACGACCGGCCATCGGGGGGTGTGGGGGGTCGTCCCCCCACACGGCAGGGCGTCACCCGGCCGCTCTGGGTCGTTCGCGGGCGAGACGGCGACCTCGCCGGGCTCGACACCCATTTCGTCGACCTCCAGCGCGACCAGACCGTGGCGGATGTGCTTCGCGCCACTGGTGCGGGTATGCGTAGCGTCGAGCACATTAAGCGCTACACCTCGATCAGCACGGCCAACGACCAAGGGAAGACGTCCGCGGTTAACGCCATTGGACTGATCGCGACGGCGCTCAACAACGGTGCAACACCGGGCCAGGTTGGAACGACGACCTACCGCGCGCCGTATGCCCCAGTCGCCTTTGCCGCCCTCGCCGGACGCGACCGCGGAGAGCTGTACGATCCCGCGCGCCTCACCTCGATCCATCCCTGGCACGTCGCCCGCGGAGCCGAGTTCGAGATTGTCGGGCAGTGGCTGCGGCCGTGGTACTACCCGAGAGACGGGGAGTCGCTGGACGAGGCGGTGCTACGGGAGTGTGCCGCGGTCCGGACCTCAGTAGGAATGATGGATGCCACCACGCTCGGCAAGATCGAGGTCTGTGGCACCGACGCCGGTGAGTTCCTGAACCGGATCTACACCAACGCCTTCAAGAAGCTAGCGCCGGGGTCGGCTCGCTACGGGGTGATGTGCACCCCTGACGGCATGATGTTCGACGACGGCGTCAACCTACGGCTGGACGAGCGCCGCTACTTCCTGACCACGACCACCGGCAACGCCGCCGGTGTCCTCGACTGGCTGGAGGAGTGGCACCAGACCGAGTGGCCAACGCTCGACGTGATCATGACCTCGGTTACCGAGCAGTGGACCACCATCGCGGTGGTCGGTCCGAAGTCGCGCGCCGTCGTCGCCAAGGTCGCGCCCGACGTGGATGTTGACAACGACGCATTCCCATTCATGACCTTTCGTGAGACCACGCTCGCCTCCGGCATTCCCGCCCGGGTCTGCCGCATCTCCTTCTCCGGCGAGCTGGCCTTCGAGGTGAACGTCTCCGGCTGGTACGGCCAGCAGGTCTGGGAGGATATCTACGCCGCCGGTGAGGAGTTCGACATCACCCCGTACGGCACCGAGACCATGCACGTGCTACGCGCCGAGAAGGGGTACCCGATCGTCGGCCAGGACACTGACGGCAGTGTCACGCCGCAAGACGCCGGCATGGAGTGGGTCGTCTCCAAGGTCAAGGACTTCATCGGCAAGCGGTCCTACACGCGGTCCGATACCGCACGAGGTGACCGCAAACATCTGGTGTCGGTCTTGCCCGCCGATCCGACATTGCGGCTTCCGGAGGGCACCCAGCTGATCGGCCACACGGGGTCGGTGAACGCCGGTATTCAACCTGTCCCGATGCTGGGGCATGTGACCTCCAGCTACCACAGCGCCGCGCTCGGTCGGTCGTTCGCATTAGCGTTGATCAAGAACGGCCGCAATCTCATCGGACAGACCCTGACGGCCGCGGTCGGTGATCAGCTGGTCGACGTCGTCGTCGGTGACACTGTTCTCTACGACCCTGAAGGGAGGCGCCGCGATGGTTGAGTCAGCCGTCATAGAAGCAGCGACCAAAGGCGCGGCAGGTCTGCGACCGGTCAGTCCAGCCGCTCACCTGGTCGAGCAGTTCGCCGCCGCGGAGGTCAGCGGTCCGCGGGCGGTCCGGATCCGCGAGGTGCCGTTCCTGACGATGGTTGGGGTGCGCGCCGTGCTCGGTTCCCCGGCGGCCGCGCGCATCGAGACATGGCTGGGCGGCCCGTTGCCATCCGCCTGTGGCGCCGTCACGACCGGCGACGGCGTCTCGGTGCTGTGGTTGTCACCCGATGAATTCCTCGTGGTGTCTGACGAGCAGCAGCCGGCGCCACTGACCACGGCGCTCGTGGAAGCTCTCGAGGGCGAGCCCGGCTCGGCGACCGACCTATCTGCGAACCGTACGACTTTCGAGCTGAGCGGGTCGGCGGCGCGGGAGGTGTTGGAGAAGGGCTGCCCGTTGGACCTGCATCCGCGTACCTTCGCGGTCGGCACCGCGTACGTGACGCTGATCGGATCGGCTCCGGTGATCTTGTGGAAGGTCAGCGAGGAGCTGTACCGGATCTCGCCGCGGTCCTCCTTCGCCGACTTCCTCGGTCGCTGGCTGCTCGACGCCATGCTCGAGTTCAAGGCGCCGGAGATTCCCTAATGGCGCTGAGCACACTGGACATGTTCTCGGTCGGCATCGGGCCGTCGTCCTCGCATACCGTCGGACCGATGAGGGCCGCTTGCCTGTTTACCGATCGGCTCCGAGCCGACGGGTTGTTGAACGACGTCGTACGTGTCCAAGCCGAACTGTTCGGGTCTCTCGGTGCGACCGGGCACGGCCATGGCTCGGACAAGGCCGTCATCCTCGGGTTGCAGGGCAATCGGCCCGAAACGATAGACACCGATACAGCCGAAGAAAAGGTGGCGGAGGCGTCATCCGCCGAACGGCTCGTCTTGCCCGGGGGTCGCCGCATCGACTTCTCCCGACGCGACGACATCACCATGCACCGGCGGCGTAGTCTGCCCGCACACCCTAACGGCATGATCTTCCGAGCATTCGCTGCTGGCGGAGCTGTGCTGCGCGAGAGCACCTACTACTCGGTCGGCGGTGGCTTCGTCGTCGACGAACATGCGGCCGGCCTGGACCGGATCGTCGAAGACGAGACACCGGTCCGGTATCCCTTCACCACCGGCGCCCAGCTGTTGGAGATCTGCCGCCGCGAAGGATTGCGCGTCAGCGATGTCATGATCGCCAACGAGCTCTCCTGGCGTACCGAGGACGAGCTGCGCGCCGAACTGCTGCACATCTGGGCCGTCATGAAGGAGTGTGTGCACAAGGGCTGCACCCGCACCGAGAAGGTGTTGCCCGGTCGACTTCGGGTGCCGCGACGTGCTCCAAAGCTCTTGGCTGCTCTGGAGGCTACTCACGACGAGACCGATCCCATGGGCGCCATGGACTGGGTGAATCTGTACGCGCTGGCCGTGAACGAGGAAAACGCCTCGGGCGGCAGGATCGTCACCGCGCCCACCAACGGTGCCGCGGGCATCGTGCCGGCGGTGCTGCACTATTACGACAGATTCATTCCCGGAGCGAACGATGACGGCGTGGTGCGGTTCCTGTTGACCGCCGCCGCCGTCGGCATCTTGTTCAAGGAGAACGCCTCAATCTCCGGTGCCGAGGTCGGCTGCCAGGGCGAGGTTGGGTCGGCCTGTGCGATGGCGGCCGGAGGGCTGTGCGAGGTTCTCGGGGGCACGCCTGAGCAGGTGGAGAATGCGGCCGAGATCGGCATCGAGCACAACCTCGGACTCACCTGCGATCCGGTCGGTGGGTTGGTGCAGATCCCCTGTATCGAACGCAACGCCATGGCCAGCAACAAGGCCATCAACGCCGCCCGTATTGCCCTGCGGGAGGACGGCAGTCACAAGGTGTCGCTCGACAAGGCGATCAAGACGATGCGTGAGACCGGCGCGGACATGAAGAGCAAGTACAAGGAGACCTCGCGCGGCGGATTAGCCGTCAATGTCATCGAGTGCTGAAGGCGGGTTCCCGCCCTGAGCCCTGTCTGGCGGTTCGTTACGCCCGATCCGGGGTGTCGTTTCGCAGCACAGGTGTGAAAACGACCGGCCGACGGCGCTCTCGGGGGGTCGTTTCGCAGCACATGTGTGAAGACGATGCGAGGCGGGGCTTATCTGCCGGCCATCAACGGAAGTCAGTGCAGACGGTCAGGCGTCAGGCCGCCGCGGCCGCGAAAGTCTCGCCGATGCGGACCTTCGCGGCGATGAGCGATTCGCGGGTGATCTCAGCGGTCGCGTCCGCGTCGTTGGCTGCAGCGGCGAATCGGTACCCGTGCTGGATACGGCGGATCAGGCCGAGAAGCCCGCCAACCTGCTGTTTTCCTCCGATCGCTGGTCAGCGGCTGATCCAACGGATCCCTTGTCTGACGACTTGAGCCCCATAATTCACAGGAGTATTTGCATGTCTTCATTCCGTCCCTCGACCGCCGTGACCGGCGGCATCAAAACCACCGAGCCGGTCGACGAGCCGGTCCGCGAATATCGTCCCGGCTCGCCCGAGGCGGTGTCACTAGAAGCCGAGATCGCCCGCGTCGGGGCGAGGTCCGCGAACTGCCGCACGTGGTCAACGGCGAGCGGCTGCCACTCACCGATGAAGAGCCTGGAGCCGCGCCTGGTCGAGGAGATCGGTCAGATCAAGCTCGGTGACCCGACTGAGCAATGATCGGCCGGCAGTCCTTCGGCGGCGGCCGCGGCTCGGGCACCAACGACAAGGCCGGTTCTCCACTGCTGCTGCAGCGCTTCGTCAAGGAGAACTTTAATCCGTCGCACTCCTGGAGCTACCCGTACATGGGTAATGTGCCCTGAGCCTGTCGAAGGGCACGCGCTTCGACAAGCTCAGCGCGCATTCGTCAGTGATCACGGGAGGGTGATCATGAACTCGCAGTACGTCGTCATCGGCGCCGGCCTTGCCGGCGCGGCCACGGCGTGGCACCTTGCGCGGGCCGGACACGAGGTGACGCTGCTCGAACGGACCCGGCCCGCAACCCGCGACGGCAGCTCCCACGGGTCTGCCCGCATCTTCCGCTACGCGTACGCGGACAGGCTTTACACCGAGCTCGTGGTCCGCGCCCGCGCCGGCTTCGATGAGCTGGAGAGCATCACCGGCCAGCAGCTGATTACGCGGACAGGCTCGCTGGACTTCGGCGTGCTCCGCGACCCGCGGCACCTGGCGACGATCCTCGAACAGGTTGGTGTGGAGCACGAGCTGCTCAGCAACGAGCAGGCGCGGCAGCGGTTCCCGCAGATCCGCACCGATACCGAGGCGCTGTGGGATCCCGGCGCGGGCGTGATCGACGCCGAGACCACGGTGAACGTGCTGGTCGACTCGGCGGTGGCGGCCGGCGCGCAATTGGTCACTGACTGGCCGGTCGGCGGGGTTACGCCGAACGGGTCCGGCTACCGGGTGCACAGCGGAGACGGCCGCTCGCTGACTGCCGAGCGGGTCGTGGTCGCCGCTGGCGGCTGGTTGCCGACCCTGCTCGACCGACTGCCACTGCCTTCCTCGTTCCGGGCGCAGCTGCCGACGTTCGAGGTCAGCCAGGAGAACGCGTACCACTTTCCCTACCAGGACCCGGAGGTGGCGTGGCCGACGTTCATCCACAAGGAGGCGGCGATCCAGACCTACGGCCTGCCCGGAGGCCGGGACGCGGAGTTCCGCGGGCAGAAGCTGGCCGAATTCAACGCCGGCCGCAAGATGACCACCGCCGCCCACCAGGACGGCACGATCGACCCGGTCAACCGCGACCGGATCATCACCTACGTGCAGCAGTACCTGCCCGGGCTGGTCCCCGAGCCGTACGCCGAGACGACCTGCCTGTTCACCAATACCCCAACTCAGGACTTCCTCATCGACGGAGTCGACGGCATCACCCTCGTATCGGCCTGCTCCGGTCACGGCGCGAAGTTCGTCCCGGTGATCGGCGAACTTGCCGCCGCGGCCGCCAGCGGCGAAGGCTCCGTCCCCGACCAGTTCCGGGTCAGCGCTTTTGCCGGATCCGGCCGTGTCTGATTCCGTCCATCGCGTCGAACTCGCCGAGCTGTGCACCGAGGCACTCCTGCGAGCCGGCGCCGACCCCCGAGCCGCACGCGTGCTGGCCGATGCCACGGTCGAAGCCGATCTCATCGGCAACCGGGCTGTCGGGGTAGCGCATCTCTTCGACTACCTCGACGCCTATCGATCCGGTCGCATCGCCCGAGAATCTCAGCCTGTCGTACGCCGCGCCGCACCAGCGGTGATCGACGTCGACGCCCGCGACGGTCTCGCGCAGGTCGCGTTCGCCGAAGCATTCGAGGATCTGCAGCAGGCCACACGGCAGGCCGGGATCGCCGCACTCTGGATTCGAAACTCCTTCACCTGCGGTGAGCTCGGCTACTACCCGCGTCGCCTCGCCGAGGCAGGGTTTATCGCGTTGGCGACGGCGAACAGCCCTGCGCTGATGTCCCTGGGCGGCGCGCCGGCGCCCATCCTCGGCACCAACCCACTGGCGTACGCGATCCCACGGCCCAGCATGCTGCCCGTCGTCATAGATCAGGCGTCATCCTCGACCGCTTTTGTCAATATCCGGCGGGCCGCTGAGGCAGGCGAGCCCATCCCAGCCGGCTGGGCGCTCGGTCCCGACGGAGAGCCGACCCAGGACGCCAGCGCGGCCCTTGCCGGCACGCTGCTGCCCTTTGGTAGTCATCGCGGCGGGAACATCGCCCTGCTGGTCGAGGTGCTCGCCACACTCTCGGGTGCTTCGTTCTCCCTCGACGCGGCACCGTTCGATCGCGGCACCACCTCACCGGGCATCGGCGTCTTCCTGCTCGGTATCGACCCGACGAACTTCGGCGGCTCCGTGGAGCGGCTGTCTCGCCAGTTCGAGTCGCTGCGCAACGATCATCAGGTTCGCCTCCCGGCCATCGAGATCACCGCACTACCCGATTCGATCAAGATCGACTCCGAGGTCCTGCAGCGGCTGCGAGAAGCCGCGACGTAAATCAGAAGGGACCAGTGTGTCTATCAAGCGAATGATCCAGTCGGTCGAGACGCACTCCGGCGAGCCCATGCGCGTGATCACCGGCGGTGTTCCGTACATCCCGGGAAATTCGGTGTACGAGCAGATGAAGTGGCTCGAGCAGAATGACGATCAACTTCGCAAGCTCATGCTCCGTGAGCCTCGCGGCTACCCTCCGCTGTGCTGCAACCTGATCGTTCCACCGAAGCATCCCGATGCGGCCGCCGGCTTCGTCATTATGGAGCAGATCGAATACCCGATGATGAGCGGTGGCAACACCATCGCGGTCGCCACGGTCCTCCTCGAAACTGGAATGATCCTGATGCAGGAGCCGGTCACCGAGTTCAAGCTCGAAGCTCCAGCCGGTCTGATCGGGATCCATGCTGAGTGCCGCAACGGCAAGGTGACGCCATCGACCTTCCCGAGCGAGGCCGCCTTCTCGGCCCATCGTGACGCCGTCTCTGATCTTCCAGAGCTCGCGTCCCTGACGGCATCGTCACCTTGCGCGAGGATGGCTTTCCTGTACGACATGGCCGACGTGACACTGGCGCTCATCGAGCCTGGTTCCCGTCACGAGGCATCCTCGGACAGTACCCACATCGGCGCTCTGATCTAAGAAGTCGCTATCGGACGGCCGCGTCGGCGTGGGCACCCGGCTACCCTCAGTGGGCAGGCCTGGATCACGGGCTACAGCTCTCCGGGTCCTCGACGCCCGACGATCCGTTTCCCGACGGCTTCTCGGTCGCCAGCGACATCTGGGCTCCGCACGATCAAAGCGGGGCAAGGCGGGAGCAATTAGCCGTCGCGCCCCGTACGTGTCCCCATCCAACTGGCCGTTTCTCCGCACAGAGCCACGAATGCGGCTCGAAAGGGCCGTAAAGGCTCTCTTTCTTGGCTTTGTGCGTAACAACGCATACAAGCGGCCCGCCAGCGACGCCACTGTATGGGTGAGGACTTAGCCCGGCTTGGGCTGGCCGTTGCGCTCCGAGATCTCCGCGGCGGCGGCCACCACATGGGATGCCAGGCCCGGAATCGTGGTGGTATTGATGCGGAAGTTCGGTCCTGATATCGAAACCACGGCGACGATCTTTCGGTCGAGGTCTCGGATAGGGGCGGCCACTGCGGCCAGACCGATCTCATACTCCTCGAGCGTGAAGCCGTATCCCCGAGCCCGTACGGTCTCCAGCTGCTTCTCGAGTTCTGTTCGGCTGGTGATCGTGTTCTGGGTGAAGCGCTCCAGCGTGCCTGACAAGTAGTCGGCGCGCTCGTCGGGAGTCATGTGGGCAAGGAAAACTTTTCCGCCCGCCGTTGCGTGCAGGGGAGTGCGTCGGCCAACCCAGTTGACCGTCGTCATTGCCGCCGAGCCGATTACCTGGTCGATGCTCATTACCGTCTGGTGGTCATTGATCGCGATGTCCACCGTTTCGCCCACCTCTTCGGCCAGGGCCTCGCAGATCCGGCGGCTGACAACCGAGAGATCGAGGTTGCGTGTCGCGCCGGCTGCCAGCCGGACGACGCCGTACCCGAGCTGGTAGCGACCACGATCGGTGTTCTGCTCCACCAGGCCGCGAGCCTCCAGAGTCGACAGCAGGCGAAAAATCGTAGACTTATGGACGTCGAGTTCTGTGGCGAGTTCGGTCACGGCCGTAGGGCCTCGGCGAGCGAGCACTTGCAGGATCGAAATGGCTCGATCGACGGAATGAACCGTCATGTCTCGCCTGGCGACACTGTTTACCACAGCGAAACTCTAGCGCACACGGATGAGCGCTGAGCCTGTGGACGCCTGTGCCCTTCGACAAGCTCAGGGCACAAAACGGTTGGGTCAGGCGACGTTGGGTCAGGCGACGGGCTGAGGGCGGAAGGCCGAGGCGAGCTCGGCGATGCGCGCGGCGTCCGCGGGCTCGAGTGGCATCACCGGCTCACGAGTGGGTCCGGCAGAGAAACCAACTGCCTCCATCGCGGCCTTGACTGCGGCCACGTAGGAAGTCGTGAGCGCAGTATCGAGCAGCGGATAGATCCGGCTCCATGCTTCGCGCGCGGCCTGCAAGTCGCCCGCCTTGACCGCGTCGTGTACGGCAACGATCTCGGCCGGTACGACGTTCGCGGTTCCGGCCATAACGCCTGCCGCGCCGGAGACCAACGACGACAGGATCAGGCTGTCCCAGCCGACGAAGGTACCGACGAGGTCGCCGTAATAGTGGATCAGCTGGGCGGCCTGTGCCATGTCCGGCGAGGTGTTCTTGACGTAGCGGATGTTCTCGACCTCGCGGGCCAGCGCAGCCACCACGTCGGGCGAGAGCTCCACGCCCGTGGCGCCGGGCAGGTTGTACAGCATCACCGGGATCTCGACAGAGCTAGCCACGCGGCGCAGGTAGTTCGTCGTCTCCGCCAACGTGAGCGGCTCGTAGTACGGCGCGACGGGCATGATGACATCGGCGCCGATGGACTGGGCATGCCGGGCCAGCGCGATCGCAGCGGTGGTGCTCGTGGACCCGGTCTGAGCGACGACCGGTACGCGGTGCGCTGTCTGATCGACGACGGTCTCGACGACGAGCCGGCGCTCCTCGCCGGTTAGGGCGCTGAACTCTCCGGTGGAACCGCAGGAGACGACGCCATGCACGCCACCGTCGATGGTGCGGTCGACGAGCGCGCGCAACCGGGACTCGTCGACGCTGCCGTCCGCTGCAAAGGGGGTGGCAAGGGCGACGAGAACACCGCTGAGTGATGTGGTCATGATCAAGAGATCCTTTCGAGGAAGTGCACGGTGGCAGCCGATGGGAGTGTGCCGGCGCTAAGAGCGCCGGCCCTGCTGGCGGTCGGTGGCCAGCACGCTGACGGCTTCCTGAGCCATCGGCTTAGGCCTCGATGCGAAGGTCGCTGAGCGGCTTGGAGCAGCAGATCAGGATCTTGTTCTGCGCGATCTCCTTGGGCCGGATACCGCCGTTGTGCTGCATATCAACACTTCCGTCCAGCATCGTGGACTTGCAGGTACCGCACATGCCCTGAGTGCACGAAGACGGTAGTCGCATTCCGGCGGCCACCGCCGCGTCCAAGACAAACTGATCGGCAGAGACGGTTACGGTGCGGCCGCTGCGGACGAACTCGACATCGAACGTCTTGACATCCGCATCGGCAGTGGACGTGGTGCCATCGGCCTCATCTGCCAGGTGCAGGGGGTCGGCTGCGGCCTGCTCGGCTACCGGCAGACTTTCAAAGGAGAAGCTCTCTTCGTTGTACTTGGCCATGTCGTAGCCCGCTTCGCCGAGGATACGGCGAACGGCTGCCATGTACGGGGGCGGTCCGCAGGTGTAGGTAATCCGCTCATCCAGGTCCGGCGCGATCGCCTGGAGGGCGGCACCGGTGAGCCGGCCACGCAATCCTGTCCATCGTTCGGATGGATAGTCAGTCTCGCAGATATTGATGACCTGGATGTTCGGCGCTACTGCGGCGATGGCCTCCAGCTCACGGCGGAAGATGATGTCGGCCGGGGTACGAGCGGCGTGCACGAACAAAATGTCGGCGTCGGATCCGAGGTCGAACAATGTCCGGGTCATCGACATCAGCGGCGTGATGCCGCTCCCGGCGGACAAGAACAGGTACTTCGTTTTCGGTTCCGGGGATCCCGAAATCGTGAACTGCCCCAGGGGCGCCAGGACGGTGATCCGCGTGCCAGGCACCACATTGTCGTGCAGCCAGTTCGAGACCGGTCCTTCGATGACTCGCTTCACCGTTATCGCGATCAAGTGCGGCCTGGTCGGCGGAGAGGAGATGGTGTAGCAGCGACTGATCGGCTGGCCGTCGATCTCGAGCTGCAAGGTGATGAACTGGCCTGGTTCGAAGTGGAAGACCTTGTCGCCCTCGGCGGCGAACATGAAGGTCTTGACATCGTGGGTGATGTCCAAGACGGTCCGGCATACGAGCTCGGTCTGATCTTGGTCGTCCCAGCAGTCCGGCGCCCAGGGCGGGGGCATCGAGTCCGGGGGCCAGTCCGGGTGTTTCGTGGTCTACGGCGATCGTCATGACAATGCTTCCAATTGATGGTTCTTCGGGTACGGCTGAGTGCCCTCCGCCGCTCGGCGTCTGATCGCGACGCGGCTATCGACGGAGGCTGAGTAGGGCGTTAGGTGAGGATCAAGAGGCGAGGTAGTCCTCGACGCGCTTGACATACCAGTTGACGAAGGCCTCGACGTCGTCCTCGACCAAGGAGTAGGGGCCGGGGATGTAGCCGGGATTGGTGACCCCGTTCTGGGTGCCGACGACCAGGTCGCGGTCCTCGTTGTTGGTTGCCCGCCACACCGCGGTCAAGGAATCGACGTCGTAGTCGACGCCCTCTACGGCGTCGGGGTGCACCAGCCAGGTGGTGCGCACGATGCTCTTGCCGGCCGACTCGGGCAGCACCCGGAACACGACCGCATGATCGCTGAGGAAGTGGAACCACGAGTTGGGCTGGAAGTGCACGGACAGGTCCCCGAACTTCGGCTCGGTGAGCGAACCCATCAACTTCTTGCACACCTGGGCGCCATCGGCCGCGAAGCTGATGCCGGCGCCGTCCAGTGGCAGGTGGGAGATCTGGAAGCCGGTCGGGCGATCGTCGAGCTCGCGCCGCTCGTCGCGAGGGAATCGACGGACCGCGCAGACCCGCTCCAGGTCGGCGGCTGCGGCCTGGTACCGCTCGAACGCCGGTCGCAGCCGCGGAGTGATGTCGTCCTCGGAGTAGCCGAAGAGCGGGAAGTAGGCGGACACGAGCTCGGGATGCGCGCCGTCGCAGTGCTGGCACTCCCGGTTGTTCTCCATCACCAACTTCCAGTTGCCCTCCTCGGGAAGGTCGATCTGGTGGGCGACTTTGGTGTTGCTCAGGTCGTAAGGCGTCAAGTAAGGCTCGATGAAGGTCGCGACCTCATCGAAGTCTGCCGGAGGGTTCTCGTCGAGGCAGATGAAGATCAGGCCGGCGACGTTCTTGACGTGGATGGGCTTCAGGCCGAAGCGTGACTTGTCGAAGCTGTCGGGCTGGGACTCGGCGAAGATCAGGCTGCCGTCGGTGCGGTAGGTCCACTGGTGGTACGGGCAGACGATGTTGCCGACGTCCCCGCACGGTTCCTTCAACAGGCGTGAGCCACGGTGCCGGCAGACGTTGTGGAAGGCGCGGATCTCCTCGTCGTCGTCGCGAAGGATGATCACCGAGTACGGGCCGATGTCGATCGTGACGTACTCGCCGGCTTCGGCGATCTCCGACTCGGCGGCGGCGAACAGCCAGTGTTTGGCGAAGATGGCCGCCACATCGAGGTCGAACACCTCCTGGCTGGTGTAGAACGGCGCCTCCAGGCTGTAACCCACCTCGCGACGTTTGACGAGGGACTCGATCTCGACTGGTGGTGTGTGGACGGCCAAGCTCACGGCAACTCTCCTGACGGTAGAACAACAACGTCACCAACCCCACCGAGCGTCTCGCTATTTGCCTTACAGATTGTCTCGTATAGCGAAACTGTTGTGACAGGCTAAACAAAGTATAGAACGATGCCGGAGGCTCGGGCAACACCCATTGGGTGTGACGTCGACCTCTTATGCGGAGTGTGGTTGTGCAGCAGAGGCCTATCTACCGTGGTTGTGCATGACGTGCTTGGTTCGCGAGTAGTCGTCCAACGCGTAGATCGACAGGTCACGTCCGTAGCCGGAGCCCTTGAAGCCTCCCCACGGCGCTTCGGTGGCCAAAATCAGGTGGGAGTTGACCCAGACTGTGCCGGCGTCGAGCTGGCTGGCGACGTCGTGGCTGCGACGCGCATTTTCGGTCCACACCGACGCGGACAACCCGTACGGCACCGCGTTGGCCCGCCGTACCGCCTCCGCCTCGTCGCTGAACGTCTCCACGGTGACCACTGGGCCGAAGATCTCTTCTCGGGCTACCTCGTGATCGTCGGCGACGTCGACCAGGACCGTTGGTGCTACGAAGAATCCCGGCCCTGGCAGGGCGGATCCGCCCACCACAGCGCGGACGCCGGCCTCCCTGGCGCGTTCTAGATAGCCGACGACCCGATCAAAGTGGCCTTTCGACACCATTGGACCGATCTCTACTTGATCTCCAGCGCCCGGCTCGCCCACCACGAAGGAGGCCACCTGGTCGACCAGGTGCTGGACGAACGCGTCGGCGACAGACTCGTGGACCAGAACTCGGCATCCTGCGCCGCACTCCTGGCCGGAATTCCAATACCCGGCTGCCCGAAGGCCCTCTGCTGCCGCCGCCAGGTCGGCGTCCTCGAAGACGACAACCGGGGCCTTGCCACCAAGCTCTAGGTGGACGCGCTTCAATGTGAGGGCGGCACCCTGTGCGACCGCACGTCCGCTTTGGACTGACCCAGTCAGTGCGATCATGTCGAGGTCGGGGTGCTCAGCAAGACGGGCACCCACGACAGGGCCGGTGCCGGTGACAACGTTCAGTACGCCGGCTGGCAGCAGGTCCGCGACCAGCTCCGCAAACTTCATCGTGGTCAGGGGAGTCTGCTCAGACGGCTTGATGACCAGTGCATTCCCCGCGGCCAGGATTGGAGCGATCTTCCAGGCCGCCATGAGCAATGGGTAGTTCCACGGCGTCACGACGCCAACGACACCCAGCGGCTCGCGGATGATGATGGACAGGTGGTTCTCGGTGTAGTCCGCAGCTGCTTGGGAGGTTATCGCGCGCGCCGCGCCCGCGAAGAACCGGAACGTGTCGACCGTGCTGGCGATGTCGTCGCGAGATACCTCGAGCGGCTTGCCTGTATTCGCCGACTCCAGCCGCACGAGCATGTCGCTGTGCTTCTCTACTCGGTCGGCGATCTGCAGCAGGACCAGTGAGCGCTCTTTGGGGGTCAACCGTCCCCACTGATGCTGTGCCTTGACCGCCGCGGCCACCGCGACATCGACATCCTCCACGGTGCCGTCGGGCACCTGAGCTAGCGACTTCTCGGTGCAGGGGTCGACTACATCTAGGCTGCGGCCCGACGAACTGGGCCGGAACCCACCATCGATGAACTGACCGTTCGCGGGCAGTTCGCTCTCGCTGACCAGCGGGGTGTTGCCGTCAGCTCGAAGGACGGTGATGTCGGGACTCTGGGTCTGAACGTTCATACAACTGCCTCCAAGGTCAGGTAAGAGGGCCGGCTCGCGACATCTCTTCGAGTGCATTGGCGTGCTGCCCCGCCAGGCACATCGGGAGCGGAGTCCAAGAATTTCGTTTACAAATATTCGCATGCGTGGTCATAGCGCGGTCAAGTCTGTGTCTCGGGAACTTCAGCGCGCTTTACGTGCCAGGAGAACCTGCACGTGGTCGCCAGGAGCCATCGGTCGCTCCGTGTGTGCTTACAATTGCTGGACTGAATTTCGACAACGATTTTTTGCAGTCGCATGCATAGAGCGTGTCGTTGACCACCATCAGCTGGCGTTGGACTGGCAGCTGGCGTTGGACTGGCGGATTAAGTCGAAGGATTCTTCAGATGACGCTAGGTGCGCCGAACCCAGACGGCGAGCGATCTCAAACGTCGTCAACGAGCGAGGATCCCCTACGACCATTCGACAAACGCTCGGCCACGGCGGCTACGACCAAGCGTGTGCTGTTCGGGCATCTTCCTATCGAGGACGCAGCGTCCGCCGTCGCCCGACGGCTCCGAACGGCGATTGGGCTCGGAGTTCTCACCGATGGTGAGAAGCTGCCCAAGGAGATCGACCTTGCCCGACAGCTGGGTGTTACCGCGTTCTCCTTGCGCGAGGCTTTGGGCACCCTGCGCAGCGAGGGCCTGATCGTGACTCGAGTAGGCAAGAACGGAGGCAGTTACGTTGGGCATCCCCCGGCCGCGCAGTCCATGGCCGGGGACGAATTGGTCCGACTGTCGGCAACGGAGTTGCGCGACCTCGGAGACTCGAGAGCGGCGCTGACGACGTACGCCGCCTGGCTCGCGGCTCAGCGGGAGCCCGATCCGACCGGCGAGCGACTTGCCCGGTGTGTCGACGAGCTCGTTGCGGCCGACAACTCGGCTACGGCACGGAGGGCATTGGGACGTTTCCATGTCGAGCTTTCCGCAGGCGCTCAGTCGATGAGGCTCACGCGGGCCGAACTCGTCATGCACGAAGAGTTCGACTGGCTGGTTCAGGTTCTACTGGAGGGGGACGGTCACCGCCAAGCCGTCGCTCAGGCGATGCAAGCCGTTTCGACCACCGTGCGTGCCGGCGACGCGGAAGCGGCATGGCACGCGGGCGAGCGCATGGTGTCCTACGTCGTGACCGAACTCATGCGAGCCCGCTTGCAGATGATCGCAGCGCGGTACTCCCAGCCCCGACGTGAGAGCCGAGGAGATTCGGGCGACTTGGCCGCGGAACTTCGGCTCATCTTCGATCGGACGGTGAAGCTGCTGGAGGACATCAGTCGGGAACTGTCTGGCGCTTTCTACACGCAGCCAACGGCCGGAGAGCTCTATGCCGACGTCGCTCGGAAGGTTCTTCCGAGCCTCGGACAACTGGACGATGTCGTGCACGGGCTTGGATTCATGGCTGAGATCGGAATTCTGGCGGAAACCCGTTACTGGATTGAGTGGTGGCAACGCGCCAGTGACGGCACCTTCGATCGTGACTACAGTCACCAGCTCGACCCGACGCGTGACGATTTCTACGACTACGGATCCAAGGGTTATATGACCCGGCCACGAGATACAGGCAAGCCCAGTGCCATGGGGCCGTACGTCGACTATGGAGGTGTCGACGACTACCTGGTCACCGTTTCAGTGCCCGTCACCAGCAACGGAGTCTTCGTCGGCATTGTCGCTGCAGACATCCGCGTCGCCAGCCTCGAGCGGTCTGTCGCTCCGTGGCTGGCTCAGGCCGATGGCGCGTGCATCCTGCTTAACTCCGCCTCCCGAGTACTGCTGTCGAATTCCGTCCGTTACAACGTAGGGGACGTCCTGCCAGCCGATGCCGACTTGTCATTCACCGAGGTGGGGCTTTTCGGCTGGGTTATCGGTCGTGCAAAAGACAGCCTGGGAGCCCTCCGATAGATGCGTTTCTGCTCGCTGATCAGCGATAGTGCTGCTCCAGCACAAGGCCATCAGCCGCGGAGCCGTGTCATCTCAGGATCGACGAGCGGCTCAGCTGTGACGGTGGCCGGGATCCGCTTGCCGAAGTACTCGATCTCCACCGGGTCACCCTCGGATACCCAGCTCGGCAGGTAGGCGTACGCGATCGGTTTGCCGATGGTGTAGCCGAACGCCGCACTGGTCACGTAGCCGACTGGCTCTCCCTCTCGGAGCACCGGTTCTTTGCCCAAGACGACCGATCGGCCGTCGTCCACCGTCAGGCACCGCAGCCGGCGGCTGGCGGTGTCCTCGGACCGACCTTCCAGGGCGGCCTTGCCGACGAAAGCCTCCTTGGCAGTGCGCACTGCGAAGCCCACGCCTGCCTCGTACGGGTCATGTTCGGTGGTCATGTCTGTACCCCAAGCGCGGTAGCCCTTCTCCAGACGCAGGGCGTTGAAGGCCGTCCGTCCGGCGGCGATCACGCCGAACGGCTGGCCGGCCTGCCACAAGACGTCCCACAGTCGCTGGCCGTTGTCGGCGGTGGTGTAGATTTCCCAGCCGAGCTCGCCAACGTAGGACAGGCGCATCGCCGTGACCGGCACACCACCGATGGTGGCCTTCTTGGCGCGGAAGTAGCGCAGTCCATCGTTGCTGAAATCGTCATCGCTGATCGTGCTCACCAGGTCACGTGCCAGCGGACCCCACAGGCCGACGCAGCAGGTGCCGCCGGTGATGTCGCGGATCTGCGCCCACCGCCCAGGATTTTCTTGGCGCTGGCGGCGAGCCTCGCGAGTGAGGTAAACCAGGTCGACGGGGGAGTTCGCCCCGACCTGGAACGTCTCCTCCTCGAGCCTGGCCACGGTGATGTCGCTGCGGATTCCGCCCTGCTCGTTCAGCAACAGCGTGTAGGTGACGGTACCGGGCTTCTTCGACACGTCGCCCGTGGTCAATTTCTGCAGCAGGTCGACCGCACCCGGGCCCGAGACCTCGAACCGACGGAGCGGTGTCATGTCGTACATGGCGACCGCGGTGCGGGTCTTCCACGCCTCGGCAGCGGCGATGGGGGAGTAGTACCGGGCCGACCAAGGATCACGCTCGACCGGTTGCCACTCGCTGGGCAACTCGTCAAGCAGTGGGGCGTTGGACTCGTACCAGAAGGGACGCTCCCAGCCGCCGCCCTCCAAGAAGAAGGCGCCCAGCTCGCGTTGCCGGGCATGGAACGGGCTCACCCGAAGATTCCGGGGGGACTCCCGGGGCTCTAACGGGTGAAGGATGTCGTAGATCTCGACGAAGTTTTGTTGGGAGGTCTCGCTGACGTAGGTCCGGGCGAATTGAACTTCCTCGAAGCGGGATATCTCGCACTCGGCGAGGTCGATCGTGGATCGGCCGGTAGTCAGCAACTCCGCCACGGCCCGGGCAACGCCGGCCGAATGGGTCACCCAAACTGCCTCGGCGACATAGAACCCGTCGACGTCGGGCGATTGACCGACGACGGTCCCACCATCAGGGGTGAAGGAGAAGATGCCGTTGAACCCGTCGGCGATTTCACTTTCGCGCAGGCTTGGGAGGAGCTCTTGTGACGCTTTCCAGGCCGGCTCGAAGTCCTCAGGCGTGAACTCCAGTCGGGACGGCATGTTGTGCTCATCGACCTGGTGCGGTGTCAGTCCCAGGGATGCGGCGACCAGGGGCATGGGGCGGTGGCCGTAATAGCCGATGCCGTACTGCTCGCCGTGCTCTCGGTAATAGAGGTCCTGATCCTGATGTCGGAGAATCGGCAGGTTCGCGCCGTTGGGCAGCTCGTTGCGGCCCCTGAGCTCTGGGATTGTGGTCGTCTTGACGTACTGGTGGGCCAGCGGTATTAGCGGAATCGACATGCCGACCATGGCGCCGACTTCGACACCCCAGAACCCGGCGCACGAGACGACGATGTCGGCCGGGATGGTTCCGGTTGGAGTAACCACGCCGGTGACCCGGCCGTCGGCCTGCTCGATCCCGGTCACTGGCGTCGACCCGAGATAGGTGACCCCGGCCTCGCGGCTGCGCTCGATAAGAAGTTGGGTGGCGCGAGCTGCCAGAGCCAGACCGTCGCTGGGAATGTGCAGGCCACCCAGTACGAGTTCTTCGTTCAGCAAGGGGTACAGCTTCATGCACTCGGCGGCGTCGATCAGCCGGGCCTCGATCCCCCACGACGCCGCGTAGCCGAGTTTGCGCTTCAGCTCCTCGTATCGTTCCTCGGTTGTTGCGACCTCGAGCCCGCCGACCTGGTTGAAGCAGCTGAGCCCGTCCTTCTTCAAAGAGAGCAGCTTCTCCACTGTGTACTTCGCAAACAGGGTCATCGTCTTCGACGGGTTGGTTTGAAACACCAGACCCGGAGCGTGGGAGGTTGAGCCGCCGGGCATATCGAGCGGACCTTGTTCGACGACGGTGATGTCGTTCCAGCCGCGGGCGACCAGCTCGTCGGCGAGATTGGTCCCGACGATGCCGGCGCCGATGATCACGACGCGGGTTGACACCGTCGGCGAGAGAGAGGCTGGTGCAGAAGCCATGGTGGATAGATCTCCTGGAGATGGACTGGCTGGGTCAGCGGAAGACGACGGTGCTGGCACCGTGAAGGAGGATGCGGTGCTGGCAGTGCCAGCGAACGGCTCGGGATAGCGCGAGGCACTCGGCGTCCTGGCCGACGGTGGAGAGAGCCGTCGGGTGGTAGGTGTGGTCGACCCGGATGACCTCTTGTTCGATGATCGGGCCTTCGTCGAGGTCTCCTGTGACGTAGTGCGCCGTTGCGCCGACGAGCTTGACGCCGCGGGAGTATGCCTGGTGGTACGGCTTCGCGCCCTTGAAACCGGGCAAGAACGAATGGTGGATGTTGATCGCGCGGCCGGCGAGCGCATTGCAGAGCTCGTCGGAGAGGATCTGCATGTACCGCGCAAGGACGACGAGGTCGATGTTGTGCTCGTCGACCAGTTCCAGTAGCCGTGCCTCGGCTTGCGGCTTGGTCGCCGGTGTCACGGGAATGTGGAGGAACGGAAGTCCCGCGGCTTCGGCCATGGGTCGCAAATCCTCGTGGTTGGACACCACAAGTGCGATGTCACCGCCCAACGTTCCTGCGCGCCAGCGGAAGATCAGATCGTTCAGACAGTGTCCGAACTTCGAAACCATCACGAGCAGGCGCGGTTTGACCTCGTTGTGGAAGGCGAAGCTCATCGAGAAGTCTTCGGCAGTGGAGCTGAACTGCGCCGCAAGATCGTCGACATCGAACGGCTGTTTCGCTGCGAAGGCCGTGCGCAGGAAGAGGATCTCTCGGATGTTGTCGTCGAATTGATGATGCTCGACGATGTCGAAGTCGTGCCTCAGCAAGAAGCTCGTGACCGCCTGGACGATCCCGGGCCGTTCCGCAC
The DNA here is from genome assembly GCA_963798835.1 of uncultured Actinomycetota bacterium. Lineage (GTDB taxonomy): Bacteria > Actinomycetota > Actinomycetes > Propionibacteriales > Propionibacteriaceae > Microlunatus. The sequence goes on along the minus strand of CAWCVF010000007.1, from coordinate 37,433 downwards.
ACGTCAGGGTCAGAACCCCCAAGGCAGTTCTATCGCCGCCGGTAGTGAGGATCGAATCCGCAGCCGGCTCAGTCGCGGAATCAATTGCAGACATCACGCTCCTGGTGGATAAGTCATATCCATCTGATATATTAGTGTGAGGTTACACCGGCAGGAGCGGTGAGGTCAATAGCTGCGAGGTTGATGCGTTGTGAGTGAAGAGTCACCGACGGCCACGCTGGCTCGTCTGGTCGCCAACGCCCGGGTTGAGGTATTGCCTACACCGTCGGCCGAGGATTTGGTGCTGGCGCACGTGCCATGTGCACGCACCGTCACCGTGACGGCGTCACCGAGCAAAGGTCTGGAAGCAACCCTGGCCTTAACCGAACGGCTGGCCCAGCACGGGTATCCCGTTGTGCCGCATCTCGCGGCTCGGATGGTAAGCGGACGCTCAGAGCTGGAGGAGATTGTCGGCCGCCTCGCGGCCCACGGGATCACTAGAGTCTTCGTTCCGGCCGGCGACGCCCATCCGGTCGGTGACTACGAAGATGCGCTCGGTCTGCTCGAGGACCTCGCGGCGATCGGACATCCGTTCAAGCACGTGGGAATCACCGGCTATCCCGAGTCGCATCCCATGATCAACGACGACGTAGCCGTGCAGTCCATGTGGGATAAGCGTCGCTACGCCACTCACATAGTCAGCAATCTCACTTTCGACCCGGGTGTGATGCACCGGTGGATCAAGAGATTGCGAGCGCGCGGGGTGATCTTGCCGGTGCTCTTGGGCGTTCCCGGTCCGGTGCATCGAGCAAAGCTGCTATCGATGGCGACCAAAATCGGTGTGGGTGATTCGACGCGGTTCTTGATGAAGAACAAGCGTTTATTCGGTCGACTCGCGGCTCCTGGAGGCTTTACGGGCGAGCGGTTTCTGATCAGGTGTGCTCCCGAACTTGGAGGACCGGATGCACTCGTCGAAGGGCTCCACGTCTTTACGTTCAACCAGATCGCTGAGACCGAGGCCTGGCTCTCCGATCTGCGACAGAGGCTTTGCGGCAGGGCATCGGTTTGATGAACGAGAGCGCCCTCAGCCCCATGTGAAAGTGGTCAGAAACGACAAGATCCAGTCGATGGATCGCGTCGTTTCCGACCACTTTCCAGAGAAACGTAAGACACCCTATGCAGTCGCGCGTTGGCTGATCATGCCGTGTGGGTCGAGGACGTATTTGCTTGCGGCTCCTTGGTCGAATTCTTCGTAGCCGCGGGGTGCGTCTTCGAGGGGGATTGGGGTGGCGTTGACGTTTTTTGCGATCGATACGCGGTTGTGCAGGATGGCCATCATGAGTTGTCGGTTGTAGCGCATGACGGGGCATTGGCCGGTGGTGAGGATGTGTGATTTGGCCCAGCCGAGGCCGATGCGGATGGACAGTGATCCTTGTTGGGCGGCTTGGTCGGCGGCGCCGGGGTCGCCGGTGACGTAGAGGCCGGGGATGCCGATGCGGCCGGCGGCGCGGGTGATGTCCATCATGGAGTTGAGCACGGTTGCGGGGCGTTCGGTGGTGGCGTCGCCGCCGTGGCCGCGGGCTTCGAAGCCGACGGCGTCGACGGCGCAGTCGACTTCGGGGACGCCGAGGATGTGTTCGATTTGGTCTTTGGGGTCGCCTTTAGAGACGTCGACTGTTTCGCAGCCGAAGCTGGCGGCTTTGGCGAGCCGGTCGGGGTTGAGGTCGGCGACGAGGACGGCGGCGGCGCCGAGGAGTTGGGCGGCGGTGGCGGCGGCTAGTCCGACGGGTCCGGCGCCGGCGATGTAGACGGTGGAGCCGGTGGTGACTCCGGCGGTGTAGCAGCCGTGGTAGCCGGTGGGGAAGATGTCAGAGAGCATGGCCAGGTCAAGAATTTTTTCCATGGCCTGGTCTTTGTCGGGGAATTTCAGCAGGTTCCAGTCCGCATAGGGGACCAGGACGTATTGGGCTTGGCCGCCGACCCAGCCGCCCATGTCGACATAGCCGTAGGCTGATCCGGGCCGGTCGGGGTTGACGTTGAGGCAGACGCCGGTGTGGCCTTCTTTGCAGTTGCGGCAGCGGCCGCAGGAGATGTTGAACGGCACCGAGCACAGGTCGCCGACCTTGAGGTATTCCACATCGGGGCCGACCTCGACGACTTCGCCGGTGATTTCATGGCCCAGCACCAGCCCTGCCGGTGCTGTGGTGCGGCCCCGCACCATGTGTTGATCGGAGCCGCAGATGTTGGTGGCGACACACTTCAAGATGGCGCCGTGAGGCACCTTGCGGCCGACGTTGGCCGGGTTCACCCCCGGCCCGTCCCGCAACTCCAGGGTCGGGTAGTCGGTGTCGTGGACCTCGACCTTGCCGGGCCCCATATATGCAACCGCTTTGTTGCCAGACATCGCCTCAGCTCCTCCACATCTTCATTTATTGCCGACCGGCCGTACCCAACGCGTTGGCACCCGCCTCGGCGACCGTGTGGTCGTTCTCCACGCTGCTGCCGCTCACCCCGATCGCACCCACCACCGCACCGCCGCCGTCCCGCAACGGAATCCCGCCCGGGAAAGTGATCAACCCGCCATTGGAGACCTCGATGTTGTACAACGAACCACCCGGCTGCGAAATCGCGCCGATGTCGCCGGTGTTCATGTCAAAAAACCGTGCAGTCCGGGCCTTCTTGATCGAAATATCGATACTGCCCAACCAGGCCCCATCCATCCGACCAAACGCCTTCAAATTCCCCCCAGCATCGACCACCGCAACATTCATCAACGTCTCAATCTCTGCAGCCTTCCGCATCGCCGCATCCACCACCTGCTGCGCCTGAGACAAATCAAGATCAGCCATCACACCACCTCACCGTTGAAGTTCCTCTGATACGCCGCGGGCCGCGGTGTACCAGCGCCGGCACTTCCGACGACGCCGTCGACGAGCACACAAGCGTCGCCGTACAGTTGCTGGACGTAAAATGATCATCAACCACAAGTCGCGACCCGCATGAATGTCGGCGACCGAGCTGATTTCACTGAGGATATCCATGCGTCTTCTGGCGAGCAAGAGGGGTACGTACCCGCGAGTCTTTCAAGATCATCCAAGGCGAAAAGGGGCGAGTCCCAGCTTCTCATCCGACATGAATGCTTCTCTCTTCTAGTACAACGGAGTCCCGTTGTCCCGGTAAACGTAGGAGCTGACCCTTGTTCCGGCGTCGGCGTAGTTGCCGCCGGGTCGGGGTTATCAGTGAGCGAGGTTGTATGCCGCTGAGCCCACAGAACCAGTCGGCCACCGTCGGTTGAGAATCGATGATGAGTAAATCACCAGACGAATAATGATCCTCTTTGGTCAGCAGGTAGGGGTCTTCGACGGCAATTCCGGTTGAAGCACTCCACTCGTCGAGCCATTTTAGGAGCTTTGCTTGATCGGCCTGCAGAGCTTGGTGCCTTTACGACGCATATTGAGCCTGCTCCTGCCTTCGTTTGCTCTCGGGTTTCGATGGGCTCGTTGGCGCCGGCCACACGGACGTGAGACTGGCGGGATTGCGGTCAAACTCGATGAGCCATCCATACATTGCGGGGCAATTCAAGCTGAATCCCGAGCTGTCCGTCGCCGTGAAATCGGCAGAGTAATCATTGATACCACCGCGATACTGCCAGTACGTCACTGTCACGTTAAGCTTCGTAGCCCAAGAGTCAACTTGTTCCCGCATTACCGGCTCTGTCCGACTGTCGCGCTCGGCTTTCTCCGCCAAAACTCGGCGTATCGAGCTTGTTGTTCAACAGCGGCGGCTGCTATTGCTCGCTTGCGTAAACTCATGTCAAACTCCAATCCCATGTCAGGAGGACCACACCGCCTCACTTCGGAAGCGTCGCTCTCAGATGCGAAAGGCGTGGTTTGAAAGGGAGTCTGTCGCCAGCATAGTCGGTGCGTTTCTGCTGCTCGCGCTGGGGATCTCATTGATTGTCGCTATGTTCATCGGTACCAGTCCAACGGAAGTTGTGACGAGCGCATTCCTGCTGATTTTCGGGTACTTCTTCGGGCAGACAGCTGCGCGGGCGAGAACACGGAGGAATGGAACTAGCTTGCCCAAGTGATGTTCGATCTTATTGTAAGCGACGGCGATATGGATGCGTGACGAACATGCCAAGCTCTATCGCCCAAATATGTTCTAATAGCATTGTGGTGTAATAAGTTTTCTGCCGACGATGTCAAGTTAACCTCAAGTCTGCCTTTCAGCCTCTCGCAAAATGATTATTGTGCGACCCCGAAAATGCGCTTCTCGACTGGACAAGTCAGTTGACGTAAAATTCCGATCTTCCCAAGTGGCTGTTCGCTCAGCCAGAGTCGGCCGCCCTGCGGGTGCAACCGTGCCTGGAGGCAATCCGACGGGCGCTAGAGGAGCACGACTGCGAGCTGCAGGTGTCACTCCACTTTAATGACACTGGTCAGACGGCGCCGGAGATGAGGGTGATGCCGACCGGTCGTGAGAAGTCCTCGGGCGGGTAACTCGCCTGATCTGCGAGATTGCCTACTTGAACGGCGGATCCCAGACCACAACTGCCAGTTGAATTATGTCAGGATTGTGACTGAACCTTTTGATCTCGACGTAGGCGTACCTACTATCGGAAGTTCTTACACAGGCGGTTACACCTTCCTTTGTCGTCGCCTTGGATAGCTCTCCCACATATGGTGTAGCTGTTTTGCATGTGTGGTGCTTCCGGGGACCTGTAACCACGGCAAACTCGGTATTATCCTGATTCCCGATTAGAACGCCGTGCCATAACTCGATATCGTATTCGGCGTCCCGGTGGATCTGCATACCCCAATTGGGGTCATCCTTGGTGTCCAGATCGGCGGTATGTTCATCCAAAAGATTCAATGGCTGCTTTCCGATGGTGGTTCGACGCACTTTAGTGGCTGGAGCGCGTTTTGGTTTAGGTGTCGGTGGTGGCGATGGACTAGCCATGAGCGTGGGACTGGCCGACGGTGGCCCGCTGGCTGTGGCCCCCGCCAGCCATGATCAACTCAAATTCACGGTCAGTCCTCCGGGACCGGCGGCATGCACGGAACCCGGTTTCGCCAGGGTTCGACTTCCTGACGCTTCTATGTGAGGGACTGGCGGCCATGATGGTGTTCGTTGGGCAGAAGGGGGCTCACTCTGGCTGGTTGTCCGCGGGCCCAGCAATCCGGTACGGGGTGTCGAACCCCTCGTACATGAGGTGGGCGATCATGCCTTGTGCGGCATGTTTGAGGTTGTGGCAGTGGTCCATCCAGATGCCGGGATTGTTTGCGACGAACGCAACGTCATAGCGCTCCTTGGGTAGCACGTTGAGCGAGTCGACCCACCACGGGCTGCCGGTGGCCGCGACACCATTGCGGGCCAGCACGACGACATGGTGGCCGTGCAGATGCATGGGATGCACTTCGCCGCTGTGGTTCTCGATATGCATAGCCACCACGTCGCCTTCGCGTACCACATACATGGGGACGTTGGGATACAGGTGGCCGTTGATCGACCACCACAGGCCGGGCATACCTTTCACGAAACCCGGTCGGCGGCCGATCCGGTAGTCGAACTGGCGGGTGGGATGGGCCGGATCGAAACCGAGGGGGACCGGTGAGCCGTAGCTCAGCAGGTCCAGCTCAGCGGCCGGTTGCGGCGGCGGTGCCGGATCGGCGCCTGAGGGCCCAATGATCACCGCGGTCGACTTGGTTAGCTGCACCCGGGCCGCGCTGCCGTCGCCGGGCACCTGCGCCTCAAGATCGGCTCGGCCGCCGGCGGTGAGCGTTATTGAGCGGACGGACACCTTGGTTGGTCGATGCACGTCGGTACCATCGACGGCCAGCATGCGATAGGTTCCGTTGGTCCAGACACTCATAGGTGCGTTGTCGGTGTTGGTGATTCGGACGCGGACCCGCTCACCGGGCTCCGCCGGTACGCGTAGATCCTCAGCCTTGCCATTAATGGTCCGAATGCCTCCGTACGTGTGCGCGATCGCAGACACGTCGACCTGCTGGGCGATGCCGGACTTCGGCGTGACCACCAGGGATCCGAGCAATCCACCGGCGACCTGCGGGTTGGAGACTTGATGGGAGTGATACCAGTAGGTGCCTATCTGGTTCGCGACGAAACGGTAAGTGAACTCACCTCCCACCGGCACCGCATCCTGAGTCACGCCGGCCACCCCATCCATGGCATTGGGAACATCCAGCCCGTGCCAATGCAGCGTGACACCATCGGCGACCGATTCATTGCGCAAGTGCACCTCGATCAACTGACCCTTCCTGGCGCGGATCTCGGGACCAGGCGAGGTGCCGTTGACAGTGAATCCTGAGATTGACCGGTCAGCAATTGACAGCGCTTGTTGCCGAGCCACCAGCTCGACTCGTACGTCTGCTGGTCGTGCCGGATCGACAATCAGATCGGTGATCAAGCGCGACTCCGAGCGATCGTCGTGCATGTGGCCTTGCATGTGTCCGCCGGCGCCCGGAGCAGGCGCGGCCCGACCGCCGTAGTCGAGATACCCCATGTCCATGACCGAGTAGCTGGCCGGCACCCGGCTGGCTTGCCACAGCCAGACCAACGGGGCCACGATGGCAACCGTTGCCACGATCGGCAGGACGATCCGCAATGCCCGCAGTGTGCCGAGTCGGCGACGGGAACGGCGAGTCATCACACTGGCGTCGCGGTACGCGCCTCAGGCTGCTGAACGGCAGCAGCGGTCACAGCCCGTAACCGACGACCGGCATAGATCGCGGTGCCAAACAACGCGAAGGCATTGAGGCCGTGCAACGCACCGGCCAGCGGCAAGTCATGGCCCAGGCCTCCGAGCTGGGTCTGGACGATCACCAGCACGAACACGACCACAGCCCATCTGATCGCCCCGCGCACCTTGGTGAAGAACGAAATGATCAAGAGCAGCAGCGCGAGCCCTGGAATCACGAAGAACCCGTTGTTGATGTGCACCGTGATGCCGGCAACCTCTGGAAATGGCGGCGTCCCCTCGCTTTCCATGATCGACTTGTCGAACACTCCGCCGGCATCGACCCATTTGCCGAGCCCGAAAATCGCCCAGACCACCACCATCGCCTGGACAGCGACCTCGGCGGCCACCAGATACGCCAGCACCTTGTACGCGGTTTTCATCACACTGCCTCCTCATCACGCGCCGGGCGAACTTCCTCACAACGGTGTCCTGAGACGCCGTCGGGGTGGAATGAGGTAGGCCGCAAAGCCCATAGAGGCTGACCACGGGGTCATAGCGGTGGGCCAACCCCGTATCAGCAGAGGAGGATTCGGCGGATCATGGATACGTGACCATGGCCCGGCTTCGGTTCTACGCGCTGACGACGTTGGGCGGGCTCGTCATCGTGTGGGCGCTGATCACCGAGGCGATGCCTCCGGAAAGCCCGTCACGCTGGGATCTGGTTGCGATTCTCATGGTCATCCCTATGTACGCCGCGGGCGCATGGCTAACGTGGCGGCTGCCCAAGCATCCCCAACCAGTTCGGTTACTCGTCTGCGCGACCGCAATGGCGGTCGGGTTGGCCTGCTGGGTTGGTGAATTGCCGTGGTCCCCGGTGCTCAGCGCGCTATATCTCGAAGCGGCAGCGGTGGCGCTGCTGGCTATGGCGCTTCTGATTGGGAGCTTTCCAGACGGCTTCGTTGAACGCAGGTGGCAGCGGCTGGCACTGCGCTCCTCGTGGGTCATTCTCATTGGTGCGCCGCTGGCTCTGCTTGCTTCACCTGCCATGCCAGTCTCCTCCGACCTTGCTATCCCCAACCCGTACGCGGTGAGCTGGCTCGCCTGGCTGGCGCAGCCGGCCGCCTGGCTGGCACTCAACTACGGGTGGGTCCTACTGGTCGGCGTGCTGGTCTTGTGTGCCCGCTTTGTCGCGGCCGATGCCGCTGGCCGGGCTCAGCTGCGAGTGATCTTCGTTGTCGTTCTCGGGCTGCTGTTCTATTTCGCGGGCACGGTGGTGTCGGCACTTGGCGCACCCGAAGACTCGGCTCTGGTCGCAACCCTGATTACGCTCGGGTGGCTGACGGCGATTCTGCTCCCCGGGGCGATCATCTACGGGATTCTGCGCCATAGACTCATCGACCTGGACCTCTTCGTCCGCAAGTCCGTCGCGTACGGCGCTGCATTCTTGCTCATCGCGGCGACCTATGCAGTCAGCGCGGTCGCTGCATCCGCAGGCCCGGCGACGTGGGTGCCCGTAACCCTGGCCGTGACAGTCACCATCGCTGCCGCGCTCGCGTTCCAGCCGCTCCGCCGACGACTCGAATCTGCAGTCAGCAGAAAGCTGTTCGGCGACCGCATACAGCAGTACCAGCTACTGGCGAATCTCGGCACGACAATGGAGCAGACCGCCGAACTCGGTGAGCTACTGCCTCGACTCGCGCATGCGGTCCGCGACGGAATCGGCGCGAGCTGGGTACAGGTACGGCTGCGCGACGCGGATGGTGGCTGGCTGGACGAGCCGGTCGGCGTCGCCGGCGAGGTGACCGGAGAGAGCGCTGCCGGTGTGGATCTGGCCCGCGCCGGCGAGCAGGTTGGGCGAATTGATCTTGGCCCTAAGCCGGGTGGCTATGCTGCCGCTGATCTTGAACTCCTAGCGACCGTCGCCGCGCAGGCTACGACTGCAGTCGCCAATGTTCGGCTGGCGACTCAGCTCAAGGAGGGACTCGAACAGCTGTCCACTTCTCGGGTCCGCCTCATTGCAGCTCAGGACGCGGAGCGGCGTCGCATCGAGCGTGATCTACATGACGGGATCCAGCAGGAGGTCGTGGCGCTCATCGCGGGGCTTCGGCTCGCGCGCAACAAGCTGAGCCGCAACCAGCTCACCCCCGACGCACTCACCGATTTGCAGGATCAAGCCCGAGAGATGCTCGGGGAACTCAGGGAACTAGCACACGGCATCCACCCGCCGGTACTGAGCGACAACGGGCTCGTGGCGGCACTGGAGTCTCGGATCACGAGATTTCCTATCACTGTAGAGATCCTTGCTGACGACGGGCTGCGTGACGAGCGTTTCTCTGAGGACGTCGAGGGTACGGCGTACTTCGTTGCCTGCGAATCTTTGACCAACGTGGCCAAGCACGCCGAAACCGACGGCGTCCGGGTACGGCTGTCGCGTTTTTCCAACCTGCTGTGCCTGGCCGTGGAGGACAGCGGTCGAGGATTTCAGCCCAACGGCGCGCGGTCCGGTGGGCTTGCCAATATCCGTGATCGCGTCGAAGCGCTACACGGGCGGTTGACCATCGAGAGTCAGGTGGGCGCCGGTACGAGCATCCACGCCGAGCTTCCCCTGTCGCCACGAGGCGCTGATGTCTAAGACCCTGAGGGTCGTCATCGCCGAGGACAATTACCTGGTCCGGGAGGGCGTACGGCGCCTGCTGGAAGACTCCGGGCAAGTCGAGGTGCTGGCCTGTGTCGGGGATGCTCGCGAATTGCTTGACGCGGTCCGACGCCTGACCCCAAGCGCGGTACTCACCGACATCCGCATGCCGCCTGGTCACCATATGGAAGGCATCGAGGCTGCCCGGGCGATTCGCGCTGAACATCCCGAGATCGGTGTCGTGGTGCTGTCGCAGCATACGGATGAGAGCTATGCACGAGCCCTTTTCAATGACGGCTCCGCCGGTTTGGCGTACCTGCTCAAAGATCGGGTTGGTGATCTTGAAGACCTGGTACGCGCGCTCAACGATGTAGCATCAGGTGGGTCGGTCGTCGATCCGCTGATCATCGACACCTTGGTCGCTCGGCAGCAGACTCGCGCCTCGAGCCCTCTGGCGTCCCTGACTCCGCGTGAGCTGGATGTGCTCCGGGAAATGGCCCAAGGCAAGACCAATGCAGGCATCGAGGGAGCCCTGTTTCTTTCCGAGTCGACGGTAGAGAAGCACGTGAACGCGATCTTCGCAAAGCTCGGCCTGTCGGCCGCGCCGGTCAATCGCCGGGTCGTTGCCGTGCTCGCGTTCCTCGAGAATTCGGCGCCCGATTCGCCTGACGGAGCGCGGACGCGACCGTAAGCACAGCACTCGCCAACGCCGCGGCTCGACACTCGAGCTGGTACGAAGTGCTCATAAGCGGTTGCCCCAACGGAAGCATCAGTCGCTGGCCCCGACCCGTGGAGCTGCTCAGGCCTCAGATGCGCCTTGAATGCAGCCTCGAGGCACAGCGTCTGCTGCCTTATTTGCCGCCAAGAATGATCGGAAGCCCACCGTCGTAACTCGAAGCTCTATTGCTTAGCCAGGGTGGTAATCCTCCGCCATCGGCCCCTCGGTCTATAGTCACGCTCCATGGCCGCCGACCGCCGCCGGATCGTCGCGAGCTTCCGTCGGCGTGCCCAGATCATTTGGGCGGCTGCGGCCCTGCTGACCGTCGTTGGTGCGGCAGTTGCGGTGGCGCAGCCTCCCACGGCCACCCCGACCGAGAGGTCGACTGCGACCGCCTCCGCTTCGCCCACGCCGGACGACCGAAGCCCCACGCCAGGCGACCGAAGTCCCACGCCAGACGAGGGAAGTCCCAGGCCAGGCGGCACCAGCCCGGCACGCACCCCGCAGGCGACGCCGACTGCAACAACCACTGAATCCCTCACCCCGACCGAAGCGCCGTCAACGCCTTCGGAGCCTCCAACACCGGGCGCCAGCTCGACTGCCGCGCCCGCTCAACCCGAGAGCCCGCCGCCCCAACGACCGCCGACGCCACCGGCCAGCTCGACTGGAGCTGTTCCGCTCAGCTCGATCCTGATCGCCCTCGCCGTCTTGGTCCTGGTGAGTCTTGTGCTGCTGCGCCTCGCCCGGAAGGGCGAGGCTCAGGTCGCGCAGCCGGAGGCAGCTCCGCCGCGAAGCGGTACCGAACCGGCCACCGACGTATTGGTGCTGCTGGCGTCGGCCGGGGAGGCGCTGATCGACTCAGGCTTCGACGTCGACGACGTGGATGCGAATCTGGAGGAGATCGCCCGGGCATACGGCATGGCTGACACGGAGATCATCGCCCTGCCGACCGCGCTCCTGGTCTCGTCCGGTACCGGTGGTCGGCTTCGGACCAGGGCCGTTACCAGCGGCCGCCAGCGGCTGCGGCTGCACCAGATCGAAGAGCTCGATGACGTAGTCAGGGTCGCGCGCACCGGTCGGATCGATCCCCGGTGGGCCCACGATCAGATCGTGGCGATTCGTACCCGGCCCCCGCCCTTCGGTCCGTCGATGCGGTGGTCGGTCAGGTGCTCGCCACCGTCGGCCTCGCAGTCCTGCTCGGCAGCTCCTGGCTCGGGATCGTAGTGGCTGCCGGACTCGGCGGCCTGACCGGGGCCCTCCTGCTCGCCGGAAGCCGTGTGCCGCCCCGGTTCCAGGTGCTGCTGACGGTCGCTGCATCGTTCAGCGTGTCGCTCGTGGTCTTCCTGCTGTCGCGGACCGGCCTCGATTTCGACGTCGCCCCCAGCCTGATCGCCCCGCTGGTCACACTGTTGCCCGGAGCGCTGCTGACCACCTCGGTGATCGAACTCTCCACCGGCCAGATGATCTCCGGTGCCGGGCGCCTGGCGGCCGGGGCCGCCCAGCTCGTGCTTCTCGGCCTCGGCATCCTCGCCGCGGCCGCTCTCGTCGGGGTACCAGCGTTCGACCTGACGGCGACCAAGCCGGCGCTCGGTGTCCGTTGGCCCCTGGCTCGCCGTCGGCGTGTTCGGCGTCGGCATCGTGATGAACCTATGCGCGCGTCCGAGCTCCCTCGGCTGGATCCTCCTGGTCCTGTACGTGGCCTACGGCGGCCAGGTGTTGGGAGGCCTGTTCTTCGGCGGCGTGCTGTCCGCATTCGTGGGCGCGGCCGTGATGACCCCGGTGGCCGATCTGGTCGCCCGGCAGCGAACCGGGCCACCGGCGATCGTCAGCTTCACACCGGCGTTCTGGCTCCTGGTCCCCGGTGCTCTCGGTCTGGTCGGCGTCGCGGCCTTACTCAACGGTGACAGCACCGGCACCACGACCCTGATCACCACAGTGGAGACGATGGTGGCGATCGCCCTCGGCGTCCTGGTCGGGCGTGCCATATCCATCATCGTGTCCGCGCACGAGGGTCGAAGCAGCCCCCACGCCGACCACCTCGACGCGACACCACGTCATGCAGCTCCGCCCGGGTGATGAGTGGACTAATCGTCACCCAACACGAAAAGGGAGGCTTCCGGTAACTACGATGCCCGGTCCGCCGCCGAACCGGCTCCGTTCACCACCGAGGACTTTGATCCCTGGGTTGCTTCTCTATCGTGCTGAGCACCTAAGCCCGCGCTGCCCTCCAGATCTTCGCTGTCACGCGCGCAGGCAGCGACAACTTGCCTGCGGTGCACCAATCTGAGCACTCCCGCATCGATGGCGCCATCAAGTTACGTGCTTCTATGACGAACGAACCGACGGATCCTCCCCAGAGCGCCACGCGATGGCCAGCTAACAGCGCCTACGGGCTATGGCCAGCGCGGTCGGCTCGCCCGCTCACGCGACGGACTAAGAATGAGTCCGGCGGTTCGACGTTGCACGGCCGGCTACGCGTGCGGCTCTTCACCCTGCCTGGTCCAAAGAACCTAGGGCGGCCTCGAGCTCTGCGGCAACCTCGTTCAGGGTTGGCGAGATGACCTCTGGGTCCCCAGATTGGAGCAGTTCCTCCACGCGTTCGCGTGACGCTCGTACTGCATCTCGCAGGGTGCGCGTCTCGGTTCGAGTGGTGTCGTCCGGGGCCGAAGCCTCGAGTACGGTCAGCCGATCTTCGACAGCGGCGATACGATTCGCCTCGACGGTCCAGCCGCCCTCGACCTGATCGATAGAGCCCGATTGACCCAGCTCAGGAACGAGCACGCGGGCAAACCACGCCACGTCTTGCTCGGCCGTTGCAAAATCAGCCCTCCAGACCCGTCGACGGTGTGCCCGTACGAGAAGGGGCGTCGCTACGGCGGCGGCAAGCAACAAACCCGCCAACGCCCACCAAAACCAGGAAACTGCTCCCGTTTCGGCGGACTCGCCCGCCGCGGACGAGGACGGTGAAGGGCTTGCAGTTGGCGATGGGCTGACAGTCACCGACCGGGTGACAGTCGACGGACTCGGCGCTGCAGTGACTGTCCGGGTCGTGGTGGTCTCCACGCGGATCGGCGACCGCGACGGATTCTTCGTCGCCGATGGCGTCGGTGTCGGTTCTTGCGGGTCTGTCGGCTCCTCTGTTGGCCGGCTCGATGAGAGTGCCGGACTCGGTTTCGTCGGCGTCGGACTGGGGATCTCCGGGCGCGCAGCCGACCTCGTGGGAGTCGGCGGAGACGCCGTCGCCGTAGGCAGTTGGTTTGCTGAGCGTGATGGCGATGCCGACCCCTCGATGTTCCCTCCGCCGGCGCATGACGTGAGCACCGCGATGGCTGCAGCAAAGCCAGCCAGGTTCATGACCAGCATTCCAACCCTGCCGCCGGATCCAGCTCTCCTGTACATCCCGACCCCCGATGCAACGTCTGTTTGAAACTAGATACACTGCGGCGCGCGTTACTGGCGTCACATCGTAGCGTCGTTCGGGCTGAGGCTATGTTGGAACCGAAGTACACGCTTGACAGGTAGCGTGCGAGGGCCGCGCATGTCGGCGAGCGACGACGAAGAACGCCCCTCGGGTGCAGACACCATGGCTGGCTCGTCCGCTGACTTCTGAAACAGCGATTTCAGGGAAGCCGACCCAGCGGACCGAGGTCGGTAGTCTCGCCCTGGGCAACAGGATGGAACAGCGGCGCGCTCCTTTCGGATCTGAGCCAGCCTGGCAACCGCAGCGGCAACGATGCGACCGCGTAGCATGCCAGCCCGCTGACCGCATGCTGGCACGGAGTCTCCGAAGAATGAGTCGCGCCGTTTCGGCCGGCGCCGGAATCATCCGGAGCGGATGAGGATCCCAGCCGCGAAGTGATCGAATGAGTGGCATGCTGAGCGGGGTCGCCTACGCCACGGATCTTCGCAGGTCCGACTTGGGGCGCACCTCGTCAGCACCAACCCGACACTGGAGGCAGTTAGATGTTCAACGACAACGGGTCGTTCCTGCTCGGATTGTTCGAGTTCTTCATCTTCTTTGCATGGATCATGTGCGTGTTCTATGTCTTCGCGGACATCTTCCGTAGCCACGACATGGGCGGAGGGGCGAAGACGATCTGGTGCCTGTTTGTCATCTTCGTGCCATTCCTCGGCGTCTTGGTCTACCTCATCGCACGCGGCGGCGGCATGACGCAGCGCACCATGGAGCAGCAGCAGGAGATGCGTCGACAGCAGGATGAGTATGTGCGTTCAGTTGCCGCCACGAGCGGTGGCGGCTCGAGCGCCGATCAGATCGCGTCGGCCAAACAACTCCTCGACGCGGGAACGATTACCCAGGCCGAGTTCGACCAGCTGAAGGCGAAGGCTCTCGCATGAGGCTGTGTCGGTGACGTCGTGGCTGCTCGAACCGGCCGCGTTCTTGACAAAGGCTGAGAGCAGCCGTCGCTGATCATCTCGGACGAGCGCCCACCGGGGTTGAGCTCACCGCCGCACGACGCGCCGCCCACAGTCTCGCCGCAGGATAGTGATCGCTGACGCGTTCCGGTTGTTCAACTACTCGGCCTGAGCATTCGGCGGCCGGAGCCTTGTTGAGGTTCAGGTCACGCGGGTGATCGCTGGACATCCCCATGCACCGTCGATGACCGCGGGTTGTGGCCGGTACAGCCGCAGGATGAGGAACCATGGGTGGGCTCCTGAGGTTGGCAGCCAGTTGGCCTCGTGTCCGGTTGCGGGTGGCTCTGCCTGCAGGTGCAGTGTCAGCCCGCCATCTTGGTCCATGGTCAGGTCTGGATCGTGTCGCCGACCGAGTAGCGGTTCGCCGGGTTGGGGATGAGGTGGGGTCTGCTGCGGTGTAGGCGGCGAGGAACCAGAACGCGTTCAGAGACGGCAGTCCGTCGGCGTTAACGCGCAGCTGGTAGCCGCCGTCAGGCTCGAACCTGGCCCCGTCCGACTTGTCATCGGCCCCGAGAATCGTCGATCCGTCGGTGCGGATAACCCCGTGGCGATGATGGGCTGAATACCGATGTCTGCGCCGACCGTGTCCATGTGAGTCGACACGAGCACCGCATCGGCCACGGTGCCCGGCACACAGCAATGAGATTGTCCACCTCATCTTGTGAAAGCTGACAGCCCAGCTCGCTGAATCGGGCCGAAAGCTCCCGGCCGACCTTCTCCATGGCCAGTCGGACTGTCGATAGCAACCAGCTCGAGAAATGTTGCGACTAGCCGGCCACTATCAACAGCATCTGCAAGCATCATTGGCGGCTCATCCTCTCGCCGTACGCCCTATCCAACCGGGCTGCAGCACTGTCGACATCGACCGGCTCCATCCGCTAAGCCCAGCTCCAAGCGTGGGGCCTGATGGAGAATGACGCACTACGACAGCTCCGGCCCCCGATCGCCTGCGACAAAATGAGCGAGCTCGGACTTCCTCTAAGGCGCGGACAGGAACAGGTCCAAACCGAGTTGGCGGGACAGGAAGGCTGCGGCGAGCTGGCCCTTCACACTGTTACCGGCCACATCGAGACGCGGTGCGAATGTACCCAGCCCGCCCTTGCCGGGCGACACCGTGACGATCCCGCCGCCAATGCCACTCTTGCCCGGCAACCCGATCGTGTATAGCCACTCCCCAGAGGTCTCGTACAGTCCGGCTGTCGCCATCACCACCAGCGCGCATCGGCAGCTAACCTGATCAACGACTTGCTCCCCCGTCAGCGGATTCACTCCGCCGGCCGCGATGGTTGCCGCCATCACGGCAAGGTCGCGTGCCGTGACCCTCAAGCAGCTTTGCCTCGTGTAGAGGTCAACTGTCTCCTCCGAATCGGTGGCTAGCCTGCCGTAGCTGCGGAGCAGGTCACCGATCGCGCGATTGATCGAGTTCGTCGCCGATGCGGACGCGAAAACCTCCTCATCGACCTGAAGTTCACGTCCCGCAAAACGTGACAATCCCTGCTGAATGAAGCGCCACTTCTCTTCCGTATCGCCGCCGGGGGACATGCTCGTCGTTGCGATCGCGCCCGGATTGACCATCGGGTTGGTCCTGCCATCGGGGCGGTCCTCGATCGCGGCCACGGAGTTGAACCTCCTACCGGTCGCGTTGAGACCGACAAACTCAGCAACAGTCTTCGGCGTGTGGACACCACACATCAGCGCGAACACGAACGGTTTCGCCACACTCATGATCGTGAACTCGACCTCCGCATCTCCCGCCATGGCCGTCAAACCCCGTGTGTTCGCCACACAGATCCCGAACCTTTCAGGGTCAACAGCTGCGAGCGACGGATACACATGTGAAACGTCGCCGTGGGAGTTCGCCCGGAAACGCTCATAGGCCTCCTCCACCAGGAGACGCACATGCTCGGCGGGCGGAAGCTGCCCCGTAGAGACGTACGGTGCGGTCACCGTTGGATCCGTTGTCATCGAGCACCTTCCATTCGTTAGCTCAGTCGTTGCCCGCCGGGCTACGTCATTCGAAGAGCGGAACGGGCTCTCATCTCGATCCAGTCCTAACGGGAGGCCGGCCGTGTGGTCCAGAGGCCGCCGTTACCCTACCGCCCGTTTGTCCGGCGCGAGCACCTCCAGCTAGCAACGCCCAACCTCTCGTTGAAAGCCCGCCCGAGACAGAGATTGCGCCTCGGACGGAGCTTCACGTGTGCGATTGATGTCCGCGATGGCCTTGATGTGGAGGCATTACCGAACGACGCATTGACTCCGTTGCTGGGATTGGCATCGGTTGTTGCCAGCAGGTCGGGCGAGTAGGTCGGCTGGCGGCGCGGACGGTGGGGAGTAGGTCGGTGAGGCGTGCGCGTGCGCCTGCGCGCCAGAAAATTTGCCTAAGCGCCCGGAAAATCTCTGGCGGACCGAGCCAGCGGACTATCCTTCTGGCGAACCGAGCACGTCACGCGCACGCACGAGGCCATTAGTAGGTCGGCACTCAGTCCGGCAATCCGTCGTCTTCCAGGTTGAGCACAATCATTTCGCCGTAGGGAATCTTTTACTGACTTAGGGAGAACTCGCCTTCGCACCATCCGTTCCACGCCGCAGGGCTACCCCAGACTCCTCTTCCCCAGATTTTGTCGTCCTCGCTCCCGACCATCTCCTCGACAGCCGGTACGGCGAACGAGCTCGGTGTCGTCCACCAAACCTTGCTACGACGACGCCGCGCGTGCTGTCATGGTCGATTACAACATCGCGAAGGGACTCCCCGACCGGAAACTACTTCCCTGACCCTGTAACGAACACAGCAACCTGTAACGAACACAACCTAATTCGCTTGGAACTCTAAGCCGTTGGTCATTGGGCATTCGGTATATGACGCGGAGTGGGAGAGAACAAGATGATCAGGACAAGATTCTGGACAGCTTTGATCTGTGTGTCGATCGTGGCTGGAGTGGCGTTCTCGATGCTGTTCGATGTGCTGCTGCCCTGAATACGGACGGGCAATCTCAGTCCAAGATGACTAGAGGAGAGCTCCCAGGGTCGTGCGGAGCCTCCTCTACGCCTGGTGCGGCGCCAACCGGCGACCTTCGGCGAGTCGAGCTAGCGGGCTTCCGGGCCCGGCCCAGGCACTGAATCCAGTCGAGCTTCGGCTACAAGCTCTTCCTCCGCTTCCAGTTCAGCTTCTAGCTCGGCTTCGGCGATGGCGACATCGATCATAAAGCCGAGAGCGTCCGTGATCTTTCCAGCGGCTGACACGACTCGTGGCGTACCGACTATTGGGGCTATCGCAATCAAGAGACCTTGTACATCCTCAACTGTCAGTCCCACTTCCGCGGACAGCTCTACATTCAACACATACGACGCGGCCGGAGCGTCGATTGCTACGAGTGCAGCCAGCCGAGCAAGCATGTGCTCGCGCGCGTCCAGGGTGCCGCGGGCCACCGACACAGCGGTGATCTCGGCAAGGGTGTTGAGGACTGGTTGGTCTTCTGGCACGGTGCACCTGCTCTCATGTGATTTGGGGATGGACGCTTACCGCAGTGGGTACCGCCTGCGCAATCCTGTCAGCTCCTGACGCTCGCCACCACCCTTTGGGTAAATGCGTTCGGTGTCGCGGCTCGGGCGGGAAGGATCGCCGGTCTGTCGAAACGTTGTTATGGGGTTAAGCCGAGAGCTGAAGGACAAATCGAATGAGCGATTGGCTCGCCGACGCTCAGAACTCTGGGGACGATCTTGACCCGCGCCTCATACACCGCCTTGAGCCGCTCGGCCTCTTGCTGGGGATCCTGCTAACGCTCGCCCGTGGTGATCTCATCCCCTGAATTTGTCGTGATTGGTTGTGCGATGAGGAACCCGAGCGACCCTTCACACATCTTGCGAAGGTAGGCCTCCATGATCAGGATCGGTGGCGCGGGTCGTCCGCTCTGTCTGCCGATCGCTGCAGATCGCGAAGGTCGTCACGTACTTGCTGCGGTTCGTCTGTCAGTGGCATGTTTTCGACGTCCTGCGCGCCGTCGAGCGACCCGGGCCGATCGGCCTGCATCGGAGCAAAGAGGGCGTCGAAGTCTTCAGGGGCCCGTCCACGTTCAGCGACGAGCTCAAACGTTTTGCGGACGGCTGCGTCCGAGCCCAGGCTTCGTACCAGGACCTGAGCGATCTGGCGCCGCGCCACCGCACCGTCACTGGGATCGCCGGCCCACCGCGTGTCACCTTGCAACAAGACGAGTCGGAGTTCATCGGGCTGGTTGTAATCGAACCATCCGGGCCGCACGATCGTGTACAGAAGTCCACTGACCCGTACTAGCCGCTCAGAGCGGCGCTTCCAGTCATGGGCATCAGTGGCCTGGTTGTATGCGCCGGTGCGATTGGTGACGCCGATCGAGGTCATCAAGGCGATGCGTGCCGGCTGGGCGCCAAGAGCGATCAGGACGTTGCGTACGCCGCCATAGTCGACGGTCTGTGCCCCGATCTTGCCGGCGCCATCTGAGCCGAGGGTGAACACGACGGCATCGATCCCGGCAACGGCAGCCGGCAGCGTGTCGGGTCGCGTGACATCACCGACGACGATGTCAGCTTCTGCTGGCAGCCGCCGGGCCTTGTCAGGGTCCCGCACGAGGGCGCGTGTCGGGTATCCCTCCCGGATCGACTCCTCGACAACAAGACGTCCGATGCTCCCGGTTGCACCGACGACCAGCACGCTCGTGGGACGAGTGATCATGACTCTCCTCCTATTGGCCCCAAACTATTGCGCTTTGACAGAACCGCTGGAGCTTCACGCCAACGTGACCTCGTCGATCATGCGCAGCCCGTTGAGGGTCCGCGGGTAGCCGATGAAGGGCAGCAGCTGGGTGACGACGTCGATGAGGCGCGCTCTATCGTTACCGATGTTGAGGTTCGCCGACACGTACCCCTTCACTTGAGGCTCGCAGCCGCCGAGCGAAACCAGCATCGAGAACGTGAGCAATTCGCGCGTACGCAGGTCGATGCCAGCGCGCGTGAAGTGATCTCCGAAGCAATTCCCGGACAAGTAGTACTGGATGTGCATCTCGTCCTCCGGTGCCGGACGATGGCGTCGGTCGGTTCGAGAATCGTGGGTTCAGGGCGCTCCTCGCATCGCACATCGCCGGGAGCGTGCAGGATGCCTCTCGCATGCGAATTCCTTCTTGGATCAAAGCTCAGCCCGCAGCACGTTTGAGGCGCCGTCCAGCCCTGGGCACGTTTATTGTGCTGTGCGCTCCAGCCAACACCATCGCCGCTGCTCAAGGGAGACTCTGCTGATCCAGGTACTGGCAGGGCCTCCCATCGGGACGAGGACCGCCGTAGCGTCGACGATGTGGACAACCGGAACGAGATCCGCGACTTCCTAACCTCCCGAAGAGGCAAGATCACACCGGAGCAGGCCGGTCTGCCGGCATACGGCGGCCGTCGCCGCGTCTCCGGGCTACGCCGCGAAGAGGTTGCCCTGCTCGCCGGGGTCAGCGTCGACTATTACACCCGGCTGGAACGCGGAGATCTCAAGGGCGTATCAGACAGCGTGCTCGACGCCATCGCCAGCGCCCTGCACCTTGACGAGCCCGAACGAGCGCATCTGATCAACTTGGCCCAAGCGGCGAACAGTAACAAGCGCATACGCCGCAACCGCCAAGCGCAGGACGGAGTGCGGCCTACAATTCAACGCATCCTCGACGCGATGACCGTCGCGCCCGCGTACGTGCGGAACGGCCGCCGCGACATTCTCGCCGCAAACCGGCTCGGCTACGCGCTCTACTCGGAGCTCTACCTCGACCCGGCCAGACCCGTGAACATCGCCCGGTTCGTCTTCCTTAACCCGCGAGCCCACACGTTCTTCATCGACTGGCCGACGGCGGCCAACGACATGGTCGCTGCCCTGCGCGCCGAGGCCGGCAAGAATCCCTATGACCGTGAGCTGTCCGACCTCGTCGGGAACTGTCCACTCGGAGCGAGGAGTTCGCCAGCCGGTGGGCCGCGCAGAACGTGCGCTTCCATCGCAGCGGGTTCAAGGCGATTCACCACCCGATCGTGGGAGACCTCCAGCTGACCTTTGAGGTGATGGACCTTCCAGCCGACCCACGACTCTCCCTCATCGTCTACAGCGCCGAACCCGCCTCCGGCTCCCCGGACGCGCTCAAACTCCTCGCCAGCTGGACCGCCGACGAGGAAGAGCCAACCGCCGCGGCGGCGATAGACCAGCTCCCCTAGCAGAAGGAAACAATCACATGTCCACCTGGCTGATCACCGGATGCTCCACCGGACTAGGTCGCGCCCTGGCCGAGGCGGTGATCGATGCCTGAACTGAACTACCGATCACGAAAGAGGCGGGTCATGAGTGATGTCATTGTGGTCTCATGAGTGATGTCATTGTGGTCATTGGACCCGGGTCGATTGGCCAGGCGATCGCGCGGCGGGTGAGCGCGGGCAAGCAGGTCCTGTTGGCTGATCTGCGCCAGGAAAACGCCGACGCGGCGGCCGAGGTCTTGAGCAATGCAGGATTCGAGGTGAGCACCGCGACCGTCGATGTGTCGTCGCGCGAGTCGGTCCACGCGCTCGCCGAGACCGCCACCACGCTCGGGGACGTTATCGGCGTCATCCACGCCGCTGGCGTCTCCCCCAGCCAGGCATCGCCGGAAACCATTCTGTCGGTCGATCTATACGGCACCGCCTTGGTGCTCGAGGAATTCGGCAATGTCATCGCCCCTGGTGGTGCCGGTGTCGTGATCGCGTCGCAGTCCGGGCACCGGCTCGGCGCGTTGACGGCCGAGGAGGACGCAGCTCTCGCGATGACCCCCGCCGACCAGTTGCTCACCCTGCCGATGCTTCAGCCGGAGCAGGTGAAGGATTCCTTGCACGCCTACCAGCTGTCTAAGCGCGGGAACGCGCTGCGGGTGATGGCCGAGGCGGTGAGGTGGGGCACGCGTGGTGCGCGAGTCAACACGATCAGTCCCGGCATCATCGTCACCCCGCTGGCGAAGGACGAACTGACTGGGCCCCGCGGGGAGGGCTACCGGCGCATGATCGAGCTGTGCCCGGCGGGCCGTGCGGGAACTCCGGACGAGGTCGGAACGGTCGGGGCGCTCCTGATGGGCCCCGAGGGCACATTCATCACCGGCAGCGACTTCCTCATGGACGGCGGAGTCACCGCCGCTTACCGGTTCGGCGACCTTGCTCCGGGATAGTTTTCACCGTCGCTGCCCAATGTTCCTCCGCCCGCGGCAGCCTTACCCTCTGCGGGATAATCGGCCGACTTGGATAGCGACCGGCGCGCGTGAGGAGCGAGATGAATCAGTCCATGCAAGAAGGACTACAAGAGCACTGCGCGTCCTGTACTGCCGGTTGAAGCCGATCGGGAGCTGGCCGCTATCGGGGCGATCCTCAGGGCCGTCGATGGACTTGGATCAAATCAACTTAAGCGGGTCATGAGCTACGCGGCTTCCCGTATAGAGGAGAACGCGTAATGAGCGTGGATATGGCCCAGTTGGCCCAGATTCATCACCTTCAAGGCGAAGTCAGTGAGGCTGACCGAGAGGTAAAGGCGCTCGTTGAGGAATACGAGCAGAAGCTGGCCGACCTGCCGGAGCAGCAGGCCGTAGATGAAGCCGAGCAGGCACTCAAGGAGGCGCGGGACGGCTCAAAATCACCATCGCCTCCGACCCCGACCTCGCCAAGTTGGCTGATCGGATCGATGAGGCCAAGTTCCACCGGCGCGACCTGGGAGAGATCCTGTCGCACCACCTGGTCGTCTACCACGACGAACCGGCCGGGACGTGATCAAGGACCGCGAGGCTACGACTCGCGCTATCGAGTTCAAAGCCAAGCTCGGCAAACCTGCACTCGACCAGCCACGCCTACCGCTGGCTGGCCCCGACAAGTACCTGGGGCAGCACTTCCCAATCCCCGTGGGTATGAAGGTGGAGGGGAAGCCGGACGAGGGGGCGCGGTATGAATGTATGGCGTCCGTCTGTTGAGTTTCGGAAGAAGTACGGGTTTGGCTATGAAGCCGTCCACCAATGGATTACCTACCACTTCGGCCGTCCCGCGGGTTGCGAGTTGTGCGGAACTGACGATGTTTGGTTGATCTATGACTGGTCGAATATCAGCGGGAACTACTTGCGCGACATTTCAGACTGGGAGCGATTATGCAGGGGTGCCATGTAAGGGAAGACCTCAGCGGGACGTGCCACCGCGGCCATGATCTTACGGAAGACAATGTCTACAATCATCCGACCGGCGGCCGCATATGCAGGGTTTGTAGGGCGCGAGGCCGACGCACCTCAGCCCGTAAGGGGGCGGAATAATGGAACGCAATGTCGTATCGCTAGAAACGGCCAAGAAGCTCAAGGCGGTGGGATTTCCGAGGGTCTCGATGTGGCATTACTCCGAGCGCATGAACCCTCCAGACGAGCTGTTTTTTACGCAGTCCAGTGGTTCAACGCAGTTTGACATCCCCGCTCCGACTGCTCAGGAGATAGCCGACCGATTGCCGGGCTTCTGGTCCGTGATGAACAGCAAGGTCACGTCGAACTATTACGCCGCCTACCACGGCAGCGGTGGCTACAGCGTAAACGGGGAGGCCGATACCCTGGCCGAAGTCTTAGCGAATTTGCTACTGAAATTGGTGGAGAGTGGAGACTTAAAGCTCCACGAGGCGCATTCATGAGCGCAGAAAGACCACGTCACGCCATCGCCATCTTCCGTTAGCGGTGGAAAAATGCGAATATATAAACATAAGCAGGAAAATAGGAAGTGAACAAACCAAAATTAGCAGAATGCCGATCATCGAGAGGCCATGCTGTACAGCCCCGTCGACGCCGATGAACACAGTCATATCCGATGCTCGCAGCAAGGACCGACGGTGTATCCGTTGCCGTCAAGTGTTCTGCCGGATCGATGTCAACGAAAGCAAGATGCCGCTGAAAGCAGTGGTCGGAGCGCAAGCAGAGTAAACGTAAACAGGAAACTAAGCATGACATTCCTACTTATCGGCGTAATTCTTGGAATCATATTGATAATGGGCCTGTTCATCGCTCTGTCGTTCATAGCGGCAGATGTAGGCAGTAGACGTGGCCGCTGAAAAACTCCACAACACGCTCGGCCACTTACCGGCCGTACTACTCATCATCGGGCAGCTCGCCGTCTGGGCCTTCTACGCGTTGTTTGTCGTGGCAGGCCTGGTCCTGGCGATCAACTTCATGCTTGAGGTGCTGCACAAGCTGCTAAAGCGGATCACCAGAGGGGCGCAATGACGTCAGATGTGGTTGTCCACAAAGACGAATGCCGGATTGAACTGTGGCGGTCCGCCCTCATTGGGAATGATCTTGATGCAGAGCCTAAGATCGTCGTTTCTGTCCTCATCAAAGAACGCCATCGGGTCCACATCGGGCGACGCGATTGTGGAGAGCACTTCCTCGATGGTCATGGCTTCGAAGGCTGGCGCGCATTCCGCTTGCGGCGCCGCCGACGCGACCCCCGTTGTTGATCCGATGGCAAGCCCCAGCACGATGGCTGAAATGGCCACTCTTGTTTTGCCCATGCTGTTCCCCCGTGCGCAGATTGTGGCGGGTCGTTGCCCGCCGGACGAGGCAGCATCCTTCTCCGCCTTGAATCTCGCTGTCAAGAAGGACGCACTGAGGACTTTCAGGACCGTGGATGCTCAAGCAGCTTCGTTACGCCGCCGCCGAAGCAGCACAAATGAACCGATTGCGAGTCCTCCCAGTGCGATGACGGGAATGACGATACGAGCCTTAGGCATAGTGCCCCCTCACTGTCCGAGCTGATGGAAAATCCCACCGCTGTTGGTCAACCTTAACAATCTTTCCCGGCACGATGTGAGCTGTCTGCACTTCCGTTCCTAGTCGGACTGCTCGCAACGCTTTACTATGCGATCAACCGGCTAAGAACGCTCATACGGAGGTGAAGGCTGTGGCGGTGGATTGGTCGTCACTCGGTAGCGCCGTGATCGGTGCTGCGGCTGCGCTTGGTGGCGGTTTGTTGGCCCTACGATCAGAGCGGAAGAAGGCCCATCGAGATCGAATTTGGCAACAGCAGTCCGGCATATATCTGATCCTCTACAGGTGGACATCAAGGTCAATGACTACTTCATTGAGGGAGGTCTCCTGCACGCCTTGGCTTCAAATATTCCAGAGGAAGCCGAGCACCCCGGTGCCACAGGTAATCCGTTTGACAAACTCATGGCCGACTGGTTCAACAAAAACACCGACGTGAAGGGACACTACCTTCCTGCTGGCGTGTACGACGGAGAGTGCCAGATGCTGCGTCCAAGTACTCTGACCGAAGTTAGCAAGAGCCACGCCGACAAAGCCTTTGCCTACCTGCCGGGCACGAGCGCACCAAGCGGTGTGGAACGCAAAAAGAGCTTCAAGCGCAAGGTCGAAGCGCAGCGCTGGCTTGATCAACTACAAGCAGAGATGCACCAGGGTCGCTACATCGACCCCTCGGCCGGCAAGACGCTCGTCGCGGTTTGTGCACAGCGTTGGTGCGACGGCCTCGTTCACCTCAAGCCGTCGACCTTGGAGCGCTACCGGGGCATCGTTAACACGCACATCGTCCCGGTGTGGGGGAGTTGGCAGGTTGCACGGATCACGCCGAATGACGTGAACCGCTGGATCGGCACACTGGTCGCTGATGGCCTCCGGCCCAGCTCGGTACGGCAGACGCACCGTGTGCTATCGCTAATCCTCGACGCTGCCGTTCAAGATGGACGCATCGGCCGTAATCCGGCCCACGGCGCCAAGTTGCCGCGGCCTGTGCGTACAGAGCCCATGTACCTGACCCCTGAGCAAGTGGGTGATTTGGCTGAGGCGGAGGACGCTACGAACTGATGATCTTGACGCTTGCCTTCACTGGTCTGCGTTTTGGAGAGTTGGCCGCTCTGAAGGTCAGGCGTTTCGACCCTGTACGCAGGCGGCTTAAATGTCCTGGAGAGCGTCACGGAGGTCGGCAGTCAGCTCGTTTGGAGCACGCCGAAAACTCACCAGGCGCGGTTAGTGCCTGTCGCCGCCCAGATTGCCCGCATGATCTGCGCCATACCGCAGCGTCACTCGCTATTCAGGGGGCGAATGTGAAGGTCGTACAGCAGACGCTGGGACATGCTTCGGCGGCTATGACTCTCGATGTGTATGCCGGACTATTCGAGGATGACCTGGACTCAGTGGCAGACCGGCTTGATGCTCTCGCGCCACAACGACGCCACAAGGCGCAAGAAACGATTACTGATCTTGATGAGGCAAGGGAGAGAAAAGCCCTTCTGACAAGGGAAAACGATACTGTGGGCCCCGTGGGACTCGAACCCACAACCTACGGAGAGGTGGGAGTGCATCGTTTACCGTGGGTGCTGCCAGTTGCCAAGCGTGCACTGCCAGGATCAGAGCGGGCGACTTGCGACTAGTTGGGAGGGCTCCGTGACAGCATCGTGGCGGCATGAGCGACGCATTACGAGCGAGTCCGGTGCACGACGGTGGCCGATGGTTGGTGTGGTTTGACGCTGGGTTATGCCCGACGGTCCGGGGCAGGTAACGGTCGATGACGGATGAACGGGGGCACGTCAGGGGCACGCAGGCCTACCGCTTCTGTTCCCTGAGACTTGCTCTAGCTTTCCACGGGGCTCGTCCTCAGTAGTCCGAGCCAGCACGATCACCTTGCTGGAGTATTGCTGTCACCCATCGGGGAATCTGTCTTTCGCAGCATGAAGTCCGCCATAACGTCCTGCGCGGCCTCGACCATGTGTCCGCCGTTGGCTGTCTTGCAGCCGACGGATTCCGCAGCCGCGAGGAATGGGGTCACGCTGTGTCCGGCGATCACATCGCCGACGAACATTGACGATGTCAGCAGCGCAGCATTGACGGGAAGCGGGTCATTCTCCTCCATGCCCATGGGAGTGGCGTTGCACACCAGATCGCAGCCGGTGGGATCCGGCGGCCCGGCACTCACCCGCCCTTGGCCCAGATCCTTGAGCAGGTTGAGCAGTGCGGCGACCCGCGACTCGTCGGCGTCGTGGATGATCAGTTCGCCGACCCCAGCCTCGAGCAGGGCGATCGCGATCGCGCTGCCTGCGCCGCCAGCGCCGACGAGCAGTACCCGCGCTCCGTCCGGTTCAGCTCCATGGTCCTTCTGCGCCTTCACGAAGGCGAGTCCGTCGAGCATGTCGCCGTGCCAGGTCCCGTCAAGATTGCGGCGGATGACGCTCACGACTCCGAGCATCTTGGCGCGCTCAGAACTGGTGGCGCAGTGGGCGAATGCGCTGAATTTGTGCGGCATGGTGACGAGGATCCCGTCGACGTTCCGCGAGGCCGCGAGACCCGCCATGACGGCGTCGAGGTCATCGACCGACACCTGCAACGGGACGCAGATGCCGTTGTAGTCACGCTCTTCGAACGTGCGGGTGAGACGCATTGGCGACTCCACGTACTTGATGGGGTCGCCGATGATCGGGAACAATCGCTTGGCGCCACTGAGATGACCGAGCATGCCAAGTCCTCCCTCTCTTGTCGCCGTTTCGAGCCTCAGACAGATTCTGTCAGCGCACCGTTCAGTCGGCGCGGCCCCCGTTGGCTGGCAGTTTGACAGGCAGCCCATCGCAGCCTCTGCTTGCAAAGACCCGGAGCCGTGCACACTGAGCGTTGCTTTCGGACGACGGAAACTGCCATGGACGCTTACGACCACATCGAGTAAGTCGATCACTGCTGCACTTTGCAGCTGCATGTGCAGAGCCAGTCTGGCGCTTGCCATATCAGGTCGACCGTGCGTAGTCGGAGCCGACTCGTACGGGCCAAGGCCCGTTGACCCTCGTATCTCCCGGCGATAGCGTCGCAACGCTAGATCTCAGCGGACGAGAGGAGCGCGGCATGGCCGGCAAGACGGAAGCGTTGAGGGAGCGCTACGAGCGGTTCAGCGCGGGTGATCTTGAGCGGGCTCTCGATCTTTGGACCGACGACTTCGTTTGGGACGGCGCCGGGTCAGACCTTCCCGGGTCTGGGCAGTATGAGGGGAAGCAGGCGGCGATCGAGGTCCTTCAGCAGGCGGTGGGTGCGTGGGACAAGTTCGAGCTGAGCGCTGACGAGTTCATCGAGCAGGGCGACACTGTTGTCGTGCTGGGGCACACAGACGTAGCGAAAGGCGGTCGGTCAGCGCGTACGCCGGTCGTGCACATCTGGCGCTATCGCGGCGACCAGATTTGTCGCCTGCAGATCCTGACCGACACGCTTGAGAGCGCAAAAGTTCTCGGCCTCGCCTAAGAGTTCATTCCATGCGACTCCGACCAGACGCCGAGGTGCGGGCGTTGTACCTAGTCGGAGGGCGGTTTGATGGTGTGGTCCTGGTGGACTTGAGCTATTGACCCCTGCCTTATCAGGCCGATTCAGGCCTCCAGAGCATGCCAAGAGACGACAGCGAGTAGCCGTCAATTCACGACCTGACAAGGCGCAACGCTGAATAGCGGTACTCGGTGTCAGTCGACGTCTGGCACGGGTTTGCGGCGTCGTGAGTCCCGTACACGCCCCGAGTTGACATGATGCACGTCGATGGCGCGACTCATCACCTTCCATGGCCGCACGTCAGATAGGGCCGATCAGAAGACCAACCTCTTGGCTAGGTGACACATTCTGAATCGCCGAGGATGCGTCCGGCGGATCGGCTATATGCCGGTGGCACTGGCCGAAACTTCTAATCGTAAGTTGCGATAATGCATCCAACATCGTCCGATAGAGGATCCGGGGAGCGCTCCAGGACATGCGCTGACTCTCGTGAGTACGGCAATGTGCACGCAGGTACGCGGCGTCTGGGCCCCTGATTGGCTCCGATGGGACCTACGCATTACGAGTCGCGAGCGGAAAGTCCACCTTGTGGTATGCCTCGCCTGACGGCTTCCGTGCATATGTCCGTCGGTCCGTAAGTGGCTGGTCCCTAGGCTGCTCCGTTGGCTGCTATAAGACTCGATTATGCGTGGGCCGACATTCTGATCGGTAAAATTTTGACCGCTCGCCAGAACATGCCGGGCGTTGTGGAAGCCGACTGTAGGTCGCCATGCTTAGGGGTGTGGAACAGTCCACGGCCCGGGTGCCACTTGTGCAGCAAGCGATCGACGCGGTCGTTGACGAGGCGGTTGAGGCGGGCCGGGTGGTCGGCGCTGTGGTTCTTGTGCAGGTCCACGGTGAGCCGCGTGTATGCCCGCGCCGCCGGCCACGCAGATCGCGAGGCCGACATTCCCATGGCACTCGATACCGTATTCCGATGGGCCTCGCTCACCAAGCCCCTGGTAGCGGCCACTGCGCTCGCGCTGATAGAACGTGGCCGGCTCAATTTGGATGATCCGGTCACACGGTTCCTGCCTGACTTCGAACCTCGCCTGCCCGACGGCAGTGCGCCGGCGATCAATGTGCGACACCTGCTCACCCATACTGCAGGCCTTGGGTATCCCTGGGTGGCGGGCGATCCCTATAGGACGGCGGGTGTCTCGGACGGCTTGGACCAGCCGGGCATGTTAATGCAGGAGAACTTGCGCCGGATCGCCTCGGCGCCGTTGTACTTCCGCCCGGGGTCGGCATGGCGTTACTCGGTGGCCACCGATGTCCTCGGCGCGATCATCGCCGTCGTGCACGGCAGGTCTTTGGCGGACGCCGTCTCCACCTATATCACTGACCCGCTGCGGATGCGCGATAGCGCATTTGTCGTCCGGGAGCCGGCGCGGCTGGCGGTGCCTTACGCCGATGCCAGCCCACGAGCAGTGCGCATGGGCGAGCCACACCGCCTCGAGGAACTTGTCTTCTCACCGGCCCGGGCCTTTGACCAGCGGTCTTTCCAGTCGGGCGGCTGCGGCATGGTCGGCACGGCTGGTGACTTCATGACATTCCTTGAAACCCTACGAACCGGCGGCGCCCCGATCCTTACACCAGAGACGGTCCAGCTGGCCTCGCGCAACCAGGTCGGCAGCCTCCGGGAGCAGGAGGAACCCGGCTGGGGTTTCGGCTTCCTCTCGGCGGTCCTTACTGATGCCGGGAGGGCTGCGGTACCTGCCCAGGTGGGAACGCTGTCGTGGGGCGGGGTTTATGGGCATTCGTGGTTCCAGGATCCGGTGGCCGAGCTCAGCGTCGTGGGCCTGACCAATACCGCCCTCGAAGGCTGCATGGGCTCATTTCCTGTCGATGTCCAGGCCTCTATCTACGCCTCGCTGCCTCGGGATTGAGGGTCGGTATGGAGACCATCAATCTCTCAACCAACTGTTTCTAAAATGAAAGCCGCCTTTGGGAACCGACCCCACACCTACGCACTACGAGAGAGTCCAGCGCTGAACGGTTGCTGAGGCACACGTCAATTGGGGCTGGCCGCTGCGTAATGGTTCACGACTGTATTGAATGGATGGACGGGGGCACGTTGGGGGGCACACGCCTCCGCCGGGGCACGACCAGACTCCTGTCATTCGGGAGTCACACCTGCGGATCCCGAAGGGCGTCCAAGACCCGGACGGGGAGCCGCTCCATGGCCACGTCAAGGACCTGACGAAGAGGCGATGCGAGGATCGACTCATCTAGATCGATTGCCCGTACCCAGACTGCGGGGTAGTACCGGACGAGGCTTGACAGGCCTAGGAGCAACGCCCACCACAACATCAGCGATGAGGGCGATGGGCCGCCCCCGATGGCAGGCTGGACGATTCCCACGAAGTGCGGATCGGGCCATCGCGGAAACGTATCAGCGATCTCGACCGACGAGTACAACTCGTCCTGAAACTGCCAGTATTCGGGCATTGTCATGTGCATAGGGCACTCGCGGGCGACAGTAACCGCCCCCCTGCTGTCCGGCCCCACGCGACCGACCAGTTCATCGGCTCCCGCGGGACGGTTGACCTCAAATTCGTTCAAGACCGCCCGCGCACCAGCAAGCGTCGGGTAGCGAGCGATCACACGATCTAGGTCGGCACCGGTCTCACCCGGCAGCATCAGCAGCGACGTGACAACGCCCGGGGTCGTAACCTCGGTGTCTCTCTGCGACTCGCTACGGGTTCCTAGATCGCACGACAAGACGCTCGGCCACTCACCACCACTCTCGGGGATGGGGACATGCTGCAGGTCAGGGTTGCCGGCCCACAGTGCACCGAGTTCGGCGGGGTTCTCCAGTCCCAGTGACCCCGTGGCAGTGGCGACGTCTTGGAATGCTCCTCGCGCGTGTTGGGCGCCAGGTGGCACAAGCGTCGACTTCAAGATCGCGATTGGATCGCACGTGAAGCTGAGGCCATGGCCGCTCAGTTCCGCCTTTGCCTTTAGATGGGCGGCTGCAATCGCCCGACCCGCCTGGCTGAGGGAGTAAAACAACAGCAGCGGTCGAACGGCATAGGTCACGGCGGACGCGGCTACGGCCAACTCCTCGGCCTGATTCAATGCCGCCGTGAAGGTGCGTCGACGTTGGCGGTCGCGGTCAGCCGTGCCAGTAGGCGCAGCGCGGAGGGCCTGGATTGCGCGCCATGATGCATAGGTCACCGAACTGTCCTACCCGACGACGGTCGCGGTTGGTGAATTTCGCCGCGACCGGCCCGCAGCGATGCGAGAACACGCGGAGCGGCGTCCCGGCGCGCAGCGCCGCCGGCTGTCGCATGTCGATCGTTCTAATGAATGTGTCGGCTGCCTTGGGACGCGCTGTCCTGCTGTTATCGGCCGGGCACAGGTGGTCGGTTGGAGCTCGGGTGTTCGTACAGGCGAGGAAGATCACCATAGCGACGCTGGTGTACCTGCGGTCTCACTGGCTGTTGATCGAGATCGAGGCGGTGCGAGAGTTCGTTGGCGACAGCTCGGTCGAAGTGTTGTCTCCATAGGTCTGCTCGGGGCTCGAGCTGAAGTCCGCCGGTTGCTCGTATGTCGTGGGCATTCATGCCGTTCGCTGCGCGCCAGACGGCCACCTCCCCGAGCAGGCGGGCGCTCGGGCGGCTGCCCGGGGGTGCCCAGGCGGGTGGAGCGTCGGATCGGCTGGCTTGTTCTCGGACGTAGTCGGCCAGGTCGGCAATGAGTTGGGAACGCTGGGTGAGATAGTCGCCCCAGACAGGATTGATCTGCAGTCGGACTGGGATGCCGGGCAACCACGGCAGCGGCCCGTGATCGGCTGCCGCAGTCTCAGGAAGTCGCCAGTAAAGGACGGCGGCCATGTCGCCAGCGGTGGAGAGGTCACGGCCAAAAGCAGCATCGTCGAAGTGGCCGAGCGGGTGGTGGCCCGTTTCGGCGGCGAGGTCGAGGAGATGGGCTCGCAGGGTGGGCCAGGCCGGTTCGCCGGTGAGCCCGGGAACGTATTGGTCGATCCTGTCGAGGTCGGCAACAACCTCGGGTCCGAGGAGGTGTTCGGCGGCGGCGTGAAGGCTGTCGGTGTACCGCTGGACAGCGTCGAACAACCGGGCAGCCGGATCATGGAGCTCACGCAGGGTCGTCGTGGCGGAGGTCAGCGAATCGTCGCGGGCCAGGATCTGCTGCAAGGTTTCGGTCGGAGTGCTGGGCGCCACCACGTCGGGGCGGATCACGCTGTGGGGGTCGCCGTCGCCGACGACCTGAAGGTAGAGGTGGTTGGCGTGCCGGCCGCGGGTGAGCATCGTGTACAGCTGCTGCCGGGACTCCTGCCCGGTCACCAGGCCGTGCATGGTGTCGGCGGAGATGCCCTGTGCCGAATGAATAGTGGTGGCGTAGCCGAGACCGGTCGAGGCTCGAACATACTCGATTGGCAGCCGAACGGTGAGGTGGCTGCGGATGTGCCGCACGGCCAGGTCACCGTGTTCGGCGATGTGGGTGATCATCCACCGATCCCCGTTTTTGACCCAGTCGGTGGCGGTGAGGCGGAGTCGGCGGTCGTTGCAGCGGGTGATGATCACATCTCCGACACTCGCCTGATTGCCGTCGGCCAGCGAGACCTCGGCGGCCGCAGCGCAGTGATCAAGACGATGCTCCCTGGCACGGCGGTTAAGTTGGGCGACCAGCTGACGGGTGGGGGCGATCATGATTGCGTCGAGCCCCGCCGCCCGATCGGAAACCCAAGCGCTGAACGCATCCTCGGCCGTGGTAGCTATGTCGCCGACATGAACACGGCCGTGATCAATGTAGAAGTCGAGTGCGTTGCGATCGCCTTCTCGGAGCCCGAGCGATGCGGCCGCTTCACCGGCGTTGGTGAAGCGGTGCAGCTCGGAGAGGTGGAGGGCGCCGTGGCTCTGTTGGATGTCGCGGAGGATGCCGCCGGCGCTGATCGCGCCGAGCTGTTGATCATCACCGACCATGCGGACACTTGCACCATGATCGAGGGCGAACTGAACGGCGGTGTCGAGGGTGAGGGTGTCGGCCATGCCTGCTTCGTCGATGATCACCAATGTCGAGGGGCCGACCGCTACGGCCCAGTCCGGCAGTTTGCCGTGCTGGATGGCCCAGGTGAGTTTGGCGAGGGTGTCGGTGCGGATCCCGGTTTGTTCGGCGAGGACGGCGGCCGCGGCAGCTGATGGGGCGAGGCCGATGACCTGGCCGCCGTCTTCGGTCCAGGCCAGGGTGAGGGCGCGCATGGCGGTGGTTTTCCCAGCGCCGGCCGGGGCGATCGCAAGCTGCAGACGTGCCCCGGAGGTGCACATTTGCCGGACCAATGCGGCCTGCCCAGCATCAAGAGGGGTGCCGTTCGCCGCCATCTCCAGCAACGCCAGATCCACTGCCGACTCGTCGACGGCCGTGCCGTCGCTTCGTCCGGCGGCGGTGAGGAGACGCTGTTCGGCGTCGATGATCCGCTGTGAGGTATAGAGGTCGGCGCCAGCCACGGTGTAGACCGACGACCCGTCGACTCGCCGCAGCGCGTCCGGTTCTTCGATGTCGTCTGGTGGTGCGGCCAGGGCTACTGACCGGTGCTCGAGGACCTCATCAACCAGCAGGTCCACCAGCGTGTTCGCCTGCTCGGCAGGCAGGTCGACGGTACGGAGGTGGCGTTGGGCTTCGGCGCGGACGTGCCACATCTGCCAGGTCGACCGGGTCTCCTCCATGGCGGCCAGCACCCGGTCGGCGGTCTGCGCGACCCAGTCGGCGTCGGCCATCGCGGGGGTTCTGCGGCGGGGGTAAGCGCCGTCGCGACCATCGAGGCGACGGCGCTGCGGCCACCGAGCACCGCTGCGGCTTCGTTCATCCAGGTGGTGCGCTGCTCGGCGAGGGATCGGGGTTCGTGCTTGGCGTCGCGGGTCTCCAACGTTGCCTGCTGGGCCAGGTGCAGCGCTTCGACCGGTGTCGGTGGCCGACCATGATCATGCTGGAATTGGATGGCGAGCTCGCCGCGGCGGATGTTGATGTGGGCCCGCCGGGTCGACCAGCGCTGGTTCAATCGCGGGTCGACGCCGACAATTTCCCGGATCGGCCGCTTGCCCGGATCGGTACCGGGACGTGCGGCGAACCGCACCCCCAGCGTGTCGCGGAGGTGTTGCTCGAGGGAGGTGTTGTAAGTCTCCGAGGCGGCAACCTTTGCCTTGAACAACACCCGGCCGTCGATCGACAGCCAGCGCCCGTCGAGGGTTTGCACCTTGTTCGCCACCGCGACATGGGTGTGCAGATCCGGGTCGCCGGCACGGCTGTCGCGGTGGGTGAACGCGGCCGCGACCAGGCCACGCACGTTGACCTGCCGGATCCCTTGCGGCCCGGTCCGGGTGAACAAGGCCTGCTGCTCGATGAAGCCAACGCGTCGTTGACCGCGGCCTGATGGGCCCGTTCGATCGCCGCCGCCACGGTCGGTTCGGCGACCGCCCACAGCGTCGACACCGACTTCACCGGCGAGAACGTCAAGTCATAACCGGCGACGGTCTGCGCTCGTGGACGTGAGCTCTTGGCGATCTGGGCAGCCAACTCGGCGCATCAATCGGGGCCCGGCCGTGCTCAGCGAGGAAGAACTCCCGGGCCACCTGCGGTCCGGATCCGCGCCCGGTCAGCCGCCGCGACCGAGGCGTCGACCGGCTCCCCGATCGCGGCATTGAGCGCAGCGATCCGCTTGGCCACCTCGACCCGGAACGGCGTCGCATCGTCGATGATCTTGAACGGTGCCCCCAACCGCATCACGTCCCGGAAGTCCTGTCCAGTGAGGTCGGGGCCGTCCAGCTGCTGCAGCCGCAGCTCGGCCAACGGATGCAACCCGCAGCCGAACAAGGCGCGCATCTGCTCCGCCGTCACCGGGTCGCCGGCGTCCAGACCGTCGATTCCCTCCATGCCGGAACCGACCCACACCCCGGGCGACTCGCCCCGTTCGGTGTAATACGAGGCCAGCCCGATGTGTCCCTTGTCGGTCGCGTCCAAGGCAGCGACCTGCCGGGTCAGATAGTCATAACCAGACCCGGCGGTGAGCTTGTGCAGACTCATGGTCACACCTCAGAAAGGCAATTTCGCCCGGCTCGGCGGTCACGCCCACCCGGGGTACGTTCCGTCGGTGCACCAGGTGTGTCGACAGTCGGGATCGTCAGCGGCGGCAGGGGTACGTAGCACAGCTTGTGGTGCTCGAGCTGACCACCGGCAGGGTTGTCTTGGGTCGAGTAAGGGGAGACGGCCCGAGATGGTGGGCGTCGGCTGCTTCGAGCGCTCGGCGGGGAAGGCGACGCTGGCGACGTTGGACGTTCGGCCTCCGTCGGAGGGAACGGCAGCAAGGGGACCGGCGGATTCATACGCCTTGGAGGTCGAGACCATGGTCGTGATTTGGCGAGCGGGACGCCCCGGAACGCACCATGGGAAGGCTGTTGCAGACGACGATCGACCGCGACGAAACTCCGCTTCGGCAGGCGTTCGTCTGGCATGGCACGCTCAGCATCCGCAATGCAACACGGCTGGTTCCGCACGCGACATGACAAGGATGGGGAGAGGCTCGAGTGTCCGCCCGAGCTGCCGTCGACTGTGAACCCGTAGCGAGCGAGAGCCGAGGCTTGGTGAGGAGTCTCCTTTCTCCATCAAGCCGGCGCAAGCGCCGGCCGTGCGACGCGTGTCCTCGCTGCGCTGCGGGCCGCGCCGCCCAGATTTCCCTGGACCGGTGCGCCAGGCAATACCCTTTCGCGCCCTACACGGCATCCGATCGCGGTGTTGCGCAGAGGGATGCGCTAACGCTCGCGTAGCGCGGGGCTCTCGTCGGCGACCCGACGCTCCAAGCCCTCCAGCAGCAGCTCCAACCCGTAGTCGAACTCGTCCGCGAACGCGTAACCGCCATCGCCGAACAATTCGGCGCGCGAGCGCGCAATGTGCGGATACAGCTCCGCCGACGCCGCAACCTTGACGGCGAATGCCTCCTCGGCGCCGTCCCCCGGTTCGAACGGCAGGCTCGTCTCGGTCAGCGCGAACCCGTACACGTAGGCGTCGATCGCCGAGAACGCGTGTATTGCGAGCGCGGCACTGAAGCCCTCGGTCATCAGCACGCCAATCAGCCGGTCGTGGTGCTGTAGCAGCGCTGGGCCGGGGTTGGGGCGCGTCATCATCCCGAGCGCCCACGGATGAGCGGTGAGCACCGACCGTGCCGATCGTGCCCGGCCGGTCAGCGCCTCCCGCCAGGCATCGCCGACCTCGGGCAGCTCGATCCTCTCGAATACCCAGTCGGCGAGGTCGTCGAGCAGCGCCTCCTTGCTTGGGACGTGATGGTAGAGCGACATCGCCTCAACGCCGAG
The DNA here is from genome assembly GCA_963798835.1 of uncultured Actinomycetota bacterium. Lineage (GTDB taxonomy): Bacteria > Actinomycetota > Actinomycetes > Propionibacteriales > Propionibacteriaceae > Microlunatus. Next base: position 1,327 of record CAWCVF010000007.1, on the reverse strand, counting down.
CACCTTCGCGACACTGCGCATGCTCACGGCGGCGACACCTGCGCGGTCGGCGACGGCGGCGGCCGCGGCAATGATCCTCTCCCTGCTCAGTGGTGTGCGCCGCGTCATTTTCCCATCCTTGCGCACTTACGCTTGTAAGGCTACGCTTGGGACCGGTCCTTACAACCGTAAGTCCCGAATCTGACGAACCGTAGGAGGTTCACCATGTCCAGAACCAGCACCACCCACCCAATCAAGCCAAGGAGCATTGTGATGAGAACGCCTCAATCCCACACCGCACTAGAGAATCCGCCGTTCCAGAGCGCGCTGGAAGATCGGCGCATGCCCGTGCAAGCCAAGCTCGCGGCAGCCTGGACCAGCTTGATGTTCTTCGTCATCTACATCGACTACTTCCACCTCTACAAGCCCGGCGCCATCGACCAAATCCGGGGTGGCCGCATCTTTGAGTTCGACATCAGCGGGACATTGTTGACCATTTTCGTCGTGGTCATAGGGATCCCGGCCCTGATGATTATGCTCTCCATGACGCTGCCCGCCCGTGTGAACCGCGCCACGAACCTCGTCGTGGCATCGCTCTACATCCCCGTCATGGTGTTCAACGCGGCCTCGACGAACTGGGAATGGGCCTCCTTCTACGGCCTCTCCATCGGAATCGAGGTGCTGATCCTGGCCTTCATCCTGCGCTCCGCCTGGACCTGGCCACGCCGCACCGCATCACCGGCGACCCCGGCAGCCAGCCTCGACAGCGAGCCACACCGCACGCCGCAGCAGGCGTGACTGCCCGCCCCGCGCCCGACCATCCTTCGCTCGCGCCACCCGCGGGCACGGTCACCTGTCTCAGCGTTCGCTGTTGAGCACTCCGTCCCACCCCATCCCCCAGAACGGTCCCGGTCATGATCGAGGCACACGAGCTCACCAAGCGCTACGGCGACACCACCGCCGTGCACTCCCTCAGCTTCACGATCGCGCCCGGGACGTCACCGGGTTCCTCGGCCCGAACGGCGCCGGCAAGTCCACGACCATGCGCATGATCATGGGACTGGACTGGCCGACGTCGGGCACCGTCACCGTCAACGGCAAGCCCTACCGGCAGCACCGTGCCCCGCTACGCGAGGTCGGCGCCCTGCTGGAGGCAAGCGCCGTGCACCCCGGCCGCAGCGCCCGCTCACACCTGCGCTCCATGGCCGCCACCCACAACATCAAGGCCTCCCGGGTCAGCGAGGTCATCGAGATGACCGGCCTGGCCGGGGTCGCGACGAAGCGCGTCGCAGGGTTCTCCCTCGGCATGGGCCAGCGCCTGGGCATCGCCGCCGCCCTCCTAGGCGAC
>CAWCVF010000006.1:0-81803 GCA_963798835.1 uncultured Actinomycetota bacterium | reverse complement strand
GATCAGCTGGTGGTCGCCCTTGGACACTCGATAGGCAGCGGAGCAACCAAGCTCGCCGACCGCTTGGGACCCGCGCATAGCTGAACGCTGTCAAAGGTTTGTTCAATGAATGCTGAGCTGGTCGCAGGCTAGGACGTCCGCCAGGCAACGGCTTTGGTGAGTTCGGTGAGACCGGCCACGCCGACGGGATGCAAGGCTCCGCTGTTCAAACAGGTAAAGGCCTCCTCAACGTGCCGAGCAATCAGCGTTTCCATCTCCGTGCGGACACCAGCGTTCACCATCGCGTCCTGAAGTATGACGACGTCTTCGGCGCTCATCGTGGGCGAGCCGGCTTTGCGTAGCGCGGACACGGCGGTGCCGTTCAACCGCGTTACCGCGAGGCTGAGCAGCACCGTCGGCTTGCCGCATCGAAGATCATCACCGGCAGGCTTTCCCGTGACAGCAGGATCTCCCCACACCCCGAGTACCTCATCCCGCAGCGCAAAGGCAGCACCTGCATGATCGCCGTAGCGGCGTAACGCACGATGGGCTTCTTCCGTGCCGTCCCCTGCCGTCGCGCCCAAGGCCAGCGGACGGGCCACCGTGTACGAGCCTGACTTCAGTTGAGCGAGCCGTTCGGCGTGAGGTCGATCGCGCCGGCCTGCTGCCGCGCCCGTGAGGTCACCACGCTGGCCCAGCACAAGCTCGACGCAGAGCTCGTACCACAGTTCGCGCAGCCTGGGGCTCAGCATCGCTACCAGGCGATGCGCCTGCACGAGTGCAAGATCACCGAGCAGCACGGCAAGGTTGCGGCCGAACGCGGCGCTATCGCCTCTGCCCCCGGCTGCGGCGTGCCACTGCTCGGCTTGCCGATGTGCGGCGAGCCGGCCGCGGCGCAGGTCCGATTCATCCATCACATCGTCATGCAGCAACGCGAACTGATGCAGCAACTCCAGAGCCGTTGCCGCCCTGATCAGCTCCGTATGCCCGGGCTGGTCAAGCTTGCCGCCAGAGGCGACGTACCCCCAATGACACATGGCCGGGCGCAGCCGCTTGCCACCTTGCCGCACAAGATCATTCAGCCAGCTCGGCAGATCCTCAGCCAGCACCTCTGGCGCGTGCCCGTCATCCAGCTCCGACCACAGCTGGGCGAGCTCGTGGCTCTGTTCACCGAGCAGCCCGGTAACACCGGCCAAGGTGATACCTACGTCGGCGCCATGACCATTGGTCGCACCGAGTCGCAATGAAGCCGTTCCGCTCCTAGCAGTAAGGTCTCGGACCTGCGCCACCGCCCACGGACTCAACAAGCCGGGTGCGCGCTCGACGGTCTCGACGAGATCGGGCCAGCTCAGCCATTGATAGTCCATCACCTCTTCGGGATCAGGACGCAACACGGCGGCATCGACGATCGAGGCGCAATACACCGGGCATGACTCGTTCTCAACGAGGCCATGCGGATCGGTCGCCGTGTAGCTGAAGTTGGGCAGCGCAGCCTCGACGTTGACGAGCTCGACGCCAAGTTCTTCATAGACCCGACGATGAATGGCGGCTATGTCGGACTCTCCCGGACGCGGATGGCCGCAGCACGAGTTGGACCACACACCCGGCCAGGTGATCTTGCCGAGAGCTCTCCTGGTCAGCAGCACACGTCCGGCGTGATCGGTCAAGTAAACCGAGAACGCGCGATGCCGGGGCGTGTTGCTGTGATGCACGGTCGCGCGTGCGGTTTGGCCGATCACTCGGCCGGACTCGTCGACGAGATCGACCAAGTCCCGATCCTGATCCGCCGTCGCTCTCTCCATGCGGCCGCCTCCTTGTGCCGACAGCTGTGGGCAAGACTAGAACAAGCATTAGACAAACACTAGACACCCAGAATTTCTGGTGAGCCATCTATATCCATTTAGTTCGTGCTTGAACGGCCGTTCGGATCACACAACCTGGTCGTCTCGATGAGCGCCGTAGAACTCGACCTGCCGAGCCACGATGGTACGCAGTGGCCTACCGCGCGGCACGCCATACACGGTTTCGGGAAAGTCGAGTTCGGCTTGCACCTGACACAGCTCTTCGTGCTGGTCTGGCGAGAACAGCTGAGCCGGATTTCCGACTGCGATCCAGCCGATTGGGATGGTGACCGGCCGCTCGCCACGATGAATTTCGGTCACGGGCCAGGGAGCTTACTCAGTTCAGTGTTGACAGCAAACCGCCGCAGTCGGAGGGTTTGTTGTGGAAGAACCACATCTCATCAAGGAGAAAGATTGATCATGCCCAAGGTCGTGCACTTCGAAATCCCCGCTCAGAACCTCGATCGAGCGAAGAAGTTCTACGATTCCATCTTCGGCTGGGAGCTTCAGACGATGCCGATGGGTGAAGGGGAGTACACGACTGTCAAGACCACGGCGGTAGACGAGCAGACCCAGATGCCTACCGAACCTGGCGCTATCAACGGTGGCATGTTCGAGCGAACCGAGCAGCTATCGACGCCCGTGATCACGATCGATGTCGACGCCATAGACGATGCCCTGAAGCAGATCGAGGACAGCGGCGGTAGCACCGTCACGCCCCGGACCCCAATTCCTGGCATGGGCGCGTTTGCCTACTTCAAGGACTCAGAAGGCAATGTGCTCGGATTGTGGGAAATTACCTCTTAGCTCAGCGATAAGGCGGCCCCTCGGCCATTCAGCTCGCGCTCAGCTTGATTGACCATCCTCGAACGGTGCAGCGACCAAACTCGAATTGGACAGGCCACCCTCCAAGAGCGTCTACTGGTAGTTCGTGCGCCGAGAGGAGGACACCGTTGCCCGGGGGATCGTCGCACGGATCGCGCCTTATCTACGCAGCAGCTCTGACCAGGGGAAAGATCGCCACAAGGAGCAGCTTGCGGTGACCATTGGCTCTCCGGCCGCGAAGGACGACCCCGTCGTTGCCGAGACGTCGGACGGCGTGGAGACACCAAGCAGAATTACGGGCGTAGCGCGCGGTGCCCGATCTCGTCTGAGCTCGCTGATCAAACGATGGCCTGGCGTTGTTCTCGCCGGAGTCATGGCAGTGCTGATCGCGGTTGGCTATCTCCTCGCTGCGCCGATGGGCCGTGATCTGTCAGCACAGATGGCTCATGCTCAGCTTGCCGAGTCACATTGGCCTGAAATTCTCAACCTGCGTTGGTATGGGGGGTTCAATCCGCTCGGCTACAGCGTCTTGTCGCCTCCGCTGATGGCGCTGCTCGGCGTACGCCTCACAACCGCGCTCGGCTATGTGTTAACCGTAGTGTTCTTCGCTGCCTTGTTGAAGGTCACTGAGGTGCCACGGCCGGTCCTTGGAGCGGTCACCGGGGCCGTCTGCCTCGCCGGCAATTTGGTGGTGACCCGGACGACGTTCGAGCTCGCGCTCGCCGTAGGGCTTGGCGCACTGCTTGCTCTTGTTGCTGGGAGGCTCTGGCTCGCTTCCGTGCTGGCCGTAGTGGCAGCCGTCACCAGTGGCGTCAGTGGTCTGTTTCTGGGCGTCGCTGGCGGTGCGCTGTTTCTGTCCGGCCGGCGTCGCGAGGGCGTTGTCCTGGCCATCAGCGGCATGCTGCCGACGATCGCTGTGGGGCTGGCATTTGGCAACGGTGGACGGCAGTCATTCGCCGAGGAGCACGCTCTGATGGGCTTTATCGTCTGCCTCGCAGTAGCTGGTCTGTGTTGGCGGCGTCCGGTGGTCCGGTGGGGTGCATTGTTGTCGGCCCTACTGGTCGTGACTGCTTATCTGCTGCCTACGCAGGTGGGGACGACAGCGACCCGGCTGCCAGAGCTCTTCGGACCGTCGGTGATCATGGCGGTCGCCACAGGTCCGCTGGTCGCTGTCGTTGCCGGCACGGTGGGCGCAGCGTTGTTGCTACCCCCGGTGTCGATCACCGAGGTGCAAGAACGAGGCGATCCCGCATTGAGCGCGGCGTTCTATGCGCCTCTTCTCGACCAGCTGAAGGCGCGTGGGGTTGAAGGGCCGATTGAAGTCGTTGCCACTCAACGGCGTGGCGAGGCTGCATTTGTACCGCCAGTGGTTCCCATCGCTCGAGGGTGGTCGCGGCAGATCGACATCGGCCGGAACCCGATCTTCTACGACGGGACTCTCAACGCCGATACGTACGGAAAGTGGCTTGACGACAACGCCATCTCCTACGTTGCCCTCTCCAACGGGCCGTACGACTGGGCGGCGTCCGACGAAGCCAAGCTCCTCCGTGGGGGATTGCCGTACCTGCGATCCGTCTGGGGAGACGAGACCTGGACCCTTTACGCCGTGACGAACCCACGGCCTGTCATTTCACTCCCAGGGCAAGTCATTGCCCGTGGTCCTGCTTCTCTCACTGTGTCTGCACCTGAGCCGGGTGCGTACCAGGTGCGTGTGCGTTGGTACCGCTACCTGTCGGCATCGGATGGCTGCATGCGACCCGCCGAAGACGGGTGGTCGACACTGGTCGTCGAGCGCCCGGGCACTGTGACCATCAATGGCAGTTTGTTGCCGCGTCATTGTTGACGCGGGAGATCGTCTCCTTGGGGTACTATTCCCCTACCAATTTCGCCTTCGGGTCACCTTGCAGATACCAGCGAAAGCAATACAACTTCAATCCAGACCAGGAGTAAGCGGGCTCATGGCGGCTCGTAAGGCTACAGTCAGCATGAAAGATGTCGCCGCGCTGGCTGGGGTTTCATTGGGCACAGTGTCGAATGTCTTGAATTCCCCGGATATTGTCGCCGAACCGACGCGGCGTAGGGTCGAGGTGGCCATTGCCAAGCTGGGTTGGATTCCTAACGAGCCGGCGCGTCAACTTCGGGCTGGGCGCAGCCGCTCCATTGGCATGGTTGTTATGGATATCGCCAATCCCTTTTACACAGATTTGGTTCTCGGCGCCGAAAATTGCGTGCAGGAACGCGGCTATTCAGTTCAAGTCGGAAATAGCGCGCAAGAGGCGGATCGGGAAAGCGATCAACTACTCGTACTCATGCAACAAAGGGTTCGAGGAGTGCTGCTGGCGCCGATTTGGGGCATCGCGGAGCGGGTCAGCCAGCTGAAGTCGCGCGGAATTCCCGTAGTCCTGCTGGATCGTGCCGGAAATCAATCGGACTTTTGTTCGGTGTCGACCGATGACGTCGAGGGAGGACGTCTGGCCGTCCAGCACTTGTTGAATCAGGGCCATACCAGGATCGGTGTTGTGGGTGGACCCGGAAATCTTCAGCAGGTTCGGGACAGACGGTTGGGCGCCGAACTCGCAAGTTCACGGCACGCCGGATCAGCGCAGCTGCTGACGATATCTACGCCTCATCTCGATGTCGAATCAGGTGTCCGCACGGCAGAAGAGATCGTTCTCATGCCGAGCAATGAGCAGCCGACTGCGGTATTTGCAGCAAACGACTTGCTGGCTATTGGACTTTTGCAAGGATTTGTGACCGCTGGATTGCGAGTGCCCGACGATATGGCGATTGTTGGCTACGACGACATCGCATTCGCGGCCGCCGCTGCCGTACCGCTTTCCTCAGTTCGGCAACCCCGGCTGGCCATTGGATATCGAGCGGCTGAGCTGCTTTTTGATGAAATTGCGGCGCTCGACAGGGACGCGAGACATGATCATGAACAGGTTCGCTTCACTCCAGAATTAGTGGTGCGCCGCTCCAGCGCGAAGAGCCGCAATCTCTCCACTGTTTGACGGCCCGTCCCCGAAACCGTCACGCTTTACGTGTGGCTGGGCCACCGCTCAGTGCCCGAGGTCGGGTCGTGACGCTCGTCGCGATGTGTGTTGCCCAGGGCATGATCTTTCTCGACACCACGATCGTGAATGTTGCCCTGCCGTCGATTCAGCGGGAACTCGACGTGGATCCGGGCAATCTGATCTGGGTCGTCAACGCCTACGTCCTCGCCCTTGCCTCGCTCATCATGGTTGGCGGGACCTTGGGGGACCGGTACGGCCGGAAGCGTTTGTTCCTCATCGGATTGACGATCTTCACCGCGATGTCTGCCGCTTGCGCCCTCTCCCCGAACGAGTCGGTGCTCATCGCCGCTCGCGCCGCGCAGGGCGTTGGTGCCGCTCTCGTCGCACCGCTCAGCCTGTCGATCTTGGCTGACGCCTACCCACCGGAGCGTCGTACCGCTGCCATTGGAATTTGGGCTGCCGTTGCTGGGCTGGGCTTCGGTGCCGGGCCGGTGGTCGGCGGCATCCTGGTAGAGCTATTCTCCTGGTCGGCCGTGTTCTGGGTGAACGTACCCGTCGGGATCATCGGGTTGGTCCTGGTGATCACCGGTGTCCGCGAGTCGCGCAACCCGGATGCCCGCAGGCTGGACATAGCAGGTGTCGTGCTCATCGCAGCCGGCCTGTGCGTGCTGACCTTCGCGATCGTCGAGTCCGAGCACTTTGGCTGGACATCACCGACCATGATCGCGCTGCTCGCGGCCGCAGCCGTGCTGCTCATTTCCTTCCTGGTGGTGGAATCCAAGGTTCGCGAGCCGATGGTCCCGCTCGGGCTGTTCCGGGATTCCCGGTTCACCGTGTCCTGCGGTGCGTACGCGATCATGTACCTCGCGCAGGCTTCGACCTTCTTTTTCGTCACCCTGTTCTTCCAGAACGTCGAGGGGTGGTCGGCGCTCGAGGTAGGCCTGTCCTGGTTGATCATGAATACGCCGTTCCTGATCACGTCGATGCTCGCGGGCCGCCTCGCGGTGTGGATCGGTACGGCCACCTGCTGGCTTGGCGTGCTGCTCGGCGGGATCGGCGTACTCGCCCTGGCATTCCTGACACCCGGCGCCGGTTTGCTCGCGGCGGCGCCCGGCTACGTGCTGATCGGGATGGGCTACGGGATGGCGGTGCCAACGATCTCATCCATTGCGGTGTCTGCGCTGCCGCCGGAACGCAGCGGGCTCGCCGCCGGCGTACTGAACTCGGCTCGCCAAGTGGGTACGGCGCTGGGATTGGCCACGCTGGGGGCCGTCGGGCTGGCGATCACCCGCCGTTCTTGGGCAGCCCAATCCGCCCAACTGCCGACGTCTGCTCAAGCAGGTGCCCCGGACATCGTCCAAGACGTCAGCGGGGGACAGGGCAGCGTCGTCGCGCAACAGCTCGGCGCTGCTGCCCAACCGCTCGTTGACCGCGCCTTCGTCGACGGCCTGCAGGTCGCGCTGCTGATCGGCGGCGGGCTCATGTTGGTCGCGGCCGTATTCGCCTTCATTGTGCTTCGCCGACCTGCAGTGGCCGTGCCGAATGCCGACACCGCGGTCCTCGGGCTAGGAGCCACTGACGCCGACTTGTCAGAACGGGGTTGACCCATAGGTCAATCCCGTTCTGACAAGTCGGCGTACTTCGGGCGTCAGTCAGGTATGGGACAGCTGTGCGGTTGAGAACAGCTGGTGGCGCCCACTGGCCAGCTCCTGCTCCGCCGAATCAGGCAGCCGTACGACTGCGTTTACGCCCTCCGGAACGTTGACGTCTAGTTCGAGAGATCCATCGCCGTCCTGTGACCAGGAGACCGACACCGTGCCGTGTCTAGTCTCCAGCGAGGATCGTGCCCACCGGATGTCGCCGCCTGGCTGCGGAGCGATCAGGACTCGGGAGTAACCGGGCTCGAGCGGCGCAATGCCGCCAACCACTCGGTGAATCCAGTCAGCGACTGCGCCCAAGGCGTAGTGATTGAAGCTGGTCATCTGGCCAGGATTGATCGAGCCGTCGGGCAGCATTGAATCCCAGCGCTCCCAGACCGTCGTCGCACCCATGGTGACCGGGTACAGCCAGGATGGACATTCGCGCTGCAGGAGCAGCTGATATGCCTCCGTCAGGTGTCCTGTCGCGCTCAGCGCGTCCAGCACGTACGGCGTGCCCGCGAAGCCGGTTTGGATGCAGTAGCCGCTTTCGGCCAGCAGCTCGGCGAGCCTCTGTCCGGCAAGCTCCGTCGTCGCGTCGTCGAGTAGGCCGAAGGTGATCGCCAGCGCGTACACCGTTTGTGCGTCGCTGCGAATCTTGCCGTCGTTCTTGACGTAGTGATCGTTGAACGCAGCTCGAGTGCGCTCGGCAAGGTCTGCAAAGCGCTGCGCGTCGTCGTTGCGATCCAGCAACCGCGCAGTCTGCTGCAGAATTCGAGAGTCGCGGTACAGACAGGCGGTCGCGACGACGCCATTGTCAGCCTTGGAATCGGCCGGCTTATCAGGCGGCGCGGTCGGATCCAGCCAGTCTCCGAACTGAAAGCCCGTGTCCCACAACCCCGTTGGTGACAGCAGCGTTTCCGCCCGCCGTACGTGGGCGGTCATGGAGTTGTATTGGTCGCTGAGCACCTGGACATTTCCGTACGCCTGCCAGAGAGCCCATGGCACCCAAGCCGCCGCGTCACTCCAGACAGCAGTGCTCTCAGGGGCGGGAAAGCTCGACGCATGTTTGACGTACTTCAAGACGTCCGGCACCACATAGCCCACCACTCCGTCTGCAGCCTGCTGTTCTGCCGAGAGATCCATCAGCCAATCTCGCAGGAAATCCTCCACGTCGAAGAGATAGGCCGCAGTAGGAGCAAAGACGGCTATGTCGCCCGTCCAGCCGAGCCGCTCATCACGCTGCGGGCAGTCAGTCGGTACATCGAGAAAGTTGCCGAGCGTGCCCCACACCACATTCCGATGCAGTTGGTTCAGCAGCTCGTCGGAACACTCGAACTTACCGATTCGCCGCAGCTCCGATGAGACAACGATGGCCGTCAGCGCACGCTGGGCTTGTGAGAGAGCCTCAGCGCCACCAGGCCATCCGTCCACTTCGGCATATCGGAAGCCATGGAAGGTGAGCGTCGGTTCGAAAACATCCTCTTTGCCGCTGAGGATGAAGCGGTCGGTTGCTGCGGCGGTTCGCAGCGGGCGCACGCCGAGCTCTTGATCTTCCAGCACCTCGGCATGCCGCACCGTGATCATCGTGCCGGCTGGGCCCTGGACCTTCACTCGCAGCCACCCGACCAGATTCTGACCGAAGTCGACGAGAGTCTTGCCGGACGGCGATGTCCAGATCTTCGTCGGTGGCAGCTCTTGCTGACGACTGACGGCGGGACCGATATAGGGCGTCAGCGTGCTGAAGTTGAGAGTGGTCGGATGGACGCCCGTCCAACTCTCGTCGGAGAAGCCCGCCTGTAACCAGGCAGTCGACTGCCGCCGGGCATCGATGGTCTGTCCGTCGTAAAGATCGTTGGCGGTCACTGCGGAAGGCCCCGCAGCCCAATCCTCGTTCGTGATCACGGTCTGGACATGACCGTCGGAGAACTCGATTTCGAGCTGTACGAGGCCCGAAAGCTCCTTGCCATAGAAGCCACTGCCGCCGCTCCAACTCAGCCGCCCGCGGAACCAACCATTGCCCAGCGCGATGCCGAGGACCGAGGTGGGTTGGAGCAGTGAGGTTACCTCGTAACTGCGGTAGCGCAACCGCCACTCGTAGCTACTCCACCCTGGGCTCAATACGTCCTCAGAGACAGGCTGGCCATTGAGATAGGCCTTGAAGACGCCCTGCGCCGTGGCGTACAAGGTGGCCCGGGAAACCGGCCCATGACCCTCATCCAACACGAATTCCGTACGTAGCAACGGGGCACCGTCGAAATCCTCGTTCGGGGCGATGGGCAGGGCAGACCAAGTGAGCGACATAAATTCCTTCAAGTCAACGCAGCAAGCTGCGTCTCGGGATCAAAGGGGGGTCGAGTGTGCGGGCAGGTTATACCTCGCCTTGGCAAAAACTGAAGCGATTCAACCTTCAAGACAGTGTTTGCGGTGCTTGGCGCCAAACACGGCCCTTGCTAGCGGCCGAAGCGTAGTGACAGGATGCCAGGAACAGGGGGATTGGGCCTGGCGTCGTCCAAGGCCACACAGCTTCAACCGCTCAACCGGGCGAACAAGGAGGAGCAGTGCAATCCAGACCGAAAATGGCCAGATTGAAAGTGGCCGCAGTTGTCCTCATCGCTCTGGCGATGACGTTGGCCATGAGCGCGTGTACCAAGAAGAACCAGACGGCCGCCCCAGGCGCGAGTGCTTCGGGGGCCGGCGGAACCGTCAAAGTGGCCTTCGTTCCGAAGCTGCAGGGCATCCCCTACTTCGAAGCAATGAACGCAGGCGGCAAGGAGGCCGCTAGCAAACTCGGCGGCGTCGAGTGGCTATACCAAGGACCCACAACCGCGGATGCGGCGGCACAGGCAGACGTGGTGAACAGCTACATCCAGCAGAAGGTGAGTGCACTGTTCATCGCGCCCAACGATCCCGACTCCATGGCGCCATTGATCAAGCAAGGAATCGATGCCGGCATCAAGGTCGGCACCTCAGACACCGACGCGCCCAACTCCGAACGCGAGCTCATGGTGCTGATGGCCTCGGCCGAGGGCATCGGTCAAGCGGATACCGACGCTTTGATGAAAGCCATGGGCGGCAAGGGAAAGTTCGCCGTCGTGTCCTGCGGCGAGACGGCAGCGCAGCTGAATCAGTGGATCGCGGAGATCAAGAAGTACTCAAAGGAGAAGTATCCAGACGCGCAACTGGTTGACACGGTGTACGCCGGTGAAGACGTCGCGAAGGCGACGCAAATGGCTACCGACCTGATGAACGCCCATCCAGACCTCAAGGGATTCCTTGGTGTCTGCTCCACCGCGGGACCCGGTGTGGCGCAGGCGGTGGACAATGCTGGAAAGACTGGCAAGGTCTTCACCGTCGGGATGGGCACGCCGAACGACATGAAGAAGTACCTCAATGATGGATCGGCATCGGCCGGCGTCTTGTGGGATGCGAAGGCCCTCGGCTGCTTGACCGCTTGGGCGGGCCAGCAGTTGGCGCAGGGCCAGCAGTTCCAGCCCACCCAGAAGGTGGACGCCTGCGGCCTTGATGAGGTCACCTACGACAGCTCGACGAAGATCCTTCTGATGGGGAAGCCCTTGACTTACACGAAGGAGAATGTCGGGGATTACAACTTCTAGGTCTGTGCGTACAGGCGGCAAACCCGGCAGCGGCTTGATCTTCTCTCGGAGGATCTGATGACCACAGCATCGACCGGTGATGGAGCCGCTGGCGGGTCGGCGCCAGTGGCTCAGCACCAACAATCGACCGAGCCCTCGCCGCAACCCTCCCGCACTGCGGAGGACCGCACCACCCGGCTGCAGATGACCGACATCTCGAAGCGTTTTGGGGCGGTGCGGGCAATTCGTCACGCCGACATGACCGTCGACGTAGGGCGGGTGTTGGCCGTTGTCGGCGAGAATGGTGCCGGCAAATCGACCTTGATCAAGATTTTGTCCGGTGCCATTGTTGCCGACACCGGCACCATCTCTTACGAGGGCAAGCAGGTCTCGATCCGGTCGACTTCGGATGCGATGGCCATGGGCATAGCCACGGTCTACCAGGAGCCGCAGCTGTTCCGTGAGCTGACGGTCACCGAGAACATCTTCGTGGGCCGTGAGATTCGCAAGGGCGGACGCATCGACTGGGCCGGTCAAACACGCAAGGTTGTGGAGCTCCTCGCGCTGCTCGAATTGCCGCCGCGGTATGCCACGGCCGTTGTCGGAGACCTCTCGATTGCCGAGCAGCAGCAGGTATCGATCGCGAAGGCGCTGGCTGGCGATGCCAACGTCCTCATTCTCGACGAGCCGTCCGCCATCCTCACCGATGCGGAGATCGAGATCCTGTTCCGGGTGGTTCGACGCCTCACTGACTCCGGTGTCTCAGTGATCTACATTTCGCACCGACTCGACGAGCTGTTTCGCATCGCCCACGACGTCCTCGTCATGCGCGACGGGCGAACCATCGGCACGTATCCGATCGAGGAGCTGACGGTACGCAAGGTGGTCGAGCTCATGGTCGGCGGAATTCTCACCGAGACCAAGCACGAGCGAAAGCTCGATCCTGAGACGAAGCCACGTCTTGAACTCGCCGGCCTTGGCCGACGGGGCGAATATCACGATGTCGATGTGGCGGTACGACCGGGCGAGATTGTCGGCCTATTCGGACTTGTTGGTTCAGGTGTTTCTGAGATCGCCGATTCCATCTACGGCATTGATCACGCCGACTCGGGCCGGATTCTGTTGGACGGGCGACCAGTCAGCCCTCGTTCTCCGCTCCATGCGCAGCGCCTCGGAATTGGGCTGCTGCCGGCTGATCGTAAACAGCAGGGCATGTTCTCCTTCCAGTCGATCATGTTCAACATCTCGGCCGGGCACCTGACGCTGCTGAGCAAGCTTCGGTTCTGGGTCGACCGGGTCCGGGAACGCAAGATCGCCCAGGACATGATCAAAAGGCTCGCGGTAAAGACGCCGAGCGAGAGCCAGCCGATCGGCGCGATGTCGGGTGGTAACGCTCAAAAGGTCGTGCTCGCTCGACAGCTAGTCCAACGTCCCGAAGTGCTGGTGCTGGCGGAACCGACGCAAGGAGTCGACGTCGGCGCGAAGGAGGAGATCCACCGCATCATCAATGAATTGGCTGACGCCGGCACCGCAGTCCTGGTGGTTACCTCCGACCTTCCAGAAGCGATTCGCATCTCCGATCGGCTTCAGGTGGTTCGCAATGGCACGACAACAGTGGAGTTCGGTCCCAACGCCACCCAAGTCGACGTGCTTGCCGCTGCTGCCGGCGATGTGGATGGCAAGAGTGGCAGTGCTGATAGCGGGACAAAGGGAGCCGCATGAGCATCGACGTGGCGGAGCGCGACCAGACACCGACCTCTGGACCGGAGCAGACCACGACGGGTCGTCAGCGGGTCCTCGCGCCACCGGTTACCGGCCAAGAGCTCGTGCTGATCGGCGTCATCGCGGTGCTGTGGGCGGTCTTGGCCTTCACCACACCAGCCTTCTTTACGCCTAGCTCCATTCAGCCGCTGGTCGCTTCCGTTGCTCCCATTGCGCTTATCGGCATTGGCATGACGGTGGTGATCATCACCGGCGGGATCGACGTCTCGGTCGGCGCGGCGATCGCAGTGTGCTCGGTGATCACAGCGAAGCTGGTCTTGGTCCAAGCAGATCAGAGTCTGCCCGTTGCAGTGATCATCTCGGTGATCGTGGGTGGATTGCTCGGGCTGCTGAACGGCGTGCTTATTGCCTACGGCCGGGTGCACGCGATCATCATCACCTTCGGCACCGCCAACATCTTCTTGTGGATCGCGCTCAAGATCTTCAACTCCACCACCGTCAACAACATCCCAGACACGCTCGCGCCACTCGGTAATGGCGCTGCGGGCCGGACGTTCGGCGTACCCCACTCATTCCTGATCACGGTCGTATTGGCTGCGATCGCTTGGTATTACCTACGCCACACCGCAGGTGGTCGGCACTTCTTTGCCATTGGTGGTGATCAGCTAGCCGCCCAGCTGGCGGGCGTAAAGGTTCGGCAACGAATACTCGCTGCCTACGTACTGACGGGATTGCTGGTGGGTCTCGCCTCGACTTTCGTTGTTGCGCAGGGATCGAACCTCGGACAGAACGTCGGCAACGGAAAGGAGTTGGCAGTGATCGCCGCCGTCGTCATCGGCGGAACCTCCATCACAGGAGGGCGCGGCTCGGTGTTTGGCACCGTGCTCGGGGCACTTTTGGTGCAGACAGTCGCATCCGGTGTCACACAGCTCGGCTGGCGGTCAGAGCTGTCCGACCTATTCGTCGGAATCGCGATCATCATCGCTGTTGGCGCCGATCTTCTTCGTGAGCGGGCGAGGAGCAAACGATGACGGTCCCGACCCTCTCTGAGCCCGAGGCGACCACTCCCGACGAGCAGTCCCGTACGCCCGGGCCGGAGCGTGGCGAGTCGCTAGCTGCCCGGGTAGTCCGCGCCTTGCTGACGCAACGCATTGTGCTGCTCGCGGTGCTCATTGTGTTGGTTGTCGTCTATTTCATTGTGTTGGGTGCCAACGGGTACCTGACCGCCGCCTACGACTTCGACTACATGTCCGCCGCTTTGATCAACGCAGTGCCGTTGGCCCTGCTGGGCTTTGCGGAGTTGATCGTCATCCTCTCCGGACGGGGTGGCATCGATCTCTCAGTCGGTGCGATCGTCTCTCTCGCTGGCATGATCTTCGGCTTCGCCTACGGACAGTGGGGTTGGCCGCTGTGGCTGGCGATCGCGATCACTGTGCTAGTCGGGGGCGTGCTCGGCCTCGTCAACGGCATTCTGGTCGCCTACATCGGCTTTCCAGCGCTGATCGCTACCCTCGCCACCTATTACGCGTACAAGTCCCTTGCTGTAGTGATCAACAATCAGCGCCCGATCAGCACGCGTCCGATTCAGAATTTGTACGACTCGACAGCTCGCTCAGTTGAGCTGCCACTGATCGGCAGCTACATCCCCAACGTGCCGAAGGGGATCTTCCTCTTCCTGCTGCCCACGCTCATTGTGGTCTGGCTGCTTCTCGCTCGCACCACGTACGGTCGGCGGGTCTACGCCATCGGAACCAACGACGTTGCGGCGCGATGGTCGGCGATCGGCGTGCGGGCCACCCGCGCTGGAGCGTATTCGATCAGCGGCTTGATCTCAGGCCTGGTGGCAGTCGTCACCGTCGGCCAATTCGCCTCGGCGCGGCCGGATGCCGGTGTATCGGGCAATGGGATGGCACTGCCTGCCATCACCATCGCAGTCCTCGGTGGGGTAGCGATCACCGGCGGTATCGGACGTGTGTCAGGAATCGTTCTCGCCACCGTACTGATCGTGTGGATGAACGCGGGCATCCGGCTGGCGTTCGAGGGCAACGCCGGACCGCAGTATCAACTGCTCGCCCTGGGCGTGCTGCTGGTCTTCGCGGCGCTGCTCAACGGCTTCGCTCTACGCCGCTACGGCGGCGCAGGCTAGCGAGGAAGGCTTAAACCACTGTGACTTCGCTCATCGGTTGCCACGCGTTGGTATTCACCGGCGACTTCGACTCTCGCGGGATTGAGAGCTCGGCCAGGCGGGCGCGTCAGGCGGGCTTCGATCTGATCGAATTTCCGCTCATGGAGCCGGAGACGTTCGACAGTACGACGGCGCGACGAGTCGTCGAGGACGAGGGTCTCCATGCCTCCGCTAGCCTCGGCCTGCCGCTCGAGGCCGACATCAGCAGCGATGATCCCTCGGTCGTCGCCGCCGGGCGACGCCTGCTGGAGATCGCCTTGGACAGAACCGCAGACATGAACGGGTCTCGGCTGTGCGGTGTGCTCTACGGATCCATGCGAAAGCACATGGCCCCGGCGTCGGCAAGCGGTCGAGCAAACAGCGTTGCGGTTCTTCAAGCGCTTGCCGAGCGAGCCTCTTCCGTCGGAGTCGCGCTCTCGTTGGAAGTCGTCAACCGCTATGAGAGCAACTTGATCAACACTGGCCGGCAGGCGTTGGAGTTCCTCAAAGAGGTTGATCGGGAGGGGGTTTCGGTACACCTGGACACCTATCACATGAATATTGAAGAGTCCGACCTCTTCCAACCGATCCTCGATACCGGGGATCGGCT
Organism: uncultured Actinomycetota bacterium; assembly: GCA_963798835.1. Lineage (GTDB taxonomy): Bacteria > Actinomycetota > Actinomycetes > Propionibacteriales > Propionibacteriaceae > Microlunatus. The sequence continues at coordinate 66,415 of CAWCVF010000006.1, read as the reverse complement.
CGGATATGTGCACATCGGAGAGAGTCACCGTGGTTACTTGGGAACTGGCTCAGTGGACTTCGGCAGCGCTTTCCGTGCTCTCGACCGGATCAACTATTCCGGACCGATCGTCTTCGAATCCTTCTCCTCTGCCGTCGTTTCGCCCACACTGAGCAACACGTTAGGCATCTGGCGGAATCTCTGGAGCGACGGCGATGACCTGGCTGCTCACGCCAACCGCTTCATCCGCGATCAACTTGCAGCGGTCCAGACTATCGAGTTCCACTAGCTCGACAGCAGGCGCGCGACCAGGACATAATAACGTTTCAACTCTGCGACTGGAAGTGAGCACATGCCAACCTTTGCCGACATCTCCGACCAGCTGGCTCATCAGGCCATCGAGCTGCCCTCCTGGGCATTCGGCAATTCGGGCACCCGGTTCAAGGTCTTTGGCTCGCCGGGCACGCCTCGAACCATCCAAGAAAAGCTCGCTGACGCTGCCAAGGTCAACGAGCTAACGGGTTTGGCACCGAAGGTTGCCCTGCACATCCCCTGGGACAAGGTCGAGGATTATGGCGCCCTGCGGGATTACGCGGCTGATCTTGGCGTAGCGCTCGGCACGGTCAACTCCAATACCTTCCAGGACGACCTCTACAAGTTCGGCAGCCTGACCCACATCGATGAGGCGGTACGCCGCAAGGCGATTGATCAGCATTTCGAGTGCATCGAGATCATGAACCAGACCGGGTCGCGTGACTTGAAGATCTGGCTTGCCGACGGCACCAACTATGCCGGCCAGGGTGATCTTCGGGGGCGCCAAGATCGTCTCGCCGACAGCCTTGCGCAGATCTATGATCGCATCGGGCCGCAGCAGCGGCTGGTGTTGGAGTACAAGTTCTTCGAGCCTGCCTTCTACCACACCGACGTGCCCGACTGGGGCACCTCGTACGCGCACTGCGCAGCACTGGGGGAGAGGGCAGTGGTCTGCCTTGATACCGGACACCACGCCCCGGGGACCAACATCGAGTTCATCGTCGTGCAGCTGCTGAGGTTGGGAAAGCTGGGCTCGTTCGACTTCAACTCCCGTTACTACGCCGATGACGACTTGATCGTTGGTTCGGCGGACCCGTTCCAGCTGTTCCGCATTTTGTACGAGGTTGTCCGCGGCGGCGGTTACGGGCCCGAGTCCGATGTGGCGTTCATGTTGGACCAGTGCCACAACGTCGAGGCCAAGATTCCCGGTCAGATTCGCTCCGTGCTCAACGTGCAAGAGATGACCGCACGTGCTCTGCTGGTGGATCAAGTGGCTCTGGCAGCCGCTCAGCAGGCCAACGACGTGCTCGGTGCGAATGCGATCGTGATGGACGCCTTCTACACCGACGTACGACCTGCCCTTGCCGAGTGGCGCGAGGCCCGCGGGCTGCCGGCCGATCCGATGAAGGCATATGCCGAATCCGGCTATCAGAGCAAGATCGAATCCGAACGTGCCGGCGGCACGCAGGCCGGCTGGGGGGCGTGAGTGATCATGACCAATCAGGCAGTTACCGAGCTGATCGCGCGGTCCAACCGACTGGGCGCTGATCCCAAGAACACAAACTACGCCGGAGGCAATACCTCGGCTAAAGACAGCGAGACCGACCCGGTGACGGGCGAGCCGGTTGAGCTGGTCTGGGTCAAGGGTTCCGGCGGTGATCTTGGCACGCTGACCGAGTCCGGGCTTGCGGTGCTGCGCCTGGATCGGATGCGCCGGTTAGTCGATGTCTATCCCGGAATAGAACGGGAAGACGAGATGGTCGCCGCCTTCGACTACTGCCTGCACGGCAAGGGTGGTGCAGCGCCGTCGATCGATACGGCAATGCACGGCCTCGTCGAGGCAGCGCACGTCGATCATCTCCATCCCGATTCAGGAATCGCGGTTGCGACAGCGGTCGACGGTGAGGAGCTGACGGCCAAGATCTTCGGCGATCGAGTGGTCTGGGTGCCGTGGCGCCGGCCTGGCTTCCAGCTCGGCTTGGACATTGCCAAGATCAAGGCCGACAATCCACAGGCAATCGGCTGCGTTCTTGGCGGTCACGGTATAACCGCCTGGGGCGATACCTCCGAGAAGTGCGAGGCCAATTCGCTGGAGATCATCCGTACTGCTGAGGTCTACATCGCCGAGCATTCCAAGCCGGAGCCGTTCGGCACTTTGTTGGACGGGTACGGTTCGCTGCCGGATGATCAGCGGCGCGCGAAGGCAGCTGCACTCGCGCCGACGCTGCGCTCTCTTGCGTCCTTCGACAAGCCGATGGTGGGTCACTTCACCGACGACGAGCGAGTGCTGGAGTTCCTCTCCCACAGCGAGCATCCGCGGCTTGCCGAACTGGGCACCAGCTGCCCCGATCACTTCCTGCGAACCAAGGTCAAGCCGCTGGTGCTTGATCTTCCGGCGGATGCCTCGGTCGAGGACTGCATTGCTCGGCTCCGCGAGCTTCACGAGGCGTACCGCGCGGACTATCAGGCCTACTACGAGCGCAATGCGACACCGGACTCACCGCCGATCAGGGGTGCGGACCCGTTGATCATTCTGGTTCCAGGCGTCGGCATGTTCTCCTACGGTAAGGACAAGCAGACGGCCCGGGTCGCCGGTGAGTTCTATCTCAATGCGATCAATGTGATGCGCGGTGCCGAGGGCCTGTCGAGGTACGCGCCGATCGACGAGAGCGAAAAGTTCAAGATCGAATACTGGGCGCTTGAAGAAGCCAAGCTGCAGCGCATGCCCAAACCCAAGCCGCTCGCCACCCGAATCGCCCTGGTGACAGGTGCCGCATCGGGCATCGGCAACGCGATCGCCGTTCGGCTGGCCACCGAAGGTGCCTGCGTCGTCATTGCCGATCTTGATCAAGAAAAGGCTCAGGCGGCCGCGGAGGAGATAGGCAATAGCGATGTTGCCGTCGGCATCGCGGCAGATGTCACCGATGAAGCGGCTGTGCAGACGGCCGTGGATGCGACGCTACTCGCATTTGGCGGCATTGACATTGTGATCAACAACGCCGGGCTTTCGCTCTCCAAGTCCTTGCTCGACACCACAGTTGCCGACTGGGATCTGCAGCACAATGTGATGGCCAAGGGCTCGTTCTTGGTGTCACGGGCGGCGGCCAAGGCGTTGATCGAGCAGAAGCTGGGTGGGGACATCGTCTACATCTCCAGCAAGAACTCACTCTTCGCCGGCCCGAACAACATTGCCTATTCCGCCACCAAGGCGGATCAGGCACATCAGGTACGGCTGCTGGCTGCCGAGCTCGGCGAACACGGTGTCAAGGTGAACGGCATCAATCCCGACGGTGTGGTGCGCGGATCCGGGATCTTCGCCGGCGGCTGGGGTGCCAAGCGGGCTGCGGTCTATGGCGTGCCGGAAGAGGAGTTGGGCAAGTACTACGCGTCCCGAACGCTGCTGAAGCGTGAAGTGCTGCCGGAGAATGTGGCCAACGCGGTCTTCGTGCTCTGCTCGGCTGATCTCAGTCACACCACAGGCCTGCACATTCCCGTCGACGCCGGCGTGGCTGCCGCCTTCCTGAGGTGATGCGAGCTCGCGTACGTGCCCTGGGCCTGTCGAGGGGCTCAGCCCGCAGATGTGCCCTGAGCCTGTCGACGGGCTCATGCCGTATATGTGCCCTGAGCCCTTCGACAAGCTCAGGACGGCGCCTGTCGAAGGGCACGCAATGACTGGTGGATGGGTTGCGGCGGTTGATCTTGGGGCCACGAGCGGCCGAGTGATGCTCGGCCACGTCGGCACTGATCAATTAAGTGTCGAGGCTGTGCATCGTTTCCCCAATGACGCGGTAAGACTTCCGGACGGCCTGCACTGGAACATCCTCGAGCTGTATCGCAACATTCTTCTCGGATTGCGCCGGGCTCTCACTGCGCAGCCCGACTTGGCAGGCATTGGGATCTGCTCGTGGGCTGTCGACTATGGCCTGGTGAGCGGCGATCGCTTGATCAACAACCCATTCCACTACCGAGATGAGCGCACCGCCCGAGGCGTGGAGCTAGTCCACAAGATCGTTGATCATGCAACGCTCTATGCCACCAACGGTCTGCAGTTCCAGCCGTTCAATTCGATCTACCAGCTGGCTGTCGATCATGAAGCTGGAATTCTGGACGATTCGACTCGAATGCTCATGCTGCCCGACCTGCTGGGATTCTGGCTCACCGGCAACCAGGTCGCGGAGCGTACCAACGCCTCCACCACCGGGCTGCTTGACGTTGCCAGCGGGGCCTGGAACGGGACCTTGATCGACAAGCTGGGCCTACCGCGCTCGCTGTTCCCGTCGCTGATCGATCCAGGGTCGCGGGTCGGCTCAGTACGACAGGAGGTGATTGCCGAGCTCGGTGCAGAGGCGGCGCTGGATGTGATCGCGGTCGGATCGCACGACACGGCTTCGGCGGTGGTCGGTGTGCCCATGACAGAGCCCAATGCTGCCTACATCTCGTCGGGTACCTGGTCGCTGGTCGGTGTGGAGCTTGACCGACCGGTCCTCACCGAGGAGAGCAGAGACGCCAATTTCACTAACGAGGGCGGCGTCGATGGGAAGATCCGCTTTCTGCGCAATGTCATGGGCATGTGGCTGCTCAGTGAATCCATCCGCACCTGGCAGAAGGAAGGGGTGTCTGTCGAGCTGACGACATTGCTCGAGAAAGCTGCCTCAGTGAGCACCCCAGTGCCGATCTTCGACGCAAATCACCCCAGCCTGCTCGCACCCGGCGACATGCCGAAGCGAATTGCCGCGCTGTGTGCCGAACGAGGCGCACCCGCACCCGACTCGCCGGCGATGTTCGCGCGCAGCATCCTGGAGAGCCTCGCCGAGGCGTACGCGACCGCAATCGCCGATGCCGAGCGGCTCAGCGGTTCCACGATCACCATCGTGCACATCGTCGGTGGCGGCAGCCAGAACACCTTGCTGTGCCAGCTCACCGCAAACCGCACCGGTCGGCGGGTCCTGGCCGGCCCGGTGGAGGCAACCGCCATCGGTAATGTGCTCGTTCAAGCACGGGCAGCCGGGCTCGTCGAGGGCGAGCTTCCCGAGTTGCGCGCGCGAATTGCCAGAACCTTCCCGCCAGCGGAGTATCAGCCGCAATGAGAACTGCGCTCTTCATCACCTGTCTCGCCGACGCCTTGTTTCCGGACGTGGGAAAGGCGACCGTACGGCTGCTCGAGCGGCTGGGCCAGGTCGTGGAGTTTCCGGCTGAGCAAACATGTTGCGGGCAAATGCATGTCAACACCGGCTACCAGAAGCAGGCATTACCACTGGTCGAGCGGTTCGTGGAGGTTTTCAGTTCGTACGACGCGATCGTGGCGCCTTCAGGGTCATGCGTCGGCTCCGTGCGTCACCAGCATGCGGTGATCGCGAAGCGATTCGGGTCCCCTCAACTCGTCGAGCAGGTGGAGGCGGTGGCAGCCAAGACCTATGAGTTGTCGGAGTTCCTCGTCGATGTGCTGGGCGTCACTGACGTCGGCGCCTATTTTCCGCATCGGGTCACATATCACCCGACGTGTCACTCCATGCGAATGCTCCGGGTCGGGGACAAGCCGATCAAGCTGCTGCGGGCAGTACAAGCTTTAGAGCTCGTCGAGCTGCCGGCTGCTGATCAGTGTTGTGGCTTTGGCGGCACGTTCGCCATCAAGAATGCGGACACCTCGACTGCCATGCTGGCCGACAAGATGCGGAACGTCTTGGACACTCATGCGGAGATTTGCACGGCCGGGGACAGTTCGTGCCTGATGCACATCGGCGGCGGCCTCTCCCGGCTTCGAGCCGGCGCCAAGACCGTTCATCTGGCGCAGATCCTCGCCGCCACGCAGAAGGAGTCCGAGCCATGAACGAATCCGCAGCACGCTCGCTAGGCTCTCCAGAACGCCCCCTAGGCACTCCAGAACGCCCCCTGAGCTTGTCGAAGGGGCGGTCTTCGACAGGCTCAGACCGCACAGTTCCACCTACTGCGCCGCGCGGCGTCGGAAACCTTCGGGGGAGGGACAAGTTTCCGGTCGCCGCGCGGCGAACGCTCGCTGACACACAGCTGCGGCGCAACCTCGGCAAGGCAACCACGACGATCCGAGCCAAACGTGCCCAGGTCGTTGCCGAGCTGCCTGACTGGGAGGAGCTGCGGGAAGCGGGTCGGCAACTCAAGGTTCACACCATGGCCTACCTGCCGGATTACCTTGCTCAGTTGGAATCTGCCGTCACCGCGCGCGGGGGAGTAGTGCACTGGGCGCGCGACGCCAACGAAGCCAACGCGATCGCGGTTGACCTGGTACGCGGCAAGGGCGTTGCCGAGGTCGTCAAGGTCAAATCCATGGCTACCCAGGAAATCGGGCTCAACGAGGCCCTGGAAGCGGTCGGAATCGCGGCATGGGAAACCGATCTCGCGGAGTTGATCGTGCAACTCGGTGACGACAAGCCGTCGCACATCCTGGTTCCGGCGATTCACCGAAACCGAGCGGAGATCCGGGAGATCTTTCTGCGCGAGATGGCAGAGGTTGACCCGGCGCTCAGCGATGAGCCAAAGGCGCTCGCAGCTGCGGCTCGACAGCATTTGCGGCGGAAGTTTCTCTCCGCCAAGGTGGCGATCAGTGGCGCGAACTTCGGGATCGCCGAGACGGGAACGCTGGGGGTCGTCGAGTCCGAAGGCAATGGCCGAATGTGTCTGACCCTGCCGGAAACCTTGATCACGATCATGGGGATCGAGAAGCTGGTGCCGCGCTGGCAAGATCTCGAGGTCTTCCTGCAGCTCCTGCCTCGTTCGTCGACTGGCGAGCGGATGAATCCCTATACCTCAATGTGGACGGGCGTGACGCCCGGCGACGGGCCGCAGGAATTCCATTTGATCTTGCTGGACAATGGCCGCACGGCTGTGCTGGCCGATGCGGATGGTCGGGACGCACTGAACTGCATCCGGTGCAGCGCCTGCTTGAATGTCTGCCCGGTGTATGAGCGGACTGGCGGGCACGCGTACGGGTCGGTCTATCCCGGCCCGATCGGCGCCATTCTGTCTCCGCAGCTCACCGGGATCGAAGACAATGCGTCGTTGCCGTACGCCTCCTCGCTCTGTGGCGCCTGCTACGACGTCTGTCCGGTCAAGATCAACATTCCGGAGATCTTGGTACATCTGCGGGCGAAGCACACCGAAACTTACGCCGAGGAGCACCGGGTGCCCAGCCCGGAAGCCTCGGCGATGGCGGCCGCCGCATGGGTGATGAACAACCCCAAGCGCTGGACCCGCGCCCTGCGTAGCGGGCGACTTGGCAGAGTGCTCGGCCGCAAGCGGGATGCGATCGGTGAGGTGCCATTGCCGCTGGCGAAGCAGTGGACCGATGCCCGCGACTTCGCGCGACCGCCCAAGCAGACGTTCCGCGACTGGTGGGCCGCCGAGCATGGGGAGGAACGGTGAACGCGCGCGAGGAGGTGCTGGCGCGCATCAGGTCCGCTCATGACATCGCTCCACCGCCGAGTCTGCGTTATGAAGACATCCGACGCGAGTATCGGACGAGCTCCGACTCCTCACTCGAGGCGCTGACCGAGCTGTTGATCGATCGACTTGTGGACTATCGAGCGCAAGTTCGGCAGTGTGCTGCGGATGATCTTGCCGCGACCATCTCCAATGCGCTCACCGAGCGTGGTGCCCAATCGATGGTCGCACCACACGGCCTGGACTCCGCCTGGACGGCCGGCGCTGCCACGAGTGTGCTCACCGACGGCCTAGCGCACAATGATCAATTGAGTGTCGCGCAACTCGACGCGGTCGATGGTGTGATCACGACCTGTGCTGTGGCAATTGCCGAAACGGGGACATTGATCTTGGACGGCTCATCGGGACAGGGCCGCCGCGTGCTCACGCTCATACCGGATTATCACCTCTGCGTGGTGTTCCCCGATCAGATCGTTGCCGATGTGCCCCAGGCGCTGGCGCGGCTGGAAGCGACCCGTCCGCTGACCATGATCAGTGGGCCTAGTGCGACCAGCGACATCGAGCTGAACCGGGTGGAGGGTGTGCACGGGCCGCGCACCCTCGAGGTGATCATCGTGAGGAATGAGTAATGCCGCGCTACTGCTTGCTCGGCCACGTAGACCCGAGCCACCTCGACGAGTACCGGGAGGCCCATCGTGCGGTGTGGCCTGAGCTGCTCGAGGCGCTGCGCGATGCTGGTTGGCGTAACTATTCGCTTTTCCTTCGCAACGATGGCCTGCTGATCGGTTACGCGGAGGCCGATGATCTGGCCGCGGCGCAAGGACAGGTGGCACGAACCGAGGTCAACGCTCGCTGGCAGGCCGCGATGGCGGAACTGTTCCAGAGTGAGGGCGCTCCAGACGAAGCCTGGGAGATCATTCCCGAAGTATTCAATCTCGAAGATCAACTTCGCGGCGGGGAACGATCGGGCCATCCTTGACGTCTTTCCGCACAAGTCCACATACGAGGGCCGATTCGACTGATTCGAGCCGCATATGCGGCCTTGTGCGGAGAAACGGTCGCCGGCGGCGGCAGATGGCAAGTCGAGTTCTCAAACTCAAGGATTTCGGTGTGGTTCGAGCTTGAGCAGTGCAGCGGCAGTTGCTGTATCGGTGATCAGGACGTTGACCCATTTGCCCCTGACGGCGGCGTGAATGGCTTTGTGCTTGCTCTCGCCACCGGCGATGCCGACTCGACGTGGGGTCTCGCGAAGCGTGTCGGCATCTATGCCGACCACTCGATCATCGAGAGCGCTCGGTACGTGCTCCCCATCTGAGTCGAAGAATCGTTGGCAGACATCGCCGACCGCGCCAGCAGCATGGAGTCTGTCCTGGTCAGCAAGGTCTGCGGCATTGCCACTGGCCCGTAGCAGTGGTGACGGTGGCAGGCTGCCAATGCCGGCGATGGCGATGGTGAGGTTGGCCCAATCCTTGGCCACTGATTCCATAGCAGGGTCATTGAGCAGGCTCTCGCGCACGCTCCTGGTGGCGACCAGAGCGGGAGCGGGCACGAAGATGGCGGTAGCGCCGACGAGTCGAGCGAATTCGGTCAACAGCCGATTGCCCTGCGTCTGGACCGACGAGTTTCCAAAGCCGCCCATGAGCTGGACAACACGCTCGGCACCCGAGACTCGGAAAGGTCGCATCCGGTCCACAACGGCCAGCAGAGTCTGACTCCAACTGGAGATTCCGATCCGTTCGCCGCCGGTGAGGGTGGTTTCCAAATAAGTGGCGCCAGCCGATCCAAGCCCCGCGATGATCTCGTTGTCTGTCCCTTCAACGTCGACGACGAGCGCTTCTGAGAGGCCGTAGCGCTCCTCCAGCGCTTCCTCGATCTCGGTGTGGACGCCTGGAGCAACCGCAACGACTGTTCGAACAATGCCGAGGTCAGCTGCGCGCTTCAGGAGTCGGGACACCCGGGCCTGGGAGATGTGCAAGGTGTCCGCAATGTCCACCTGGCGTACGCCGCGCTCGTGGTACATCCGCGCGACTTTGGTGATGAGCCGGAGCTGCCCGTCGGTGGGGGCACGAGTCATGCCGCTGGACGATGCCACCATGGATTCGGAACCTCCTCACCTCTCTCCGGGATACATCCTTCCAGGTTTAGTGAATATTGATGCAGTGCTGCCCTAGGCGCGATTCGATCCTTGTTGTTCCCTGACCCACGCTGGCGGCGTCTCGGCACAGATCAGGATCGACGGTTCGTAGCTATCGACATCGATTGCCACGTAGTCCGGTGGTCGTTTGCCAGACTTCAGCACCCGACCCGTGCGCGGATCGATCAACCAATACTTCGAGGGCACCCGGCCCTCCGCATCAAAGAACATCCACGGCCCACCGTGTTCGGCGTACCCGAGGTAAAGAACGCCCGGATCCAGCAGGCCGCGGGTGTTGGCCGACACGTCCCAGCAGGGACTGGCCGCAGTGATCGGCAGATCGTCGATGATCTTGCCGACCAGGCCGACGTAACGGCTGCCCTCGAAGTCCAGTGCTTCCTTCCATCCGGCGCCCTCATAGAGGAAGTACTCACCGTGGCCTGGCTCATCGGGGTGCAACCGCCACGGCCACAAGCTCGCTGCTCCGTACGCCACGCCCATCAGCGCGCCCGCGCAGAGATTGCTCCAGGCTTCGTGGCCCTGCCACCAGCCCTCCGCGACTCCGCGACGTCCGTTGTGCTCATAACTGGGTTCGCCGTTCATGATCGCCTTCGGCGGCCGCTGGGCCCACATGGTGGCCAGACGATCCGGTACGTGGTCGCCCGTGTGTCCTGTCTGACAGGACTGAAAATCAAGCCAATCTGCGTCTTGGTGTTCGTCGTTGCGGTGATGCGGCCGGTAGTGAATGCCGGTGGGTTGCTCGTACGCGTCCCAGGCTTGGATCTCCCGGCCGCCCGCCTCCACTTGCGGCTCAGTTCCCGAGCCGTCACCACAGGGCAGGTAGATCACCGGGCGTGCGCCGTAGCGTGCCACCAGGTACCGGCAGTAGCGCCCATAGTCGCTGGGTGGAACCACCGGCCCCGCGACGCCGAGTCCCTTCCAACCAAATCCATGGAAGACCGGCTGTAACACGGGCGTCATGCCATGATCGACTAGACAGTCGATGATCTTGTCGAAATACTGAAAGTAGTCAATATTGATCTTGGTAAGCCGCCCTTCAGCAAGATCATGAAAGCCGATCTCGAAGCCCTCGTCGACGTTACGCCCCACCGGGCCACGGGCGTGCATGTCTGGCTGAACCGTCATCAGCAATACGGCGTTGAAGCCTTTGGCTTGGCGGTCTGACGCGTAGGTCTCGACATCGGAAACTTCTGCGCGGAACGGCATTGCCCATGCCGTGTCCATCACGAAGAACGCCGGCGATCCGTCGGCGTAGCCGAAGCTCCGCCCGGAAGGATGAGCTCTTACGAGCCCGCGGCTCAACGCCCGATGCGGATGATCTTGCCCTGACGGTGTAGCGATCAACGTGCCGGAAGCAGGCGTGAAGTGATGATCAGGCCGGTTGCTGGAAATGGTCCATCGCCACTTCCCGTCCGGTTCGGTAGACGCAAACCGAACCCGGTAGCTGGTTCCGCCGTCCCAAAACACTGGTCGTCGCAACTGCCGGCCACTGTCGTGGGTGAAGATCACCCAGGCGTCGACGTCTGTATAGGGGTTGGCGGCGTTTGGTCCAGCGAAGTCGATCTCGACTTCACGCCACTGCGGTGCTCCCTGCTGCTGCATGCGTCATCTCCTCGGCGCTAGGAGTGAAGCGAGTCCGGTTGATCTCGCCTGCCCAGTGTGCGCGGCGCAGACGACGTTCATCTCCGTCCACGATTGGACGATAGATTCGACCGCTGCTGTCGCTTGGCCAGGCGTCCGCATGGCCAAGTGCCTGCCAGGCGAGTTTTGCTACACCAAGTGCTGATACCTCGGGCACATCACTCGCCTCCACATTTCGGCCGAGCAGATCGGCCTGAGTCTGAACGACGAGCGCTGAGTTGGTGGCGCCGCCGTCAGCTCGAAAAACTTGCAGCGGCATCGATCGCTCCTCGATTACATCGACAATGTCGCAGATCTGGTGGCCGATGGAGTCGACGGCAGCGCGGGCCAGCTGAGCGCCACCGGTGCCCTCGCTCATGCCCGAGATCAGCGCATGAGCCTTCCGGTCCCAGTGCGGAGCCCCCAAGCCGGCAAACGCGGGAACCAGAGTGACACCACCGCTGTCGGGCACTGTGTCCGCGAGGGCCACAAGATCAGCGACGTTGCCATCGGTGAGCAGGCTGGCCGCCCACGCCAGTGTCGCGCCCGATGACAGGATGTTTCCCTCCAAGGCGTACGTCGGCGACCTCTCGATAACCCATGCCAACGTCACCGGAATCCGGGAATCGCCGGCCGACATGTCTGCCACGGGCGCCATGACCGACGATCCCGTGCCATATGTCGCTTTCGCCATCCCGACCTCGGTACAGCCCTGGCCGAACAACGCGGCATGGGAGTCCGCCATTACCGCAGCAACCGGTGTGCCGTCGGGCATCAGCGCCACACCGCGCGTCCTGCCAAAGCCATCGTCTGAGGCGACTGCCGCGGGCAGCGCTGACCTCGGTACGCCGAAGATGTCCAGCAGCTCGGTATTCCAGTCCAGTGCTGTGATGTCGTACAGCAAAGTGCGCGACGCGTTGCCGGCTTCACACAGATGCTCTGCTCCGTTCGTCAGCTGCCAGACCAGCCAGGAGTCGATTGTTCCGAGCCGTACGTCGTCGGCAGGCACCCCAGTCGGCAGATGATCAAGCAGCCACCGCATCTTGGGTGCCGAGAACATGGGATCGATCCGCAACCCTGTTAGGGCAGTCACGAGCTGCCCGTCACGTTCGGTCAGAGCCTCACTGCACCACGACGTGGTACGACGGTCCTGCCAGCCGATAACCGGCCCCAACGGATCACCGTTGCTCGCCCGCCAACCCACCACAGACTCGCGCTGCGTGGAGAGTGCAAGGCCGGCGATCATGACCTCAGGTGCAGCGGCCAGACATGCAGCAATTGCCTCGAGGACGCTGGTCCAGATCCGAATTGGATCCTGTTCCACCCACCCAGGGCGTGGAGAGGAAATACCGACCGGAGCTGAACCACCAGCGATAACCCGACCATCTGCGCTGATCAGAGCAGCCTTGGAATTAGTGGTGCCCTGATCGATTGCCAAAATCGCCTGCCCTGTCGAGCGTGCCTGCACCGCTCCTCCTTATCGCCGAGACCAACTCTTGCAGACCTATCTGCGGCTTGAAGTTGACAAACGGCCACCTAGTGATTGAATATACAGTAGCGAATAGATTTACGCCTACCGGAAGTGAATATGGATCCTTCTTCTCGACGGCGCGTGATCATCGACACCGACGCCAAGAATGAGGCTGATGATCAATTTGCGATTGTGCATGCGCTGCTCTCACCCTCGCTGGACATTCGCGGCCTGATCGCAGCTCACTTCGGCACATCGCGCAGCGAGCGGAGCATGGAGGAGTCTCGAGAAGAGATTGACCTCTTGCTCCACCTCACGGGTCTGGAGCAGAACGTCACAGTCGCCAACGGTGCAGCGAGTGGCATTGCCGACGAGCGCACCCCGCGCGACAGCGAAGGCGCTCAGCTGATCATCGCGGAAAGTCGGCTTGCCCGTCCGGGAGATCCGCTCTTCGTGGCGTTCCTTGGGCCGCTGACCGACATGGCGTCCGCCATCTTGTTGGACCCGACCATCGTGCAGCGCGACATCGTCGTGATCTGGATCGGCGGCGTCGGCTACGGCGGCGTCGAGACCTATCCGGGTGTGGAGTTCAACCTGCGCAACGACATCGCGGCAGCCAATGTCGTGTACGACTCAGGCATCACCATCTGGCAGGTCCCCAGCAATGTCTACTCACAAGTCTCGGTCAGCTACACCGAGCTCGAGGAGAAGATCGGCGGCACCAGCAAGCTCGCCGACTATTTGATCAGCCAGACGATGGAGTGGAACCGCACCTACTGGCCAGAACCGATCGAATCGCGTTCGCTGGGCGACTCACCAGCGGTTTCGTTGATGCTCTACCCCCGAGGCGGAAATTTCCGCATTGTGCCTGCCCCACGATTCGGTCAGGAAGGCCACTACCTGCCTGGTTCGGGCCATCCAATACGCGTCGTCGAGGCAGTCGACGTCCGGTTCTTGCTGGAAGACATGTTCGCCAAGATTCGCAAGTTCGGCCGGGACTCGGCCTGACGTCTGCCCCAACCCTTAATGAAGGAGATCGACATGACCGGAAACTTCACCCGCCGCGGTTTTCTCGGCCTTTCAGCGGCCGCGGTCGCGGCTGGCCTGGCCGCTTGCACCGGCGGCGGAACGGCGCCGGCACCTGCCGGAGGCGGCGGCTCGTCCGGCCCTGCCTCGAACAACCTGCGGGTCTTCACGTACGAGGACAAGAGCACCGTTGGCAATTTCAAGGAGCAGATCGCCAAGTTTGATGCTCAGGCGGGCACCACGACGACCGTCGACAACCTGCCCGGCTCCGGGGCCGCGATCTATCCCGACAAGTTGCGCACCGAGCTGCTCGGCGGCAAGGGACCTGATGTCTGGCGCATCTGGGGCGGACAGATCGGAGCACCGTTCGTCAAGGCGAAGCAGGCCATGGATCTCGCGCCGTATTACCAGAAGTTCGGCTGGGACTCCAAGATCAACACGAGGGCGATCGAGGGCATGACCTTCGACGGCGTGAAGGGCGGGGTGCCCTTCGTCGCCCTTGGAATCGGTGCCTGGTACAACAAGGCCGCGTTCAAGAAAGCCGGCATCGCTGGCGAGCCGAAGAGCTATGCCGAGCTTGAGGAGGCGAACGACAAACTGCTGTCCGCCGGCATCACTCCTGTTGGGCTTGGCGGCAAGTACGGCTGGGACATCATGCGGCTCTTCGAGTATCTCTTGGAGACCTCAGCTGGCCCGGACTTACACGACAAGCTCCTTACCGGAGCGGAGAGTTGGGATCGTCCCGAGGTCGTGACCGCTTTCACCAACTTCAAGAAGTGGCAGGACAAGAAGTGGCTCCCAGAGGGAGCCCTCGGTCTTGACCCCGCCGACGTCGAGCCGTGGTACGTGCAGGGCAAGACCGCGTACACGATCACAGGCCAGTGGACGGAGGCGAATGCCATCCAGTCGGCTAAGAAGGATTCTGCCGACTTTGGGGTCTTCCAGCTGCCGACCGACCAGACACCGCTTCGGCACTCCGGCTTCGTCGAGGGGTACATGATCAACGCCAAGTCCGGCAACCCGGACAAGGCGGCCGAACTTATCGACTTCATCGTCAAGCCGGAGACGCAGAAAGCGCTCAATATCACCGCGTCTACGGTTGCGGGCGCAGAGCCAGACCCGAAGAAGCTGCCGCTGTCGTACCAGTGGTCTCAAGGACCGGGAAAGCAACCCTTCTACACCATCCAGGATCAGGCGTTTCCCAAGAAGGTGGCCGACCAATACTTCGCAATTCAAAGTGACGTACTGCAGGGCAAGATCACTCCGCAGGAAGCTGCCAAACAGATGCAGAGCGCAGTGTCGGCGTGGGCGAAAAGCTGATTATCGATGGGCACGACAACACTTGAGGCGCCTGCCGTCGGCACCCAAGCCGTCCGTCGCCGCAGTAAAAAGTACGGCGGTCTGAGTGCGTGGCTCTTCGCACTCCCCGCACTGGCTGTCTATCTGATCTTCCTTGTCTATCCGGCGCTCACTTCAGTGTGGTTCAGCTTCACCGACTGGGATGGGCTCAGCCCTACCTACAACGTCGTTGGGCTGAAAAACTACCTCGCCATGCCGAAGGATCCGGTGGTCATCCAGGCGGTGATCAACAACATCATCTGGACGATCGTGACAATCTTCTTCCCGGTCGTCATCGGCTTGGCACTAGCCATGATCTTGAACGGCAAGGTGCGTGGCAAGCCCGTGCTGCGGCTGCTGTTCTACACACCCTGCGTACTGCCACTGATTGCGATCGCTTCGATCTGGGGCTGGCTATACAACCCGCAATACGGCGCGATCAACGCATTCTTGCGGGCGATCGGGCTGGACGGCTTGGCTCAGCCGTGGCTGGGGCAGGACTCAACCGCGCTGGCCGCGGTCATGGTGCCCGCGATCTGGCTTCGAGTCGGCTTCCCCATGCTGCTGTACTTAGCCGCCTTGCAGGGCATCAACACCGAGATGTACGAGGCGGCAACGGTCGACGGGGCTACTAAATCCCAGCAGTTTTGGCACATTACGATGCCCAGCCTTCGGCCGGCGCACTACATCGTGATCGCGCTGTCGCTGATCGATTCGTTCAAGGTGTTCGACCTGATCTACGCGATGACATACGGCGGGCCAGGCACAGCGACACAAGTAATGGGCACCTGGATGTACTTCAACGTATTCCAGTACTACCAGGCTGGCTATGGCACCGCGATCGCGGTTGTGATCACCATCGTGGCTATCGCTGTCAGCATTCCCTATGTCCGGTCCCAGACCAAGGAGCATGCGGTATGAGTACTTTCGCCGAGGGTGCTGAGCTTGCTCCTGCGGCGGCGCTACCGGACGCTCACATCGCCACCTCTGAGGAGCTGGGCGGCAAACCGAAGGCCAAGGGCGGCGTCGGCATGACGATCGTGCTGACCCTGGTTGCCCTGCTATGGATCTCACCTCTGGTGTTGCTGGTGATCACCGCCTTCCGGCCTCTCTCGGACTTCGTGGCCAATGGCCCGTTGGCATGGCCCCAGGAGTGGACGCTGCAGAACTTCGCCGACGCCTGGGGGGTTGGAAACTTTGCCACCACCTATCGGAACAGCGCGTTTCTGCTGATCTTGAAGGTGCCACTGGGTGTATTGATCTCGGCGATGCTGGCCTTCGCACTGGCGAAGCTTCGGCTTCGTTTCGGGACTGTGATCATGTTCGCGGTGTTCCTGGGTTTGACCATCCCGATTTACATCACGATCGTGCCGGTCTTCGTGCTGCTGCGCAGCATGGGCGCTGTGGACAGCGTTCCTGGTCTGGTCGGGCCGTACTTGGCGTTCGGTATCCCGTTCGAGGTGCTCGTGCTGCAGTCGTTCTTTCGGCAGCTGCCCGACGAGCTCATCGAGGCAGCCAAGATGGATGGCGCCGGACCCTGGCGAATCTTCTTCACCATCATCCTGCCGCTCTCTACTCCTGCCCTCGTCACGGTGTTCATCCTCGATGCGGTGGCGACCTGGAATGAATTCCTGTTCGCTTTGATCTTGTTGAGCTCTGACGCTAACAAAACCATTCCGGTCGGGCTGTTGAACTTCCAGGGCCAGTTCGCCAACAACAACACTGGGCTGGCGGCCGGCATCTTGATCGCAGTGGTGCCGATCTTGTTCGCCTACATCTTCCTGCAACGCTGGATTGTCGGCGGCCTGACTGCTGGAGCCACCAAGGGCTGAGAGACGATCATTTGAACGCTTCGGACTTGATTGGAGTCTTTCCACTATGAGTGAGTTACCGGTTTTCGGTGCAGGCATCTGGCACTTCGCCACCTATAAGGACCGCTACGCGACTGAGGGCTATGGTCCGCCGGTCGGGCTGCTGGAACAGATCGACAAGGCCGGTGCAGTTGGTGACCTGTCAGTTGTCGACTTGAACTGGCCGTTCGCCGGCTTCGACGGAACCCTGGATGACGTCAAGGCTGCGCTGGACCGCAATGGGCTTCGCGCCGTGGCGATTACGCCGGAAATCTACAACCGGGACTACGTCAAGGGCTCGATCACCAATCCCGATCCCGCCGTGCGGGCCCAGGCGCTCAAGCTGCTCAACGAGGCGACTGAGCTGGCCAAGGAACTGGGCTGTGACTACGTCAAGCTCTGGTTTGGACAAGACGGCTGGGACTATCCCTTCCAGGTGGACTATCACGACATCTGGAGATTGGCTGTCGACGGGCTGCGTGAACTGATCTCACCTCATCCGGAGATCAACTTCGTGATCGAGTACAAACCGCGCGAGCCGCGTAACAAGATCATCTTCCCAAACGCCGCTCGCACCCTACTCGGCATTCAGCAGGTTGGACTCGACAATCTCGGAATCTTGCTCGACTTCGGCCATTCGATGTATGGCCTGGAGACACCGTCTGATGCGGCGCAGCTGTGCATTGACGCAGGCCGGCTGTTCGCGATTGACGTCAATGACAACTTCCGCGGCTGGGACGACGACATGGTCGTCGGCTCGGTGCACCTCGTCGAGACGTTCGAGTTCTTCTATACGCTGCGCAAGAACAATTGGGACGGCGTGTGGCAGCTTGATCAATTCCCCTTTAGAGAGGACAGCGTGGAAGCTGCGAAGGTGGCGATCCGCTTTCTGAAGGCGCTGCATGGGGCTCTGGATGCTCTGGATGTCGAGGGATTGCGTGCTGCCCAGGTCTCTCACGACGCGCTCGCCGCTCAACGCCTTGTCCAGGATGTGCTGCTGAGTTCCATGGCGCGAATGACCGAAAGCCAGAACGCATGACTGCACTTGCTCCCGAGCACATCACCATGCCGGTCTTTTCCCGGCTGCCACATGCCCATCGCGACGAGCAGATCGCGAACATTGCCGAGGCGGCGCGACAGATACGCATCCAGGATTTGAAGCTGGTGCACTATGCGGAAGCTGGCCATATCGGTGGCGACCTTTCAGCCATCGACATCTTGGCAACGCTCTACGGTGCCGTGCTGAATGTCACGCCCGAGATGGTCGACGATCCCGAGCGGGACCGCTTCATCCTCTCCAAGGGCCACATTGCGGGCGCTCTTTACGTCACGCTGGCTGCTTTTGGGTTCCTGCCGGTTGAGGATCTGGCCACTTTTCTGAAGCCGCTGTCTCGGCTGAACGGCCACCCGAACCGTAACTATGTCAGCGGTGTGGAGGCCAATACGGGTCCACTTGGTCACGGGCTGCCGATCGCTGTCGGCCATGCGCTGTCGGCCAAGCTGGATGTCTCGCACCGCCGTACCTATGTGCTGGTTGGTGACGGCGAGCTTCAGGAGGGCAGCAACTGGGAGGCCATGATGGCCGCGTCTCACTACGAGCTTGATCGACTTACGGTGATCGTCGACCGTAATCGGCTGCAGCAAGGGGCGACGGTACGGGAGACCAATGATCTTGAACCACTTGATCAGAAGGCAACCGCATTCGGCTTTGCCGTTGTCGAGGTCAATGGCCATGATCATGGTGAATTGCTCGAGGTGTTGTGCGCGGCGCCTTTCAGGCCGGGCAAGCCCACTTTCGTGATCGCTCACACGCACAAGGGCCACCCGATTTCCTTCATGAGCAATAACGCGGCGTGGCATCACAAAGTCCCGTCGGCCGAGCAGCTCGAGCTGGCATTAGATGAGCTCAAGGCAGGTGCAGCATGACCGATATTCGTGTGAAGCAAGGGGGGACGACCCCCCTTGAACCCCCCGCCGCTTCGCGTAGTGCTCGGCAGTCGATAGCCGAACGTCCCCGTTATGACTGCCGCAATGCGTACGTGGAGACCCTTGCTGAGCTGGCGCATGAGAACCACCGCGTTGTTGGAGTGGTCAATGACTCGGTCGGTTCGAGCAAGCTCGACGCGTTCAAGAAGGCCTTTCCGGACCGGTTGATCAATGTTGGCATTGCCGAGCAGGACATGGTTGGTGTCGCGGCCGGTCTGGCCAATGGCGGACGCATCGCCTTCGTGTCCGCGGCGTCGTGCTTCCTCACCGCACGAGCGCTCGAGCAGATCAAGGCCGACGTGGCGTACTCGAACAGAAACGTCAAGCTCTGTGGCATGAGTCCGGGGATGGCGTACGGCGAGCTGGGTCCGACGCACCACTCGATTGAGGACATTGCCTGGCTGCGCGCCATCCACAACATCACCATCGTGGTGCCGGCAGATCCGATCGAGACGGCGGCGGCAATGCGCTGGGCGGCTGAGGTTGACGGCCCGGTGTTCATTCGAGTCAGCCGGATGAGCGTGCCTGAGGTCTATTCGGAGGACTACATCTTCGTCCCTGGACGCGCCGTGATGCTGCGTGAGGGCGACGATGTGACGTTGATCAGCAATGGCACCGTCTTGTGGAGGGCGCTGGTTGCCGCAGAACAGCTCGCGGACGAAGGCATCTCGGCGCGGGTGATCTCCATGCCCACCGTGAAACCGCTGGATGTCGACGCCGTTTTGCAGGCCGCTCGGGAAACACGTGGCATCGTGACGGCCGAGGAAGCGACCGTCTCAGGTGCCTTGGGTGGTGCTGTGGCCGAGACAGTTGTGCAGAACCATCCGACCAAGATCAAGATCTTGGGCGTACCCGAGTTTGCACCAACCGGCTCGGCCGCCTTCCTGCTGGACCGCTACGGCATGTCCCCTGAAGGCATTGCCGAGGCGGCTCGGAAGTTGATCACCTAGCATCACGGATACCAGCCGGCGAGGACCGCCACGACTAGGACGATGAAGAAGCCTTCGAGTCCATGCACGATCACGCCCATCCAGAAGCTCCGGTAGCGCTTGGTAGCCCAGGCGACGCCGAAGGCGCTGGCGATCATGCTGGGCCAAGCCCAGATCTTGTGTACGTGGTAGAGCCCGAAGAGCACCGAGTTCGCGACCCAGTCCCAGCGACCGAAGACCCCGGTCATCTTTGGCAGCAGCACACCACGAAGGAACAGTTCCTCGCCGAGTATGTAATTGAAGATCATGCTTGTCAGCGCGAGGCCGAGAATCCACCACTGACCCTGGAATTGCGGATCGGCCAGCGCGTGGGCGTTCGCGTACGGGGGCTCATCTAGGCCGGGAAGCCAGCTGCTCCACGCCGTGTCCAGCCGTGTGGCCAGGTATCCGCCGAGCCCATTGGCCAGGAAGGCCGGTACGGTCCACAAGAACAACACCTTTCGTGACTTGCCGGACTTAGGGTCACGCGGCAAATTGAGCCAAAGCCGCTTCTTGAGCGCCGGCCAGTGCAGGCCGCCCAGCTCGCGCCGCAGAACGGCCAGCGAGACTACGAATTGCCACATCATTCCGACCACCATGAGCATCCAATGCACGAGCCCCGGGTGTAGCGATGTGTGCGGAATGATGGCCGGCGCGACGACCCAGGCCAGCAGTCCCATAGGGACAGTGACAGAGGCCCAGATGGCCAGGATCTTTGTCAAGGAGTACTGATTGGTATCTGCCGCGCCCTCGACTCGCGCCGGCAACGACTGCGTGTTGGTCATGTTCTCAGCGTTTCGGAACGACCGCGTTCCACACATCGGCCGTGGGTCGCGAGATTGCGGCTTGCAGTAAGCCGAGCGGATGACGTCTATGTCCTACTACAGGATGATGTCTGGCTTCGAGGCGTAAGCCGTCGCAACTAGAGCTCGGCGACCAGCTTATTCAGCTCGTCGTGGCTGAGGGCCATGCCTTGAAATGCCGCCAGGGTGTGCATCGGCATGGTGCCGATCACCTTGACGAGTTCGGGATCTTGCAGCAGCGGCATGTCACGTTTGGAGATGAGCTCACGGCCACGCTTGTCCTCCAACCATTCCTGCAGCGTCGAATCGGCGTTGAGCGGAAGCGACAACCGAGGCGCCTCGAGAATGATCGTTTCGGTGGCGACCAGGTGGCGTGAGGAGTTGCCCACTGCGATCATGAACTCGCCGGACTCGACCACCCACTGCCGGAAGCGCTGAGACCAGTACGCGAACGCTCGCTCCTCGAGCTGACAGCTCACCTGCTGAGTCTCGCCCGGCTCCAGGTATACCTTGGCGAAACCCTTGAGCTCTCGCAGCGGCCGCGCAACCGACGCCTCGATGTCTCCGACGTAGATCTGGACGACTTCTGCCCCTGCCCGCTGACCGGTGTTGGTGACTGATGCCGTTACGG
The DNA here is from genome assembly GCA_963798835.1 of uncultured Actinomycetota bacterium. Lineage (GTDB taxonomy): Bacteria > Actinomycetota > Actinomycetes > Propionibacteriales > Propionibacteriaceae > Microlunatus. The sequence goes on along the minus strand of CAWCVF010000006.1, from coordinate 45,142 downwards.
TCACGGCAAGATCGCCGCCTGCGATGGAGCCGGTGACCGACACGTCCACATTCTCGATCCGGAAGGTCGTGTATGAGAGGCCAAACCCAAACGGATAGCTCACTTGCTGAATGAGCGCGTCGTACGCCCGATATCCGATGAAGATGCCCTCGCCGTACCGCACGACGCCCTCCTCGCCGGGGAAGTTGAGGTAGGAAGGGTTGTCCTGCAGGCGTACCGGGATGGTCTCAGCCAGCTTGCCGGAGGGGTTGGCAACGCCCAGCAGCAAATCGACCGCTGCTCCGCCCGCAGCTTGTCCGGACAGCCAGCATTCCAAGATCGCCGCGACCCTGTCGTCCCAAGTTGAGACCCGGACCACGCCGCCGTTAGCCAAGATCACGATCAGTCGATCATGGACTTCAGCCAGTGCGTGAAGCAGCACCAGCTGATTGGTCGGAAGATCGATGTGCGTGCGGTCGAAGCCCTCGGATTCGTCTTCTCCGGGCAACCCTAGGAATACCAGTACATGATCAGCCACGCGGGCGATGTCGACCGCTTCTTGCAGCAGTTGCTCGTCGTCCTGGGTGTTGCCGATGCCAAAGCCTGCGGCAAATCTCACCTCAGCTTGCCCGGCCAACGCCGACTGCAGCTCCTCCAATGGCACATCAATCCGTGTTGGGTTGACCTGTGAGCTGCCGGCGCCCTGGAACCGCGGCGTACGCGCAAACTCACCGATCACCGCAACCGTGCTGCCTTCTTCGGGTTGCAGGGGCAGCACATTACCGGCGTTCTTCAACAGCACCGCCGATTCGTGGGCAGCGCGCCGAGCCAGTGCATGATGATCATCAGGATCGAACGAGGCGCCTTCGGCGAGAGCGGGCTGGGACTGATCAACAAGGCGCAACACCCGGCTCACGGCTTCATCGAGAACAGACTCTTCCAGCGAGCCATCGCGTACCGCCTCGACAATCGCTGCGTCACTGACGCCGAGATCAGGCGGCATTTCAAGATCGAGACCGGCTCGAAGTGCGGCAACCCGATCATGTACCGCACCCCAGTCGGAGACAACGAGACCCTCGAAACCCCATTCGTGGCGTAACACTTCGGTCAGCAACCAGTGGTTCGCTGAGCAGTAGGTGCCGTTGATCTTGTTGTAGGCACACATCACCGTCCAGGGTTGTGCTGACGTGACAACTCGCTCAAACGCCGGGAAATAGAGCTCCCGAAGCGTTCGCTCATCGACCTCCGCACTCACTCGGAGTCGATCATCTTCTTGATTGTTGGCTGCGTAGTGCTTCAGCGACGTGCCGACGCCTTGACTCTGGGTGCCTTGGACCATCGCGGTCGCCAGCTCGCCCGCTAGCCACGGATCTTCGGACACGTACTCGAAATTCCGTCCGCACAAGGGCGATCGCTTCATGTTGATGCCAGGCCCGAGCACCACCGAAACGCCCAGCTTCTTCGCCTCTCGACTCAGTGCCTCGCCGACGGCGTGAAAGAGATCTGGATTCCAGGAGGATCCCAAGGCGGAGGCCGTAGGGAAGCAGGTGGCCGGCGCACTGCCCATCAGCCCGACATGATCAGCTTCGCCGAGTTGGGCGCGCAGCCCGTGCGGACCGTCCGAGACCATGATCGCTGGGATCCCGAGTCTCCCGACCGGCGCCGTGTGCCAAAAGTCTGAGCCGAGGCACAGTGCTGCCTTCTCCTCCAGCGTCAGCTCTGAGATTCGGTTGATGAAATCACCTGGGACAGTGGACACGATGAACCCCTCTCGAGAACTGAATCGATGTCTAATCAGACCATCGGTCAAGCGGCCGCGTTCAGGGCGGGTAGGGGCTCGGCCGAAGCCCGTGAGCACGGTTGGCAGGTTTCCGGTCAATTCCGCGCGCCAAATGCCCGGAAACCTGCCAACCGCGGAGATCTCGGTTGCGAAGGCGCCGCTTCGCGCTCGGCTTGGCGGGTAATGCCGACGCGATGTCCAATCACAACGACAACCACAAAGACAACTTGCGTCAGGTCGCCGCCGAGACATTCGGCTGGACCGAGCTCCATCCTGAGCAACTGGAAGCGATGGACCTGGTCATGCAAGGCCGGGACGTCTTGGTGATCTTGCCAACTGGAGCAGGCAAGTCGGCCATCTATCAGGTGCCCGCGCTGCTCATTCCCGGCCCGACATTGATCGTCTCGCCGCTGTTGGCCTTGCAGCACGACCAGCTTGAAGGCATCGACACATCGCTGGCTCCCGAGGCGGTCGCCGTGAATTCGGCGCAGGGCAAGATCGACAATCGGCGTGCCTGGGAGGCGGTAGGTGACGGCGAGGCGGAATACATCTTCCTGTCTCCCGAGCAGCTGGCGAAGGACGAGGTGGTCGAGCGGCTCAGCAGCGTCAACGTCGGCCTCTTTGTGGTCGATGAGGCCCACTGCGTGTCGGCGTGGGGTCACGATTTCCGCCCGGACTATCTCCGACTGGGTTCGGTGATCGAACGCCTTGATCATCCACGCGTCGTCGCCCTCACCGCAACGGCCGCGCTTCCCGTCCGTCAAGACATCGTGACGCGCCTGGGATTGCGACGCCATGGCGAGGTGATCGCGAGCTTCGACCGGCCCAACCTCCGGCTAGCCGTGCAGCACTACAGCGACGATCATCGCAAGCGTGATGCGGTGACCCTGCACGTACGCACCCTGCTGGCCGATCCTGCTACACAACTGGGTCTGCTCTATACCGCGAGCCGGAAGGACGCCGAGTTCTACGCCCGGGAACTGCGGAACGCCGGACTGCGAGCAGCCAGCTACCACGCCGGCATGAAGGCCGCCGAACGGGAGCAGGTGCATTCCGACTTCTTGGCCGACCGGCTTGATGTAGTGGTGGCGACGTCGGCCTTCGGGATGGGAATTGACAAGCCGGACGTACGGTTCGTGGTTCACGCCTCAGCGCAGGAGTCGCTGGATTCCTACTACCAGCAGATCGGTCGGGCCGGCCGAGATGGGGAGCATGCAGACGTCACCTTGTTCTATCGAGCCGAAGATCTGCACTTGCAGCGCTTTTTGACAGCGCGCGGGGCGCCTGAGGAGGCGCTGGAGGACGTTGCGGAAAATCTCCACGAGCGGGGTGAGCCCGTACGACCCGCCGATCTTGGCCGCGAGATCGAGGTTTCGGTGGCTAGGCGCACTCGGGCGGTCAACCTTCTCGAGCAGGCCGGCGCCGTGACGACGACTGCAGACGGACGGTTGGAGTACCTCGACCAGCAGATGGAGCCCGATTATGCGGTCCAGCAAGCGATCGAGGTCGCCGAGACGCACCAGCAGCTGACTTCCTCTCGGATTGAGATGATGCGCGGCTACGCCGAGACCACCGGGTGCCGCCGCCAATTCCTATTGGGATATTTCGGCGAGCAACTACCGCAACCCTGCGGAAATTGCGACACCTGTGAGGCAGGAACTGCCCAGGCTCGACATCGCGAGGATGAGGCGTTTCCTATCAACAGCAGTGTGGATCACCGCGAGTGGGGACCCGGAGTCGTGATGTCGAGTGAGCCGGACCGGCTGACAGTCCTGTTTGAACGAGTCGGTTACAAGACGCTCGCCCGCGCTGCCATCGAGAAGCAGAATCTCCTTACCGCTGAGGACAACTCGGTGGGAGACCATGTGCCCTGAGCTTGTCCAAGGCCACATCCTGCCCTTCGACAAGCTCAGGACACATCTCTAGCGACCGCGGACCTTCCGCCTTCCAATGTTTTCGATCTTGCTGAGGACGGTGACCAGCGGGGTACGACCGGACCGCGCTTCCAGCCGCTCTCGCAGCATATGAACTGCCGTCGTCGCAACTGGCATCACGACAGCGAAGATCAACCAGGACCGCAGCCGAGCGCTGATGAACATCCACATATCTGTTTGCTCCTCATGAGACGTGTATCGCTAAGTACCCGGGTTCGAGGAGCGCAAAACGGGTCCGACCCGCACCCACCCACCCGCAACTTAGCTTTGCTCCTGCGCTAGCTCGCGTCCTCTTCTGACCACGGCGCGCGGCCGCTCCTTGGATGGCGAGGATGACACGAGGGCATTCACCCAGCTCGCCGGGACGGAGTTGTCGAGCAGCACTGACTTGAGGAACAGGGTGGCGGGGATAGCCAGCAGCGCGCCGAGGGTTCCGAGCACGTACGCCCAAAAGATCAACGAGGCGAAGGCGACCGTACCACTGATGCCCACGGCGTCGCCGGTGAAGCGCGGCTGGATGATCGTCTGCACAATGACGTTGATCGCCGTGTAGACCGCGACCACCGCTATGGCGGCGCCGACGCCGCCGTCGAGTAGCGCGATCAGGGCCGGCGGAATCACACCCAAAATGAAGCCGATGTTGGGGATGTAGTTGGTGACGAAGGCCAGTACCCCCCAGGTGATGTACAGCGGGACGCCGATGATCACCAGCGCGATCACATCGAGCACCGCGACGATGAACCCGAACACCGTCGTCACGATCCAGTACTTGCGTACCCGGCCGGCAAAGTTGGTTAAGCCATCGGCGATGTGCGGTCGGGTCTCCCGGATCACCGCGAGCCTTTCCGACATGCTGCTGGCATCGAAGGCCAGGAAGATCACGAGCGCGACGATCAGCAGCAGCAGCGACAAACCGCCGCCGATGCCGCTCAGCAGAGCCTGTGCCGGGCCGGCCAGATTGCTGAGCTGTACCGATCCGGCCAGTCGCTCGAGTTGGTCCTGCCCGAAGCCCAACCGGGCGGCCACGTTCACCAAGTAGTTGAAGATTTCTCGGAACGCGTTCGCGTAGTCCGGGAGCTTGTCAACCAGCCGCGCCACAGCGAATGCCACCGAACCCAAGATGATGGCCAGCAGCGCGTAGATCGCGAGCAGCGAGACCACACTCGCCAGCCACGACGGCCACTTGCGCCGGACGAGGAACCCGCGCAGCGGAGCGACGGTGATCACCAACGTGATCACCAAGAAGACCGGACCAATGATATTGGAGGTGGCGCGTAGGCCGGCCCCGATGACGATCAGTCCGGCCACTACCAAGATCGCGAAGAAAGGCGGCCCGGGCCGCTGCCCAGCCTGTGGCATGGGATCGGGACGGGCCTGCGCCTCAACTGTCTTGCCCGTCATCGCGACTCCTTCGATCCGGCGTCGAGCAGGACCACAGAGCTGCCGTACCCGTAGGGCACCGGCCGAAACATCGTGCGGGGCGTGTGGCGGGCTAGAGGAAGTGCATCTCCAGCTCTGGTTCGTCCTCTACGAGACGATCACAGGTCGGGCAATACCATCTGGCTTCCAGCGGAGTGCCGCACGCGGAATGCACCGGGGCTTCCGCGGCGACCGCGTGTCGAGCGCCCCACTGCGCGAGAAGTCGAAGCGCGCCGGCGAGCTCCCTGCCCTCGGCGGTCAATTGGTAAGCGGCGCGGGTAGGTCGCTCGGTGTAGGGCCGCGATACGAGCAGCGCATCCCGCTCGAGTCGTTTCAGGCGCTCAGACAAGATGCTCGCGGCGATCCCGGGGATGTCTTCCAGCAACTCATTGAACCGCCGAGGGCCGGGTAGCAGAGCTTGCACAACAAGTAGGGTCCAGCGATCCCCGACCCGAGCGAGGGCCTCGGCCAGTGGTGATGGGGCGCGATCGCGTGTGGCGGATTCCCGTTCGCTCATGGACTAACCGTAATCATCGGTATTGACGCACTCCAAGTAAGTAGTAAATTGCAAGTTACTACTAAGAGAGGGAGCGCGCCATGGGAGCACTTGACGGCATTCAAGAAGAAATTCGGCGTGTGGCCGATCAGGTCAGCAATGCGGTGGTGGGCATCGGGCAACGGTGGGGAGTCGGATCGGGCGTCGTGCTCGGCAAGGACCAGGTGCTGACCAACGCGCACAACGTACGCGGTGACGAAGTCGATGTCACCTTCCATGATGGGCGAATCGCGACCGGCCGGATTGCCGGCGTGGACGTGGACGGAGATATAGCGGTCATCTCCGTCGAGACTGGCGATCTGCCCGCGATCGAATGGGCGACCGACGGCGTGCCGCAACTCGGCACCCCGGTATTTGCGCTCGCAAATCCTGGTGGTCGAGGACTGCGCGTCACGCTGGGTTTTATCACCGGTGTTGAGCGCAGCTTCCGAGGACCGCGCGGCCGACGCATCACCGGAAGCGTCGAGCACGATGCTCCACTTCTCCCCGGTTCGTCGGGCGGTCCGATCGTGAATGCGGAAGGACGACTGCTCGGACTGAATACCAACCGTCTGGGTGAAGGTTTCTATCTGGCCATCCCGGCTGACGAGGCATTGCGTAGCCAGGTTGACGGGCTGGGTCGCGGCGAGTCCAAAGACCGAGTGCGGCTTGGGATCGGCGTAGCACCAATGCATGTTGCCAGGCGGATGCGGCGCGCAGTCGGTTTGCCGGACGCGGACGGACTGTTGGTTCGGATGGTCGAAGACGACAGCCCGGCGGCTCGGGCTGGGCTTGCTGAGGGCGACCTGATCGTGCTGGCGGGTGGCAAGGTGGTCCGTGGCATTGATGATCTTTTCGAGGCGCTCGGAGCAGCGGACGGCAGTATCCAGCTGATCATTCTGCGTGGCACTGACGAGCGCGCAGTCGATGTGCAGTTGAGCTAATGATCATGGACACTGGCTCAACCAGTGATCGATAGCGCCACCGCGTAACCAAGTGACGCGGCTGCCGTGCAGCTGATCAACATGCCCAGGCCGTTGAGAGCCGCTGCGACGTAGCGATGATCTTCAAGCAGTCGGATGGTTTCAAGGCTTGCCGCGCTGAAGGTGGTGTAGCCGCCGAGCAGACCAGTGCCGATGATCAGCTGCCATTGCTCAGGTAGGAGATGGCCGGCTGACAGACCGGTGATCAGTCCGAGCAGCAGGGAGCCACTGAGATTGATGACAGTTGTGCCGACCGGGTAACTCGACTTCAGCCGGGTACGGATCAGGCTGTCGATAATCAACCGCAGGGCAGCGCCGATACCGCCGGTGAGGCAGATCAGCAAGGCAGTGGCAGCGCCCGTCACAACGTGCGCCTTCGATGAACCGCATGGGCGAGCGAAATGCCCGCCGCGCTGGCGGCTGCGCCGATGATCAGCGTGCCCACCGCGTACGCGCTCGCCAGGCCGGGATGAACGGCGCCGAGGGTAACTGTTTCCGTGGCGAGTGCGCTGTAGGTGGTGAATCCACCGAGACCGCCGGTGCCGAGGCCGAGACGGATCCGACGGCTCCGGCGATCGTCAGAGCCGTGGCGGGCAAGTAGTTCGAGTAACACCCCGAGCAGAAAGGCACCCACAACGTTGATTCCCAGCGTGGCCAGGGGCACCTGAGCGGGCGTGGGAATCGACACGGTGATCAGGTAGCGCAGCCCGGTGCCGACGCCGCCGCCGGCAGCAACGATTCCGATATTGGCCCAGGACTGCTGCGCGATCACCAAACCGACACGCTACTGGTTCCAGCGCAACAGCGCTGCCGCGGGAGCACCTCCCATCGTGGCGGCGGTTGCGATCACGATGTCGGCGTCAGTCATGCATGCCGCCGCTATCAGTGCTTGATCGGCCCGGAGCTTTGCGGAAACCGAGTCAATTCCCAGCTCCAGACCGGGATGGTCGCTCGGCTTCAGCGTAAATTCGGAGGCGACGTCTGGGTCGAGCATGAGTCGATCGACCTGTCCGCGTACGAACGCATCGGCGACATCTCGAACGCCGATGGCAAACGACTCGCCACGTCCCATTCGCGCCTTGAGCTCGTGCACTATGCCGAGCTGTTTGGACACGACGACATCGCGAAGGACCGATTGGACATCTGCCGCAAGCGCGTCATCGCCGCCGTCGACCGGTCGACCGGATCGGTCGAGGACCGCAACATCGGCGGAGATCGTCTCGGGCAGCTGCTCGGTCACATCGCCGCGCGAGTGCACGTCCCCGGCCATGATCACCAATTGCGGGCCGCTCCGCACCTGACGTTCGATCTCGGTCGCCACTTCTGCCGCATTGCGGGCCCAGACCGTTTCTGCGGAGCGCTGCCAGTTGAGATGAGACCAGCCGCCACCACGGACCTTGTGCTCGTAGTTCGAGGGCTCACCTACGGTCACCTCACGTTCGGGTCCCATCGTCTCGGCCGAGTAGGTGGTGACGTCGCCTCCTTCGTGATCCACCAGAGCCAGTACGAAGGGCACCTGCTGGCTGGCGTCGCGCAGCCAGGCAGCGACGTCGGGCAGCGGACCCCAAGTCGCAACCTGTTGGGCCCGGTGGCTTCGTGCCAGCTGATCGAACAAGATGCCGCGTTCACTGGCGACCACGCAACGGCTGATAGGTGCCGGTTGGCCCGTGCTGCGGCCCAGCCGTTCCTCCACCTCCTGCAGAACTGCTGGGGGAGCGCCCTGCGCTGCCAGCTCCTCACGTGCCGCCCGTACCGCAAGGTCGACAACGCGATTTCCTTGCTCTTGGTCCCGGCTGACCTCGACGTACGCACTCGCGTACGGACCCGGATCGGCATAGATCGATGTCAAGCGATCACTCTTCATACCTGGCTAGGTACCCCGGCCCAGCGCGAGCAATCGTGGTCGCACTTTAATCTCGTGGACCGGAACTCCTAGGCGTAAAGGCCATCGCGAGCACGAAGCTTCTCGAGCGCATGTGTGAGCACTAGCGCGTCAGGCGACCCCAAGTCTGTGCGGTTAGTCATTGGGCTCTCCAAGGCATCCGCAACGGAGATCTTGCCGCCCGCCCCGACTGGGCAGATCTAATCGGATGCTCATTATGCACGAGACGCAGGCCTAGACGGCAAGCTCAAGATCTGATGCGGCAGGGAGTGCATCACCTCTCCGCCGGTGGGTAACGCGGCCTCATCTAACGGATTGGAGAGAGATATGACCGACCAGCAGTTGCGTGGCAAAAGGGTGGCCTTCCTAGCTGCAGACGGCGTGGAGCGGGTAGAGCTAGAGCAACCTCGGGAGGCGCTGGAGGAAGCGGGCGCTTATACCGACCTGTTGTCACTGGAGGAGGGCGAAATCCAGGCCCGAAGCCATGACCTCGAGCCGGCTGGCACGTTCCCGGTTGACGGTACGGTAGCTCACGCATCGATGGATGATTACGACGCACTTGTGCTGCCCGGCGGCACCGTTAATCCAGACAAGCTGCGGATCGACAAGGCGGCGGTGGGCTTCGTCCGGAACTTCGTGAATTCCGGCAAGCCTGTGGCCGCGATCTGTCACGGACCGTGGACCCTCGTTGAGGCTGGCGTGGTCTCGGGTCGAAAGCTGACGTCGTACCCCAGCATCCGTACCGACTTGCAGAATGCCGGTGCTGAGGTTGTTGATCAAGAGGTGTGCAAGGACGGGAATCTGCTCACCAGCCGCTCGCCCAAGGATCTGCCTGCGTTCTGCGCCGCCATCGTGGAGACACTCGCGGCGGTTGACCAGGGGCCCGGCCGCGCCGGCGCAAGCCAGTGATGTCGCGTTGGCGGCGTGATTTGTGCGTTTCTCCGCACAAGGCCACAAATTAGCCCGAAATTACGGATCTTCCGCTTATTCGTGGACTTGTGCGGAGAAACGACAGACCCAGCAGTTACTTGTTTCAGACTCCCGTGATCAGCTAGGCAGCGACCTATTGACCGCATCTCCGCACGGCACGATCGTGAACATAGACCTGAGGAGAGGAGCCATGATGGCCGAGCACCCTGATGCCGAGCCCATTCGCAGCGCATTTGAGGCATTCGCGAGGGGTGACATGGCTGGCATGCAGTCGCTGGTGGCCGAGGACACCGTCTGGCACATACCAGGTCGAGGTCCGCTGGCTGGTGATCATCATGGTCGCGACGCAGTGTTCGACATGTTCGGCCAGCTGGTGCAGGCGTCGGAGGGAACCTTCACTCAGCAACTTCACGCTGCCGCTGCCAATGACGATCATGCTTTCGCATTGACGCACGTCACTGCCCGACGCAGTGATCACAACTACGACAGCCATGACGTATGGGTGTTCCGGTTACGCGACGGGCAGATCGCGGAGGCGTGGTGGCGCCCCGAAGATCTCTACGCCGCCGACGAGTTCTGGACCTAGCCGGGGCGTCCGGCACAAGCGCACGGAGTCTGCTGTTGCGCGATTACCGAGGTCATCAGCGCGCTTGCATGCGTCACTGATATGCGATTCGGGTCAATTGTGCTAATGGTGCTTCATGAGCCTATGGATCCTCGTGCTGCTGGTCGTTCTCTCCGCCGCGGCCGCCGTCGGCCTCGTGGTTGTGGTGCGTCGGCGGGCGCCGGCCACTGGACATTTTGTCCAGCCTGCCGGCGCCGTAGGAAGGCTCACGGTGATGGGAAGCCTGCTCGCCGTCCTTACGGCATTCGTGATCTTCGTGGCCCTTGATAATCACCACACGGCAAAGGATCGAGCCGTCCAAGAAGCCGTTGCGACGAGCCAGCTCTACCGTACGACTGCGCTGTTTCCCGACCCGCTCGGATCCGATCTGCGAGGGGACCTCATGTGCTATGCCCGCTCGGTCGTCTCCGATGAGTGGGGCGCTGACGACGCTGAACCGAGCAGCCGGGTACAGGACTGGCTGGACGCCATGAACTCCTCGCTCGCCCGGTTCGATCCGACTACAGAGCGGGAGAAAGTCGCCTATTCGGAGTTCTTCATGCAAGATGCGGACCGTCGCGAAGGACGCCGCGGACGCCTCAATGCCGGGAGTTCGGTCATTCCGAACTTTCTCTGGGTTGTGTTGCTGCTGAGCGCGGTAGTAGTAATTGGCTGCGAACTTTTGATGATAGACCCGCGAGACCGCGTGTTACCTCACGCGATGCTGACGGCCGGGCTCACCGTGATGCTGGTTGCGGCGCTGTCAACCATTCAGTACCTCGGCAATCCCTTCGCCGGGGGCGGCGCCATCAAACCCAGGGAGATGCAACGCACCATTGTCTTGATCGAGAGCAGCAAGTCTCCGGCCCTCGACCTCTCGACCCTGCCCTGCAATGCCGCTGGAGCGCGTCTATGAACCCCAAGAACATGGTCTGGATACCGGGCGGTGAATTCCTGATGGGATCCAACGACTTCTACCCAGAGGAGAGGCCGGCTCACACGGCGACGGTTGGCGGATTCTGGATGGACCAGCACCCCGTCACCGTGGCGGAGTTCCGCCGGTTCATCAAGGCCACCGGTCATATCACGATGGCGGAAACTACCCCGGACTCCGCAGACTTTCCGGACGCCCAGCCAGAGCAGCTTGTTGCTGGGTCCTTGGTGTTCACCCCTCCCACGCGACCCGTACGCCTCGACGATTTCCGGAATTGGTGGTCGTGGGTCCCCGGAGCGCAGTGGCGTCACCCGTATGGACCCCAGAGCACGCTGCATGGGCTCGATCAGCACCCGGTCACCCATGTCGCCTATCCGGACGCGGTTGCGTACGCCGCCTGGGCTGGCAAGGTGCTTCCCACCGAGGCGGAATGGGAGTTCGCCGCACGGGGTGATCTCGAGGGCGCCACCTACGCATGGGGGGAGGAGTTCGCACCTCGCGGACGGATGATGGCCAACACCTGGCAGGGCGACTTCCCGGTGCACAACGATGTGCTCGACGGCTACGAACGCACGTCGCCTATCGGCAAGTTTCCGCCAAATGGCTACGGCCTGATCGACATTACGGGCAACGTGTGGGAGTGGACGTGCCAGGACTTCACCAGCAGTCACCTTGGACGGGCTGGGACGGCCAATGAGGTGTCGATTACGCCTGTAGCGGCGACGTGCTGTGGGCCGCGACGCCAGCCGGCGACCGCGCAGTCGGCACAGCCAGAGGCCACTTCCCCGTCGACGAAGGTGATCAAGGGCGGATCACACCTGTGCGCGCCGAACTACTGTCTGCGCTATCGGCCGGCTGCTCGCCAGTCCCAGACCATCGACACCTCGACCAGCCACCTCGGCTTCCGGTGCATCGTGCGCCCCTGACGATCGAAGCTGAGGCCTGCATGCCCTTCGACAAGCTCAGGGCGCATACGGTTCGAGGCTCAGGGCGCATACGACCCGGGGATCACTGCCGCGACATCGCGACCCGCAGCCGTTCTTCTGGGTCGATGAAGTGGTCGTTATCGTCCTTACCAAGATCGATCTGCACCCAGTTGATCTTGCCGGTGAACCGGCTGCCATGCGCGGTGTAGTCGGATGCGACTGTGGTACCGGATTCGTAGCCGATGTCAGTGGTCTCATCAGCGGAAAAGATCATCGGCTGGGTTGCGCCGACGCGGCCGGCGCCGACCTCGGCGCCGTCGTAGAACAATGTGACGTTGCCGCCCTTGGCTAGGCCGCCGCCGTCGTAGCCGAACTCCATCCGTACCTGATGCGTTCCGGTCGGAATCACCTGGCTGGCTTCGGTGGCGAACTCATGGATACCAAGGACGTTGTAGACGAACTTAGCCCGCCCGTTCTTGGCGTAGATGGACCATCCGCCGAATCGGCCGCCCTGGGCGATGATCACACCATCGACGGCGCCGTCGGGAATGACCACCTCGGCGGTGACCGAGAACGACTTGTTCTTGATGCTGACCACGCTGTTCTCCGAAAGTCGTCCCATGCCAGGGAAGAACAGCTGCGAGTCGCCGCGAATCAAAGTCGGTCGGCCCGCCATCGACGGCTCAAGCCGCTCCGCTCCCCTGTCGTCAATCGGCAGCACGTTGTACTTGGAGGCCTCGATCAGCCAGAGCCGCTGCAGCTTGGCGAGCATGTCGGGATGCTCGGCTACGAGGTTGTGAGCCTGGCTGTAGTCGGTGCTGCCGTCATAAAGCTCCCAAACGTCATCATCCAACGCCGGGAGGGCGCCGACCATGACCCACGGTGTGCGGTGCTTGGTTACCGCGCTCCAGCCCTTGTGGTAGATGCCCCGGTTGCCGAACATCTCGAAGTACTGCAGATCGTGGCGCTCCGGCTGATCCGCCTCATTGAAGCTGTAGAGCATGCTGATGCCCTCCATCGGTGACTGCTGCACCCCGTTCACCATGGCGGGTTCGGGGAGGCCGGCGGCCTCTAGGATCGTCGGGGCTACGTCGATCACGTGGGTGAATTGGGACCGCAGTCCACCGGGATCCTCGATCCCGTCGGGCCAGTGCACGATGGTGCCGTTGCGGGTGCCGCCCCAATGCGAGGCGACCTGCTTGGTCCACTGGAACGGCGTATCCATCGCCCACGCCCAGCCGACCGCATAGTGGTTGTAGGAGCTCGGTGAGCCGAACTCATCCATCTTGCTCAACATGAACTCCGGGGTCTCCAGAGCCGCCATCCCATTGAAATTGGCCAACTCATTGAAGGCACCGTTGAGCGTGCCCTCCGCGGAAGCGCCGTTGTCGCCGATCATGTAGTAGATGATCGTGTCATCCAGGATGCCGAGGTTGTCGAGCGTGTCGATCAACCGGCCGACGTGATAGTCAGTGTGTTCGAGGAAGCCTGCATAGACCTCCATCTCTCGCGCCAGCACCGGCTTCAGCTCATCCGGCATGTCGTCCCATGCGGTGATCTCGGCATGACGCGCCGTGAGCTCCGTGTCGGCTGGAATGATCCCCAGCTCCTTCTGCCGTGCGAAGGTCCGCTCGCGTTGCACATCCCAGCCGTCATCGAATTGACCGGCATACCGGTCGGCCCACTCCTTCGGCACGTGGTGCGGGGCATGGGTGGCGCCCGGGGCGAAATAGACAAAGAACGGCTTGTCCGGCATCAGTGCCTTTTGCTGGCGCATCCAGCCAACCGCGCGGTCGGCCAAATCCTCGGTCAGGTGGTAGCCCTCCTCGGGAGTCGCAGGCGGTTCCACCGGGGTGGTGCCGTCGTAGAGTGCCGGATCCCACTGGTTGTTCTCGCCGCCGATGAAGCCGTAGAAAGTCTCGAACCCACCGCCGCCCGACGGCCACGCGTCGAACGGTCCCATCGGCGAGGACTGCCAGACCGGGACCTCGTGGCACTTGCCGAACTGAGCTGTCGAATAGCCGTTCAGCTTCAGCGTCATGGCCAGCGGCGCCTTGGTGTTCGGGCGCAGTGAGCTGTTACCTGGCGCCGACGTGGCGGTCTCGGTGATGCTGCCCATGCCGACCGAGTGGTGGTTGCGGCCGGTGAGCAGCGCCTGCCGGGTAGGTGCGCAGAGGGCAGTGGTGTGAAAGCGGTTATAGCGCAACCCACCCTCAGCGAGCCGGTCGGCGGTCGGCGTCCGACACGGGCCGCCGAATGTGCTGGAGGCGCCGAAGCCTACGTCGTCGAGAAGGATGAGCAGCACGTTGGGTGCCCCGGCCGGCGGCAGCAGCGGCTCGATCGGGGGGTAGGAAGTGTCGGGATCCTTGGCGTCGTAGGTGGTCAGCCCCGTCGTCGGCCGATCGGGGATGGGAAGCATCGTACGAGCGTGCCGGTCAGGTGTCATGGCTCCTCCAGGGTGTCAAGACCAGCCTCAGACCTGGCCGGGCAATCCGCCTCACCCCGATCGGGTGAGCCATGGGACACGACGTCGACTACGTTGACGTCGTCGTCAGGTAGAGAGGACATGTCGCGTGGAGGAGGAAGAGACGATGGCCGGTGACGGAGGGGTGCTCGTCGTTGGTGGCACTGGAATGCTCGGCGGACAGGTGGTCTCTGCGTTGCTCTCCCGCGGCAAACGGGTACGCGCGCTGGTGCGGCCGACATCAGACGCGAAACGTCTTGAAGAGGCCGGCGTCGAGATTGCGCGTGGCGACATGATGGACCCCGCATCACTACTGCAGGCGATGGACGGCGCAGACGCGGTAGTCAGCACAGCAGCCGGCTACACCCGGCACACCAAAGGTGACACCGACGAGATCGACAAGATCGGAAATCGCAATCTTGCCGAAGCGGCGAGCCATGCCGGCGTCCGCAGATTCGTATTGACCAGCATCTTGACCTGCGACCTAACGCCGCAGGTTCCGCACTTCTGGAACAAGAAACTTGCGGAGGATCGACTGGAGCAACTCGGCGTCCCGTTCGTAGCGCTGCGGCCCGGGGCGTTCCTCGACATGATCACCCAGATGGGCGGTGACCCATTCGCCAAACACCGGCTGATGTGGTTCGGCTCCCCGACGATCCCGCTCACTTTCGTACTCACACAGGACTTGGCCGGCTATCTGGCCGACGCGGTCGATGCGCCCGGCGTGGACGGTGAGCGTATCGACATCGGCTGGGATCGGCCGGTCACCATGCAAGAGATCGCAGATATTTCCAGTCGACTGCTCGGTCAGCAAATCCGAGTACGCAGCGTCCCGGCTGGCTTGATCAACACCGCAGGTGCGGTCGTCGGTCGGTTCAACCCGCTCGTCAAGGACATGACCGCGATGATGCGCTGGTTCCAGCGGGGCGGGTACGTCGCCGACCCAACCCGCCAGCGGGAGGTGTTCGGTCAGGTACCCACCGCGGAGGAGGCGATAGCCAGGCTCATCCGTACCTGATCGCCTCTGCTGCGGCCCGTACGGCGAAGAAGTCTTCATGTTGCGCGATCTCCCGTTCCGCATCTTGCACGATCAACGCGACCTGTTTGTCAATCGCCGTACGCCTCGCGGGGTCGTCGCCGACCAAGCCGGCACAGCTACTGAGCAATCGAAGCAGCGCCTGGCTCACAATCGGTTCCGAAGCGCCATACCGGCGGACCATTCCGCACATCACAGCGAGGTAGTCACCGAACCGCCGACCGGGTACCAGTACCATGCCGACGCCCTTCGGATCTCGAGCGACGTCGTCGCCCAACGGTCGGATGGCCATAGCACAAAAGATCACCGAGAGGTGATCAATCGCCTGGACAGCGGTGTAAGGGTCGTTTACTGCTGGAGAGAGCGCCTTGCAAGCGACATCGACCAATTGGCGCATGCCGAAGGTGATGTCTTGCTGCAACGTGCGTTCGAATCCGATCTTGATCACTCCATCGAGTGCGCTGGAGAACGTTTGGGCGTCCGGTGCAGGGTCGGTGGCTGACGGCGGCCACATCAAAGCCAGCGGAGTTCCGGCGATCACATGCTCCCCTACCCGATGGAGCAGAGTCACGGAGACGCCATAGCGGCTGGCCAGCGGCAACAACGCCTCGGGGTGTGCGGTTTGAATGTAGCCGGAGTGCATCGCTATCAGCGGTACTGCCCATGGCGGAGGCTGCGGCCGGCTTTCTTCAGAGGTGCCTAGTTGTTCGCTAGCTACAACGCTCAGAGCGCCCTTCTCGGCGCGGGTTGTTACAGAGTCGATCTGGATGGAGTGCGCCAGGTGATCTGCGAAGTACACGACCATCGCCAAGCTCGCGAACAGCAAGATCATCGCGCCGCTCACAGCCAACCGAGGAAACTCCTCGGTTCGGTTGCCCCGGGACAATCCGACGGTGTAGAGGCCGGCAGTGCTATAGACGAAGGTGGCCATGAACACGCTCAGTACGAGCTGGGTAGACCGATCGCGAAGGAAGTTGCGTAGCAGACGGGGAGAGAACTGTGTCGAGGCCAGTTGCAGCGCCACGACGGTCAGGCCGAGGACGAGTGCGATAACCGTCACCACGGTGCTACTGATTGTTGTCAGCAGTGCTCGCGCATCGTCCCCGGTCCCTTGGAAAGCCAGCGGAGCCAGCGGGGATTGCGGGCTGATGGTGATCTGGCTGATCGCCAAACCAAGGATTAGGGCGGCCAGCGAAGCGAGGCTAGGCCACACCCACAGTGCGCCGCCCGCGTATTCACGAAAGCCCTCACGGCTCAGTCTCACGCGCCACAATTACCCATTCAGCAGACTCAGCCACCAGCAACCGGACTCAGCTCGGATGGCCGAGTGTCGCGCGATGTGATCAACAGAAGCCCGCTGCCGGCCGAGGAAGCGTTTCAGCCAGAATGAGGCATGCCGATAGACGACCCGTTCGTAGGACGGGCCGACGAGTTAGCCCTGCTCAACGCGGAGATGCAGCGGGTTCGCAGCGGTGAGCCACGGCTGGTGTGGTTGACCGGCGAGGCGGGTATTGGCAAGACCTCCCTGGTGCGGCGGTTCATCGGTGGTCTTTCCGGTGTACGAGTGCTGTGGGCGGGTGGCGATGAGAACGAAACTGATCTGCCGTACGGAGTGATCAACCAGCTACTGTCCGATCTTTTCCCGAGCGACCCGGGCTCCGGTTTGGCGGCGCTACGTCCCGATTCCGATCCGCTGGCGGTGGGTGCGGACTTGCTGTCCGAGCTGGGAGCGCTGCAGACGTCGGGCCCCGTGCTGGTGGTGATCGACGATGCCCAGTGGGCTGATCATCGTTCCGCCCAGGCGATGGTCTTCGTGGCGCGCCGGCTCCGTAGCGATCAGGTGATGATCTTGCTCAGCAGCCGCTCGGATGCGCCCGATCCCCGGCAGCTCTGGGAGCGAGCGCTGGCACAAAGTCAGCTGGCCCGACGGCTACCGCTTGGTGGCTTGACCGCGGAGGATTTGCGGCGGTTGTCGTCGAGCTTCGATGGTGTGCTCCTCTCGCCAGCGGCGAGCCGCCGGCTGCACGAGCACACCGGCGGCCATCCCTTGTACGCCCGGGCGCTGCTGGAGGAACTGCCCGCCGAGGCCTTGATGGAAGCCTCCGACGCACTGCCCGCTCCGCACTCGATGAGCTTCGTAGTGCTCGTACGGTTGGCCAAACTGTCCCCGGCCGCTCAGGACCTCGTGCTGGCGGCGGCCGTGCTGGGTACGCGCAGCGCCTTAGCCGATACCGTGCGGGTGGCCGAGGTGGCTGATCCGGTGGCCGCACTGGACGAAGCGGTACGAGCCGGTCTATTGATCGACGGCCCACCCGGGCATCCGCGGGACGTAGCCTTCCCGCACGTCCTGGTCCGGGCGGCGATCTACGCCGACCTTTCGCCGGCCCGGCGCCATGCTCTGCATCGGCGGGCGGGCGAGGTATTAGGAGGTGCACCGTCACTCAACCATCGGGTGGCGGCGGCGGTCGGTCCCGACTCCGAGCTGGCCGGCGAGCTGGACACTCTGGCTGAGCTGGAGCTCAGTCAGCTGAACTGGCTGGCGGCGGCCGACCACTTGCTGGCCGCTGCGGACCTCAGCGAGACCGCGGAGCAGAAGGGTCGCCGCCTGGCTCGCGCCGTCGCGGCGATGATCGCCGACGGAGACGTCGCTCGGGCAGCTCGGCACGAGCGCTCGGTGCGGGCGACGCTACCGAGTGCGCCGCGCAGCCGTGCGCTGGGCCAAATCGCGCTCCTCACCGGCCGACTTTCGGAAGCCCGTCAGGAGTTGTCGGTGGCGCGGCAGCTGGGCACGTCGGATGGAGCGCAAACCGCTGACCAAGCCGCGGTGGCGTCCTATCTCGGTCTGCTGTCGATGGTCGAGGGGGACGTCGAGCAAGCGGTCGAACTGTGCCTCGATGCGCTGCTCGCCGGACCGCCGCCCGAGGTGGCCGCCTTGGCCCGCTTCACGCTCATGCTCTCGCTTGCCGCGCAAGGCCGCCAGCAGGATTTTCTCGGTCTGATCGACGCCGCCACGGACGCCGGCTTTCTCCCGGCCAGCCTGTTCGAGCGGCAGGCGTTGCAGGGCATGCTTGCCTTGTGGTCAGGGCAGGAACGGCCCGCCGCGGCCCACCTGTCGGCGGTGCTGCGGGATGCTCCATCCGGCCTGGTGCTGCAGGGTCGGCTCATGTTTCAGACCGGCCTGGCGGAGGCGCTGTACCGGATTGGCGATTGGGATGGCGCGGCCAGCCAAGCCGAGCTGGCGATCACCCTCGCGCAGGATGCCGGGATTCAGCTCGGACTTGGCAACACCTACGGAGTGGCGAGCTATGTGTCGGCGGGACGAGGCTTGTGGGAGCTTGCCGAATCGCAGCTGGCCATCGCGAGCAGCTCCGCCGAGATGCTGCCGTGGTGGGCGAGTCGGGCGTACGCGGCGGTCGCCCGGGCAACCTTGGCGCAGGCTCGCGGAGACTACCCGGCCATGTACCGCGCGCTGCGAGAGTTCGATGATCCCGCCATGCGCGAGCGCGTCGACGGCCTGGGTGCCCCGGCCTGGCGGGCGCTGCGTACCGAGGCGCTCCTGGGATTGGGTCGCCTCGATGCCGCGGAGGATCATCTTCGCGAGCTGCATGAGCGGACGAGGCAGGCGCCGGGATGGGCGTCGCTGGAGGCCGTACGGCTGGAGGCTTGGCTCGCAGAGCTGCGGCAGGATGCGCGCGCCGCTCAGCAGGCGTACGAGCGAGGGCTGCAGCTGGCGGTGGAGCTGCCGGCCACGCTTATCCAAGCTCGGCTGGAAACAGGCTACGGTCGGTTCCTTTTGACCCAGGGCGAACGGCGACCTGCTCTTGATCTGCTGCGTGATGCGCACGAGAAGCTGGAGCACTTACGGGCCGCGCCTTTTCTCGCGGTCTGCGATGCGCTGCTGCAGACCGCTGGTCTCCGCCCGGCCAGCAGGGGAGCGCCACTCGACTTCACCCATCAAGAGCTCGCCGTCGCGCGGTTGGTAGCCGCCGGTCGAACCAACTCCGAGGTGGGCCGCGAGCTGTTCATCACCAGTCGCACCGTCGCGTTTCACCTGAGCAACATCTACGCCAAGGCTGGCATCGCGTCCCGGCGTGAGCTGGCTGGGCGGTTCCCAGATCTGCTCGGCTAGGCGGCTTGTTGATCTTGGCCCTCGGTCGGTTCGGGGAGTTTGATGGTGAAGAGGGCTTGGACGCAGGCATGCAGGTCGAAGGGTTCGCCTCTCCAGCGGGGCCGGATCGTTGTGGCGTCGGGATGGTGGAAGCTGTCCACCGTGGCGAATTGATCACGCTGCGCAGTTTCTTGTTCTGCTCGGCGGCGGGCGAAGTCGAGATGCCGTGCCAAATTCTCATCACTAAGCCAGGGCTGGCAGGTTTGCCCATCGGGTTTGGTGAACAGCCAACCATCCGAACCCTTGCTGATCGTCACGCCGCCTTCGTGGACGGCGGTGTGATGCCACTGACACAGCAAAATCAGATTAGCCAGGTCGGTGCGGCCGCCACGCATCCACGCACCAGGTGGTGGGCTTTCAGATGCCGGGTTTGATGGCAGCCCGGATATTGACACATACCGTGGTCACGGATCATCAACGCCCGACGCAACGGCTTCGACACCAAACGTCGAGTGCGCCCGAGTGCGAGCACCTGGCCCGTGCTTGTCCACCACCGCACCCAACACCGGGTTGTCACACGCCAGTCTCTGCGCGGTCGCCGGCTCAACCGACCCGACACCAGCAATGTGGCAGACAGCCATGTTCGGTGAGGTGGCAGACGTTCCCGCGGGAACGTCTCCGGGATTGGTTTCAGTATCGGGTTGGGCTTCGACAGGCTCAGCCGGCATCAGGTCATCGGTACAGAGCTGGGCTTCGACAGGCTCGGCCGGCATTAGGTTGTCGGCTGAGACGTGCACGACGACGAGGCTGCGGTCCTCCCCGGAGCGGTCTTCGGGTGCGGTGTTGAGGAAGCCGCGGGCCACATCCAGCAACGCATCCGCTTTGCCATACACCTGCAGCCCAGCTGTCGGGTCGGCTTGGGCATGCGCGCCACAGGGATCCGGTTTGGGTGGTGGCGGCCCGAACTGGTCCTTCGCGGTCTCGATGGCGGCGATCAAGACGGCGGCGTCTTCTTTGGGCAGCCGGACCCGGAAGTCGATCATGCCGTCCTGCCGTTCCTGCCACGACACGACACGTTTGTTCTGCTGCGGGATCCGGCTACCGTCGGCGCCCCGGAAACTGGAGATCATCTTCGCTAACTGGGCAGCCGTCGCCGTCACCGCCAGCTCGGCCAGCCGCTGCTCATCGACCACATCAACCACCCGGGTCACCTCCCGGACCTTCGAATACGACAGTCGGCCTTCTTTGAACAGGTTCGCGATGGTGGTCATGCGGCGCAAAGCTGTAGCAACCCGGACGTGTTCCCGCGCCACCTGCGGTGTCATCGCACAACACCACGACAGCCAATCCGCTACAGATTTGAAGCCGGTCCAATGCTTCAAACCGCCCATCGCCTCAAATTGTCCGATCAGCTCCAACAGGACGTATTGCGACCGGGCCGCATCGGCTGCCGCAGCGCAGATCCGGCCCGCCAACCCATCCGCCGCCCTCTTGTGCTCCCGGTAGGCCAACTGCTCCGGCGTCGGCCCGTCATGGATCGGGATCGCCTCACCCGCATACCGTCCCGGCAGCACCCCAGACCCCCCGTGCTCGTTCCTGATCACATCCATCCCCTCCCAGCAAAACCACCCCTGACAAGGAAGAACGTACCGATTAGCACTGACAGTTTTCGGTGATCACCGCGTCGCGCAGCGGTGATCACAGGGACAAACCTGAACGAATCCTGTCAGCGCACTGGAAGGTGCTGCCAGGGACAAACCGGCATCGCGTCCACCAGGCTTGCAGCCATGCCCAGCCGTCGCCGCGCTGGGGAGGAGTGCAGATGCGAGTGATCGTCGAGGTGTATCGAGAGGCCGGCGGCCGGTTGACCGGCGCGGTTCACCATCCCGACGGCAGCCGAGACGCTTTCGCGAGCACGCTGGATCTGCTCCGGGTTCTGGAGGCGCTCGACCTGAGCCGTACGGCGGACTCCGCACCCCAGTTGCCCCCGCGGATCAGGAAAGGCTCCGAACCAGAATCCGAGGTGAGTGATGACTAGTTCCCCGACGGCGCCGCCCGCGCCCCCGAAAGGAACGCCGGCGGCCGCTGGACCGAGGCGCCGCAGCCGATCGGGCGGGTCGCGCCGACAACTGTCCGACAGCGCCAAGTACGCCCGGCTCTCGAGCATTTCGGGCGTCCTTTTTGCCGCGTTGTTTGTGGTGGCAATCGTCTTAGTCGGCAGCACGCCCAACTTGTCAGCCTCGGATGCGGATATCACCGCTTACTACGCCAGTGACAGTACGTTGCTCGCCACCGTCGGCCTCTATCTGGTTCCGTTCGCCGGAATCGTGTTTCTCTGGCATGCGCATTGCACCAGGCTGCTGATCGAAACGCGTACGGCGGCACCATCGGCCATCCCCTATGGGCTGCAGCTGGTGTCCGGTGTGCTGTTCGTCGTTCTGCTCTTCGCCGGCACCGCATCGGCTGGGGCGGTGGCGCTGCTGAAGGATCTGACCAGCGCACCGCTGCCCTCAGCTGACTTCGTACGCGGCATGCTCGCGGTCGGCTACGGCATGGTCTTCGTCTACGCGCTGCGCGGTGCCGGCATGTACGCACTGACTACGACGTCTCTGCTCCGACAAGCCGGGATCATGCCGAAATGGGTGGGCTTGATCAGCTACCTGCTGGCCGCCTTCTTGTTGTTGAGCACGGTGATGCACCCCGCCGCCATGCTCATCTTCCCCACCTGGGTCGTGATCGCCAGCCTGGTGATCTTCATTCGTGCCGGCCGTATCGCCGAACCGGCCACACCTGAAAGGCAATCCGCATGACGACATCGAAGCCGCTGGAGGAACGTCAGGCCACACCGTTGACGGTTGATGACATTCCTGGGCCGAAGGGCCTGCCCGTGGTCGGCAACATGTTCGACGTGCCACCTGACCGCACGATCGTCACGCTGATGGAGCTGACTCGCGAGTACGGTCCGATGATCAAATTGCACACCCCGGCCGGCGATCGCTTCGCGGCCTCAGGCCTGGCGATGATCGACGACCTGTGCGACGACGAGCGGTTCGACAAGCTCGTCGGGGACGGTCAGAAGGCCGTGCGCAGTTTTGGCCGGAGCGCTGGTTTGTTCACCTCCGATACCGATGATCCGAACTGGTCGAAGGCCCACAACATCTTGTTGCCGAACTTCAGCCAGCAGGCGATGCGCGACTACGTCCCAATGATGAATGACATCGCGACCCAGTTGATGCAGAAGTGGGAGCGGCTGAACCCGGGCGAACCGGTCGATGTCACCGCCGACATGACGCGGCTCACCTTGGACACCATCGCGCTGTGCGGCTTCGGCTACCGCTTCAACTCCTTCTATCGCGACAGCCTGCATCCGTTCGTCGAGGCAATGTACGGCGTGTTGGGGGAGAGCCAACGACGCGCTCGGGCACTGCCGATCCAGACGAAGCTGCGACGACGCGCTTCGCAGCAGCTGGCCGAGAACTACCGCTACATGGAGGGCGAGGTCCAGACGATCATCGATGAGCGGCGCCGCGCCGGGAACGTCGAAGATCACAAGGACTTGCTCAGCCGCATGCTGACCGGCGTCGACAAGCAAACCGGCGAGAAGCTCAGCGACGACAACATTGTGGCTCAGTGTCAGACGTTCCTGATTGCCGGCCACGAAACCACCAGCGGACTGCTGTCCTTCGCGATCAGCTTCTTGATCAAGCATCCCGAAGTAGTCGCCCGAGCTCAGCAGGAAGTGGATCGCGTTCTCGGCACGGATACCTCGGTGCTGCCCACCTACCAGCAAGTAGTTGGCCTCACCTACGTCAATCAAATCCTCAGCGAAACGCTGCGGCTGTGGCCCACCGTCTCGGGGTTCACCCGCTACCCGTACGAAGATGCCAGAGTCGGGCCATACCTGATGCCGAAGGGATCCTCGATCACCGCACTCACGATCATGCTGCACCGCGACCGAGAAGTGTGGGGCGAGGATGCCGAGGAGTTCAACCCGGATCACTTCCGGCCCGAAACCCGGTCGCAGCTTCCGCCGAACGCGTTCAAGCCGTTCGGTTCGGGTCAGCGGGCCTGCATCGGCCGCCAGTTCGCCATGCAAGAGGCCATGCTGGTGCTTGGCATGCTGCTGCAACGCTTCGAGTTCGTCGACTATCTGAACTATGAGCTGAAGGTCAAAGAGGGTCTGACGATCAAGCCCGAAGGCTTGTTGATCAAGATCAAACAACGGCCCGGTCGCACCACCGGAACCGCACCGATCACTCTCACCACCGCGCCGACCAACAGGCAAGCTGCTGAGCCCAAGCCGCGCCCGCAGCGGACCGGGGAGGGACACAACACCCCGCTGACGGTGCTCTTCGGCTCCAACCTGGGCACCGCCGAAGGAGTGGCGAACAAGATCGCCCAGGACGGATCCGACCGTGGCTACGCGGTAACGCTCGGCGCCCTTGATGATCACACGGGCCTGTTGCCGCACGAAGGAGCCCTGGTTGTGGTGTGTGCCTCCTACAACGGGAAGCCGCCAGACAACGCCGAACGCTTCTGCCGCTGGATCACCGATTCCAGCACTCCCGCCGACGCAGCCTCTGGGCTCGCTTTCTCGGTCTTCGGCTGCGGCAACATGGACTGGGCGTCCACCTACCAGGCCGTTCCCACCCTGCTCGACGACCAGTTGGCCGCGCACGGCGGCACCCGAATCCGGGACCGTGGCGAGGGCGACGCCCGCTCCGATTTCGACGGGCAGTTCTCCGACTGGTACTCCGGCCTGTGGCCATCCATCACTGAGAAGCTCGGGTTGACGGAGGAGGCGTCGGCCGCTCGGTCCAGCACCGAGCCCCGCCTGCAGTTGAGCATGACCAACCGGCAGACCACGAATCCCGTGGTCGTCTCCTACCGCGCACTGCCCAGCACGTTGTTGATCAACCGGGAGCTGCTCAATGGTCAGGACGCAGCTACGGGCGCGCGGTCTGCTCGGCACATCGAGCTGCAGCTGCCCGAAGGAACCGAGTACGCCACCGGTGATCATCTCGGGGTGATGCCTCGCAACAACGTCGACCTGATCCGGCGGGTAATGGCTCGGTTCGGGCTGGACGCCGGCACGTACCTGACGATCACCCCGACGGGAGGCGCGTTCACGCATCTGCCCGTCGGCGAACCGACCCCCTTATTGGGCGTCCTGGGGAGTTGCGTCGAGTTGCAAGACGTCGCCACCCGTACGGACTTAGCCGTACTGTCGCGGTACGCCACGGATCCCCAGGAGCAGGCGGAGCTGTTGACCATGTCCGGACTTGACGAGCAGGGTAAGGCGGCTTATCGCGACAAGGTCGCGGTGCCGCGCAAGCCAGTGCTCGACCTCCTCGACGACTATCCGAGCGTCGACATTCCGTTCAACGTCTACCTGGAGCTGCTGCCGCCAATGCGGCCGCGCTACTACTCCATCTCCTCCTGCCCCGCCGCTACGTCGACCTGCCACCTGACGGTCGGTGTGCTGCGCGGGCCGGCCCGGAGCGGTCACG
Source organism: uncultured Actinomycetota bacterium (assembly GCA_963798835.1). Classification (GTDB taxonomy): domain Bacteria; phylum Actinomycetota; class Actinomycetes; order Propionibacteriales; family Propionibacteriaceae; genus Microlunatus. Next base: position 20,118 of record CAWCVF010000006.1, on the reverse strand, counting down.
GCACCTTCTCCGGGGTGGCCTCCGGTCATTTGGAGGCCAGCATGGAGGGCAGCACCGTATTCACGTTCGTACGCAGGCCCACGATCCCGTTCCACCCACCTGCCAACCCGCATGTGCCGATGATCATGGTCGGGGCGGGTACCGGCATGGCCCCCTTCCGCGGCTTCCTGCAGGAGCGAGCCGACCTGAAAGAGAAGGGCGTCCCGATCGCGGAGTCGATCTTGTTCTTCGGTTGCCGTAACGCCGAGAACGACTTCCTGTACGCCGACGAGCTCCAGGGGTTCGCCGATGCGGGAGTGACCGATCTCCAGGTCGCCTTTTCCCGCGCCGACGGTCAGCCCAGGACGTACGTACAAGATCTGATCGAGCGCGAACAAGATCATGTCTGGGACCTGCTCGCCGGCGGCGCCGTGATCTATGTCTGCGGCAACGCCCATACGATGGCTCCGGGAGTTCGGGCAGCCCTGATCAAGATCCACCAGCACAAGACCGGCGGGACCGAGGAAGCGGCGCAGCAATGGTTGGCCGATCTCAAGTCCAGTGATCGTTTGCTCGAAGACATCTGGGGCGAGACCGCGGCCGGTCTCTGACTCGGAGAAACGAAGGAGTGTCATGACCACGACCGAGACCATGATCGACGTCGAGGATTTTCCTGGCCCGCGCGGTGTGCCCGTGCTGGGTAATCTCTTCGACCTCGACCAGCACAACCCCATCCCCAGTGTGATCAAGCTGGCCCAGGAATACGGGCCCATCTTCAAGCTGAGCACACCGAACGCCACCCGGGTCATCGTGTCCGGCCACGAACTGGTCAACGAGGTTTGCGACGATTCCCGCTTCGACAAGTTCATCGCGGGCGGGCTGATTGAGATGTCCAAGGGCGTGGCCGGCCACGGACTGTTCACCACCAAGACCGAGGATCCACTCTGGCAGCGCGCCCACGCGATCTTGATGGCGCCGTTCAGCATGCAGGCGATGGAGCAGTACGTGCCGAAGATGCAGGACATCGCCGACCAGCTGCTCGGCAAGTGGGATCGTCTCAATCCCGACGACATCGTCGACGTGCCGGCCGACATGACGAATCTCACGTTGGACACCATCGCCCTGTGTGGGTTCGGCTACCGGTTCAACTCGTTCTACCGCGAAACACCGCACCCGTTCGTCGCCGCGATGATGCGGTCGTTGCTGGAGGCCCAGGCGCGAGCCCGCCAAATGCCGATCAGGACTCGGTTGCAGGTACGGGCCAAGCGGCAATTCGACGATGACCAGGCCTATATGCAAGGCCTCGTCGACTCCCTCATCAACGAGCGCAGGCAACAGGGCGACGCGGCGGACAACACAGACCTGTTGGGCCGGATGCTGGAAGGCCGAGATCCTCGCACCGGGGAAGGGCTGGACGACGAGAACATCCGCAACCAGTGCGTCACCTTCCTGATCGCCGGCCACGAGACCACCAGCGGACTGCTGTCCTTCGCGATCTACTTCCTGATGAAGAACCCCGACGTGGTCCGGCGAGCCCGGGCCGAGGTCGACGAGGTGCTGGGCGGGACGCTGGCCCCGACGTTCGAGCAGATTCACCGGTTGACCTACGTAACGCAGGTCCTCAACGAGGCGCTTCGACTGTGGCCGACCGCCTCGGGGTTCAACCGGTACGCCCGGGAAGACACCGTGATCGGGGGCCGATACCGGTTGCCGGCCGGCACCTCAGTGATGGTGATGTCGGCGGCCCTGCACCGCGACAAGTCGGTCTGGGGACCGGACGCGGAGGAGTACAACCCCGACCATGTGGCCCCGGACAAACTGGGCGCGCTGCCCCCCGACGCTTTCAAGCCGTTCGGCACCGGCCAACGCGCCTGCATCGGGCGGCAGTTCGCCATGCAGGAGGCGATCTTGGTGCTCGCCCTCCTCCTGCAACGTTTCGACTTTGTCGACGCATTCGACTACGAACTCAAGATCAAGACGACGTTGACCATCAAGCCCGACGAGATGCGGATCCAGGTCGTTCCTCGGCCCGATCGCCGGCTGGACGCGCCGGTCACCCGGCTGGCGGCGGCTCCCACGGTCTCGGAGGAACTGGCGCCGACCCTTCCGGCGGCCGCCCGGCACAACACGCCGCTGCAGGTGATGTTCGGGTCCGATCTCGGTACGGCCGAAGGCATCGCGACGCGGCTGGCGCAGGAGGGGACCGAACGCGGTTACTCGGTGGTGCTCGGAGCTCTGGATGATCATGTGGGTGATCTACCCAGCGACGGGGCCAGCATCTTGGTGAGCTCGTCCTACAACGGACTTCCACCGGCCAACGCCAAACAGTTCTGCCAATGGCTGAACGATCCGCCTGCCGATCAGCGTCCCACCGGTGCGCCGTACACAGTGTTCGGCTGCGGCAACACCGAATGGGCCGCTACCTATCAGGCTGTGCCGATCTTGCTCGACACCAAGCTGTCCGAGCTTGGGGGCAGGCGGATTCATCCGCGAGGCGAGGGCGACGTACGGTCAGACTTCGACGCCCAATACCGGGCCTGGCACGACAGTTTGTGGTCCGATCTGGCGTCGACCCTCGATCTTCCGGCGAGTGCCGCCGACCCGGCGGCGGTCGGTCCGCGGCTCAGCATCAGCCTCGTCAATCGGCAGAAGACCAACCCGGTGATCGTGTCGTACGAGGCGGCGCCTGCGCGGGTCGCGGTGAACCGCGAGCTGGCGACGGCGCTCGACGGCCAGCCGGCCGAGCGGTCCACCCGGCACGTGGAGATCGCCTTGCCCGAGGGCACGACCTACCAGACCGGTGATCATCTCGGCGTGCTGCCCCGCAACCACCCCGAACTGATCCGCCGCACGATGTTCCGCTTCGGTCTGGACGCTGGCCAGTATCTGACGATCGTCGCGCGCTCCGGGTCGCACACGCACCTGCCGATCGACGAGCCCACGCCGCTGCTAGGCGTGCTCGGCACCTGCGTAGAGCTGCAGGACGTGGCCAAGCGGTCCGACATCGAAATGATGGTGTCCTACACCGACGATCCGGAGCAGCGGGCGGCGCTGGAGGAACTGATCGGAGATGATCCAGAAGCGCAGGGCCGTTACCGGGAGCGGGTTTTTCTGCCCAACCGCTCATTGCTGGATCTGCTAGAGGAATTCCCGGGGTGTGCGCTGCCGTTCGAGGTCTATCTCGATCTGCTGCCACCGCTGCGACCGCGCTACTACTCGATCTCGTCCTCGCCGCTGGTTGATCAAAAAGTCTGCAGCATCACCACCGGCGTGCTGCGAGCTCCGGCGCGCTCGGGTCACGGCGAGTATGCCGGCATCTGCTCCAACCATCTGGCTACCAGCCCCAACAACAGCACGGTGTTCGTCTTTGTCCGAGATCCCGGTATCGGCTTCCGGCCACCGGAGAACGCGCATGTTCCGATGATCATGGTCGGCGCCGGCACGGGTCTGGCGCCGTACCGCGGGTTCCTGCAGGAGCGGGCCACACTCAAGCAGCAAGGGTCTTCGGTCGCGGAGTCGCTGCTGTTCTTCGGTTGCCGAAACCCGAACGCCGACTACTTGTACGCCGATGAACTGCGGGAATTCGAATCGCTCGGCGTTGCCCGGGTTGTCACTGCCTTCTCACGCGTTCCGGGCCAGCCGCGGCAATACGTTCAGGACGCGATTCAAGAGCATGGCGAGGAGGTCTGGTCACTGCTGGAGCAGGGCGCCCACGTCTTTGTCTGCGGCAACGCCCGGACCATCGCGCCGGCCGTCCGCGCCGCCCTCACCGCTATCCACCATCAGCAGGCCGGTGGCCCCATGGGGGACAGTGAGGCGTGGCTCGCCAACCTCCGGGCCGAGAACCGTTACGTCGAAGACATCTGGGGCGGTTAGGCGCAGAGGCATGCTGAGCGGGTGCCACGTTGCAGTGAGGCGCTGACAGCGTTGAGACTGGCACAGGGCGACTTACACTCGCATTGGTTTCCATCCGTCTCCGCCCTGTGTCTGCGGACGTGATGTCATCGAGGTGACGCATGGTCTTGCAGACCCCGCAAGCAAGGGTTTGCTCAGAGCTATGGCCGGTCATTAGGGGCCTGAGGTGCTGATCGGCTTCGCTGTCGCCCTGCTCCTGACTTGGCTGCTTTTGATCGCAGTACTTGTGATCAGACGCCCCAAGACTCTCCAACTGGAGGCCGCCTACCGTCGCTTTTCGCCGAGTGATGCCCTGCCCCGACGCGAGCCACTGCCGCGGCTGAGACTGTTGGTTCTCGGGCTGTTCGTTATTCTCACCGCGGTTTGGTTAGGGCTTTTGCTATTCCGAGCGTCCGGTGAGCCGGCGGTGGAGTCCAGCCCCATTCAAAGTGCGACGCCCGGCGGGGGGCAGTCGACCACCGAGCCACCAGCTTCCGCCCCTAGAAGCGGTTCGGCGGAGAGGGAGGCCATTCAGGTCAAAGATGTAGCCGCCTCCGCCAGGCCCTTCGAGACCGTTCGAATCCGAGGTTCGTACCGGGATGGAGCGGACACCCTTTTGAGGGTGCAGCGCTGGGAGGACGGCAAGTGGCTGGCTTTCCCGCTACCGACGAAGACTGACAAGTCGGGCCAGTTCACCGCTTATGTCGAGCTTGGGCAGCCGGGTCGTTACCGGCTTCGTCTGCTGGACCCCAGCACGGGCTTGACGTCCAAACCCTTTGTGCTGGTGATCAATGGTTGACTGCGGAAACTGCGACTTGGAGAATCGGGCCACCCGGCTGACGGTGAAGACAGCAATTTTTCAATTAAGGTACGACATCCGCGCCGTCTTACTATGGCGAAAGTCGATGTCACGAGAACGAGGGGGTGTCTCATGACGGCCTGTACGCAGCCAGGGTGTACCGGCACGATCGTCGACGGCTACTGCGACGTCTGCGGCAGTCCTTCAGGCGCAGACCCGTTCGTTCTAATAGAGGGATTTCCTCCGAAATCGAAAAACGCAGGCCTCGAGACCGCCTGTACGCAGCCAGAGTGTACGGGCATGATCGTGGACTGTTACTGCGACGTCTGCGGCAGTCCCGCGGGCGCAGTGCCGTTCGTTCCGGCAATGGCAGCGGCTTCGGCTCTTGATGAGGAGGCACCAACGCAGCCGCTCTCTCGGCTGAGGATGCCGGCGCAGCAGTTGTCCCCACAAGAGCCGGCCGACCCGGTAACTGCCGACCCTGCAGCTGTCGACACCAAGAAGGTTGGCTGGGAGAAGGAGCTCACCGAGAACGAGATCGACGGGGCCCAGGACTACCGGACGCGAGTCGAGGAGGCCGCAGCTGCCCGACGACGTACGTGAGGCGGTGCTGTACGAAGTTGCCAAGCTTGAACGAATCAGTGACCAGAGCCCTGAGGCCGACGACATCCGGAACTGGCTCGACACGATGCTCGACCTGCCGTGGAGCACCGAGATCAGTGACTCGATCGACATTGAGGGGTCACGGGATGTTGAGGCGACACTGCGGAGGTTTGATCAAGCCTGCGGTGGCCGATGTGGAGGAGGGCGACCCCGCCTAACGAGGTTGAGCCGGTGGTACTGCCGACGCGGTCTTGAGGAGGAGAGCGACCAGCCGATCCCGGTGAGATGCCGTCACAGCTGTCATCCACACAAGAGCTGGTCGACTCGTAGCTTCCGACCATTCTCCTGTTGACCGCGAAGGTCGACGGCAGAAGTCGACCCTGTGAACATTGACCGGGAGAAGGAGCTCGCCGGGAACAGACCGACGGGCCCAGGACCTCGAACGCGGGTCGAGGAGGCCCAGCTGCCCGATGAGGTACGTCTGGCGGCTCTTCGCGAAGTCGGCATGCTTGAACGAACCAGTGACCAGAGCCCCGAGTCCGACGACATCCGCAACGGGCTCGACACGATGCTCGACCTGCCGTGGAGCACCGAGATCATGGACTCGATCGACATTGAGGGGTCACGGGATGTTGAGGCGACACTGCGGGGTTTGATCAAGCCTGCGGTTGCCGATGTGGACGAGAGTCGTACCGGCGAGGTTGAGCCGTTGGTTGGCGATCTTGAGGAGGGTGACTCCGCCGAGGTTGAGCCGGTGGCCACCGATCTTGAGGAGGGTGACTCCGCCGAGGTTGAGCCGTGGCCGCCGATCTTGAGGAGGGTGACACCGCGAAGGTTGACCCGGTGGCTGCCGATTCGGGGAATGCCGAGAGCCTGCCTGCCGGTCCACACGATGACGACACAGTGCAGATGCCTGCAGTCCTTGCGGGGCTTAGCGGACGTGCGCACCCACCTCTTCAACTCCCGGAGCAGCAGGTCGTTGGACCTGTGCTGGTTGAGACTCCTCCGGAGAAAAGGCGCTTTAGATCGCTGGCGTTAGCCGCCACCGCCGCCCTGGTGTTGCTGCTTATCGGCGCGTTGTTCTTGGCCACGGATAGAGATCGCGGCGTGACAGCACAATCGGCCCCTACCGTTACGGCGACCGCATCCGCGACGGTGAGCGAGCCGACGAGTGAGCCGTCAGACAAATCGACGCGCACCGGAGCAGCGTCGGCCATTCAGGTGCAGGAAGTATCCGAGCCCGCTAGCGCTTCCCAGACCGTTCGCATCAAGGGTAGGTTCCGCGGTGGACCGAATACCTTTCTGCGGGTGCAGTACTGGGAGGGCGGCAAGTGGCTGGATTTCCCGTTGATAACCAAGACCGATAAGTCGGGCAGATTCACCGCCTTTGTCGAGCCTGGCGGGCCGGGTCGTTACCAACTTCGCGTGTTGGACCCCAACTCCCTCGTTTTTTCTGAAACCTTTGTGCTGGTGATCAAGGGCTGACCACCTACGGCTATCGGCCATCAGCCCGGGCGCACCGCCTGCAGCTTGGCGAAGACAACGACGTTGTCCAGGTACCTGCTTCGGGCTTTGTCGTAGGTGCCACCACAAGTGATCAGTCGAAGTCCAGCATGGTCGATGGGGCCGTACACCGCGCGGGTCGGGAACCGCGACTTCGAAAATTGGGTCACCCGGGTGACAGTGAAGACGGCAGTTTTGCCGTCCTTTCGGGTAACGCTCACTTGATCGCCGCGCCGCATGGTTCCTAGGCGGTAGAAGACCGCAGGGCCGTTCCAAGTGACGTGCCCGGCGATGACTGCCGGCCCGAGTGCACCCGGTGAGGGCCCGCGCGAGTACCAGCCAACGTCGGCAGGGCGGGGCGTCTCCATCACTCCACGTTTGAGCCCGAGGGGGACCAGCTTCGATCGGACACCGATCTTGGGTATAGACACCGAGACTGGCTCAGACTCCGGCAGAACCAACCCCTTGATCTGGTCACGAAGGTCGGTCTTATCCGCTCGCCCTGGAGCTCGTTCCGGGGTGGGTTGGCTCGGACTGGGGGGAGACGTCGACGGCATGCTGTGCCCATTCGGCGCACCCGTGAAGGCTGAGCCTGGAGTAGACGGCCTTGCCAGCCCGGCCCACACAAGCACGGCGCCGATAACGGCCAGTCCGACGGCGATCAAGGCCCTGACTAGCCGGCTCGAACGCCAGCTGGTCGAATCCACCATCAGCTTCGATCCCCTTCATCGACAGCGGTCGGCACGGACCCTCCGCACGGTTGCGGGAGCGCCTGGCGGTAAGTGTAGAGGCCCTGCGGAGGGGCAACACCAACTTGCGACGGTGGCAAGGATGCGACGCACCCGCTACTTCGTCATGAGCATTCTTTCCCGTTAATGGCTCTTGAGGTCAGGCACCGCTTTCGGTGCGGGCGTTCCATTACTTAAGACGCCTCATCGCGGTTGGGCAGGTGGCGGAGAAAGGGCCGCGCGATGGTTGCGCCGCAGCCGCTCTAGTGCGTTGACGAGCGGAAATGGGATTACAGGCCATCTGGCGCACGCGGGCTGAGTAACCGCTCAAATACCTCAAGCGTTGCTTCCAAATCCAATGCTGTGTGTACTGAACCGGTGCCAGGCATGGTATATAAGTGACGCGGCACTGAGGCCGCGAGAAGTGCTTCGGTGTCCAAGGACATCGGCTGCCAATACATTCGGGGGTTCGAATGGTTGGACATGACATCGCTATCGAGCACGCGGGTGCTCCCAACCTGAGGCAGTGGATATGACCAAATTGCGCAACTTACTCATACTGGCTGCGGCCTCGGCCATCGTGTGCCTGCCGATGAGTGCCGCGGCGGACACGACCGTAAAAGCAAAGCTGGTGGAGCAAAACGGCAGCGGTGCTAGCGGCACAGCCACCCTGACGGCGACCGACGACGGTGGTCTCAAAGTGGTCATTCATTCGAAAGGCCTGGTGCCGGGGGTGTTCCACCCACAGCACATCCACGGGACAGCGCACGGTGACCACTTCTCGTGCCCCACTCTGAAGGAGGCCGACAAGGATGGCGACGGGATCATCACCAACGAGGAGGGGATGGGCGAATACGGCGTCATCTTCTTTCCGTTGACGACCAGTGGTGGTGCGACTGCGACGCCGCAGGATGCGCTCGACCCCAAGCGGATGCCGGTCGCCGACTCAAAGGGCCGAATTGACTACGAACGAACCTTCCCCAAAGAGATGCTTCCCGACGGCCTACTGGACCACCTGTCCACAATGCACGTCGTGCAGCACGGCATCGACAAGAACAACAACGGCAAATATGATCTGGACGCCCTGGGTGAATCGACATTCGCAGCGAATCAGGGAAAGCCCGGTGTGCCTGAAGAGGTAACCGACCCGGCTCTGTGTGGCGTCGTCAAGGGCGCCGGCGCAGCGCACAAGGCGAAGGGCGGGGTCGAGACCGGCGGCGCCCCAGCGCCTGAGCTGAATGCACCTCTGGCTGCAGCAGGGGCCGCTCTACTGCTGCTGTCTGCGGCTTTTGCTGTTTCCGCGGCGCGCCGTTCCCGCGCCACCACAGTGGCTGATGACGGGCAAAAGTCCCTTTAGTCGGGGAGCCGCGTTTGCGGTGAATCGTCCCCTGGCCGGAGGCCGGGGGGCTGCTGCACCATGCTTGCTTAGAAAAACTTGACATCCCCCGCCACGGTGAGGTTTAGCTTTGCGCCGGGCGGGGAAGGAATAGATCGACCGACGAATCGGGGGAGACAATGTCGGAGAACAGTGCTCGGGGCTTCAACCGTCGCCTTTTTCTGAAGGGGACAGCCGCCGCCTCGCTGGGAACAGCGGCTGCGGCGGCCGGGGTAACGCCCGCGGGGGTGTCAACGGCGGCGGCCGCGGAGCTGCCCCCTACTCCACCCCACGGCGCCGAATTGCGCGGCATGGACCTGGTCGTCAAGGAGCCCCACGGCCGAGGGTCGATTCGGGTTCATGTTCAAGAGCCAGCCGCCGTTCCCGGCCGGGGATACGCTGCTCAATAGCCTGGGTGCGACCATGGAGGAACAGCCCACCGCCAACACCGCCAGCTACCGGCTGACGAAAAAGACGCCAACGACGCCTTCGGCGAAAACCCCAACCCACGCCTGACGTCCGGCTTTACTTTCGTTGGTCAGTTCGTCGACCACGACATCACCTTCGACACCACGAAGCTCGATGATCAGCAGTCCGACCCCTACGCGACCACCAACTTCCGCACGCCCCGCTACGACCTCGACGCCATTTACGGGCTGGGCCCCAGCACGAACCCGCAGTTCTACGACCCCAGCGACCGGGACAAGTTCCTGATCGTTGAGCGTCCTTACAACCAGATCACCGGCACGCTCAAGAAGCCGAACGGCGTGGACGAAACAAAGACATGGGACGTGAAGCCAGACGTCGTCTACGACGTGCCACGCGCTACTGCCAACGACCCCGACGGCCGCCCCGTGGGAACGGCGATCATCGCCGACCCCCGCAACGACCAGACGGAGATCATCCTCCAGCTTCACGTGGCCATGCAGAAGTTCCACAACCGGCTGGTGGACGTCCTGCGCATGCAACAGGTGCCGCGGTCGGCGGTGTTCGAATCGGCTCGCCGCCTGGCCCGGTGGCACTACCAGTGGGTCGTGATCCACGACTTCCTGCCGGCCATCGTGGGACAGACCATGTCTGACTCGGTGTACAAGGAGGGCTCCAAGGCCCCGACCATCAATATCAAGTACTACAAGCCGACCAATCCCGGGGGTCGCTCCTTCATCCCGGTCGAGTTCGCCGTAGCCGCGTACCGCTTCGGTCACAGCATCACCCGGCCCCGCTACACCGTCAGGGATGTTTTCGACAGCAACAACATTCTCCTGGGCAGTGTGGCCGGCGTGCCGCTGTTTGGCGATTCGCCCACCGACAACAACTTGAACGGGCACCGCGAGTTGCTGCCCCGGCTAAAGATTCAATGGAGCAAGTTCTTCAACGTCGCGGGGCAGACGCCCACAGCCCGGCCAGTGCGCCAGTTTGACACTTCGCTGGCCAATCCGCTGTTCAAGCTGCCCCAGACGGCCCTGCCTGACACCAACGATCTCGGGCTGCTGTCGCAGCGGAATCTCCAGCGGGGCAGGAAGATGGGCCTGCCCTCAGGACAGCAGGTGGCTCGGCTGATGGGCGTGACGCCTCTCACCCCGACCCAGTTGTGGACGAACCACCGTATCAAGGTGCAGATCCCGATTGTCGGCAACGTGGTGAAGGTCCTCCAGGAGTACGACGAGCAGAACCAGAGCCTCAAGGACCTCTTCGCGGATCCAGAATGGAACGGCGAGGCACCGCTGTGGTTCTACATCTTGAAGGAGGCCGAGATCGTCGGCAAGGGCCGCGAGATGGGGCCCGTCGGCGGGCGCATCATTGCCGAGGTTCTCGTCGGGCTATTGCAGAAGGATCCCAACTCGTATCTGTACTTGCAGCCCGGCTGGAAGCCCACGACACCCATAGCTCCAACTGCCGGCAAGTTCACAATGGCCGATCTCCTGAAGTTCGCGCAGGTCTGGTCCTGAACAAACGGAGGTGATGAACCTTTCTTAAGAACGATCGCAATGACTTACGTGAAAACTGATGTGAACGAGGTGATGACATGAAAAAAACGATCGCGGAAGCGTCGCCCCGCAGACGGATGGCCCGTCGGGTCGGAGCAGCTGGAGTGGCTCTTGCCACGACACTCGTGTTGGCGGGCTGCCATCAGGCGTACGGCGGGGGGTACATCGGTGCGCCTTCGGAGGGGAGCCCCCTCTTCAATCGCCGGGCCGACTTCGGCTTCAACTTCCAATGCGACGATGGGGTCAAGGGCGAGCTTGTATATCACGACTCCAGCACGAAGGTATCGGTCGGTGGTGTGTTGTTCCCCGGGCTGAGGCTTCACGGCACCGTGGAAAACATCCTGATCGATGACGATCCCCTCGATAATGTCCCAGCCGTACCAGCCACGACGTGTGAGGACCTGGCCGAATCCCAGTGGGCCGAGTTCCAGGGCAGCTATCGGTCTCAGCAGAAGGGTCTGCTGTCCGCCGCGCCCGGCAAGTTCACCGTCCTTGTCTTCGATCAGGGTGAGCCCGGCGGCACGCAAGACCCCCAAATCACCGGGGACGGCTTCTCCATCGACCTCAAGGGTGGCCCCTACCCTCTCTACACTCGAGCCGGCTACATCGAGAACGGCAACATCCAGGTGGACAACTAGACGCATCTGCTGGGTTTCCGGCGGCGTGGGGTGGCTATGAATACGCCTACGCCGCCGGGCGCTCCCAAGCGGCGTAGGAACTGTGCCCTAGCTTGCGCCGAGTCCGTTCGGCCGCGATGGCACTCGGAGACAGCGAGCGTGATCTCCGTGACGGCGGCGAACGGTCACGGCATATATCGTCGTGCAGGCGTCGGGCCTTATGGCCCGCTGCCTGTTTAGCGAAGATTCCAGACAAGCCGCGTCAGGGACGGTAACTTCCTCAGCGGGTCAGGCCTGGCCCACGGGTACAGCAACGCGACCGCGGGATCGGGGTAGTCAATGGGGGAGCAAGAGGCTCGGGGCATCAGCCGTCGCCGCTTTCTGCAGGGGACAGCAGCCGCCTCGCTAGGAACAGCGGCCACTGCGGTCGGGATCAGTTCCGCGGCCGCGGAACCGATCGCCGAGGTGTCGATCGAACCGCACGGCGCCGAGCTTCGCGGCCTCGATCTGGTGCTCGAGAGTCCTACTGCCGAAGGTCGCTTCGGGTACATGTTCAAGAACCAGCCGCCGCTCGCGGCCTCGGAGGACCTGCTGTCCGCCCTGGGTCAGACCATGGAGGAACGGCCCGTCATCGGCACCAACCTCACCGACCCGGAGACGGGCGAGCCGGTTCTGAAGAGCGACGGCAGTCCCGTTGTGGCGACCAAGGACGACAACGACGCCCTCGGCGAAAACCCCAGCCCGGTGCTGACGTCGGGGTTCACCTTCGTCGGTCAGTTCATCGACCACGACATCACGTTCGACACCACACCGCTCAGCGAGCAGCAGTCCGATCCCAATGCCACGACAAACTTCCGCACGCCCCGCTACGACCTCGACGCGATCTACGGACGGGGGCGCAGCAAGGATCCCCAGCTCTATGACCCCGACGACAAGGACAAGTTCCTGATCGTCAAGCGTCCCTACAGCGAGATCAGGGGTGTCCCAACGGCCCCTGACGTGGTCTACGACGTGCCGCGCGACGCCGACGGCAAGGCGATCATGGCGGATCCCCGTAACGACCAGACGCTGATTCTCCTCCAGCTGCACGTGGCCCTGCAGATGTTTCACAACAAGCTCGTGGACCACGTACGAAAGAACCTGGTATCCGCGCTGTTCCCCGGGCTGTCCGTGTTCGAGTCGGCCCGACGCCTCGCCAGGTGGCACTACCAGTGGATGGTGACCCACGACTTCCTGCCCGCAATCGTGGGCAAGGCCATGGCCGCCTCGGTGTACAAGGAGGTCCTGACCGGGCTTCCGATCATCAACCTCAAGTACTACCGGACGATCAACCCGCTGGGCCGTCCCTACATCCCGGTGGAGTTCTCGGTAGCCGCGTACCGGTTCGGCCACAGCATCGCGCGGCCCCGATACACGGTGCGGGACTTCACCGATACCCGGTCCGGCGCCACCGTGGCCGTGTCGGGCGTCCCGCTCTTCGAGGACGAGCCGACCGACAACAACCTGAACGGGCACCGCCCGATTCCGCCTCGGCTGAAGATGCAGTGGAGCAAGTTCTTCAACGCAGCCGGGAAGCCTCCGACCGCCCGGCCCGTGCGCCAGTTCGACGCGAATCTGTCGGACGCGCTCTTCCGGCTGCCTGCCACGGCGCTCCCCGATAACAACCCGATGAGCCGGCTCGCCGTACGGAACCTCCTCCGGGGCAGGAAGATGCGCCTTCCGTCGGGACAGCAGATTGCTCGGCTGATGGACGTGACCCCACTCACGCACGAGGAGCTGTACACGGATCACCGCATCGAGGTGCGTGTTCCCATTGTCGGCAACCTGGTGGAGGTGCTGCGCGAGTTCGACGTCGAGAACCAGGATCTGAAGACGCTCTTCGATGATCCGGGATGGGACGGCGAGGCTCCGCTGTGGTTCTACATCCTGAAGGAGGCGGAGATCGTCGGCCGCGGGCGCCAGCTGGGGCCCGTCGGCGGGCGAATCGTGGCTGAGACTCTCGTCGCCCTGATGCAACGTGACGCCAACTCGTACCTGACCTTGAACGCCGTGTGGAAGCCCACGACCCCCATTGCTCCGGCCCGGGGGCAGTTCACCATGGCCGATCTGCTGAAGTTTGCAGGGGTTTGGTCCTAACCAAGACCAGGTTCGTGCTCTGGGCGCCGACCCAAGCGACGGTCAGCTCTTGATCACTAGCTCAGAGGGTGTGGACGTCACACCGGAGTTGGGGTCCAGCAGCCGAAGCCGGTAGCGACCCGGCCCCCCAAGCTCGACATAGGCGGTGAACTGGCCGGCCTGGTCGGTCACGGTGGGCAACGGGAAGTCCAGCCACTGGCCTCCCTCCCAGCGCTGCACCCGCAGGGAGGTGTCTGCTCCACCGCGGTACGTACCTTGGATCTCAACGGTTTGGAAGGGCTTGGCGGCGTCGGCTGGATTCTCCAATTGAATGACTCGACCGGCGCTCGACGACGGTGGGTCGGGGGGCGCAGTTTGACGTAATCGTGGCAGGAAGAGCCGCCGGAGCGGGCTCGCTGATCAGCCAGGCCACTCAGGGTCCGACCACAGTGACCAAAGCCGCGGCCAGCGCCGGAATGGCTGCGCGGCGTTTTCCTCGCCCTCGTGGTCCTCGGCGGACGCCACCTGGCCAGGAGCTCGCTGCGAATCCGCTGTTACCGCAGTGACAGCAAGGCTGTGGCTGGTGGCAGGCACATTCGCGAGCTGGTCGCGGAATCTCGCCGCGGTAGGCCGATCCACGGGGTCGTTGCTCAGGGCGGTCAGCAACACGTTCATCAAGTACCGGTTAACCCCGGGTATCGGTAAATACCGGTTGACCCTGGGTATCGGGCCAATCGGTCTCTCGCCGACCTCGACCGTCTGCTCGAGAGCGACGGGGGCGGCGCCTACATCACAAGGAGGGCGACCTGCTAACAGGGCGTACAAGGTGGCAGCGAGGGAGAAGACGTCGCCGGATTCCGTGGCCGGCTGCATTCCGAATTCCGGCGGCGCGTATGCCGGAGTGGAACACACCGCATCAGGCGCGGTTGTCGCAGCGCCAGCGACGGTCGCCAGCGCGAAGTCGGCTAATCCGGGATTACCGAAGCTGTCGATCAGGATGTTGCCTGGTTCAACGTCGCGGTGCAGCACACCACCGGCGTGAACGGCGGCCAATGCATCGGCGATCCGGACGCCAACTTGTCGGACCCGCTCTTCGCTGGGCCGGTTCTCAGGCTTGAGCCATTCGGTCAAGGACCCGCCCGAGCACAGATCCATAATGAGGTAGGGACGGTCGTCCGGCAGGATGCCAGCGTCGTGGGCCGTAACGATGCCAGGGTGATCTGAAAGCCTGGCGGCGGCAGCCTCTCGCAGAAAACGGCTTCGATCGCCTTCATCCAACTCGCGCTGGTACACCTTGACCGCGACCGGACGGTCCAACGTAAGCTGGCGAGCTGCCCAGACCACGGAACGGCGACCGCGAGCGAGCAGGCTCCATTCACTCAACCCCTGAACGCGTGGATGCTCCATGATCAACCTCCCCCAAGCCTCCTGCTCCATCGTCTCGATCGACAGGCCACGCAAACAGATCCCGTCAGTCTCCTAGTGCGGCGGGCCACATCCAGACGAGCATCAGCTAACCCCTATTTGTCTCTATCGCCAGTCGATTCGCTACACCATTTGGATGTTGGACACCAAGTGACGATGGTTGCCGGGTTGCTTCCGAGATCGACATAGATGGGGGCTAGCCGCGGAAGCTAGTCCCGTCGCCGAACCGGAACAAGGGGTCGGCAGTGTTGAACGGCACGTCGCTTCGGCTCTGCTCGACCGAACGCGTCGAGGACGGCAGGTCGAACGGCAGCCGCCCCTGCGGCGAGGCCAACCCAAACACAACGTCGGCAAAGGCGCGGGCGCTGCTGCCGTAGCTGACCAGCAGCGCCGCCGCACCCGCCGCGATTTCTGGCACGATGGCCGGACGGTCCAAGTAGAGATCGACGACGGTCGGCACCGTGCTGAACAAGGCCTGCAGTCGGTGCACGTCCTCGACGGGGAATTCAAGCGAGCCGGCGTGGAAGTGAGCCTCGAACCCGCCAGGCCGCGGCTCGTATGGCGCCTTGAGCCTGACCAGAGCCACATCAGCCGCCGCTGGGTCCAACACCACTTTCGCGTACTGCTCCAGCACCGCCGCGTGACCCCCTCGGCGTAGATCGTCGAGCCCGGCGTTCAGCGGGAGGATGTCGTCGTTGTTAGTCAGGAGCGTGTACGACGCGCGCTGCGCATCCAGACCGGCCTCGACGAAGTCGGCCCGGCCGACAACCGCCGCGGCGGCGTCGACGTCGACGTAGCGCTGGTCGAACAGACCCAGCCGGAACTTCTCCAACAGCAGCCGCCGCACCGAGACGTCAATTCGGTCCTCGCTGACGTCGGCCGGCCCTGACCAGTTCCACCACCAGTTCGGGACAGGCTTCACCCCCGAACTGGTCGCAGCCAGCCTCCAGGACCATCTCGACTCGATCCAGCGGACTTAGGTGCTCCACGCCCCAAGCCCGTGCCGGCATCGGCTGGCCCAGATACTCCGCATCGTTGATGAGGCCCCAGTCGGTGCACACGATGCCGTCAAATCCCAACCGCTCGCGCAACATCCCGGTCACGACACCACGGTTGAACCCGAAGGCAACCGGCTCCAGTTCGGTCCCGATGGGCATCCCGTAGTACGGCATGATCTGCGAGCCGCCGGCTCTGATGACGGCCGCGAATGGTTTGAGGTGGTACTCCAGGTTGTTGCCGGGGTAGACCTGCTCTCGGCCGTACGCGAAGTGGGGATCCTCCCCGTCCAACTGGGGACCGCCGCCGGGGAAGTGTTTGGTCATCGTCGACACCGATGTCGGGCCAACTTCGGTGCCCTGAAAGCCACGTACGTAGGCGACCGCCAGCTCACTGGTCAAGTCCGCATCTTCCCCGAAGGTTGCGCCGATCCGCGACCACCGCGGCTCCGTGGCCAGATCGACCTGGGGATGTAGAGCCAGCCGAAACCCAACGCCAGATACTCCTGACGAGCGATCTCAGCGAATCGCTGCACCAGCTCGACAGATCGCAACGCGGCCAACCCCAGTGGCTCCGGCCACTGTGAGACAGCCCCGGCATTGAACGCGGTACCGGGGTTGTCGGTGAAGTGGTGTCGATCAGATCGGGTGTGAACACGTCTCCGGCTAGCAGGTACTCGTGGTCAGCTTCCAGGTTGTCGAGCACTCCATCCAAGCTGTCGGGCACGGTGTTCACCGACGCGTGCTCTAGTCAGAGGCCTGTTCTAGCTACACGTCATAGTAAAGCTCGAACTCACACCACCCGTTTGTAACGATTGATTGTGTTGAACGACATTGATCTGACTAGGTGCGATACGCTTAATCCATTGAGCAGCAGGTGGTTAGGGCCGGTGATATTGCGGCCAATCTGCGGCCACTGATCAAGATCAACTAAACAAGTGGCCCGATGCGGGTCATTGTCCGCCGCGAACGGCCGCACCCCGGCGCGCAGCTGTCGCTGCTGGAGGAGGCTGACGGTTGGCGCTACCAAGCCTTCGCCACCAACACCCGGGTCGGACAGCTGGCGTTCTTGGAAGCCCGGCCCCGGGCCCACGCCCGGGTCGAGGACCGGATCAAGGCCGCCAAAGACACCGGCCTGGGCCGGTTCCCATCACGGGAGTACGCCATCAATCAGGCCTGGCTGCAGATAGTCGCCGTGGCTGCCGATCTGACCGCCTGGCTGCGGCTGCTCGCCCTCGACGGTGACCTCGCCGCCACCAAGCCCAAGACGCTCCGGTTCCAAATGCTGCACGTGCCCGCCAGCCTCACCCGCAGCGGCAGACGCCGACATCTCCGGCTGCCCCGCCACTGGCCGTGGGCCGATCAGATCGTCGAGGCGTTCCGCCGGATCATGATCATCACCGCACCCACCTAACCAGAGATCCACCCCGCCCGCCACCGTCCAGAAACCTCGGAACCCGCCACCGGAGCCTCACCGGAAAGCCGTCACGTCCACCCACAGATCAGCCCGCGGATCCCACGCCAAGATCAACAACGGCGGCATTCAAGCCCATCATGAATGACCGGGGCTAGCTTTGACCCAGCGTTGCCGGCCGTCCGCACCGCGTACACGACCGAGCCACTGCTGATGCTCTCGGACCCACCAATCGAGCTGGCCAGCTTTCGACCACGTAGCGGCCTCCACCTCGATCGGCGGATCGACTTCGCGGCGATCGGCTTCAGCATGCTGCTGCAGGTCGTCGTCGCTGAGATCCATATCCGATTAGAACATGGAGACGATTCTGGCTGGAAGAGAGCCACGCCAAACGATGGTCTCTGGGAGCATGGCAAATTCGCTTCGTTGCGCATCTTTGAGTTGGATCGAGATCGGCTCTCTTCGGTGGCGAACCAATGCAGAACCCCGCGCACGAGGCCCCCGGGAGTGCCTTCCACGAGCACCCCAGGACCCCGCTCCGCCGGCAGGGCGGGCCCGAACCTGGCATGACCAAGCAGTGGTGATCTTGAGGCTCTCAGTGCGCTGGTTAGCGACCCAAGCGCCGCAACCTTGACGAATCGATCGAAGAGCTGCAGCCAGATCGCCGACGGACGTAACGACATCTGGCCGAGGCCGCCGGGATCACCGCAGGCTCGTGGTACGCCAGCCCAGCGACCCACGTCGGCTAGGAGCTGATCGGCGCCGGGATGCTCATCCTCGCCGGAGGCGGCCGAGGTCTGCCGATGGACTATGACGAGCTGGAGCGCTGGACGCGGGTGGGATTTGAGCGCGGGATGAGATTACGCAAGGGCGAACGGTAGGCGTCAAAATCCCCGACCGACTCTCGTCACGACCGACGCAGTACCACCTCGTGCGTTTGCCTTCTTCTCTTGAACTTTCCGGAGGCGCGGCGCGCGGCCAGCTCGATTTGCGCCATGCCCAAGACGCGCACGATCGCGGCAATAGTCGCCGTAAGCTTCGCCGGATCGGTGACGGTCGGCTGTGGTGGCCACTTGATCAATATCGCGGCGGGGGTGTCCGGCCGCTGGACGAGTTCGATCTCAAGTCGATCGGATTGGGTGACCGCACCCACGGCTAGGAACCGATCTGAATCTCTCGACACTGAGTTGTCCACAGGCCCCACGATTCCCATGGGCCTAAGTTTCCCACACTGCGGATATTTTGTCCTTGGATGCCCGGAAGGCCACAAAATCTTTTGAGGTCGCGTTGCTTGCGGCACACAGTTGGTGCTCGCAGCGGTTCGCTTCCGTTGTCGCCGCAGATCTTCCTGCCGCTTGTCCACGCACATCACCGGCATATCGCTTGTGTGCGTAAATGCTTCTGCGCGAAGGCTGACTCCGTCCAGTCCCGACGGCGACCAGCAGACTAGCTCAGCAAGATCACGCGTGCCGATCAGCCCGATCGTCCGGTTCTTTCACCTCTGCGGATGACGCATGAAAGTGCGTATCAACCGCGACGGCGAACTCTCCGTCGTGTAAGTGCCTAGGAAGACGTGAGGACAGCGGTTACATGAGATCGCGTCGAGAGAACGGGCGACACCTGATCGTCCACCCAACGGCAGGACACACGTGACACCGGTCCCGCGTGCCAAATGGCTGCCCGCCGTAGCCGTGCTGGGGTCGCAATCACATGGGGCGTCAGCTTCGAATCATGACGCCCGCACGCTGCAGTTCATTGACCGTGCGCCTCGTCGCCGATCTGGCGCAGGGTCCAGCCCTGGGCGTACAAGTCGGCTGCACGCTTAACGTCCACGGCGGCAGCGTAACGGGCTCTATCTAATTTCCGTTTGAGAGCCCAAGGAGCCGCTGTAGGTCTCGAGAAAGACGAAACGCCGAGAAGATCGGTCGAATCAAGGCGAAACGTCGGGCGCCAGCTGAGAAACGAGCTGGGCTACCGGCTGTGAATACTCGGGGGCGTTTCCTGTCAGGTCTGGTAACCATCGTCATGGCCTTGGCCGGATTCGTGACGGCTGGCGCGCTGCCTGCGGCGGCCATGCCTGGCGCTGTCGACTAGTAGCACTTGGCGACTCCTACGCGGCAGGGACCGCCCTCCGGAAGGACGATGGTACCTGCTTGCAAAGCGATATCGGCTATCCGGAGGTGCTTAAAGATCAAAGTATTCGCATCAATTTGACGGCCAATGTCGCATGCAGTGGCGCAACAACCAACGGTGCCCGCGCTCAGCTGTCGGCGCTGAATAGCCATACGTTGGCGGCAGCGCGGCTGGTAACCCTGACCGTTCACACCACTAATTGGGTCTCTCTGTCGTGTTAGCCACGTGTACAAGTACTGACCCCGAAGTGCTGGCCAAGTGCCCAGGGACGTCCCAGGCGACCGCCGACAAATTGCCGGATGCTTCGCCGCGACCTCATAACCCTGTATGCCGAGGTGGCCAAGGCGGCACCAGTCGCGGATTCTGGTGACGGGCTACCCGCACCTGTTTGAGCCGCCCGCGAATCCCAACGATCCCAACGCGGAAATCATCATAGGAATCAACGATGCAACGGATGCGCTCAATGCCACCATTAGGCAAGCTGTCAGCGTCGCGAACGCCGCCGATATCAACATCCACTACGTTGACGTGACCGAAGAGTTTGCGGGAC
>CAWCVF010000005.1:0-42470 GCA_963798835.1 uncultured Actinomycetota bacterium | reverse complement strand
GCCAGGCAATACCCTTTCGCGCCCTACACGGCATCCGATCGCGGTGTTGCGCAGAGGGATGCGCTAACGCTCGCGTAGCGCGGGGCTCTCGTCGGCGACCCGACGCTCCAAGCCCTCCAGCAGCAGCTCCAACCCGTAGTCGAACTCGTCCGCGAACGCGTAACCGCCATCGCCGAACAATTCGGCGCGCGAGCGCGCAATGTGCGGATACAGCTCCGCCGACGCCGCAACCTTGACGGCGAATGCCTCCTCGGCGCCGTCCCCCGGTTCGAACGGCAGGCTCGTCTCGGTCAGCGCGAACCCGTACACGTAGGCGTCGATCGCCGAGAACGCGTGTATTGCGAGCGCGGCACTGAAGCCCTCGGTCATCAGCACGCCAATCAGCCGGTCGTGGTGCTGTAGCAGCGCTGGGCCGGGGTTGGGGCGCGTCATCATCCCGAGCGCCCACGGATGAGCGGTGAGCACCGACCGTGCCGATCGTGCCCGGCCGGTCAGCGCCTCCCGCCAGGCATCGCCGACCTCGGGCAGCTCGATCCTCTCGAATACCCAGTCGGCGAGGTCGTCGAGCAGCGCCTCCTTGCTTGGGACGTGATGGTAGAGCGACATCGCCTCAACGCCGAGCACCTTCGCGACACTGCGCATGCTCACGGCGGCGACACCTGCGCGGTCGGCGACGGCGGCGGCCGCGGCAATGATCCTCTCCCTGCTCAGTGGTGTGCGCCGCGTCATTTTCCCATCCTTGCGCACTTACGCTTGTAAGGCTACGCTTGGGACCGGTCCTTACAACCGTAAGTCCCGAATCTGACGAACCGTAGGAGGTTCACCATGTCCAGAACCAGCACCACCCACCCAATCAAGCCAAGGAGCATTGTGATGAGAACGCCTCAATCCCACACCGCACTAGAGAATCCGCCGTTCCAGAGCGCGCTGGAAGATCGGCGCATGCCCGTGCAGGCCAAGCTCGCGGCAGCCTGGACCAGCTTGATGTTCTTCGTCATCTACATCGACTACTTCCACCTCTACAAGCCCGGCGCCATCGACCAAATCCGGGGTGGCCGCATCTTTGAGTTCGACATCAGCGGGACATTGTTGACCATTTTCGTCGTGGTCATAGGGATCCCGGCCCTGATGATTATGCTCTCCATGACGCTGCCCGCCCGTGTGAACCGCGCCACGAACCTCGTCGTGGCATCGCTCTACATCCCCGTCATGGTGTTCAACGCGGCCTCGACGAACTGGGAATGGGCCTCCTTCTACGGCCTCTCCATCGGAATCGAGGTGCTGATCCTGGCCTTCATCCTGCGCTCCGCCTGGACCTGGCCACGCCGCACCGCATCACCGGCGACCCCGGCAGCCAGCCTCGACAGCGAGCCACTCCGCACGCCGCAGCAGGCGTGACTGCCCGCCCCGCGCCCGACCATCCTTCGCTCGCGCCACCCGCGGGCACGGTCACCTGTCTCAGCGTTCGCTGTTGAGCACTCCGTCCCACCCCATCCCCCAGAACGGTCCCGGTCATGATCGAGGCGCACGAGCTCACCAAGCGCTACGGCGACACCACCGCCGTGCACTCCCTCAGCTTCACGATCGCGCCCGGGACCGTCACCGGGTTCCTCGGCCCGAACGGCGCCGGCAAGTCCACGACCATGCGCATGATCATGGGACTGGACCGGCCGACGTCGGGCACCGTCACCGTCAACGGCAAGCCCTACCGGCAGCACCGTGCCCCGCTACGCGAGGTCGGCGCCCTGCTGGAGGCAAGCGCCGTGCACCCCGGCCGCAGCGCCCGCTCACACCTGCGCTCCATGGCCGCCACCCACAACATCAAGGCCTCCCGGGTCAGCGAGGTCATCGAGATGACCGGCCTGGCCGGGGTAGCGACCAAGCGCGTCGGAGGGTTCTCCCTCGGCATGGGCCAGCGCCTGGGCATCGCCGCCGCCCTCCTAGGCGACCCCAGGACGCTCATCCTCGACGAGCCGGTCAACGGGCTCGACCCCGAGGGGCGCTGAGAACGATGAAGGCGATAACCCAACACCGCTACGGCGGACTTGACACTCTCGAATACGAGACTGTTGCCCGGCCCGTAGCGGCGAAGGACGAAGTCCTCATCCGGGTTCAGGGAGCATCCATCAACGCGGCCGATTGGCTGCTCATGCAGGGTGAACCCTTCGTTGCGAGGTTGGCGTTCGGCCTGCGGCGGCCCAAGGTCTCGACGCGGGGCAGGGATGTGGCCGGCGTGATCGAGGCTGTGGGCGACAACGTGCGCCGTTTCAGCGTGGGCGACGAGGTTTATGCAGAGGTGGATGCCGGCAGCTTCGCCGAATACACCGTCGCCCAGGCGAAGCGCCTCGCTCACAAACCCTCGCGAATCAGCTTCGGCGAGGCGGCTGCCGTGCCGATCGCCGCAACAACGGCGCTGCAGGGGGTGCGGGATGTCGCGAAGATCAAGCCGGGCGACAAGGTGCTCATCAACGGAGCGTCCGGCGGAGTCGGCTCCTTCGCCGTGCAGCTGGCTAAGGCCTGCGGGGCCGAAGTGACTGGCGTCTGCAGCACCGCAAATCTCGAGTTCGTGCGGTCGTTGGGCGCAGACCACGTCATCGACTACACGGGTGAGAACTTCGCGACGGGCGAGGCTCGCTACGACGTGATCTTCGACCTCGTCGGCAACCGATCGCTGGCCGAGTGCAGGCGGGCCCTCACTCGTCGCGGAACACTTGTGCTGGCGTCGGGCAACGGGGGACGCGTGCTCGGTCCGATCCGACGCATGCTCGCAGCGATGCTGCTGGGCATGTTCGTGACCCAGAACCTTCGACCCCTCGCCGCGGTCGCGAGCGGCGCCGACCTCGAGGTGCTTCGGGAACTCATCGAGGCCGGCACCATCACGCCGCCAGTCGACCGCAGCTACCCGCTCGCTGAGACGCCTGAGGCGATCCGCTACTTCGTTGAGGAGCACGCCGGGGGAAAGATCACCATCACCGTCACCAGCCAGAACAACACCAAGGAGCAGCACCAGTGAACACCACCGCCACAACTCTGAGCCCTCCCGTGCTCGCGGCCCGCGACATCCGTAAGTCCTACGGCAAGGGCACCGCCCGGTTCGATGCGTTGGCTGGTGTGTCGCTGTCGGTGTATGCCGGGGAGTCGATCGCGATTGTGGGGAAGAGCGGGTCGGGCAAGTCGACCCTGATGCACCTGCTTGCGTTGTTGGACCAACCGGATGACGGCACCCTGATGGTCGGCAACACCAACGCCGATGAGTTGTCGGTGCGGCAGCTGAACCGGTTACGCAACCAGGACTTCGGGTTCGTGTTCCAACAGTTCTTCCTCACCCCCAACGCCACCGTGCTCGACAATGTGGTGCTGCCCCTGAAGATCGCCGGTGTTGGTGCCCGGGAACGCAAAACCCGCGGCATGGCAGTACTCGAACAACTGGAAATGGCAGACAAAGCCAAAAAACAAGGCAGTCACCCTCTCAGGCGGACAAAAACAACGAGTCGTCATCGCCCGCGCCCTGGTGAACAAAAAGGTCATCTTCGCCGACGAACCCACCGGCAACCTCGACACGATCACCGGTGCCCTGGTTGCCGGGTCCGTACCGCCGGTAATCCGATCCGAACCGTAGCACCCGTGAAGGGTGCGGAAACCTGAACACCCATGGCCCCTGACCGCGCGCTGTCGCGTACCGCAAGGTGGTGGTGGTGATCACGCCCCATGCGGCGGTCCGCGGCTTTCTCAATCATGGGAATCGACGGTTCGCTCCTTTGGGCAGTTCGGCGTCGATCGACCGTTCCGACTTTGCTACCTTTTGCGGCCGTGACCAGTTGGGCCCCGAGGCGGGCGTGAAGGCGGTCGTCCACGACCGGTACGGGTCGCCCGATGTGCTGCGGGTCGAGGAGGTCCCGGTACCGTCACCGGCCGCGGGCCAGGTGCGGGTGAAGATTGCCGCGACCTCAGTCAACCTCAGCGACTGGGAGTGCCTACGCGGATCGCCCGCGTACGCGCGGATCGACGGGCTGCGGTTCCCGGCTCGCCGGACGCTCGGTTCGGACATCGCCGGCCTGGTCGACGATGTCGGGGAAGGGGTGACCCAGTTCCGACCCGGAGACGAGGTGTATGGCGACAACCTCAGGCTGAAGGGGGGCTTCGCGGAGTACACGCTCGCGCCGGAATCCGCGCTCGCCCACAAGCCGGACCAGCTCACCTTCGTTGAGGCGTCGACCATCCCGCAGGCGGGCGCGATCGCCCTGCAGGGCACGAAGGGGGCCGGGACGGGTCGCCGGGTGCTGATCAACGGCGCTGGCGGAGGGTCGGGATCCTTCGCGATTCAGCTCGCGAAGCGGCTCGGTGCTCACGTCACCGGTGTTGACAACGCCTCCAAGCTGGACTTCATGCGGTCGGTCGGTGCGGATCGCGTGATCGACTATCGCCGAGACGACTTCACCCGGACCTCCCAGCCGTACGACCTGATTTTGGACCTGGCCGCGCACCGGTCCGTACTTGCCTATCGGCGTGCGCTGGCGCACGGCGGCACGTATCGGTGCGTGGGTGGGTCGGTGTCCACGCTGCTGCGCCTGCTTACCGTCGGCCGACTGGTTGGGGGACTCACCGGACGCGCGATCGGGATCCTTGCTGTCCAGGAGGGGCCGGCCCACTTTGAGCCGCTTGCCGCCCTCTGCACCACCGGGGACATCCAGATCCACATCGACCGCACGTTCGCACTCGACGAGGTTCCCGCCGCGCTTGCTCATGTCGGTGAGGGACGCGCCTCCGGCAAAGTGGTTGTCGTCCTCTCCTGACCCACTCTGAACCCGTCCGGCGGCCCGCAGGTCCGCTCATAAGCACGAGCGCGCAGGTCGAGGAGGCGTGTGTTGTCGTGGTGACGTCGTCGCTCGGAATCGTGGCATAGGACATAGCGGGAGCCAGGCTGGGAGCCAATCGAGGTGGACAGTGCCGGTTCAGCGCGACCACAGGTGAACCGTTCGGCCGACTCCAACTGTCGTATGCATCCCTGGTTCGCTGCGATGGCATGGAAGAGGTCAGGGTTCGCGTCCCCTAAGCTCCACCATTGCGGCTTACTCAACCGCCGCTCGGCAAAGCCGTATGGACGACGCAGGCTAGCGCCGTTGCGGCGCTGACAGAAAGGCCGTGACGGCCGCGCTGTCAGTCGCGGGCGATGCTCGCCGCTTCCCTGCGTTGAGCATCGCAAGCGGCATGGAAGACCTCCAGGTGCCGCTCTCCCCGCCCGGCGACACCTGTCTAAGGCGTCATCCCGGACGTGACCGCCGAGAAACCACACGATGGCTTAGGGAGGGTGCCGGTTGATTCGCACCACGGACGTGATTTGTCCACAGGTCTGTCCGGCGGGAAACCTGGGTAGCAAGAAGGCTGGCTAGATGGCGGTTAGACAAGCGGTACTCCGAGCGACAGGAACACTGAGTGAGCGGTCGGGCATGACGAGCTGATGTGGACGTCAGGACGAGCACTACCGGCGACAGAGAGGCAAATGGGGAAGACGAGGCCGAACAAGGGAGAAAAGAGAGATGATCATGGATGTGGCGGCTAACGGCGAGCGCGACATTCCTCGCGATCGGCTGTGGTCGGTCGAGGAGGTTTCTTACTATCTCGGCGTCCCGGTCGGGACCTTGTATTCATGGCGGGTGCAGCGCCGCGGCCCGGCGTGTCGGCGGATCGGCCGGTTCCTCCGCTATCGGCCGGAGGATGTGACGGCGTGGTTCGCGGGGCTGGGTGATTGGCCAGCGGCAGGGTGAGCGGTCAGCGGCTGGATATCGGCGAGCACGGCGACGTCCACTACCGAGATAAGCCAAACGGTCGCGTGGCAGCCTCGGTGTACTTCCGGAACGCGCAGGGGGTGCGCAAGCGGATCGAAGCCACGGGCGATTCGAAGGCGTCTGCACGTCGGAGACTCTTCGCGACGCTGGGTGAGGCCATGGCAGCCGGAGGGCTGGGTTATTCGCCGCGCTCTACGTTTGCTGATGTCGCAGCCGATTGGCTGGAGTCGTTAGACGAGCTGGTGGCAGCGGGTCGACGTTCGCCGCGAACAGTGGCGCTTTACCGCCATGCGCTGACCCGCCACGTCTTGCCGGGACTTGGCGGACTGCGGCTGTCGGAGTTGACCTCGGCGCGGATGGACCGATTCATCCGGGATCGACGGCGCGCGGCCGGGTACTCAGTGGCGAAGCTGTGTCGATCGGTCACGTCCGGAATCTGCGCGTTCGCCGTCCGCCGCGATGCGATGCGCCACAACCCGGTTCGAGACGTGGAAGCACTGGAACGCCCGTCGATGCAGGAGGCGCGGGCACTCACGGACGAGGAGTGCCGCGCGTGGCTGATGATCTTGGACGGCAGCGAATTGGCGCGGCAGGCTGACTTGCCTGAGCTGGTGCGTTTCCTGCTGGGGACTGGTTGTCGCATCGGTGAGGCGCTGGCCTTAACCTGGCCGAACGTTGACTTGGAGCGGCACTTGATCAACATTGACACCACGCTGATTCGTGTAAAGGGCCAAGGCCTGTTGATCAAGCGTCCGAAGACGAAGTCCAGCATCCGTGTGCTTCGTGTACCGCTTTGGCTGGTGGCGATTTTGCGTGATCGTAGGGCGCACGATCCGGAGTCACAGGGTGCGGTATTCCCCGACTCGGTTGGCGGGCATCGTGACCCGAACAATGTCGAGCGTGACCACCGTCGGGTTCGGCGCGGAACGCGTTTGAGTGGGTGGTGCCGCACACCTACCGGAAGACGGTTGCAACCATGCTTGACCGGCAGGGTCTCAGTGCCAGGACCATTGCTGACCAGCTCGGCCATGCGCGAATTTCGATGACGCAGGACGTGTACATGGGTCGACGCGCCGTCGACCAGGCGGCCGCTGCTGTACTGGAAGGCATCTCACCACTGGGACATGACGGTGATGACCAGCCGCCTGCCCGTGCTATCGGTCGTGGTCTAGGTGACTCTTCGTTCGCCTCTGTGACAGCATCGTGACAGTATGCGCGGCTGGGAGCTGAGAAGCGGACTCGGAAAGCCGCTCCCACTAGGGAGTTTGTGGGCCCCGTGGGACTCGAACCCACAACCTACGGATTAAAAGTCCGCAGCTCTGCCAATTGAGCTAGAGGCCCTTTGCGCCATTTCCGGCGCTGCCTAAGGTTTTCTTCTTGTCATCAGTCGTCGTCGCCTGGCGTCATTAGCCAATGTTCTGAGGACTGGCTGAGGACTGGATGTTCGTGGTCAAGAGCCAAGATCATCACCACTTGCCACCCTCTTCCGACTCCCAAAAAACCCCGAAGACACACTGTAGATGGAACCACGAGTACGCGTCTAAGAACACATGCATCAGGCGAGGCGGCAAGCGAGTGTGTACGGAGGTGGCGGCGTGCGGTCGTTACGACCGAAGTAGTGCTAGTCGAATGAGACCCGAGAGCCAGTCTGCTCATTGAC
Organism: uncultured Actinomycetota bacterium; assembly: GCA_963798835.1. Classification (GTDB taxonomy): domain Bacteria; phylum Actinomycetota; class Actinomycetes; order Propionibacteriales; family Propionibacteriaceae; genus Microlunatus. Next base: position 35,024 of record CAWCVF010000005.1, on the reverse strand, counting down.
GACCTGATCCCCTTCGAGGGCCTCGATTGCGCCAGTTGGATCCCAGGGCCGGTCTCGGTTTAGTCCCCTTAGCGACCGTTCAGCACGGTTCATGATCGGTTGACGGTGCCGTTGAGGATGTCGCCGGACGCCAACTGGGTACGTTGATCGAGGAGATGGGACTATCAGCTCGTCAGTCCCAGCCTGTGCCGGCCGACTGACCAGAGGTGAGTGCAGTGACCGACGACCGCCACGAAGGTGAGCCAGAGTGAACGACGAGGCCGGACCCACGATGGTTCATGCCGAGCGGGTTCTCGTGGCCGGTGAGGCCGCCGGTGAAGTCGCTGCCAGTCGGCAGATGCTGAGCTTCTGGGGCGGCGTCGATCCCGCAACCGGCATGGTGATCGACCATCGCCACTCCCTGTGCGGCGAATCAATCGCCAACCGAGTTGTGGTGATTCCGAAGGGCAAGGGCTCCAGTACCGGCAGTTACGTGCTATTGGACGCATGGATCGGTGGCACGGGCCCCGCGGGAATCCTGCTCAACCACGTCGACGAGATCATCGCACTCGGCGCAGTGGTCCACGAGGAGTTCAATGGCAAAGCGATTCCGGTGCTCGTGCTCGATAACGAGTCGTTTGAACAGGCATTGGCGGCACGCTCGGCGCAACTAAGGCTCGATGGGACGGTGGTCCTCCATGACTGATGTCGGGCAAGAGAGCGAAGTCCTGAGCCCTGTGGAACTGTCTGACCATGACCTGGCGATGCTGGCAGGGGAGGACGGTGAAGCAGCGCGGCTGGCGATGCGGATCGTGGTGAAGATGGCCGCGATCCAACGGGCCCCAAGACTCATCGACATCAGCCATGTGCATGTCGGTGGCAGTATCTACACCGGTGTCGGAAGCCTGGCGGTGATCGAGCGGCTGGTCGAGCTGGGTGCCCAGGTGCGCGTGCCGACGACGCTGAATGCGATCTCTGTCGATCGTGCCCACGGCATGGAGGTGGGCGTCGATCCTGAGTTCACTGCCAACGGCGAGCGGCTCGCCACAGCGCTGGAGAAGATGGGCGCGCGCCCGACATTCTCTTGTACGCCCTACGTTTTCCCGCATGGTCCTCGGCTGGGTGAGGACATCTTGTGGGCGGAGTCCAATGCCATCGCCTACGCCAATAGCGTTATCGGCGCACGGACCAACCGGCACGGCGATTTCCTTGACGTGTGCGCGGCGATCACCGGACGGGTGCCGTACTCGGGGCTGCACCTTCCGGAGAACCGGAAGGGCGACTTCCTCTTCAGGGTGCCCGCCGTGGCAGACCCGGACCCGTCGTTCTTCACCACCCTCGGCTACCTGGTCGGCAAACACACCGGTACGGACGTGCCGGTGATCGACGGGCTCATAGGTACCCCCTCGACTGAGGCGTTGAAGTCGTTTTCCTCAACGGTCGCTACAGCAGGCGCGGTCGGCCTCTTCCACATGGTCGGAATCACACCCGAGGCGCCCACGCTCGAGGCTGCGTTCGGCGGGCGCCAACCGAAGCGCATCCTCGAGGTGACCGAGGATGCTCTGCGCACGGTGTGGGAACAGCTCTCCACCGGAGTCGGCGATCACCTGCAGCTAGTTCTCATGGGCAGTCCACATGCCACGCTCGGCGACTTCGTCGAGCTCGCAGCGCTGGTCGCGGGACTTGTGAAACATCCCGGCGTCGACTTCTTGATCACGACGAGCCGATTCGTCGAGGAGCAAGCCCGGCGGCAGGGCCTGCTCGATCCGATCGAGACGTTCGGCGCACGGATCAGCACTGACCGATGCCTGTGCATGCTGAATGAGCAGATGTTGCAACCGGGCACGGAAGGTGTCATGACGAACTCCGGCAAGTTCGCGCATTACGGTCCCGGGCTGATACGTCGCGGCGTCTATTTCGGCTCCGCGGCCGACTGCGTCGATTCGGCGGTAGCAGGCAAGCCACAACTCGGCGAGCCAGAGTGGCTTTCTCTGCGGCACTGATACGGGGTGGTGATCCGTGCGCGATCGAATGCGTCGAGCAGGCGTTCGGCATGGACAGCTGGGTCGTGGGGGTGGATGAGTTTCAACGGATGACGGCGCCGCCGGACAAGGTGACGGTCTCCCCGGTCATGAACGCCGCTGCACCGCCGCCGGTGAGCAGCCAGGCCCACTCAGCAATCTCCGATGGCCGGGCGACGCGGCCGAGCGGGACGGAGGCTGCGGCAGCCTGCATCCGCCCAGTCGCCGCATTGCCGGGCGTGTCGACCCATCCTGGAGCGATCGCATTCACCCGGATCCGGCGGGGTGCAAGCTCCAGCGCGGTGGCCTTGGTGATCATGATCACGGCTGCCTTGGACGCGCCGTAGACCAGCTGTCCCGGAGACACGGTGAACCCGTCGACCGAGGCAAAGTTGACGATGGCCGAGCCCTCCGGCATGTACGGGACGGCGGCGGCCATGACGTTGAGCACGCCGAGGACATTGACGTCGAAGACGCGGTGGAACAGCTCCGTGGTCACGGTCTCCAACGTCGACGGCGGGTAGATGCCAGCAACGTTGGCCACCGCGTGGATCGATCCGCCGGCGTCCGGCAGGCGCGCGGACAACACGGACTCGACCGCGTCCCGGTCACGGACGTCGACCGCGGCCGGAACGAGGCGGCCGTCGGCGCCGTCGATCTCGACCGGCATGGGGTCGAGGGCGAGGACAGTCCAGCCACGATCGAGGAAGCACTCGGCCGTGCTGCGACCCATGCCGCTACCGGCCCCTGTCACCAGGGCCACGCGCGTGGTTGTCATCGGATCGTCACACCTCCGTCCACGAGGTAGTCGGAGCCGGTTACGTAGGAGGCGCCGTTTGAGGCCAGGAACGCAACGAGCGGGGAGATCTCTTCGGCACGGGCTCGCCGGCCGAGCGGTGCACCGGATGAAGTGCCGCCGGCCGGTTCGTCCTTGTTCATCGCAGTGTCCACGCCACCGGGACTGATCGAGTTGACCCGAATGCAGTGCGGGGCTAGTTCCAGGGCGGCCGCCCGGGTGAGGGCGAGGACGGCAGCCTTCGACGCGGAGTAGGCGCCGTAGCCGTCGGCGCCGCGGTGGGCCACCGTCGAGGCGATGTTGATGATCGAGCCGCCGCCCCGGCGGATCATCGCCGGAGCGACGGCCTTGATCCCGAGAAACACCGACGTCGCGTTAACCCGCTGGATCAGATCCCACTCCGAAAGCTCAAGCTGGGTCAGGGGAGTGACGCGCATGATGCCCGCGTTGTTCACCAGGACGTCCAGACCGCCGTCGTGCTCCTCGATCGCGGCGACGACCTCCGTCCAAGCGGCCTCGTCGGTGACGTCGAGATGGACGTAACGGACGGAAAGGCCTTTGCCACTTAGCTGTTGAGCGGTCTGGGTCCCGTCGCCGTCGCGAACATCGGCAATGATCACCCGGGCGCCGGCCGCGGCGAGCGCCTCGGCATGTGCAGCGCCTTGGCCGCGCGCGCCTCCGGTGACGAGAGCGACCGAGGTGGTCTGGTCGGGCATCTGTCGGGCTCCTCAGGCGACCGCTCGGGAACCACTCGATACGCGAGCGGCAGGAGTCGCCTCCAACGCACCGAGAAGGCGTTCGGTGTCGGTGATCTGGTCGTTCCAGATCGCTCGTACGATGTCGATGCGCAGCTCTGGATCCTGCACGGTGGCGAAGTAGTTGCTCAGAGCTAGCCCGCGTGGACCGGCGTCGATGTGCAGGGCGATCATGCGCGCGATCAGCTTGGCTTGGACGCCGTAGATCGGAATCTGCGGTCCTCGCGGAGCGATCAATCCGACGAAGTAGAGCTTTTCCGCCCTCTCGGGGAGGATCCCGCCCGCGTAGCGCACCGGCTTTCCGGACCGCCACGTGATTGTGTCGTCGCCGAGGAACGGCAAGGAGACGTCGAAGCCGGTGGCCCAGAGGATGGAGTCGTATTCCCGTGAGGTGCCGTCGCTGAAGTGCACGGTTTTGCCGTCGAAGCGGCTGATGCCGGGACGGATGGCGATGCGGCCGTGGTGGATCCAGTAGAGCAACAGGTCGTTGACGGTCGTCGCGCTGTCAGCGAGCGTGCGCGCCTCCGGCGCCGGCATCCCCGGATAGTTGTTGTTTTCCCCGATGGAGACCCGTGCGAGCAGGCGGTTGATCAGGTCCTGCTCCTCCGGCGCAAACTGTGCGAGGAACGGGACCTCAGCACGCGGCACGCCGAAGTAGGTCTTGGGCTGGAAGCGGATTCCCTTGCGCATGACAATGTCAACCTCGAGGCGGTGCTGCGCAACGTCGACGGCGAGGTCACAGCCCGAGTTGCCGGCACCGACCACGAGAACCCGACTTCCCTCGAGGTCCCCGACATTGGCGTACTCGCTGGAGTGCAGCTGCAGCCCGCTGAACTCACCCGGCACATCGGGGATGTGGGGGCTCCACAGGTGCCCGTTCGCGATCAGTACCCCGTCGAATACGCCCTCGTCACCGCGTGAGGTGATTACCCGCCAGCCGGCGGAACCGACGGGGCCTGGCCCGGATGGCTCCGGGGTGATCGACACGACCTCGGTGTTGAACGTGATCAGGCCATAGTGGCCGTGGTGGTCGGCGTAGGACTCGATGTAAGCACGGACCTGGTCGCGCCGCGGGAAGTGCGGGTAGTCCGCAGGCATCGGGAAGTCCTCGAACCCGGTCATGTTGCGCGAGGTGATCAGGTGCAGCGCATCGTAGTCAGTGTGCCAGTGGCCTCCGACGCGGTCGGTCTTCTCAAAGCACTCCACCTCGTAGCCGGCCTGGCGAAGCTGCTGCAGAGCGGACAGGCCGGCTGCACCGGCGCCAATGATGCAGTAGCGCGACATTCTTACTCCTCCTAGTTGCCCGCGGTGTGATCCGTCTACAACTAGTCTGAAATCTCGCCCAGTTATCGTCCATGGCGATATCGGCAGTACAGCCATAGGCTGAGCCTTGATCCACAAGGGCGGCGACGATTCAGAAGCGCGGGGCTGGCATGGCTACACCGATCACGCTGCAACAGCTGCAGTACTTCCTATCGGCGGTCGAACATGGCACGCTGTCGGGCGCGGCCGAGGCGAACTTCATCGCTCAACCCAGCCTGTCGGACCAGGTGCGGCGGCTGGAACAACAGCTCGGGATCAACCTGTTCATCCGGACCAACCGCAAGCTGATCCTCACCGACGCGGCCCGGACGCTGATCCCGTACGCCGAGCGCGCAATCATGGCGGTCGAGCAGCTAGCAGCCGCTGTCGATCCGGTGCGCAACTTGACCGGGGGCTCCGTAGCCTTCGGCACGTTCAGCAGCGCCCACCATCTGCTGAACACCGACCTGGTGGTGAACTTCCGCGCTCTGCACCCCCTGGTGCGCGTCCGCATCCTGCAGCTCAACTCCCGGCAGGTCGCCGACGCCGTGCGGGAAGGCGATCTCGAGGCCGGACTTGTGGCACTGCCCATCGACGACCGCGGCCTCGACGTCGGCCCGGTCGAGTGGACCGCCGAGGCCGTCTACTTCTCACGCAAGCCCGTGCGCCGTCCCGTATTGGTCCACGAGCTTGCCGAGGCCGAACTCATCCTGCCCGAGGCGCAGTGGGGTGACATGGACCCGACGCGCCGGCAGCTGCTCGCCCTAACCCAGAACGCCGGCGTGGCAGTGCGCCCGATTGTGGAGGTGGAGTCACCCGCCCTCGCCTTGGCCCTGGCCGAGCGAGGCGTCGGAGACACGGTCATCTCCTTGCCGCTCGCTCACGCCCTGGGATCGACGCGCAATCTGCACTGGAATTCACTCGACCCGCCCCTCTATGAGACCTTCGCTTTCATCACCCGCCGCGAGGCGAGCCTCTCCCCGGCCACCGAGGTGCTCATCCGCCTTGCCCGCCAGCTGCTCAGGGACTTGCCGGAGTCGGTTCATACCTGGCTTTTGTAGGGGTGCATGTGTGTGTGCGGGCTGGGCTTGTTGAAGCTTTTGAGTCGGCGTGCCCTTCGACCGGCTCAGGCGCGGGGGACAGGCTTTGGGCGTATGGGCGCGTTCAGCGGTTAGGTGGTGGGTAGCAGTTCTGCGGGGTTTCGGTAGGGGATTTGGTGGGCTTGGGCGACTGGTTGGTTGACGAGGTGGCCGGCGAGGGTTGATAGTCCTTTGGCTAGGGCTGGGTCGGTGGCGGCGGCGCCGGTGATGTGGTTGGCGGCGACCCGGGTGAGGTAGGGCAGGGTGGCTGCGGTGAGGGCGATGGTGGAGGTGCGGGCGACGGCGCCGGGGATGTTGGCTACGCAGTAGTGGACGACGCCTTCTTCGATGTAGGTGGGGTTGGTGTGGGTGGTGGGTCGGCTGGTTTCGATGCAGCCGCCTTGGTCGATGGCGATGTCGACCACGACGCTGCCGGGTCGCATGGTGGCGATCATTTCCCGGGTGATGAGTTTGGGTGCTTTGGCGCCGGGGACGAGGACGGCGCCGATGACGACGTCGGATTCGGCGACGTAGGCGGCTGTGACGGCTCGGTTGGGGATGAGGAGGTCGAGGCGGCCGCCGAAGATGTCGGATAGGTAGGCGAGGCGGCCGGGGTTGGTGTCGAGGACTCGGACGATGGCGCGCATGCCGAGGGCGATTTTGGCGGCTTCGGTGCCGGAGACGCCGCCGCCGATGATGGTGACTTTCGCGGCTGGTGTGCCGGGGACTCCGCCGAGCAGGATGCCGGCTCCGCCGGAGGGGCTTTCCAGGGCGCGGGCGGCGGCTTGGACGGCCATCCGGCCGGCGACTTCGCTCATCGGGGTGAGCAGTGGCAGTTTGCCGTCGGCGGTTTGTACGGTTTCGTAGGCGATGGAGTCGATTTTTTGGTCGAGGAGGAATTCGGTGAGTTGTTTGTCGGCGGCTAGGTGCAGGTAGGTGAACAGCTGCTGTCCGGGCCGGAACCGGTGGTATTCGGCTTGGATGGGTTCTTTGACTTTGACGATCAGGTCGGCGGCGGCGAATACCTGGTCGGCTGAATCGAGGACCTCGGCACCAGCGGCGGTGTATTCGGCGTCGCTGAACCGGGAGCCCGTGCCGGCCTGGGTTTCGACCAGCACCCGGTGGCCGTGGTAGACCAGCTCGGCGACGCCGTCGGGTTGTACGGCTACCCGGTTCTCGCTGTCTTTGATTTCTTTGGGAACTCCGACCACCAAAGGCGCCACGGCAAATCTCCTTTGTTGCAACTGCCTTCTTTGTTACAGCTGCCTTGTTTGTTAGAGCTGCGTCCAGGCGTCGGTGAGGACGCTACGCAGAGCGGATTCGATCTGGTCAAATTCGGCTTGCCCGCAGATCAGTGGCGGGGCGAACTGGACGACGGCGTTGCCGCGGTCGTCGGCGCGGCAGTAGACGCCGGCCTGCCACATGCCGGGGGCGACGACGCCGCGCAGGATCCGTTCACAATCGGACTTGGTGAACGGCTGTTTGGTTGCCTGGTCCTTGACCAGCTCAACCGACCAGAAGTAGCCGCTGCCCCGGACGTCGCCGACGATGGGCAGGTCGCGCAGCTTGTCCAGGGTGGCCCGGAAGGCGTTTTCGTTGTCGAGCACGTTGCCCAGCAGGTCCTCTTTGTCGAACACCTCAAGGTTGGCCAGGGCGGCGGCGCAGGCGACCGGATGGCCGCCGAAGGTGTAGCCGTGCGCAAACGAGGTGGTGCCGGTGGAGAAGGGTTCGAAGATCCGGTCGGAAATGATCGCCGCACCCAACGCGGCATAGCCAGACGTCAAGCCTTTGGCGGTGGTGATGATGTCGGGCTGGTAGCCGAACTTGTCGCAGCCGAACATGGTGCCCAGCCGCCCGTAGGCACAAATCACCTCATCGGAAACCAACAAAACCTGGTAGGCGTCGCAAATCTCCCGCAAACGCTCAAAATAGCCTGCTGGGGGTGGAATCGAACCCGCCGGCGTTTTGCACCGGCTCCACGAACACCGCAGCGATCGAGTCCGGGCCCTCGGCGAGGATGGCCTCCTCCACCCGGTTCGCCGCCCACAACCCAAACGATTTCTCATCCTCCACCAGATGATCAGGAGCCCGATAAAAATCGGTGTTCGGCACCCGATACGTGCCCGGCACCAACGGCTCGAACGCATCCTTGAAGTTCGGCACCCCAGTAATCGACAAAGCACCCTGAGTCGTGCCGTGATAGGCGACCGCCCGACTGATCACCTTCGTCTTAGAAGGCCTCCCGGTCAGCTTGAAATACTGCTTGGCAAGCTTCCACGCCGTCTCCACAGACTCCCCACCCCCGGAGGAGAAGAACACCTTGTTCAAATCACCCGGAGCCAACCCCGCCAGCCGATCAGCAAGCTCAACAGCCGGCGGCGTGGCATAAGACCAAATCGGAAAATACGCCAACTTCCGCATCTGCCTATCCGCAGCATCAGCAATCTCATCCCGGCCATACCCAGCCTGCACCACAAACAACCCCGACAGCGCATCAAGATAACGCCGACCACCACTGTCGAAGATAAAAGCACCCTCACCCCGCTCCACGACCGGCACCGGGTCAGCCGCGAAACCACCCATCCGAGTGAAATGCATCCACAAATGATCAGCAGCAGTGCCCGACCCACCCGAAACAGCAGCCGAGGTATCAGCAATGACAGTCATATTCCTCTCCTATCAAGCAGCGCAATACGAGTGATCACAGCGGCCAACTGAGTCTTGTGCTGATTCAGTAGCTTCCGAAGTCTAAACATGCTAGCTATATTGTCAGACAATCCGCATACGTTCCACTGGCATCTCGAATGACGGTATTGACAAGCGCTCAGGCACCGCAAGTTGCTCTGATACAGTTGATTTACTGACAATCAGCGGGAGCGGGTTTGGCCCCGGGAGCGGGTTTGGCCCCGGTCTCCGGGAAGCGTAGTGGTTGCATGGCACTCAACTCAGGCACCGACGAGGCCGGCAATGGTGTCCTCGGCGACGCTGATTCTTCTGGACTGCTGCCGGTGTCCTCCATCAGCCGGCGTGAAGCGGTGATGAATGAGATTCGGCGGGCCGTTGTCCTTGGCACGCTCAAGCCGGGCGAGAAGCTGACTGAAAACCGGTTGGCCGCAGCGCTGAACGTTAGTCGGCCCACCGTCCGGGAGGCTCTGACTCAATTGGCACAAGAGGGTCTGTTGATTCAAGAGCCGTACCGCGGTCTGCGGGTGGCCGACCTCGAGCCCCGGGCGATCATGGATATTGCCCGGACCCGCGTCGCCTTGGACATGCTTGCCGTGGAGGAGATCCTGGCCGACCAGACCGGCCGTCGGCTGGAGCGGGTGCGAGCGGCATGGGAGGAACTCGACCGGTTGCCGTTAGACGCCGATCCGGTGGAGGCTCAAGACGCGCATGCTGCTTTTCACCGCAGCATTTGGGCGGCATCGGAGAACACGCTATTAATCCGGTTGCAGCCGGTGACCGAGGCGCATATCACCATCGTTCTCGCCCTGGATCAAGCCGCCCGCGGCAACCCGCGCCGCGCCCACGACGTCCATAAGCAACTCGCCGAAGCGATCTTCAGCCGCGATCTCGACCAAGTGCGCAAGGCGCTGACCGCCCACACCATTGCCAACGCCGAGGAGCTGGTTGCGATGCTTACCGCGCCAGCCGCCACAGGGACCGCTAGCTAGCCCCGATAGCCGGCGAGGGACTCGCACAACCAAGGTAAAGACTGATGAAGATCTTGTTGGTCGGCGACCGCGGAACCATCGGTTCCGCCGTCGCGGATTTGCTGGCATCGCGTGGGCACACTGTGATCGGCGCCAGCCGGTCCCATCCGGAACGATGCGTCGATCTCACGGATGCAGCGTCGATCGACAAGCTGTATGCCGGCGTCGGCACGGTCGACGCCGTAGCCTGCGCCGGCGGTCACGTCGTCTACGGTTCGGTCTCGGAGATGTCCTACGACAAGTACCTTGCCAGTCTGTGCGACAAGGGACTGGGTCAGATCGAGCTGGTCCGCCGCGGTCTGGCGGCAATCAGTCCGCGGGGATCTTTCACTTTGATCACAGGCGTCCTGTTCGACCGACCTATCGTCACGGGGTCGGCGGCCGCGGCCGCCAACGGGGCCGTCGAGGGGTTCGCCCGGGCGGCCGCGCTCGAAGTCGGCCCGATTCGCATCAACGTCGTCAGCCCGACACTTCTCACTGAGTCAGTCGCCAAGAGCGGGCACCTGTTCCCGGGGGAGACAACCGTGTCCGCAGAGTTGGTGGCCAACGCCTACCTCCGGTCGATCGAGTCTGCCGAGACTGGCCAGGTCTACCGCCTCCACCCGGCCCCCTGAACGAGCTTCCGTTCAGGCTGGGCGTCGGGCCGCCGTAACAGGGATGTCAGCCTGTCGTCGATGTAGCTAAGCGGAAACGGATCTCCGACCCGTCAGGTCGTCACGCTCAGCGCACTCAGCGAGCAGCGCCGTGCTGACCTCGAGCGTGGCGAGATCCTTGGTATTCGTGATGTGGACCAGGCGCAGCGAGTCCGAATCGACAGGTCCGATGGTGGCAATGGCCGCGTCAACGGCCTCCCGATCGTTGGCCATGGCCCGGACGCGGCCTAACATTGCCGGTTCGGCGGACCGCACGGTCGCGGCCGGCATGATCAGACGGCCGGTAGCGTGATGCGGTCGAGATCGCCTCGATGGTCTCTCCGTAGCGTCGCGGAGGAAGGTTTGACCCGGTTCACGACCACGAAGGCGTCGGCATCGTAGGCGTACTTGTCCATCGCCACAGGCATACCGCTGGGCAGCTCACCGAGCATTTCGACCTCGAGGAAAGACCGGACATCGTTGGTCATTGGGGCCCTTTCGCCTGCGAGCCAATAATATGTTGTTTGTCCGACAATCTACGAGAGGCTAATCATGCGGTGGAGCAAGACCATCACGGTTGTCGACTGTCATGCCGAAGGCGAGAGTGGGCAGGTTGTTGTCGGCGGCGTTCCGCCGATCCCTGGCGACACAGTCTTCGACAAGCGGAGATATCTGCAGAACCATGCCGATGATCTGCGTCGGATGATCCTCTTCGAGCCGCGCGGGTCGGTACACCACAACGCCAACCTGCTGGTCCCGTCGAACGACCCACGCGCTCAGATGGGCTACATCATTCTTGAGTCGATGGAGTATCCGGCGATGTCGGGCTCCAACACGATCTGCGTTGCCACCGTGCTGCTGGAAACCGGGATCTTACCGATGTCCGAGCCGACGACCGAACTCGTGCTGGAATCGCCAGCCGGCCTGATCAGCGTGACCTGCGACTGCCGGGACGGAAAGGTTGAGCGGGTGCGGTTCGTGAATCAGCCCGCGTTCTGCTACCACCTGGACGCCATCGTGAACGTCCCCGGGGTCGGGGACCTCGTCGTCGACATTGCCTACGGTGGCATGACCTATGTGATGGTGGACGCGGCCGCGTTGGGGTTTGTCCTCGAGCCCTCAGAGGCACGCGCCTTGTGCGAGCTGGGCCAGATCATCAAGCGTGCCGCTGCCGAGCAGATCGACGTGGTCCATCCCGAGAATCCGGAGATCCCCGGCATAACCCAGGTCGAGTTCACCGGTCCCCTTCGCCGTGACGGAGAGACCCTGCGAGCGCGCAACGCCGTAATCGTCTCTCCCGGTCGGGTGGATCGTTCACCTTGTGGCACCGGCACCTCCGCGCGCCTCGCGCAACTGCACGCCCGCGAGCTGATCGAGGTCGGCCAGAGCTTTGTCCACGAGTCAATCATCGGGACGACCTTCGACAGCTCGGTCCTCTCGGCTACTCATGTCGGGACCTATCCGGCGGTCATTCCTGCCGTGGCCGGCCAGGCCTGGATCACCGGCCTGTACCAGATGGGCATGGACCCCACGGATCCATTCCCACGCGGGTTCACCTTGACGGATACCTGGCTGCGCCAGATCGACACGATGGATCCCGTGCGAACGGCCGCGGAGTAGTAGATCCGTCGTAGGCGCGGGGTGGGAGGCCAAACCGGCATATCGACACTGGGCTGACGGCCACCAGCACGGGTCTAGAGGTTTGATTCAGACGAACTTTACGCCCTGGGCGAGCGGCAGCTGACCCGAGAAGTTGATGGTGTTGGTTGCTGGGCGCATGTATGCCTTCCAGGCGTCACCGCCGGATTCGCGGCCACCACCGGTCTCCTTCTCGCCGCCGAACGCTCCACCGATCTCTGCACCCGAGGTGCCGATGTTGACATTGACGATTCCGCAGTCGGAGCCGCCGGCTGAGAGGAACTTCTCCGCCTCGGCCTGATCACCGGTGAAGATCGCCGAAGACAGGCCCTGCGGTACGCCGTTGTGAGTCTCGATCGCTTCGTCGAGGGTGTTGTAGGTCATCACGTAGAGGATCGGCGCGAAGGTCTCCTCCTTAACAATGGCCGTTTGGCCGGGCATCCGGACCACCGCCGGCTCGACATAGTAGGCCGCGGGCTCGTCGTCGCTCAAAACCCGCGAGCCGCCGTAGAGGACGGTGCCTCCCTGGTCGACCGCATCGGCGAGCGCCTTCTGCTGGTTGTCGAAGCTGGCCTTGTTGATCAGCGGACCGACCAGTGTGTTTTCCAGAGTCGGACTGCCGATATGGAGCGTCTTGTAGGTGTCAACGATCCGGGAGGTCAGCGTCTCAGCGATGGACGAATGCACGATGAGGCGGCGAAGCGACGTGCACCGCTGGCCGGCCGTTCCCGCCGCCGAGAACACGATGCCGCGGAGCGCGAGGTCGAGATCAGCGGAAGGGGTCACGATTGCGCCGTTGTTGCCACCGAGTTCGAGAAGGGCGCGACCGAAACGCCGGGCGATGAGTGGCCCGATCTCTCGGCCCATCCGGACGGACCCGGTGGCGGAGATCAGGGCAATACGTTCGTCCTCGACCAGACGCTGACTGCCGACACGGTCGGTAAGCAGAATTTGATGGATTCCCACCGGTGCGCCCACCTCGGCGACGGCACGCGCGAGCAGAGCGTTGACGGCGAGAGCGGAGAGACGCGTAGCGTCTGCCGGCTTCCACACCACGGTGTCACCGGCGACCAGCGCGAGGGCGGTGTTCCATGCGTAGACAGCAACCGGGAAGTTGAAAGCGGTGATGACACCGACGACACCCAGCGGGTGCCAGGTCTCCGCCAGGCGGTGGCCGGGACGCTCGGACGGCATGGTCTTGCCGAAGAGCTGGCGCGACTGGCCGACGGCGAGGTCGGTGATGTCGATCATCTCCTGCACCTCGCCCAGTGCCTCGCTGCGGATCTTCCCCACCTCGGCGGTCACGAGGGTAGCGAGCTCAGACTTGTAGTCGCTCAGGAGCTGACCCCAGCGCTTCACCAGGGCGCCACGCACCGGAGCGGGTACCTCCCGCCAGGTCCTGAAGGCATTACGGGCCGCCGCAACGGCCTGGTCGATCTCTGACGCACTGGTCAGCTTCGTCCGAAAGATGACGCCACCGGTGATCGGCGTCCTCATCTCGGTGTCGCCGCTGATCGCGTCGATGTCGACGCCGGTGGCGAGAAGTGCCTTGCGGACGTCCTCGGCGATGGAAGCGGTCGTGGGAAAGTTCGTCATGGTTTCCACCTTCGTTTGGGCGAAGTCTGGTCGCGCAGGTCAGGCGTCGGCCAGGACTCGGATGTTCAACACACGTTCCACGGCGGCAATCGAGCTCGCCTGCTGCTGCGCGTAGAGATCGGTGGGGTCGCTGATCGGGATGCCGATGACACTCGACAGCCTCTCGAGGTCGTAGTAGGTGCCGGCCTGTTCATCGTCCCGGGAGCCCTCGTCGCTCAGGTTCGATTGAAAGATGCCCGCGGCCGAACGTGGAAGGAAGTCTTCGTACACGATGGGTTCGGGAATGAGGACTTCGTCGGTGATGAGGCGGGACAGTGGGAGCGTCTTCCCGGCTGGAGCGGGTGCGTCTCCGATGCGGAAGGTGAAGAAGCCCAGTCCTTGCAGTGCGAGCTCACGTTCGGAATTCGGAAGCCTTTCGTTCCACACGGTCCTAGCGACATCGACCCGGGTCGTTCCCGGTGGTGCCTCTGTACGGCGGATATCAGTCTCGGCGACCATCTGGTCATACAGGTCACGCCCCTTCGTGGTCAGTGCAATTCCCCGCTGCTCGACCTCGCCGAAGCGTACGCGCAGAGATCCGGTGCGCACCTCGCCATCGGCATGACGAAAGGTGCGCTGTTCCGCCAGCGCCTTGAACGACGTCTGGCGAAGAAGGACATCCGGCCCCAACCATCGGGGCGGTCCCTGGATCTCGTCGATCATCGAGATACCCTGCGCCTCCATCCGCGCGTAGAGATCGTCGATGTCGAGAACGCGCGGCGTCAGGTGGTTGATGTGGGTTGACGGAACGCCGCCAATGTCCGCGGCGACCGCCGAGATCTTCTCCAGCGTGAAGTACCAGTCGTGGTCGACCGGCTCGCGGGACAATTCGAAGGCTGCCGTCGCAAGGTCAAGAAACCGGTCCGCCTGCTGTGGGTCGAGTCCGCCGCTGGCCGCCGACTCGTCGGCGAGCGCCAGGAGTTCGTCACCAAAGAGGCTGCGGGCGTCCAGGAACCGCTTGAGCCGCTGCTCGGTCTCCTCGTCGAAGAATCGCCGATCGCTATGGGTAAGCATCGACGTGAAGACGCGAAAAGGATTGAGCGCGAGCTCGTCCGGATCGATGGGCCTGAATGCCGTCGAAACCACCGGCACGGAGCTCTTCGACGCGTCGCGAAGGTCGTAGAAGCCCACCGGATGCATGCCGAAGCCCGCGAAAACCCGAGCCACTTGGGCCAGCTCCTTGGGCGAACCGACCCGGATGGCGCCGTGACGTTCAGCAGTGACGCGTTCGATGCTCCCGAGGCGCTCGGCGCTCTTTCCGTGCTCGCGCATGAAGTCCTGATTGACTTCTCTCGACACGTCGACCAACGTGTTGTATGCCGGCACCTCGGCGCCGTACAGAGCGGCGAGACCCACCGCGAACGCCGCTCGGAGTTTCCACTGCGGCGTGATGGTGTTGGTAGTCACGATGTTTGGATCTTCCTTTTAGCCAACTAGATGATGTGAAGCTCGGTGATGGCTTTTTGGGCACCCTCGAATCTCTTAGCGCTGAACGGTGTCGGGTCCATGAACGACGCGCGCCCTAAATACAAGTCGCGCACTAGCTCCCCGACGGCGGGACCCTGCAAGAATCCGTGTCCTGAGAAGCCGGTGGCATAGAAGACCCCGTCGAGGTGCTCTGCATTGCCGATCAGCGCGTTGTGGTCGGGCGTGTTCTCATAAAGGCCGGCCCAGCCGCTCACTAGTGGGAGGTGCACGAGGGACGGTGCGATGATCTCGGCGGCCTGGTCGAAGGCCGTCTTCCACTGGTATGAAAACTCCCTAGAGAATCCTGGCTTCTCGTCGGTATTGGAGATGCCGAGCAGCATCGCGTTCCCGTAGTTGTGGAAGTAGAGCGTTGTGGAGAGGTCGAGTGTGAAGGGCACAGTCGGATAGGGCTTAGCCTTCGGCTCTGTGATGCCGATCTGACGCCTCACCGGTTCGATAGGCAGATACGCCCCGACCATTTCGCCGATCTTCTCCGACCAGGCACCCGCAGCGATGATCACCGCGTCCACTGCGATCACTCCGCGACTCGTGTGCATCTCGTGGGCCGCAGTAGCAGACTTCCCAATGTCCAGGACCTCAGTGTGCTCGCAAAAAGCCACACCCAGTTGTGTGGCCGCTTCCGCGTAGGCCGCGACAACCTTGGACGGCTCTGCAAAGCCGTCACGCGGAGAGAACGAACCGCCGAGGAGCGCCGCTTGCCGAAGAAACGGATTGATGACGACGGCCTCAGCTGGACTCACCATGCGCGCTGAGCAGCCAAGACTGTTCTGGACGCCGGTGGTGTTCTCCAGCGCGGCTAGCTCAGCTTCATTGCGACACAGGAACAGGTACCCGACCTGCTGCAGCCCGATGTCAGTCTTGAACGTCTCGTGGAATCGTTCAAAGGCCTCGAGGCTGCGCTGACCAAGCTGGATGTTTCCAGGGTCGGAGAAGGTTGCCCGTACGCCGCCGAGCGGCTTGGCCGACGAGCCCGAACCCAAGGTGTCACGCTCGATCACGACGATGTCGCCGACACCGGCCTCGGCGAGGTGGAAGGCGATGCTCGTGCCCATGATCCCGCCCCCGATGATCCCGACATTGGCCCACCGGGGCAGCGGGGCACCGTCGTCGTACACCAGAGGCACGATGTGACCTGCTGCTTCAGCCATAGCCACTCCATTCGACAAGATCCGCGCATTAGACACAAACCTCGCTGGTGAAAAGCTGCAGTCTTCCCTCAGCTATGGCCTCGCCCTGGCAGCCGGTTGTCATACAAACAGCACACGTGGAAACTAGACTCGTCCCCTTCCGGGTGTCAAGGATCCCGTTAGCGACTGATAGATCACATCAACTCATCGAGGAGGTTCCGTGCGGGCGGATCATGTGTTCAAGGTGATCGATCTGCACTCCGCCGGGGCACCCCACCCGCTCGGCCGGTCCGTGCGCCTTCCGAGCGATCCGCACCGCGATGTGTATACAGCCGTACGCCTCGGCGCCGAGACCCGGCCGGTGCTTGTCGAGCTTCGCAGCGTTTTGGTCGAGGTGGCCATGCGGCTTTCGGCTGTGCCCGACCGCTGACCCGAATGGCCCTGTGGGTTGCCCGCCAAGTCTCAAACCCCGGACTTCCAAACACCGCTTACTTGTCAAAGACGCTGATCGTCTGACAAACTACCGAAGTATCTCAATCTGGTCCGGCAGTTTGACCTCGAGGCGCAGGTCCTCATTGGTGACGCCGCGCGGCGCCCAGGAGCCGAAGCCGTCCGATGCCGTCTATAGATCAGACCACTCCCTCACAGACAATTAAGACCAGACCGAAAGGACTCCCGATGTCGAACCTGAAACTGCGCGGCATCTTAGCCGCGGTTGTCACACCGTTCACTGCCGACGGCTCGGAGGTCGACGAGAACAATCTGCGCCAACAAGTCGACCGCCTCATCGCGGCCGGCATTCACGGCCTGGTACCGACCGGCAGCACCGGGGAATTCACCTCGCTCACCCCTGAGGAGCACCGTCGGGTCATCGAGGTTTATGTCGAGGCGGCCGCCGGCCGCGTACCGGTAATCGCTGGTGTCGGGACGCTCACCACCCAGGGCACCGTCGAGCTGGCCCAGTTCGCCGAGAAGGCGGGCGCCGACGCGGTGATGGTCGTGCCGCCGTTCTACGATCCGCTGGACTTCGACAGCCTCAAGGCGTTCCTTACCGCGGTCTCGGACGCCATCAGCGTGCCAATCGTTTACTACAACATTCCCGGTATCACCGGGGCGCACCTGACGGCGGACCAGATCGCCGAACTCGGCGACATCGAGCACGTCGACTACCTCAAAGACACCTCCGGTGACGCCGTCGCCCTGGCCGATCTGCTCAGCTCCCGTGGCGACAAGATCAAGGCGTTCAACGGCTGGGACACCCTCACTTTCTTCGGCATCGCGTCCGGTGCCGAGGCGGCGGTGTGGGGCGCGGCCGGGATTGTGCCTGAACTGGCCGTTGAGTTGTGGGAGGTGCTGGCCGAGAAGGGTGACCTGGTCCGCGGCCGCGAGGTGTGGCGTGGGCTCTGGGCGATCAGCGACTTCTTGGAGTCGGTCAACTACGTCGCCGGTGTGAAGGCCGGCCTGGACTTGATCGGTCACTCCGCCGGCCCGGCCCGACTGCCAGTCCTGCCGCTTTCAGCTGAGAAGCGTGAGCAGCTCGCCGCGCTGTTGAGGGCGGCCGGTGTGGAGACCCCTGCCCAACGATGACCCTCACCTGACATGGATGAACCGGTCACCCTGGATGCTGTCGAGGTTCATGCGGAGGGCGAGCCCAGCCGCATTGTGACCAGTGCAGCCGGGCTAGTCCACGGCTCCACCATGGCGGAGCGGCTTGCCTACTGCCGCGCCCACCTGGACTGGTTGCGGCAGCTGCTCCTGCATGAACCTCGAGGCCATCCTGCCCTTTGCTCAGTGCTGATGCTGCCGCCGGTGACACCTGGAGCGCACTTCGGGATCGTCGTTCTCGAGCAGGGCGGCTTCACCCCTATGTCGGGTAGCAATACCATCTGCGCGGTTACCGCCGCCCTCGAGGCCGGCATCGTGCCTGTCCCGAAGAATGCTCCGAGCGTCGAAGTCGTTATCGACACCGCAGTCGGCGTTGTCCGTACGACCGCCCACATGGACGGACCCAAGGTCCGGTCGGTCACAGTGGCCAACGTGCCGGCCTATGTTGTCGAGCTCGACTATCCCCTCGCCGTACCCGAAATCGGGACCATCCCGGTGGACATTGTGTTCGGCGGACAGTTCTTCGCCCAAACAGATGTCCGCAACTGTGGACTCGTTCTCGACCCCGCCCGCGGCAAGGAATTAGCGCGGGCGGGCGCCATGATCAAACTCGCGGCCCTGGACCAGATCCGGGTCAACCATCCGATCAACCCCGAAATCAGCGGCGTGAACCTGATCATGCTGCACTCGGGCGACCGCGTACCCGGGATTGTGTCTCGCAACACGGTGGTCTTGAACAATGGGCCGCTGCTCCGCGACGACCCAGCCACCTGGACTGGTGCCCTGGACCGATCGCCGTGCGGCACGGGCACCAGCTCACGGATGGCCGCGCTTCATGCGCGCGGGCAACTGAGGATCGGTGAGGACTTCTTCCACCGCAGCATCATCGACAGCGAGTTCGTCGGCCGCCTGGTTGGCGAGACGACGATCGGGGACCGGCCGGCGGTGCTCCCAACCATCACCGGCCGAGGCTGGATCACCGGCCGCTCCCAGTGGATTCTGGACCCGTCCGACCCATTCCCCACCGGCTTCACCCTCGGCGACATCTGGGCGCCGGGAGTGGGCTCAGCGCTTTTGGCGGGATCGTGAAGGCGGTGAAGGGGGTGCAGACTTGTCGGGTCTTCCCTCCCGAAGGGACGTGAACCGCAGCGTTGTCGTGATCGGTGCTGGGGCTATCGGCTTGATCAGTGCCTATCACCTGGCAGCGGAAGGCGCTGACGTCACCTTGGTGGATGCCAGACGCACTGGACGAGGCGCCGCAGAGGTAAACGCGGGTTGGATCGTTCCGGCAGAATCGGCGCCCGTCCCGGGGCCGGGGATGATCACCAAGTCGTTGAAGTGGATGCTGCGCCGTGACAGCCCCCTCTATATTCGTCCGTCGCTGGATCCGACCTTCGTGAAGTTCATGCTCGGAATGTGGAAGAGCTCGAACGCTGCCGCCCAGCGGGCCGGTTTTGAGGCTCATCTGCAGCTCGCGCACGGAACGATCCGCGCTTACGACGACTATCGCGCTGACGGTCTGGATTTCGAATTACGGCACGACGGGCTGCTGATGGCCTTCACGAAGAAGGAGAACCTGGACCATCACCTGACCAACCTCGACCTCGTCCGCAGGTTCGACCTCGACCCGCAAGTGCTGATAGGTGACCAAGTGAGGGTGCACGAACCACAGCTATCTGACCGGGTTTACGGCGGCATCTTCTTCCCGAAGGAGGAGCACGTCGATCCGAATGCGCTGATGAGAGCTCTGCACCGCCGGCTCCTCGAGCTCGGCGTCACCATCCTCGAGGACGCGCCGCTGGCAGGGGTCAAGCAGGTCGGTCAACATCTCACTCAAGTTGTGGTGGGGGAGCACACCTTGGCGGCGGATGCCTTCATTCTTGCGGCCGGCGCGTGGACTGGCCCTATATCCCGCCTGATCGGGGTACCACTGCCGGTCCGGCCGGGTAAGGGCTACAGCATCGACGTCGAGCCGTTCCCGTTGCGCAGCTCGACCAACCTGTCTGACGCGAAGGTCGCAGTGACGCCACTGACCCGCAATCTGCGCTTGGCGGGCACGATGGAGTTTGGCGGGCTGGACGAGGAGCTCAACCAGGTCAGAATCGGTGCGATCCTCAAGGCGCCAACCGTCTATTTCCGTAATTGGCAGCCTCCAATGCACGACTTGAGTCCCAGGGCTGGTATCCGTCCGATGACTCCCGACGGGATGCCGATCATTGGACGGCTCGGCGATCTGGAGAACACCTACGTCTGCACTGGACACGGCATGCAGGGCATCACCTTGGGCCCCGGCTCAGCTCTGGCTCTGACTGACCTGGTCCTGCACGGCCACCAGCCAGACGTCCTCAAGCCGTTCACGCCGGATCGCTTCACCAAGACCCCTGTTTTAAAGAGGCAATCGTCTTTAAAACAGGCAATCGTCCGCCGATCTCCCAGCACGTCGCTGTTTGACGGGCGACGCGTCAGCCCCAGCAGAGCCGCCCAAACACACGACAAATCCAGAGGATCGCTATGAGCCAGTTCATTGACGGTAAGCGCTGTGAGTCGCTGCACGGACGAGCCAGTGTCGTTCGCGACCCCAGCAACGGAGACACGATCGCGGAGATCACCTTGGCCGAGCCGGATGACGTTGATCGGGCCGTCCAGGCGGCGCGCGCCGCGTTCCCGGATTGGGCGAACGCAGCACCAGTGGATCGTTCTACTGTGCTGACGACATTCGCTCGGCTGCTGCAGGAGCGCACGGAGGAGTTCGCGCAGCTTGAGAGTCGACAGGCGGGCAAACCGATCCGGCTCGCACGGGAATTCGACATCGCCGGCACCATCGACAACGTTGCCTTCTTCGCCGGTGCTGCCCGGCACCTCGAAGGGAAGGCGACGGCCGAGTACTCCCCAGACCACACCTCCTCAATCCGTCGGGAGCCGGTCGGGGTAATTGGGTCGATTTCGCCGTGGAACTATCCGCTGCAGATGGCGGCATGGAAGATCCTGCCGGCGATCGCGGCCGGGAACACGATAGTCCTCAAGCCCGCCGAGCTGACCCCGCTGACCAGCTTGCTATTCGCCGAGGTGGCCACCGACGCAGGTATTCCGCCCGGCGTTGTCAATGTGCTCACCGGTAGCGGGAAGGATTGCGGATCGGTGCTGTTACGCCATCCGCAGGTCGACATGGTGTCGTTCACCGGTTCCACCCAAGTGGGCCGCACTGTGATGGAGGCGGCCGCCACCACCGCTAAGCGTGTTCACCTGGAGCTCGGCGGCAAGGCGCCATTCGTGGTCTTCGACGATGCGGATCTGGAGGCAGCCATCCACGGAGCCGTCGCCGGGAGCTTGATCAACACCGGCCAAGACTGCACCGCGGCCACCCGAGCGATCGTGCACCGGTCCCGCTACGCGGAGTTCATCGACGGGGTTGCCGAGTTGTACAGCCAGGTCAAGCTCGGCCCGACTTCTGAGGAAACCACCGACCTCGGTCCGGTTATTTCCTCGACCCATCGCGAGCGCATCGCCGGCATGGTTGACCGCTCCCGGTCCTATGCCCGAATTGTGACCGGCGGCTCGATCCCTGGCGGCGACCTCGCTACCGGGTCGTACTACGAGCCGACCTTGATCGCTGATGCTGGCAAGACCAGCGAGGTGATCCGCGATGAGATCTTCGGACCCGTGTTGTGCGTGATGCCTTTCGACGACGATGAGGAGGCCATCACACTGGCCAACGACACGCCTTACGGACTGGCGGCCTCGGCGTGGACCCGTGATGTCTACCGGGCGCTCAAGGCAACTCGAGAGATCCGGTCAGGGTGTGTATGGATTAATGATCACATCCCGATCATCAGCGAGATGCCGCACGGCGGCATGAAGGAATCCGGCTTTGGCAAAGACATGTCGAGCTATTCATTCGAGGAGTACACGGTCGTCAAGCATGTGATGTTCGATATCACCGGTGCGGCCGCCAAAGACTGGCACCGCACGGTCTTCACCCTTCCGGCAGCCGACCAACCAGACGCATGATCCCTAATCCGGCTGTCTCACGGGCTCGTCGGTTCGTCGAACAGGTCGTGATGGTGACAGGTGCGGGTGGGGGAATTGGCTCGGCAATCTGCGAGCGCTTCGCCAAGGAAGGCGCGTCGGTCTATGCCTGTGACGTGGTCGCCCCGTCGGCGGAAGCAGTTGTTACGCAGCTGCGGCGTAAGGGTGCCAGCGTGGAGCCGACGGTGTTCGACGTCACCGACCCCGAGGCTTGCTCAGCCGCCGTCCAAGAAGTGGCGGACCGGCATGGGCGACTCGATGTGCTTGTCAACAACGCTGGAGTCAACCGGCGCGGCGACCTGCTTACATTGGACCGCGCTGACTGGGACCTCAGCTTCGCCGTCAACGTCGATGCCTTGTTCCACCTGTGCCGGGCAGCGCTGCCGATCATGATCAACGCGGGCGGCGGGTCGATTGTCAATACCGCCTCCCAGTGGGGACTGCATCCCGCACCCGGCCATATCGCCTACAACGTGTCGAAAGCAGCGGTAGTCGCCTTCAGCCAGAACCTAGCCCGCGATTACGCCCCATACGGCATCCGAGTCAATGCGGTATGTCCTGGCGAGATCCACACTCCCATGCTGGAAACCGGGCTGGCCCGTTCCGGCCGTACGGTCGCTGACCTCAACCACGTGGTGCCCGTCGGCCGCATTGGGCAACCGGCTGAGGTGGCGGCATTGGTTGCGTTCCTAGCTTCTGACGAGGCTCCGTTTATCTGTGGCGCCGCGGTGGAAATCACGGGCGCCCAGGCGGTCGCGTGAGCAACGACGGGCCCTGCTCCGGCCGTACGGTGTTAGTGACCGGAGGATCCCGAGGTATCGGCGCAGCCACCGTACGAGCGCTGCACCGCGATGGAGCTTCGGTCGTCGTGCACTGCCGATCGCAGCGCGACATCGCCGAGCGGCTGGCTCGTGAGATGGGGGAGCGCGCGATCGTCGTCTGCGCCGACCTGACCGACAGCTCGGCCTGCGCCGAACTGTGGGAAGAGGTGCTGGCCTGGCGCGGCAGCATCGACGTGTTGGTCAACAACGCCGGCGCATGGATTCCCTCGCCCGTGGCCGATGCCGAGGGTTGGGCGCAGGGTTGGGCGGCCAACGTGGCTTTGAACTTGGTTGCGCCAGCCGAGCTCTGCCGGCTTGCCATCCAGCACTACCGCAGCCGGTCCGGCGGCGTTCTTATCAACGTCACCAGCCGTTCCGCGCACCGGGGTGACGATCCCGACCACCTCGCCTACGGTGCGGCCAAGGGCGGCCTACTAGCGCTGACGAAAGGCATCGCCCGCGGTTTCGGCGCGGAGGGCGTGCTGGCCTATGCGGTCGCACCCGGCTGGGTAGCCACCGACATTGCGGCGGAAGCTGAGTCGGACGTTGACGAGGCGCGGTTGCCACTTGGCGAGGTAACACCACCACAGGACGTGGCTGAAGTTATCGCCTTTCTTGCCTCGGGGCGCTCTCCCCACACAACCGGCGCCACGATCGACATCACGGGCGCCGACTATGTTCGCTGAGCGACTGGGCGGTCAGCTCGTACGCGGGCCTGCGAAGGCGGGCCGAGCGAGATCGAACAGCGCGATATCGTGCGGAGTGGTTCCGGTCTGGACGAGGTCGGCGATGATCTCGCCCACCACTGGCACGAATTTGAACCCGTGGCCGGAGAAGCCGCACGCCAGTACCACCTGAGGCGTGCCGTCGAGCGGGCCGAGCACGAATGTGTCGTCGGGCGCCGACGCGTACATGCAGGTCGCGGCCTTCACCAGACGTCCGCTGAGGTAAGGAAAGAGTTGGCGGGCGCGGTGCACCATCTCCGCGACCTCGTCGGCGTGGATTGTGCGGTCGATGGTCTGTGGCGTAGTGGTCACCCCGTGGTTCTGCCGGTAGTAGGCGAGCTTGAGCCCTCCAGCTGGGCCGTCGACCATCGGGAAGCCGTAGAACTCCCCATTGCCGTCAGTCTCCTCCACGTAGACAGGGTGGGCCTCGGCGTAGGCCTGGTACGGAACTTCGGAGGTGAAGTCCGGCTCGAACCAATAGAAGATCTGCCGCTCGACCGCGATCGGGACCGGCTGCGGCAGCAGAGTCGACACCCACGCCCCAGGTGCCAGCACCAGCCGGTCTGCGCCGTAGCGCCCGCGTGAGGTGACGACCTCCACGCCGCCGCCGGGGGTGGGCGCCCAGTGGGTGACCGGTTCTGAGAAGCGCAGGTCGGCTCCGTCCCGACGGGCCAGGTCGATGTTGGCCAGCACAGTCTCCTCCGGACGGACATAGCCAGCGTTCCTTTCGTAGAGTCCCACCGCGTGCTCGGCCGGCCGCATCGTGGGGAAGCGCGCAGCGATCTCCGCGGCGTCGAGCACCTCGTGCTCCAGGCCATGCAGGCGCGCGGACGCGAGGCTGCCGGTGAAGACGGGGCTCTTGGGGTCGCCGATGTAGATTCCGCCGCATAGCCGCAGCAGGTCCCGGCCCGACTCCTGCGCGAGCTTGTGCCAGCCCTGGTACGCGCGGCGCAGCAGCGGCACATACGCCGGCCCCTCGAAGTAAGACTGACGCACGATCCGCGTGCCACCATGCGCGGATCCCTGATCGTGGGCGGGGCCGAAGGTTTCTAGACCCAGGACCCGCAGGCCGCGGGCGGCCAGCGTACGGGCGGCCGCCGCGCCCATCGACCCGAGCCCGACGACGAGAACCTCGTAGCTGCCGTCCGGCCTCGCCATGGCCGCAGGGTAGCCGAAGGCGGTTCAGCGGGTGCGGTGCGGTTGACCGCGGGCCGGCAACGTCGGCGTGGCAGGATGCTGCCGTGCTGCTGTCGAGGATCGCGACGACGGACTACCACACGGGCGGGGAGCCGTTCCGGATCGTGGTAGATCCTCCGGTGCCGATCACGGGCTCGACGGTGGCTGAGCGCCGTGCCCGGGCTATTGAGGACCCGGACGTTCAGGCTTTGCGAGCGGTGCTGTGCTCAGAGCCGCGCGGGCATGCGGACATGTACGGCGGGTTCCTGGTGCCGCCGGACGACGACGCCGCTCATCTGGGCGTGCTGTTTTGGCACAAGGACGGCTTCTCGACCGCGTGCGGGCACGGGACGATCGCGCTGGGGGTGTGGGCGGTCGAGACCGGCCGGGTCGCTGCTCCGGTGACCGGCAGTGTGGATGTGGTGATCGACGTGCCGTCCGGCCGGGTGACCGCGCGGGTGCACCGTGAGGACGCCCGGGTGGTCGCCGTCGACTTTGTCAACGTGCCCAGCTGGGTGGTCGCCACCGACATACCTGTGAGCACCTCCCGCGGCGAGGTGTTGGTGACTGTGGCCTTCGGCGGGGCGCTCTACGCCACGCTGCCCGCCGGCCAGCTGGATTTGTCGGTGACGCCGGAGCGTCTCGGTGAGCTGATTGCGCTTGGCCGGGAGATCAAGTGGGCGCTCAACGACAGCGAGCATGCCGTGCACCCGACCGACCCGCGGTTGAACGGCATCTACGGCACCATCTGGGTGGATGACCTCGGCGACGTCGGCGCGCAGGTGCACCAGCGCAACGTGACCGTCTTCGCCGACGGCGAGGTTGACCGCTCGCCGACCGGCTCAGGCACCTGTGCCAGGCTCGCGGTCCTGGCGGCGGATGGCCGACTGCCAGCCGGCACCGTGCTGCGGAACGACTCGATCGTCGGCAGCACGTTTATCGGCACAGTGCTGGAGAGCATCGACGTCGACGGACGTCCCGCCGTCATTCCTCAGGTCACCGGCATGGCCTATCGCACTGGCGAGCACGTGTTCTCGATCGACCCGTACGACCCGCTGGTCCCCGGATTCGTGCTGCGATGAGGTTCCTCGACGCTGACGCCGTCGCCGCGCTCGGACCCGCCGCGGCGGTCCAGGCCATCACCGACGCACTGCGCGGCGGGCTCAACCCGGCCGCCGACCCACACCGCGTCTCAGTAGGCCTGACTGAGGGCGAGTTCTTGCTGATGCCATCGGAGACGCTGACCGACGCCGGGGTGAAGGTAGTGACAATCGCTCCGAACAACCCGATTCACGGGCTGCCGCGCATTCAGGCTGCCTACCTGCTGTTCGACCGGGAGACCCTTGCGCTGCGCGCGGTGCTCGACGGCACCGCCCTGACCACACTGCGCACCCCGGCAGTCTCCGTCGCCGCCGTTCTCCAGCGGCTACCGGACCGTCCACTCCGGGCCGCGGTGATCGGAGCCGGCCCACAGGCCACCGGCCACGTCTCCACACTGGCCGCCGTTCGTCCACTCGAAAGCGCCACCTATCTGGTCCGCGACCCTTCCCGGACACCGCTCGACGCGATCACGCTCGGATCGCCGCAGGCCGACGAGGCGTTGGAGTCGGCCGATGTCGTTGTCTGCGCCACCTCGGCACGGTCGCCGGTGTTCGACTCCGCCCTGCTCCGCGACGACGCTGTGGTGGTCGCCGTCGGGTCCCACGAGCCCGACGCGCGGGAGCTCGACGCACCGTTGCTCGGTCGCGCCACCGTGGTCGTTGAGGACATCGCCACCGCCCTGCGAGAGGCGGGGGATGTGGTGCTGGCAATCGCCGAGAGCACGCTGACCGCGGCCGACCTGGTGCCGATGCGCGACGTTCTGACCGGCGACGTCGCCCTGCCCACCGACCGTCCCCTGGTCTTCAAAAGCGTCGGGATGTCGTGGCAGGATCTCGTCGTCGCTGCGGCGGTTGTGAGGTGCAGCGAAGGCTGACGGTACAGATTTCTCGCTTTGCGGTACTGCAATGTAATGTGTAACATAGTACCAGGAGGCAACAATGAATCGTACCCATCCGTGGCACGGGGTCTTGGTGGCCACTGCCCTTCCGTTCACTGATGACTTGAAGGTGGACTTCGACAGCTACGCAGAGCACGTTGGCTGGCTTGCTGAGAATGGCGTCGACGGTGTTGTTCCCAACGGCTCCCTCGGTGAGTATCAGACGCTGACGCCCGATGAGCGGATCGGCGTAGTCCGCGCCGCGGTCGAGGCCGGCGGCGATGATTTCGTGGTGATGCCAGGTGTGGGTGCGTACGGCGCACTGGAGTCTCGCCGTTGCGCCGAAGAGGCTGCTGAGGCAGGAGCAAAGGCAGTGATGGCGCTGCCGCCCAACAGCTACCGGGCCGATTTCAACGCCGTGCTGGAGCACTTCCGCGAGATCAACAAGGCCGGCCTGCCGGTCACGGCTTACAACAACCCCATCGATACGAAGACCGATCTGATTCCAGAGACGTTGGCGGCGCTGTACAACGAGGGTCTGATCGTCGGGGTCAAGGAGTTCACCGGTGACGTTCGCCGGGCCTATGAGATCAGCGAACTGGCGCCCGGACTGGATCTGATGATCGGCTCCGACGACGTCGTCCTCGAGGTGGGGCTGGCCGGCGCGGTGGGCTGGGTCGCGGGCTATACGAACGCCTTCCCGAAAGCGACCGTCGAACTCTACGAACTCTCAGTGACCCGGGACGTGGAGAAGGCGCTGCCGCTCTATCGGCTGCTTCATCCGCTGCTGCGTTGGGACTCCAAGACCGAGTTCGTCCAGGCGATCAAGCTGTCGATGGACATCGTCGGCCGCAAGGGAGGCCGCTGCCGGCCGCCGAGGCAGCCGCTACCCCCGGAGCAGGAGCAGCGAGTGCGGGCCGCCACAGAGGCGGTGCTCGAGGCCGGATTAACCTGAGCAGATGCGCTCACGTCGTGTGTTCCACGCGGTCGACTCGCACACCGAGGGCATGCCGACCCGGGTCATCACCGGAGGAGTCGGTGCACTCCCGGGTACAACGATGTCCCAGCGTCGCCAGTGGTTCCTCGAGAACAGCGACGAGATCCGCACGCTTCTCATGTACGAGCCGCGCGGACATGCCTCGATGTCGGGCGCGATCCTGCAACCACCGACCCGACCCGACGCCGACTGGGGCGTGCTCTATATCGAGGTCTCCGGCTGCCTGCCAATGTGCGGGCACGGAACCATCGGCGTCGCGACGGTTCTGGTCGAAACCGGCATGGTTGAGGTCACTGAGCCGGTCACCACGATCCGGCTGGACACCCCTGCTGGCCTGGTCACCGCCGAAGTCGCCGTAGAAGGAGGCGCCGCGCGTAACGTAACCATCCGCAACGTGCCCTCTTTCACCGATCGGCTCGACGCGAAGGTTGACGTTCCGAGTCTGGGAACCGTGCGGTACGACCTTGCGTACGGGGGTAACTTCTACGCGATCGTGGAGCTGGCCGAGGTCGGCATGCCCTTCGACCGCGCCGAGAAACAGCGCCTGCTTGACGGGGGCCTGGCGATCATGGCCGCCATTAATGACGACGACCGGCCGGTGCATCCGGATGATCCGAGCATCACCGGCTGTCACCACGTCCAGCTCGTCGCTCCCGGCTCCAGCGGCCGGCACTCCCGCCACGCGATGGCGATCCACCCAGGCTGGTTCGACCGCAGTCCGTGTGGCACCGGAACCAGCGCCCGGATGGCCCAGCTGCACACTCGAGGGGAGCTTCCGCTGGGGGAGGATTTCGTGAACGAGTCCTTCATCGGCACCCGGTTCATCGGCCGGCTCGTCGAGGAGACCACACTCACCGACGGCCAGATTGCGGTGGTGCCAACAATCACCGGCCGCGCCTGGATCACCGGCACGGCGCAGTACCTCCTCGACCCCACGGACCCTTTCCCCGCAGGCTTCCTGCTGTGACTTCGATGGAGCAACCGTGATTGCCAGCTATTCGCCGCAGCAGCCCAAGGACCTCGTCATCGAGGTTCCCGAGTCCGACGCCACTGGGGTTCACGCGGCATTCGCGCGGGCCCGCGCGGCACAAGCGGATTGGGCCGGCGCCCCGGCAGGCGCGCGGGCATCCGCACTCGCGACCGCCGCAGACGCCGTGGCTGATGCCACCGATGAGCTCAGCACTTTGATGGTGCGCGAGGTCGGCAAGCCGCTCGGCGAGGCGAAGGGGGAGGTGGCGCGGAGCGTCGCGATCCTCCGCTATTACGCACAGCAGGTCTTCGACCCCATCGGCGCGGTACACGAGCCGTCCAGCCGGGGGCTGCTCCTCACTCAGCGGCGTTCGCGCGGCGTGGCCGGTCTGATCACGCCCTGGAACTTTCCGCTCGCGATCCCGCTGTGGAAGGCGGCTCCAGCGCTGGCGTTTGGCAACGCTGTTGTTCTCAAGCCCGCACCTGAGGCGACCGCGTGTGGGCTGCGCCTGGTCGAACTGATTGCATCGGCGCTGCCCGATGGGCTGCTCGGCTGCGTTCCGGGTGACGCCATAGCGGGCCGGGCCATCGTGGCCGAGGCTGACGTCGTCTCATTCACCGGGTCCACGGCGATCGGCATCAGCGTCGCCCAGGCAGCGGCACAGCGCGGTGTGCCGGTGCAGGCGGAGATGGGCGGCCAGAACCCGGCGATTGTGTTGCCCGATGCTGACCTGGATGCGGCGGCGGCTCAGATCGCCAACGCAGCCGCCGGGTACGCCGGACAGAAGTGCACTGCCACCAAGCGGGTCATCGTCGTGGGTGACACGGCCCGCTTCCGCGACGCCTTCGTTGACGCCGTCGAGGCGCTGGTCGTTGGCGACCCAGCCGATCCAGACGTCCTCGTCGGTCCCGTGATCGACAAAGACGCGCGCGACCGCGTTTTGGCCGCTGCCGAGGACGCCGAGCGGGTTGGCGGGCGGGTGCTCACCGGTGGTGTCGCCCTTGATCAGGACGGCTGGTTCGTCGCTCCGACCGTGGTGGAAGGTGTCCCGGCCAACCACACGCTGGCGTGCGAAGAGGTGTTCGGTCCGATCTGTCTGCTGCAGGCCGCGGCTGAGGTGGACGACGCGATCGCACTGGCCAACTCGGTGCCGTACGGCTTGACAGCGGCGGTCTACACCCGTGACCTCGCCACCGCGCTGGCAACCTCGCAACGCCTCGACGCCGGACAGATCAAGGTAAACGCCCCGACGACCGGCGTCGACTTCTACCTACCCTTCGGCGGGGAGAAGGCGTCAAGCGTCGGCCCCCGCGAGCAGGGCAAGGCTGCACAGGAATTCTTCACCTCGCTCCACACCATCACGCTCGCGCCGGCCTGAATCTCAGAAGGCAGCGATGTTGCGCGACCGACCGAGCGACGTGGTGGTGGTTGGTGCTGGCATCGTCGGTGCGGCATGCGCCTACTACGCGGCCCGTGCAGGACTGTCGGTCACCCTGATCGAGCGCAGCACCGTTGGCAGCGGTACCACGAGCCGTGGTGAAGGCAACATTCTCGTATCCGACAAAGCACCCGGCCCCGAGCTCGACCTCGCGCTCTGGTCGCTCCGGCTCTGGCAGGAGATTGGGGCAGATCTGGGCGTCGACCGGATTGAGCTGGAGGATAAGGGTGGACTTGTCGTGGCCACCAACGCGGTCGAACCTCTGCATCGCTTCGCGGCTGCACAAGAGGCGGCCGGCGTCATGGCGGTGCGGGTGCCATCTGACGGCTTGCGCGACCTCGAGCCGCATTTGGCCGACGATCTGCCCGGCGGCGTGCACTACCAGCAGGACATGCAGGTGCAGCCCGTTCTCGCCGCGGCGGCTCTGGTACAAGCGGCGCGAGAGCACACTACGCGCGTGGTGTACGACGCCGAGGTCTCCGGGATCGAACGCGACGCTAGCGGCGCGGTGACCGCGGTGCGTGTGCGCGACCGCCGCTTTCCCACCCGCGCCGTCGTCAACGCGGCCGGCACCTGGGGCGGAGAGGTGTCGAAGAATTTCGGCGCGCCAGTGCCCGTCCTGCCACGGAAGGGGTACGTGCTGGTCACCGAGCCGATGCCTCGTGTCGTGCGGCACAAGGTCTACTCCGCCGACTATGTCGACAACGTCGCCAGCTCGGGGGCTGAACTCGAGACCTCCGCCGTGGTGGAAGGCACCCGTGGCGGCACCGTACTCATCGGTGCCAGCCGCGAACGCGTCGGCTTCGACACCAGCATGTCGGTAGAGGTGGTACGACGGCTCGCCAGCCAGGCGGTCCGGCTCTTCCCGTTTCTGGCCGACATTGCGCTCATGCGGCTCTACCGCGGCTTCAGACCCTATTGCCCCGATCACCTGCCAGTGATCGGCGCCGACCCACGGATTGCTGGCGTGTTCCACGCCGGCGGACACGAAGGGGCCGGCATCGGCCTCGCCCCGGGAACCGGACGGCTGGTTGCGCAGCTGCTCACGGCTGAGGCGACGACGGTGGACCCGACTCCCTACAGCCCCGTACGTTTCGAGAGGATCATGACTTGAGCGTCTTTCGCTTCGACGACCGTACGATCGCTTTCGAACCCGGCCAGACCGTCGCCGCTGCACTGATCGCGGGAGGTATTCGCTCCTGGCGATCCACCCGCGTCGAGGGGAGACCACGCGGACTGTTCTGCGGAATCGGCATCTGCTTCGACTGCCTCGTCATCGTCGACGGGAAGCCGAACCGGCGCGCCTGTCTGGAACTCGCGGCCGACGGCATGCAGGTCAGGACCCAGGAAGGGACCGGCCATGGCGAACTCGCTGTCTGAGCCTCGGGCCGACGTGGTGTTCGATGTCGTTGTCGTCGGCGCCGGGCCGGCAGGCTTGTCCGCAGCTACGACCGCCGGCCCAACCGCCACGGTGGCCTTGCTCGACGCGGGCCCAGTCCCGGGGGGACAGTACTGGCGACAGCCTGCCACTGCCGACCTCGGTGCTCGTCCGATGGCGGGGCTAGATCCTGGCCGGCTGGCGTACCTGCATCACGGGCTGGATGAGTACGGCCGGCTCGTGGACCGGCTGCGTTCACAGGTGAACTCGGGAAGGACCAGCTGGCTGGCCCAGCATCACGTGTGGACGCTCGAGCGTGTCGATGAGGGCTACGTCGTGCACGCCGTGGATCGCTCGGGTGCCGTGGAGCGAGCCGTCCGGGTCACCGGCCGGCGGCTTGTCCTGGCCGTCGGCGCCTACGACCGACAAGTGCCGTTCCCAGGGTGGACCCTGCCGGGTGTTATGACTGCCGGCGGCGCTCAGGCCCTGCTCAAGGGCAGCGGTGTCGTGGCTGGATCACGCGTCGTCGTGGCTGGGACGGGGCCATTTCTGCTGCCCGTTGCGGCTGGACTGGCCGATAGCGGCGCGACCGTCCTCGGCGTACACGAAGCAGCCTCCCCACGCGCTTGGCTGAGCCATCTGGGGCCCGTCCTCCGCAACGTCGGCAAGCTGGGAGAGGCGGTGGGCTACGCCCGAGCCTTGGTGCGTCACCGGGTTCCGCTCCGTACCCGATCGATCGTGCTCAGCGCCGAAGGTGGCGACCACCTCGAGGCAGTCACTGTGGCCAGGGTCCGGCACGAAGGGGTCGTTCCTGGGACGGAGCGACGCTTGGCCTGCGACACATTGGCCATTGGCTGGGGATTCACGCCTCAGCTCGAGCTTGCTCTCGAACTCGGCTGCGAGACCAGCGTGGACACGGATGGCTCCGTTGTCTGTCGGGTCGACGACAACCAAGGCACGTCCGTGCCGGGCGTGTTCGCCGCGGGTGAGACGTGTGGTATCGGTGGAGCGGCGCTCGCTGTCGTGGAGGGCGCGATCGCAGGTGCCGCGGCCGTCAACGCCGCCGCCGGCAAGCGTCGGCTGAAGCGGCAGCGATCTGCGCTGCGATCGTTTGCCGCAGCTATGCACGCATCGCATCCGGTGCCAGCCGGTTGGACCAAGCGAGTCCGGGACGACACGGTGATCTGCCGGTGCGAGGAGGTCACCGGTGGCCAGCTTCGCAGCAGTGTGGCTGATGGGGCTCTTGACGCCCGTACCGCGAAGCTGCTCGCTAGACCAGGGATGGGGTGGTGCCAGGGGCGGGTCTGCGGCTACGCAACCGCCTGTCTTACGGCCGCCTGGAGCGGTGGCCCTTTCCAGCCGGACGTCGTTGGTTCGCGGCCGGTCGCGGTGCCTATCGATATCGGCACCCTGGCGGATCTACCCGAAGAGTGAATCCGGCGTCATGAGTTTCGTTTCAGGCGCCTCAAACGTCCCAGTCGTCCCGCGTGTGCTGGATGTGTTTGCGGATGAGCGTCTCGATGCGGTCCGGGTCGTGGGCCAGCAGAGCGTCCAGGATCTCCTGATGCTCTTCAGCTGAGTGCTGAAGACGCCCGGCGTCCTGCTCGCGTTTGAGACCACGAAGTCGAGTACGGGCCCGGAGGTTGGTGATCACGTCTACGAGCACCCGGTTTCCGAGCAGCCGAATCGCTCCCAGATGGAACGCGTTGTCCTGCTCGAGGTAGTCGGCGAACGCGCCGACGCGGGCAGCGGCGACGATCGCGTCCGCGGCGGGAGCCAGCCGATGGAGATCCTCGTCGTCGGCGATCTCGGCCACACGCCGCATGGCTGGCACTTCCAACATGAGACGAACCTCCGCGAGCTGGTCGAGCTCGTCGTGGGTCACCTCAATGACGCGAAACCCCTTGTTGCGCACGGGGGAGAGCAGGCCGTCGCTCACCAGATCGAGGACAGCCTCGCGGACTGGCGTCGCCGACACGCCGTACAGCTCGGCAAGCGCGGGCACGGAGTACACGACCCCAGGGGCCATCTCGCCGGTGATAACCGCTGTCCGCAGCGCCCGGCCTACCTGCACGCTGAGGTTGTCGGCCGGGCGTATCAGCGGTGCGTCAACTTCGCGTTCGTCAAGACTCATGAATGAACTTTCCTGGTTATACCCAGATCACCGCTGTGACCGCGGTTCTGGCGGTTTGTGCCTCTGCACCATCGGTGAGTCGATGTAATATATCACATTTTTACTTTGGGCTCAGGTATTGCGCGCCATCTTGACCGCTGATTGTGATGCGGAATGTTCGCCTCTCACGTGGAGAAGGCTCGAGGCGGAATCGGCCTCACCATGATCGGCGGCTCGACGGTGGTGTCCGCCGATAACGCCCCGGTATTCGGCAACCTCACGGCGTACAAGGACGAGATCGTGCCCTGGCTGGCAAGGCTCGCCGACCAGGTGCATGAACATGGCGCGGCACGATGATGCAGCTCACCCATTTGGGTCGACGGACCAGCAACTTTCCGGTGACTGGCTGCCGGCGATTTCCGCGGCGCGCGTCTTGGGCGAGCACGGGCACGAGGTCGTCGTGTTCGAAGCCGCGGACCGCGCGGGTGGACAGGTCTTGCTCGCTAGCGCCTTGGCTCGCCGACGCGACCTCCGCGGGATCATCGATTGGCGAGTGGAGGAGCTCAGGCGGCACAAGGTCGACCTGCGGCTGAACACGTTCGCGGAGCGAGAAGACGTCCTCGCCGAAGAACCCGAGCTCGTGATCGTAGCGAGCGGCGGCTTGCCGCGGAATCCGCTGACCGGACCGGGCGCGGAGCTCACCCGTGACACATGGGAGGTAATGGGAGGCGGAGTCCGCTTGTCATCTGGTTGCCGACTCCACTTTGTGGTTGAACCTTGTTCCGTATCGGCGATGCCGTGACGACGCCGCCACCCACCGGCGACTGCTGACCGGCCCGTGACGGGGCGTCGGGTGCGTCAGGTGCAGCGGGCGGCTGTCTTGCACTCTGTCCAAGTTGATCATGGAATAGAGAGACTCAGTCGCATTCGCGACCACGTCGAAGGTCCAGTTCCCTATGCCGGCGAGTCATTGCCGACCTTCCTGAACCGAATCAACGACGAACTCACGGCCCGACTGCATGAAAGCGCGCTAGACCGGATGGGCGCCGTCAATACGTCGCCCTGGGTCGGTCGCTCGAATCGCAGCCAGCCTCGGTTCGGCCTTGTCAAGGAAGGCATCGACCTGCTCCACGTCGTAGCCAGGCCGGGCAGTCGTGAACTGGTTGCCGTGGGTCGCAGGCCACGTCAGAGGGGGTGGCCTGATGCCGTGGAACGTGTCGCGAATAGCCTCGAGGAAGGCATCGACCTCCGCTTTGTCATAGCCGTCCCTCGGACGGCGGGTTGAGAATGTCGTTGAGTCGGCCCACGCGGCCCACCCGGCGAGAATGGCTTCGCTAACCAGTGGCCCTGCCGGCCTATCGGCCGACGCCATCGCGGCCAGCCTGATACCGGCGGCATCCAGGAACGCGTGAACCTGCTTCTCGTCATAGCCGCGGGGCCCTTCGGACGATGGTGAGGAGAAATGCGGGCCGCGGACGCCATTGGGTATCTCCCGCCACTCCGGGCTGCTCGACCTTTGTCCAAGCCTTCTTCGGAACTTCACTGGGGATTTTGTTGCTCCGAGGAAAGTGTCGCGAATTTCTTCCCGGAACGCGTCCACCTCTGCCGGCGTGTAGCCCTGCCCATGCCCGA
>CAWCVF010000004.1:0-110258 GCA_963798835.1 uncultured Actinomycetota bacterium | reverse complement strand
TGGGTTTTGTGAATGTCGCCGAGTCGGCCCATTCGGCCCAGGCGACAAGGGTTGCGCCGCTCACCAATAGTGGTTCTGCCGGTCTGTCCCTCGACTCCATCGCGGCCAGCCTGATGGCGGCGGCGTCGAGGAACGCGTCAACCTGCTTCTTGTCATAGCCCTCCCACAGCCAGTGGGTCGAGAACTGCTTGCCGCGGACGTCATCTGATCGCACGGGAGGTTCGCCTACCCCGAGGAACGCGTCGCGAACGGCGCTGCGGAAGGCCTCAACCTCCGCTGTGTCATAGCTGGACCCCAGACCGGTGTAGGAAAATGTCGTTGCCGCGGCCCACGCGGCCCAGTCGACGAGAGTGGAACCGCTCACCCTCTCGTCAAGCGGTGCTACCGGCCCGGGCTGGACCGTCGACCGGGCCTTCATCGTGCCCAGGAACGCCCGGGCCCGCTGGGCGCTGCTGATCAGCAGTGCGTTCTCACCACCCGGCCCGCCATAGACCGTCACCCTCTCACCGGGCACCAACATGCCGGCCTTCATCCACAACGCGAGGCGAACCTCGGACAGCGGCTGGTACCCGCAACCGGGACCGTCCCAAGGAATGTCAAGGATCAGCGTGCGCCCACCATGCTTCAAGGCCACCACCGTAGCCGTGCGTGGATCGGAGGGCCGCCGGAGCAGCCTCGAAAACCGGACCCGCGCCTTGAGCAGCCCGAACGCCCCGAGCGCCGGCAGGATCCAGAGCAACAAAAAACTGACCATGGAGGCCAATCCGAGCAACAGCCCGATCAGATCGTCGTCCAGGTCGTCGAGGTCGACTAAGAAGACGATGGCAGCAGCCGCGGCGGCCAAGCCGGCAGTGAATATGCCAGCAGCAACACCGACGTAACCAGCAAGCACCAGCCGAAGCTCTGCAGAGAGCCTGTCGCCCGAACCGGGCACATACGGCTCCGGCAGCGCCTGCTCGGACCCTCCGGCAGGCACAGCCTCCCCCGCGGCGTCGCTGACCGCGGCGACCACTCCGTCCGCCACCGTCGTGTCCGCCACCATGGGCGGCTGCCCAATCGGAGCCCCGCACCCAGGGCACACCCGGGCTGTGGCGGCAACCTCCGCCGCGCACTCACGACACCTCATCTGCACCCACCCAGCCGCCGACGCACAGAGTGACACCGCACCCGCCGTGAACCGCCACGGATCATCACGGCAGGCCCGCCGAGCCGGGCCACGACACCTTCGAGACCCCACACCATCGCTAAATACCACCCCCACCAGGCAGTCTGCACAAGCGTCATGGTCACGATTCGTCCAAACCTTGGGTTCTCCCGATCATGAGTCTCCGAGTTCTCCCGATCATCCCAATCGTGCAAACGCAGACGGCATTTCCAAGGTTGGTTGGCCACGTGCAAATTGTGAGGAGCGGGAGAATCTGGCCCGGGCGTAACGATACGGCCACATCGACCCGGTGGTCTGATCTTTAGGCCACGATGCAGCCACCCAATACTCGGAGAACCGATGTCCCAACTGCCCCCTGCTGCCCACGACGAGGAACCGCGTGATAATGCTCCGCGTCCCCAGCAACCTTCGCAGCCGCCCTGGCAGCAACCATCCCAGCAACCACCGCAGCAACCGTCCCAGCCACCGTGGCACGCAACCGTCCCAGCCGTTCGCGGCGTCGCCGGCCCAGCAGTACCTGCAACCGGCCCCATGGTCTCCGGTCGAGTCTCTGCGATATGCACATCGGTCGTTCAGATCGGTTAATGGCCTCGGTACGGCGGTCTCCATCCTTATCTGCGTTGTCGTGCTCGCTCGGGCGGTGCTCGCCGCGTCGGACTGGTACACGTACAAGGTGGTCAAGGACTATGTCGAGGGCCCGGTCAAGGATCCCGACCGCCTGGATCGTGCCGATCAGTTTTGGAACCTGGCCGTCGACGGCTTCCTGCTCGCGCTGTTGGCCGCGAGCGTCGTGTTCATTGTCTGGCTCTGGCGGGCCCGGGGTAACGCTGAACTCTTCTGCTATGGACAGCACCGGCGCGGTCGCGGCTGGGTGATCGGTGGCTGGTTCTGCCCGGTGGTCAACTTCTGGTTCCCCAAGCAGATCGTCGACGACGTGATAGCGGCCAGCGACCCGCGCACACCGCCGCTGTTCCCAGACCTGCGTCAGATCCCTCCCCATGACCTGGTGCTGGCCTGGTGGCTCATCTGGGTCGTCACCGAGGTCTGGGGCCCGGGGGGCGCCTCGGACCTCGCCGCCGACGTACAGGACGTCAGCGACCAAGCGGTGGGTGCGAGCGCGTCCACGCTTGGCGTCGTACTCATCGCCGTCTGCGCTGTGCTCGCCATCCGAGTGGTACGCCTGGTCAACCGCCTCCAGATGTCCCGGTCGTGGACTCCCTGGTGGGCAACCTCTCTGTCGACCGCGCCGCCCGCGCAGTACGAGATGACCGACAGCGGAACCCCAGTCCAAAGACAGCTATGGTCGGCCCAGCATTTGCAGCAAATCCAAGGAGCTAGTGTGACCACCCCATACGGCCAGGACCCGCAGCAGCCCTACGGCCAGCAGCCCTACGGCGCACCCCGGATGGGTTACCCCGCCGCGCCCGGTGGCGTGAAGCCCAACAACTACCTGGCCTGGTCGATCGTCTCGATCATCCTGCTCTGGCCACTGGGGATCGCGGCCATCATCAACGCCACCAAGGTCGACCCGGCGTGGCAGATGGGCAACGCCGCGATGGCTCAGGAGCACTCCAACAAGGCCAAGATGTTCTCGATGATCGCGACGATCATCGGAGCGGTCGGTTTCGTCATCTATTTCATCATCGGATGGAGGTTCGGATTGTCGCTATTTGGCAGCGAATAGCGTCTAGTACGCACGCGCACGCACCAGCTTTCCGGCAGTCCCCAGGGACAAGTGGTCGACTGATCTCACCAACGCCTTGACGGCACGCGAGTGCCTGAGCCAATTCCACAACTGATCAGGAAGGCCAGCTTTGCCTCGATCATGCGGGACAGGAATTGCGCGGCACCGGGGGTCAATGAGCCCGAGGCGACACAGTCTTCGACCGAAAAGCTTCGTCCCGCAGGCACCCGCAGCGAGATGCAGGTACCGGGTGATGGCGGCGTGCCGAGAACTGCGTGGAACCGCCTTCCGTCCGCCAGCCTCGGGTCGACAAATGGCATCCGCATCTGCCAGCCCATCTAGACAGACCGCGGACGGTGCAGCCTTAGCGGTTAGTTGAATCACCCCGCGAAGCGGTGGTTTTCCGGCCGCCGCGGCCCTCGATGAACTCCTTGAAATTCGCGGCTGTTTTCTCAACCTGGTGCTGGTCGAAGTTCAACGCCGCTTCAGTCTTCTCTACCACGCCTGCGGGCTCCCAGTTGAGCCTTATATCCACCCGGGTCTCCGCCGTCCCCCATGGTTCGAACGTGACCCTGCCGCTGTGCCCGCCGTCCGTGGACTTCCACGCAATCACCTGGTCAGGCGTCTGTTCGGTGATTTCGGTGTCAAATTCCCGGTTTACTCCGGCCAGCTTCATGACCCAGTGGCTGCGCGACGAACCCTGCGGCGTGACCGACACCACGTGGTCCATGAACTGGGGAAACGACTCGAATTGGGTCCATTGGTTATAGGCAGTGCTCACGTCCACGTTGACCTCGACCAAACTGTGTACGGTCCTCATTGCACACCTCCTATTTGACCTTGTTGGATCACATTAACATCCAACCTGCCCAGGGCTCGGAGGCCAAAACGGGGTAGACGCCTGCTGGGTTGGTGTTGGCGACCCGAAGAGTCGCGTGTCACGGAAGGATGATCACCTGTCCGGTGGCAGCGCCCTCGACGGACTTCTGGAATCCACGCGCCACATCGGCCAGATCGACCGAGGCAAACCCAGGAAAGTAGTCGCCGAAGGTCTCCAGACTCTCGGTGGCTACCGACGGGCTGACCACGTTGATCCGTCGGGGGGCGATCTCGATCGCGGCGGCGCGGACGAACGCCTCGACGGCACCGTTCACGGTAGCCGCGGCGGCGCTCGAGATCACTGGGTCTCTTGAGGGGATGCCGCTGGTGAGGGTGAATGATCCGCGTGCTGTGACATGGTCCAGTCCGGTGCGTACGAGGTTGATCTGCGCGAGTCCTTTCTGCGTGAAGGACTCCAGGAAGTCACCACTGCTGAGCTGATCGAGGGGTGCGTACTTCACCTCTCCGGCGGCGCTGACCACTGCGTCCACCTGCCCGGCTTGCTCCCAGAGCCTTGTCAGCTGCTGCTCGTCGGCGATGTCGCATCGAATGTCGCCGGTCTTCCGGCCGACGGTAATGATGTCGTGGCCGCGCTCCTGCAAGCGCTGGTGGATGGCCCTGCCGAAGGTTCCTGCTGCTCCGACGATCAGAATTCGCATGTCGCCGACAATAGGGCGCGCGCGTCGCGAGCAGGGGATCGCCGAGCCGTAGCACGCAGGTCTGTGGCGAGGCCTAATCAGGTGCTGGCAGATCCAAGGTGGTCGACATACGGGTTGCGCCGATACTAGCGATCACGACGCACGCCATGGCCAACCATTGAATAAGCGTCAGGAATTCGCCTAGCACGATCATCGCCGCAAGTGCTGCAGCGGCCGGCTCAAGACTCATCAGAATGCTGAAAACGCGCGGCGGTATGCGGCGCAGTGCCATGAGCTCGAAGCTGTTCGGGATGACCGAGCTGAGCAGACCAATCGCGACTCCGAGGGCAAGGACCGCCGGATCGAATAGCCGGGTGCCGGCTTCAAGGATTGCCGGCGGAGCGAGAACGATGGCTCCCACCATGGTGGCGATGGCAAGGCCGGTGAGACCGGGCCAGCGACGACCGGTCTGCGCGCTGAGCAGGATGTAGCAAGCCCATCCGAGTGCTGCCAGCAAAGCGAACCCAACCCCCGCGATGGTCACCGTCGCTCTCGACAACCCGAGTAGAGCAACTCCAGTGCCGGCGAGCACCACCCAAATCAGATCCGCAAGTCGTCGGGAACCGATTACGGCCACCGTGAGCGGCCCAAGGAATGCGATGGTCACCGCAATGCCCAGGGGAATCCTTGCAAAGGAGTTGTAGATCGCCCAGGTCACTACCATCAAGCTCACTCCGAAGCCGAGGACGATCAGCCAGTCCCGACCCGAATGCCCCTTCAGCTGTGGCCGAGCCATGATCAGCAAGATGACGGCGGAGCTGATGAGCCGTAGACAGACGATTGCCGTCGGCGGCACTAGGTGAAAGTGATTTTTGGCGATGGCCGCACCGAACTGAACCGAGATGATTCCCGCGATCACCAGCCAAACAGCAGGAATCCGGTTCTGCAGCCGCACTGCGCCACTCTGCCAGTAATCCCGGACTACTCGAAGTTGGAGGCAGCCTGCGTGGGCCTACCTAATGAGCGAATCCACCATCAAGCTGCCTTGACGACCAGGACCGGTATCTCCGAATCCAGGAGCACCCGTTGGACAACTGATCCGAGGATGAGTTTGCCGACCCGGGTGCGCTTCCGGGATCCGATCACCAGCAGTGAAGCATCGACGTCATCGGCCAGATCCAGCAGGGCCTCGGCGGTGTCGAATCCCTCCGGCGCGCTGTGGACCTGCCATTTCAGGTCGGTGTAGTCGCCGAGTTCGGCGGCGATCCGCTCGTTGAGGGCGGGGTCTTGACCCTTGACCTCGTCCACCCCGGGGACGATGCGAAGCACGGCGAGGGACTGTCCCCGGTACAGTGCCTCCTCCGCCGCGTACTTCAAGGCGGCCCGGCCGCGGTCGGAATCGCTGTGGGCAACGGCAATGGTCATGATGTTCTCCTCCCGTTCTGCCGCCGTCTGATCGGAACCAGTCGGTATCGGTCCTGAACGGACCGAGTTGGCATTCCTAGAAACCGAGCCGAGTGGCCCTGCACCCCGGTTGTGGGCTGCGTGCCACTCGGCTCCTTGGCTGCCTGACCGAAAATGTTAGTGGCTGAATCCGGCTGCTGTCTCGGACAGGCTCTTGCCCCTGGTTTCCGGTGCCCACAGCTGCGACACGATCGCACCGGAGGCCACAATCACCGCCAGGATGAGCAGCACCGGGCTGATCCCAAGCGTAGCGATCCCGACAGGCAGCAAGAACGTACCGGCCGCTGCCCCGAGTCGGCTGATAGCAGCCGCAAACCCGGTGCCAACACCACGGACCTCGGTCGGGAACACTTCACCGGGATAGACACTGGTCAACACGCCGTTCATCGCGTTCAGGAACGAGAAGATCAAGAACAGGACAAGCACCACCGCTGCCGGGGCACCGGACCACAAGCCGAGGATCAAGAAGATGACCAGCGCGATCCACTGCGGCGGCACCGTGAACACCCGACGGCCAGCTTTATCGATCAACGCCATTGTGACCGCGACACCGACCACCGCGACAAACGACAACCCGACGCCACCAGCCAGACCACCAGACAGCCCGTACTGCTGCAACACCTCATCGGCAAACGTTGCGATCCCGAAGAACGGAAGCACGTTGCAGAACCAGAACCACGAAACGAACACCGTCGCCCGGATGTAGCTGGGCTTGAACAACTCCGAGAAAGTGGGCTTCTGGTGCACCTCCTCATGCTCGATGTCGACCAACTCGTGCGCATCCTCCATGTACTTGATCGCCAGCTGCTCGGCCTTTTCCTTATGACCCTTGTTCCACAACCAACGAGGCGACTCCGGAAGACCAATCCGGCCCAACAACAAGGCGACGGCAATAATCGTTGACGAGCCCAGAATCCAACGCCACGGGACAGCGATCGACGGCAGGCTCAATACGTAGGCGATCGTGTAACCGATCATGAAGCCGGAGTACCACGCCAAGTTCACCGACGCCATCAACCGGCCACGTATGTGGGTGGGTGAGAACTCCGACATCATCGGCCACCCAACCGAATATTCAGCCCCGATCGCGATCCCCATCAAAAACCGAATGATTATCAACAGCGCGACCGTACCGGTGAAGAACTGCAGCACCGACGCCACCACGAACAGCGAAATGTCGATCATGAACAACGGCTTGCGACCCCACTTGTCAGCCGCCCACCCGCCCAACGGGGAACCCACCAAGATCCCCAACAAGGCCGCCGCCGCGACCAGGCCAATCTCACTCGAGGTCAGACCCAGCTCCTCCTTCAACGTCGGCGTGACCGGGCCGATCACCCCCAAGATGTAGCCGTCCAGCAACATCCCGCCGACCAAAACAATGATCAGCCGCCACAGGAACCGCCTCTTGAAAGCGGCCGACGTCGTCTCATACTCGGGCGGCGGAGCAGTTGACACCAGATCCCTCTCCGGTCCAACGGTCGAGGGATTCGTCCGTCCTAGGCTCTCGCGGGCCACTTCATCCGAGGCACCGAACTCATCGGACATGGGTATCTCCTGACATGGTTTCTCCTTTGAGATCAGGCGCATGGACTCGCGCGTCTCCATGGAGGGTTATGGAGTACGGGCTCACATTGTCCACAGGCCGTAGCTTCTGGTGCGGACACAGTGCCTGCCGGTAGCGACGCAGAAGCGCGGGACTCAACTGCATCTGGCTGAAGAGCTCGAGCGTGTTGTTCTCGGACGCCCGTAACGG
Source organism: uncultured Actinomycetota bacterium (assembly GCA_963798835.1). Taxonomy (GTDB): domain Bacteria; phylum Actinomycetota; class Actinomycetes; order Propionibacteriales; family Propionibacteriaceae; genus Microlunatus. Next base: position 102,672 of record CAWCVF010000004.1, on the reverse strand, counting down.
CAGCTGACTGATCATGTGTCTCCCTGGGATGCAGGGTTAGCCGAGCCTTTCAAGACGCTATTACAGAAATTTCAGATAGGCAAGGTATGAAAGGTGCCACCTAGCTGCCGTCTGTCTGCGAGTCAGCCTCGGGCTTGATCGAGATTGAGCTTGTCGTCGTACCTAACGAGAGAGGGGTAGACGTGCGAAGCGATCTTCAAAAAAGTCTGAAATTTAATGTAAAATTTCAGTGTCGTTATGGCTAGAATAACTGTGTGGGTCAGCAGTCTGATGGCCAGCGCAATGATCGTATGGGGCTGTCGCCTGACACGGTGCGTGGCGGCCGGCCACGCTTGATTGATCATGCCTATGAGGCGATCCGTGACGATCTGATTACGCTTCGTATCGAGCCGGGGGCGCCGCTGGAGGAGAAGCAGCTGAGCGCGTCACTTGAGGTTGGTCTGACGCCGGTGCGCGATGCGCTGAAGCGGCTGACGCTGGAGCGGCTCGTGGTGACCTATCCGCGGCGCGGCACGTTTGCGGCGGAGATCAATATCAGCGATGAGAGATGGCTGACGGAGGCAAGGACGGGGCTCGAGGGGCTGGCCGCGGCGCTTGCGGCCCAAAGAGCCAGCGACGCGGAGCGGGCCGAACTGATCGAGCTTGCCGAAAAACTAGAGGGCACCAGGCTCTCGATAGCCTCCATCGATCGCGACGGCGATGTGCACCGGGCCATATATACGGCCGCGCACAACCCCTACCTGGAGTCAACGCTCAACCAGTACGCCAACGCGGCGCTACGCATCTGGCACTACGCGCTGCGCAGTCTCGGCTCGCATTCCCCGCGCCCGTGTGATCAAACCGAAGTCGTTGCAGCGATCGTTGAGCGCGATGGCGAGCGGGCCAGAGCAGCGGCCGAGGCTCACCTTCTCGACTACTCGATAGAGATCCGGCGGCTGCTCAGACTCGATCCACGGGCTCGAGCGTTGGGTCCGTAGGGTCTGGTGCGGCCGCAGAGCCGTCGTCCAAGTCGAGCCTCGCCGGTTTTAAGAGATGGAGAGGTCGTTGAACATCAGGACCTTCCGCGAGCGGTCGAACGTCGCACCGGAACTAATTTTGAACAACTTCAACAGCACTTCGGCGTCCTCAGCTGACGGTCGAAGGATGTACTCGTCCACTCCTTGGTCGAGAATTAATTGGATCGTGAAAGCGCCATCCTCTCCACGCTCGCGTTCAGCCCAGGACGCTTGTACGTGTGTGACCTGGCGTACGAGCACCTGATCCTCGGTGAATTTCTCTCGCGCCTCGGAGCTGTTCTCCATAGCCGTCTCCTTTCGGGATGACATTTAATGTGGACTTCGTCGCGCCGTGCTGCCGACCCTCAGCCCGTCCTCGTGCAGTCTCGGATCAGGACGCCGGGACTGGACGGACGGCCGCTGCAAGCTCGGCGATATGAGCGGCCGCGGCGGCGTCGAGCTTGGCGACCGGCGGTCGGGGTGAGCCGATGGGGAAGCCCACTGCCTCCAGGCCCGCCCTGACCGCCGGGATGAACGGGTGAGCCATGATCGCGTCGATGAGGGGATAGATTCGCGCCCAGGCCTGACGGGCTTGTTCGAGGTTCCCAGCGTTCACGGCGTCGTATACGGCCACGAGCTCGGTTGGCACGACGTTCGCCGTGCCAGCCATCACTCCCGCGGCTCCCTCGGCGAGGGCGGACAGGAGCAGGCTGTCCCAGCCGACGAACGTCGCGATGACATCTCCGTAGTTGTGGATCAGCTGTGCCGACTGGGCCATGTCGGTAGTTGTGTTCTTGATGTAGCGGATGTTCTCCACCTCGCGAGCCAAGCCACCCACGGCATCTGGGTGGAGATCGACGCCCGTCGCCACCGGTAGGTTGTAGAGCATCACTGGGATGTCGACGGAGCTGGCCACGGCGCGCAGGTAATTCAGCGTCTCATCGACGGAGAGCGGCTCGTAGTAGGGCGCCACGGGCATGACGACGTCGGCGCCGGCCGCCTGCGCGTGCCGGCACAGCCGGATGGCCTCGGCTGTGCTCGTCGCGCCCGTCTGCGCGATCACCGGGACCCGGTGCGCCGCCTGATCGACGACGGTCTCGACGACCAGACGGCGCTCGTCGACGGTCAAGGCGCTGAACTCTCCGGTGGACCCACAGGCGACGACCCCGTGCACGCCGCCGTTGATGGTGCGGTCGACTAGCGCGCGCAGCGTCGCCTCGTCGACGCTGTCGTCTGCCGAGAATGGCGTGGCAAGTGCCACCAGCACGCCGCCTAGCGATGAAGCCATGATCAAGATGTCCTTTCGAGAATGAGGCTCATGGGTGTTGTACGGCTTGCCTAGATCGCCGGCCCTGCTGACGTTCGGTGCCCAGCAGACTTACCACCTCCTGGGCTGCGGAGAACCCGGTGGTGATGGACGTTTCGGTGTACAGGGTGCCCAGATAGTCACCGGCCAAGAACACCCGGCTAGACCGACGCATCAGCGTCGGCTGCAGCTTGGCCCGGCCCGGGAAGCTGTACGGCGAGCCGTCCTTCCACCGTGACGCGCTGCCCTCGACCACGTTCGCTGCGAAACCGTTCCCGAGGACTTGATCAAGGTCGGCCAGGTGCGTGCTAACGATCTCCTCGTCAGACTTGTCCAACAAGGCGCGTCCCAGGCTTGCCGGTGAGAACGTCATGATGCTGCCCCCGGGCTGACGCACCGACTCGGTTCCTCGGATGATGCTGGCCTGGTTCAAGGCAATCGCGAACGAGCGCTTTGGGCACGCGATGGCGTAGCAGTCGTCCCACGGGCGCGCAGAGGACTCGTTGGTGAGGAACGCCGAGGAGACATGCGGACCGTAGACGACCTTTCCCAGAGCCTCGCGGACGTCTTCGGGCAGGTCGACCGCGACCCGATGGGAGACCGTGGCAGGGGTAGCGAGGACCACGCAGCGAGCCTCCACCTCGTGGTCGACTCCGTCTTGTCGGTAGCGCACCACAACCGAGTCCGTCTTGTGCACGATCTCTTGTACCTCGGCGCCGAGCTGCACCCGATCGCCGAGCGCGACGGAGATGGCCTCAGTCAGGGTCGACGGACCGCCAACGATCCCTCGATTGAGACCCTGCCCGACATTCCAGACCAGACTGAAGTAGCCGATGCCTGAACCGGCAGAGATCTCCTCCATGTCTCCGGCAGACCGGGTGACCGTGGTCTTGAACAGGGCAGCGGCGTCATCTGGCACATCGCCGATGAAGTCCTTGAAGGTCCGACCGTTCTCGAAGTTGTAGATTCGCTGCTGCCGGGCCGCTCCGGACTCCCCGGGTCGCTGCCGCACCACGTTGGCGTAACGAAGCACCGCACTACCGACCTTCAGTCCCCTCGTGAGGACCGCTGCGCGAGATGTCAGTGACATTGGGATCCGAAATGGGTAGGTCTCAATCCGACCGCTACGGATGAACTTCCCGTTCATTGACAAACCTTTGAGCGAGCCAGGCACCGCGACCGCCGCAACGCCGACATCGTTGAGCAGCGCATCGGTCGACGTTCCGGGTCCGGCGAAGACATGTCCTCCCCAGTTCAGCCAGTATTGGCCGCGGCGCTCCGAGCGGATCCGGCCGCCCACCCGCTGGTCGGCCTCCAGCAGCACCGCGTCCCAGTGCCGCAGTCGCCAGCCGGCCGACAGACCGGCCAGACCGCCACCGACGATGACGACGTCCCTCATGGGGAAACTTCCTTTCGGCGATTGGGATATGTGCTACGGGAAGGTCGGCTCGATTGTCCAGTTGAGGGTGAGGCGTAATCATGAGCAGGCTCGTTGTACGTTCCAGCGATCCCGACGTTCCCCGCGATGGGCGAAGGAGGCGTGTTCATAATTTCGCGGCGCGCGCGCCTAACATTCGCTCTGAAATTTCAGTCGACTTTACCCACCCTCATGGTGTGAGTCAACAGGCCAATCGATGAGGCGGTGTTCCATGGCGGCGGCCGGACTTGCTGAGGTTCTCGGCGGTCCGCTGCATGATCCGATCAGTCCTTAGCTTTTAGCGGTGTGGCCGTGATCCAGCAACAGGCCTGATGTATAGGTCAGGTGATGGCGGACGAGGTCCTTGGCTGCTACAGCGTCGCGGGCGGTGATTGCGGAGGCGATGGTCTGGTGTTCCAGACGCATCCGTTCTAGCTGATCGGAATCGCCGTAGTAGTCGCGTTGGCGCAGTTCTCTGGCGAGGTCGACCTGCTGGCGAACCATGCGTTCCAGCATGAAGTTGTGCGTACAGGCCGCGATGGCGCAGTGGAATGCAACGTTGTCTTCCCAGGAGGTCAGGCGGCGGCTCAATATGCCGAGGTTCTGAGCTTCCTCGTTGGTGCGGCGCTGGCATGCGAGCTCGGCGATCTGTACCTCGAGCAGTGTTCTCGCTTCGAGAACGTCGGCGATGGAGGCGATCTCCAGTTGCGCACGTCCAAAGTGGTCTGGGTCCTCTTTGGCCTCTCGAAGGTAGCGACCGGAGCCCTGGAGTGTGCTGAGCAGGCCACGCTCTTCGAGGACGCTGAAAGCCTGCCGCAAGACGTTGCGGCTGACCCCAAAGAGATCGGCGAGCTCGCGTTCTGTTGGCATCGCGTCCCCAGGGCCGAGTCCGCGGGCCTCGATCAGCTCGAGGAGGCTGTCAACGACGCGCTCGTAGCGCCGCCGCTCCGGCGGCACTCGGAGTGCGTGTACAGAGTCGGCGGTTATGGGTAGCTCCCTTGCCTGATAGGCCCGTGAGTTGTGACGCCCTTGTGGATTACCCACTCTACCAGTGGTGCTACGCAAGAGGTGTCGACCAGGGTGGTGGTACGCGGCAGAGATACCTACGGGCCGGCGTAAATTGGACAACTCGCCGCAGTTGTGGCATTCGCGAGTCTCGCAACTCCTGCAGAATGGGTGACCCGCATTGCCTTTTGAACCACCATTGAATTGGAGGTTCCGCGTACCGGCCACCGATGTACCCGCTAACGCACCAGAAGGAAACCAATGAATGAGCGCCTCGACCTGTCGGCCATCGTCCTTTCGGACCGGCATCCTATTCGGAGCTTCCTCTACGACGTGGTCGAGATCGAAAGCGTTGGCGCGCGGACGGTGTGGCTGTACGACCATCTGACCTGGCCTCGGTTCGCCGACCATCCCTGGTACGCAACGGTCCCGTTGCTCACAGCCGCGGCTGGGGCGACCAGCACGGTTCGACTAGGCACACAGGTCGCCTCGCCGAACTTCCGGCATCCGGTGATGTTCGCCAAGGAACTGATGACTCTGGATCACATTTCGGGCGGACGTATCGAGGCCGGTGTGGGTGCCGGCTCGAATGGCCCAGATGCGGTCGTGCTCGGCGATGCGCCGCTGACCGGCCGAGCCCGGTTCGCGCGGTTCGCCGAGTGGCTGGAGCTTCTCGACCGGCTGCTGCGTGAACCGGTCGTCACGGCGGCGGGGGAGTGGTACGTCGCGAACGACGCCCATCAGATCCCCGGCTGCCTGCAGGTGCCGCGTGTCCCCCTTACCGTTGCCGCGACCGGCTCCCGCGGGCTGGCCCTGGCCGCCCGCTACGGGCAGGCCTGGGTGACCTTCGGACCAACCGACCCCGACGTGCCGGCCGAGCAGTGGTTCGCCGCCGTCCGCGACCAGTCCCTCAAGCTGGACGACGCGCTGGCCGATGCGGGCCGTGACCATGGTGACGTGCGACGGATTGCGCAGTTCGTGCTCGACGCCCGGTGGCCCTTCGAGAGCGACGAGCGCTACCGCGAGACTGTCGGCCGGCTGGCCGGGTACGGCTTCCACGAGGTCACCGTGCATTGGGCCCGTCCCGATGGTCACGGCATCCCACGCGAGGCCTTGTCCCATCTCGCCGCCGTGCACTGATCAGCCATCGAGTGCAGGGAAGTAGGTGTCGCGATCGAGGCGGTGCCTATGCTTCACCGACCGTGGGCTGGTGAAGCGGATCAGATTCCACACCGTGCCCGCCTTGTCGTTGGTGCCGGATCCGCGGGCACCGCCGAAAGGTTGGTGACCAACGGCGGCACCAGTCGGCCGGTCGTTGATGTAGTAGTTGCCCGCGGCATAGCGCAGCATTTGGTCGGCCTGCGCGATCGCGGCCTCGTCCTCGGCGAAGACCGCTCCCGTGAGGCCGTATTCGGTGGAACCGTCGACAAGTTGCGCGACGTCGTTCCAGGCATGGTCGTCAAAGACATAGACCGCCATGACCGGCGCGAACAACTCATCGATCATGAACTCCGACCGGGGGTCGCAGACCTCGAGCACCGTCGGCTGAACGAACCAACCGGCCGAGTCGTCGCAGGTACCGCCGGCGATGATTACACCCTGTTCTTGGGCACGAGCCAGCGCGGCGGCGTGCTTGGCGTATTGCCGCTGGTTGATCACGGCGCCGAGATGGGTGCCAGGCCGGGTGGGATCTGCGACCACCAGGTCGGCAGTCATCTCGACGAGCCGCTCCCGCAATGCCGGCCACATGCTGCGCGGCGCGTAGATCCTGGACGCGGCCGCGCACTTCTGGCCCTGATAGTCGAAGGCCCCGCGTATGCAGGCGACGGCCAACGCGTCGACATCGGCCGACGGGTGCGCCAGGATGAAGTCCTTGCCGCCGGCTTCACCGACGATCCGCGGGTAGTCGCGGTAGGTCTGGACGTTGGAACCCACCGTGCGCCAGATGTGCCGCAGGGTGGCGGTGGAACCGGTGAAGTGCACCGCCGCAAGATCGGAGTGGGCCAGCGCCGCACCACCGATCACCGCGCCATCGCCCGGCAGCAGGCTGATCACTCCGTCCGGCAGGCCGGCCTCTCGCAACAACTGCAGCGAGAGGTGCGCCACCAAGGTCGAGCTCTCGGCCGGCTTCCACAAGACACTGTTGCCGAGCAGGGCCGGGGCGAACGCGAGATTGTTCATCGAGGTGAAGTTGAACGGCGAGACCGCCAGCACGAAACCTTCCAGCGGACGGTAGTCCACATGGTTGGCAACCCCCGGCTGTGACGATGGTTGCACGCTCTCGAGCAGTTCCAGGTTGGCGATGTTGGCGCCCAGGAAGTCCACGGCCTCAGCGACGTCGCCGTCTGCCTGGCCGACAGTTTTAGACAGTTCGATCATGGTCGCGGCGACCAGTCGCTCGCGCCACGGCCCCTCCTGCAGCATGTCGGCGGCCCGGGCGAACGGCGCGACGCGTTCGGCCGCCGAGGTGCGACCCCACTCACGGGATGTTGACGCGGCGACGGCAATCGCCGCCTCGACCTCGGCTGTGCCGGCTTGGTGCGTCACTCCCAGGTCAGCGCCATGATCATGCGGGATTTCGAGCGGGAACACCTGTCCGGTGCGAATCTCTCGACCCCCGACCAGGACTGCCACGTCCCAGTCAGTGGCCTGCACCTCGTCGAGGGCTGCCTCGAGCGCGGCCCGTTCGGCCGAACCTGCGGTGTAAGACTTGCCAGGCGTGAGCTCGAACGACGGTCCGGTGCCGGCTGGGAGAGTATTCATCGCGGATCAGCGGACCCCTTCTTCTCCGTAGTGCTTTCCATCCAGGATTCGCTGGTAGCCCATCCGCGACAGGTCGAGGGTCTGGTACTGCCCGTGCAGGGCGAGTTCGGTCAGACCGCGACCGACTCCGAGGGCGTGCATGAAGCCGTGGCCGGAGAAGCCGCAGGCGACGAAGAAGTTGTCGACGTGGCCCGGCCAGTTCCCGATGATCATGTTGCCGTCGACGCGGTTCTGGTCGTACAGGCCGGTCCATGAGTCTTGTAGGGTCAGCTCGCCGAGGCCGTCGAACCGATCGAGCAGCGCGGGGTGGACCCGGTCGGGGTAGTCGGTCGGGTCGATGGTGAAGTCCTCTCCGCCAGGATGGTCGAAGTCGACCAGCCCGACCGAGATTCCCTGTCGGAACGCGTGGACGGCGAGTCCGTGCACGTCCTTGACGAACGGCAGATGAGCAACATCGGCACCGGTTTGGATGTAGTGCTCGTGTCGGCGCATCGGCTCGACCGGAATGTTCATGCCGACCTTGGCGGCCAGCTCGGGTGCATGAACGCCGGCGGTGTTGATCACGGAATCGGCCATGATCACTTGGCCGGAGCCGAGCGTGACCGATCGAACCCGGCTGCCGTCCTGGGCTATGTCGACGACGCGGTCGGTGACGAAGGCCGCCCCTGGGGCGTCAGCCTTGGCCCGAAGGACGGAGAAGAACACCTTGGGATTGAGCCAGCCGTCGCGGATGGACAGCACGCCGGCAGCCAGGTCGTCGGTCACCAGCTCCGGATAGCGGTCAGCGAGGTCCTTTTTGTCGAACCACTCGGCGACCACACCGTTGTTCTGCTGAGTTTCGAAATTCGCGGCAAGAGTGTCACGGTCGTACTCGCCCACCACGAACATGTAGCCGTTGGCGCGCCAGTTCAGTTCGGGGGCAGGCTTGGCGCCGACAGCTCCCCAGTTCTCCCAGTCGTCGATCGCGTCGAGGGTGTACTGCGACAACCAGATGTTCTCTGGTCGGGTGAACAGCTGCCGCACGCCGCCCGTGCCCTTGCCTGTCGCAGCCCGAGCGTAGGTGTAGTCGGGTTCGACGACCACCACATCCAACGACGGTTCTGCCTGCTTGAGGTGGAGCGCCGTCGCACAACCCACTGCGCCTGCTCCGATCACCACTACATCGGCCATCTGTCGATCACTAGTTCCTATGCATGCCGGGTCGGCTGTAGTAGGTCGCGGTTGACGGGGCGAGCGGTGTACGCCCACGGGTGTGGTCGGCGATCTTCTCCGCCATCATCATCACCGGCGCGTTGATGTTGGCCGTCACGACCAGGGGCATGATCGACGCGTCGGCGACCCGGATGCCTTGGACGGCGCGCATTCTGCCGTCGGGGTCGACGACCGATTCGTCGTCGGCGCCCATCCGGCAGCTCCCTGAGGCGTGATACGACGTGCCGGTGTGGGTCCGGACGAACGCCTCGAGCTGGCCGTCGCTAGTCACGTCCGAGCCCGGGTTGAGTTCGACGGCCTGGTACTTCTCCCAGACTGGCTGGCGGAGGATCCTTTCGCGCATCAGCCGGATTCCGTCCATGAGATCCTGCAGGTCTTGGGGTGCCTCCAGGTGGTTGAAGATCGTCACCGGGTGGTCGGCGGGGTTGGCCGAGCGCAGGGTCACCGTGCCACGGCTCAGCGGCCGGGACAGATCCATCCAGACCTGGAAACCGGGGACTGGGACCAGCTTGCCGTTGATAAGTCGTCGGGTCAGCGGCAGGAACTCGTACTGCATATTGGGAAAGTCGACGTCGTCGCGAGTGCGGAGGAAGGCGCCCGCCTCGAAGAAGTTGCTGGCTCCGAGGCCCTTGCGGAGGAACATCCACTCCGCGCCGATCAAGGCTCGTTTTGGAACGGTCAGTTGCGAAGTTAGGGAGTCCTCGAAGGCGGTGCCGAACTGTACATCGACGCCGGGATGGTTCTGCAGGTTCTGGCCGACCCCGGGAGCCTCGGCGGTGATCTTGATGCCGTGCCGGTTGAGTTCCTCGGCCGGTCCCACGCCCGACAGCATCAGCAGCTGTGGGGTGCCCATCGCACCGGCGCACAAGATGACCTCGCGGTCGCACGGGATGACCCGGGTGGTGCCGCGTTCCTGAACCTCGATGCCGTCCGCCGCGCCGTTGCGGACGAAGATGCGGGTGACCATCGCCTTGGTCAGCACGGTCAGATTGGAGCGGTGCGCGGCGGGGCGCAGATAGGCCCGTGAGGCGCTCCAGCGAACGCCCTTGTCGATGAACACCTGGGCGGTGTGTATGCCTTCCTGCTGGTAGCCGTTGTGGTCAGGCGTGATGGGAAAGCCTGCTTCCTCGCCGCCGCGCAAGAAGGTCTCGAACAGCGGATGGGCGGCCTTGCAGCGGGTCACATGGACCGGTCCGTCGCCACCGCGCCAGTCATCGGGTCCATCGACGAACGACTCCAACTTACGGAAGTACGGCAGCACGTGGGCGTAGTCCCAGTCCGTCAGTCCGGTTGCGGCCCAACCGTCGTAGTCCATCGGATTGCCGCGGTTGTAGATCATCGCGTTGATCGAGGACGATCCGCCGATCACCTTGCCGGCCTTCTCGTCGATGATCTTGCCGTTGAGGTGCGGCTCCGGCCCCGACCGGTGACCCCAGTTGATCTTGGTGTTTTGGTAGACGAAGGGGAGCGCACCGGGCATCGTGATGAACAGGCCGCGATCCGACCCGCCGGCCTCGACCAGCAGCACGTTCACCCCCGGGTCCTCACTCAATCGGGCCGCCATGATGCAGCCGGCGGTGCCGGCACCCACCACGATGTAGTCGTACGACTGGCCCATGGACTAACTCCTTGGCTGTTGTGCTGCACGCCAGCGCGTTTGTCAGATGGCTCACCCGCCTGTCGAGCTGTCCGCGTAGAGCGGGTGGGTTGTGCACTGCGGCGGCCGCCCAGCGACAGGGGCAAATGCCCATCCACTCCAGGCATCTGGCAGCCGCTGTGGTCTCAACTCTAACTGAGAATTTGACTTTTGGATAGTCCAATCTGAGCGCCTTCGCGGCCCAGCGTGGGCGTATCAACTCCAATATCAGAGCCGGAATCACCCAATACGGTACGTCTGGACAAATTGGAGACCCAAATCCTAGACTCATCGTCATCAGCTCCACGGCCGGTTCGGGTCGGCGCGATCATCAAGCCCAAAGCAACAGCCTGGATGAGGTGAGAAATGACCACGTACCCACACCTGTTCACCCCTTTGACTGTGCGCGGTAGGACGATTCCCAACCGCATCGTGTCCAGCCCCCACGCGGTCGGTTGGCAACTCCCAGGTGGTTTGATCTCTGCCAAGGAAGCCGATTACCTCATCCGCAAGGCTGAAGGAGGTGTCGGGCTCGTGATGACCTTCGGCTCAGCCACGGTTGACCCCACGACCGCGGCGTCCTACGGCTCGATCGCGCTGTGGGATCCGCGGAACGAGCCGCAGTTGCGAAGGATCGCTGAGGGTGTGCACGCCCACGGCGGCCTGGTCATTTCCCAGACCACCCACATGGGCCATCGTGGCTCCTCTCGAATTGTGGTGACTCCCGTCCGCGGTGTGTCAGATTTGCCGGAACCGGAGCACCGCGAGGTCGCCTCGCCCCTCAGCGTCGAGGAGCTGCACATCCTCGTCCAGCGATGGGTCGACGTCGCGCTGCGCCTCCACCGCTGCGGCTGGGATGGTGTGGAGGTCACCTCATGGGCGCACTTGATCGAGCAGTTCTGGAATCCGGCGATCAACACTCGCACTGACGAGTACGGGGGATCGTTGGAGAATCGGATGCGCTTCGGCAAGGAAGTTGTCGCCGCGGTCCGGGCGGCGGTGCCCGACGACTTCATCGTCTGCTTCCGGATGAGCCTCGACCCCCTCAACAATGCCCGCGACAACGGCGCCAGCGCCGACGATCTTTATACGATCGCCACTGAGATGGCGGCGACGGGCGACATCGATCTGCTCAGTGTCACTGTCGGTGATGGCATGACTAAGCCGGCGCTCTCGGTCGCGATGGGCTCGGATTTGATCCCACCGGTCCCTGGCGGCGACGCCTCTGCGAAGGTCACCGCCAATGTCGACGTCCCTGTCCTGCTTGCCGGCCGAATCCTCTCCGGTGCGGCGGCCGAGGAGACCCTGGCGGCAGGGAAGGCTGACTTGGTGGCAATGACTAGGGCGGTGATCGCGGATCCGGATCTGCCGCACAAGTTGCGCACCGGTAAGCGGGTCCGGCCCTGCATCGGCATCAATCAAGGCTGCATCGGACGGCTGTATAGCGGGTTCCCGGTCGTCTGCTCGGTTAACCCGGCAATCCGAGACCCCCAGCTGGACAAGCTCCGGCCCGCCGAGCACCCTCGTCGCGTGGTCGTCGTCGGCGGCGGCATCGCCGGGCTGGAGGCCGCGCGTCACGCGGCGATGCGCGGCCATCAGGTCGTGCTGCTGGAGCGGGAAAGCCAGCTGGGCGGACGTTCACTGCTCAACGCCACACACGGCTGGCGGCCAAGCTGGCAGCAATACCTTGACTACCTCACAGGTGAGCTGGCCGACCTCGGGGTACAGGTCATCACCGGCGTGGAAGCCTCGAGCGCTGAAGTGCTGGCGCACAATCCCGAAACGGTTGTGATCGCAACGGGTTCACAGCTACGTGACCCGCTCGGCGATCCCGACGGCCCGAAGCTGGTTGACGCGGATGAGGTGATCGCACGTACGCCGGCTCCCGCTGGGAATCGCACGGCTGTCATCATCGACGACGACTGTGGCATGGTCGCCCCTACTGCTGCTGCCGCGCTCGCCGAGCGGGGTTGGACGGTCACCATCGCGACACCACTGCCGATGCTTGCCGGCGAGGTCGACGGCACCTTGATCAAATTTGTGCACGAGCGTCTGGCCGATGCTGATCTGCGGGTCATTCCCGACGTACGGATGCTGGCAGATCCCGGACCCGACGTCACCTTGGAGCACGTACTCACCGGAAGCATCAGCAAGGTGGCCGAGCCCGGAATCGTGGTGGTCGCCGGTCACCGTCAAGCGGTGAATCGGCTGCACACCGAGCTGCGTCAGGTTGCTCCGGGACTTGACGTCCGGCTTGCGGGCGACGCGCACGCACCCCGCAACTTCGATGCGGCCACTGCAGAGGGCGCGCTGATCGGCGCAGGCATCGACTGAAACCAACGCGGGAGAAACAGACCACTTCGGCCAAGATCACGATGGCGTCCCGGCTTGTATGGACCAGGTCGGTGTCGTTCAGTCGCCCGCCAGGTGCACGTCATGGGGTGCGTGGCTGAGAATCTCCACGCCCTCCGACGTCACCAAGACCTGCTCCTCCAGCTTCAAACCCTCGTCGTCGCCCTCTACGCCGACGTAGGCCTCAACGCTGAAGACCATTCCTTCCTCGATCTCGCCCTTGTGATGGTCGGCGAAGAGGATGGTCGGATACTCGTCAGCGAGGCCGCTGCCGTGCGCGATGAACGGATACCGCTGAGCGTGGTACTCCGCCGGGAAGCGACGGGTCAAACGCTCTCCGGCCTCGTCGAAAGCGACGCCTGGCTTCAGTTCGCCCATGATCTCCGCGAGGAACCTCTGAGCGTCGCCGTAGAGCCGGTGCTGCCGCGACGAGGGCTTTGTGGAGCCGACCAGATAGGCGCGCGAGAGATCGGCCAGGTATCCCGCCGGGCCGATCAGATCGCAATCGAAGGACACGATGTCGCCGCGTTCGATCACTCGTGGGCTGGCCTCGTTGAACCACGGGTTCGTCCGCGGGCCGGAGGACAGCAGCCGGCACTCGACATACTCACCACCGGCCGCGAAAGCGGAGCCGACGAAGCAGGCCCACGCCTCGTTCTCGGTCATGCCGGGACGTAGGTCCTCGTACAGGCGGGAGACTGCGGCGTCGCACACGTCAATCGAGCGGCGAATCAGTTCGATTTCGTCGGGCCCCTTCACCGCGCGGGCATGCTCAATCGCCAGCTGCGCCGGCACCAGGTGCAGGCCCGCCTCCTGAAGGGCCAGGAAGCCGTACGCATCCAGGCGGTCAATCCCGATCCGGCCGTCGTGGATCCCGCGCTCGCGCAGCACCCCGGCCACCTGTGCCGCGAACAATGCGGCTCGCTCAGGGCTGTGCTCACCAGAGCCAAATACCGACCAGCTGATGGCTGTCCGAGTTTCGAGCGGGCCACTCGGTGACGTCAGCTCCGGGGGCGCCGAGGCGAACTCCCACAGCACCGGCTCGCCCTCCGCCGGGACGAGGAGGTAGCGATCGATCGAGTGCAACGTCCACACCGGCATGATCGCAGTCCCGCTGGCGTAGCGGATGTTCACGGGGTCGACGAGCAGCGCTGCGGCGATGTCGTGACGGCGAAGGGCGGCCCTGGTGCGGGCCAGCGCCCATTCCACCGCGCCATGGGCGAGCTTCGGGTCTACCTGTGGCCAGCTTTGACGTGCCTCGGTGGAGGCGACGGAGCGAGGCGCTGCCGGCTTCGGACGACTCGACTTGCCGGTCGGGGATGTGGAGACCATCGAGCGCTCGGACTCCTCTCGGGGTCGTTCCTGGCGGGTGATCAGCGTCCGTGGTTGTGCGTCACATGCTTGATATCTGAGGCCAGCGTACTTCGTCCAGCGCCGCTCCTTTCTCCGCACAAGGCCACGAATACCGGCCAGAATCGCTGATTCGGCCGACGTTCGTGGATTTGTGCGGAGAAACGCCAACTCCGTACGCCGCGGCCTGGGAGGAGGTCCTTCCACACATCACCTCGATCGCTGAGTCGGCGGTGATCTTGGAAATGCCGAGGCGACACGCGGTGATCACGTACGGTCACCGGCCTCAACCGGGCAATACGATTTGATCATCATTGAGTCTGACCGGGGGCGGTTCGAGTGGAGTTGATGCTCGCTGCACTTCAGCTGAGCCCTGACGCGGCCCTTGTCGTGGCCATCTTGATCATCGGATTTGTGATCTGGGCTTTCTTGAAGTGAGGTAGGCGCCCTAAGAGGCCTTACTGCTCACTATGTAGCACAGCGCTACGTCGAATGATGTAGCGCGATTTGCGTACCCGGGCGGACGACCCGCGGCCCCGACTCCGGTAAGCCTAAAGACATGGCTTTGACATATGACTTTTCGGACCGAGTGGCGTTGATCACTGGTAGCAGCCAGGGCATTGGCGCGGCCATCGCGGCTGCATTCGTCCAAGCGGGCGCCGCAGTCGCAATCACAGCGCGGAGCAACGACAGGCTGCAGCGAACCGCCACCGAGCTGCGCGACGGCGGCGGCCGGGTGCTCGCGGTGCCGGCCGACGTAACAGACGAGGCTGCCGTACGCGCGCTGGTCGCCCGCTGCATCGACGAATTCGGGCGCCTGGACTTCGCTATCAACAACGCCACGGACGGCCCAATGCCGGCTCCGCTTGCCGACATTCCGTCCGACGGCTTCTCGCTGGGCATCCGCACCAACATCAACGGCACGTTCTATGGCATGAAATATGAAATCCCTGCGATGCTCGCCTCCGGCAGCGGCGTGATCATCAACATGGCATCTGTAGCGGGACTCGGTGCCACGAGCAACCTTGCGGCGTACGTATCCGGCAAGGCTGGGGTCATCGGACTCAGCAAGTCGGCTGCCCTTGACTACGCCGACCAGGGAATCCGCATCAATGTGATCGCACCCGGTCCGATCTTGACTGATCATCTGCGGGCGGCTGGTGATCGTGCTCAGCAGATGGCCGCCCAGAGCGTGCCACTCGGCCGGATCGGCACGACAGCGGACGTCGCCGCGTGCGTCCTCTGGCTGTGCTCCGATGAGGCCTCCTTCATCACCGGCGCCACGATCCCACTCGATGGCGGCCAAACGGCCGGTACGAAGCTGCGGCAGACGTATCGCCCCGGCGAGTCGATGGATTGAACCGGCCAGCGGCCCATCGAGCAAGATCTGGTTAGCTAGCCAGATGACTGCGTCCATGATCATCGCATTTGTCGGGCTGAGCCTGTTGCTGGCGATGACTCCCGGGCCGGACACATTCTTGGTCTTGCGCTTCAGCCTGCGTGACACTAAATCGGGCCTAGCAGCTGCGGCCGGATCGGCACTCGGATCACTGCTCTGGGCCTTCGCCGTCGCCGTCGGTCTGGCCTCGTTGCTCGAACAGTCGGCTACTGCGTACCGGATCGTCAAGATCGCCGGTGGTCTGTATTTGATCTATCTGGGCCTTCGGGTGCTCCTGCGCCGCCAGCAGCAAGTTGCGTCCACTCCGTCCGAGCACCAGACGCCGGGCCAATCAGCCGCCCCCGCATTCGGCTCCGGGCTGCTCTCATGTGCCCTCAACCCGAAAGTGGGCCTGTTCTTCCTGGCGATCGTGCCGCAATTCGTTCCCCCGGACGGGCCACTCTTCGCCACGGTTCTCACCCTCGGCGTGATCGACACCGTTGTGGCGTTCGGCTGGCTCGTGGTGATCACCTTCCTCGCGGCGCGTGCCGTGATTTGGCTGCGCCGCCCGCGCGTCACGACCCTCCTCAACCGGCTCAGCGCCGCTATCCTCACCACGTTCGGAGTTGTGACAATCGCCAGTGCCGAGTAGGCCGCGATCGCCACGCCACAAGTCGAGGAGGAACCACCCATGAGCAGCAACGTCTACGGGCTGTCTGAGATCGTCGGTACGTCCCATGAGGGCGTCGACGACGCCATCCGAGTCGGAGTGCGTCGCGCGGCCAGCACTATTCGCGGTCTTGACTGGTTCGAGGTGACCGACATCCGCGGCCATCTCGTCGACGGCGAGATCGAGCACTACCAGGTGACGCTGAAGATCGGGTTTCGGATGGAGGATCCTAAGCAGGCCTGAGCTGCGCGGTTCGCCAGCTCCACAAGTTGGGGCACGACTTCGCTGGGCGAGGGCATGGCGGCGATCTCATCTCGCACTCGGCACGCCGCCTGCCGCTCGGCTGAGTCGCCCAGCAGCGCCTGCACCGCTTCACTGATCGCCCCGGGCCGCTGGGCGTCGTTCGCGAGCGCGCGGCCGATACCCGCCGCTGTCAAGATCTCCGCATTGAGAAATTGATCAGCTCCTTGCGGCAGTACAAGTTGTGGCAGTCCTATCTCAAGCGCACCTAGCACAGTGCCGGTGCCCCCATGGTGGACGATGAGATCAACTAGCGGCAGCACTGCGGATTGCGCCACAAACCGCTCGATATGCACGTTGTCGGGCACCTCGCCGAGCGCAGCCGGATCGCCGTCTGGCCCGACGGTCACCAGGATGTCTACATCGAGCGGCGCGATGTCAGTGATCGCCCGATCGAGTACCTCAACTGCGCCGTACGACACCGTTCCGAGCGTGAGATAGACCCGGGCTCTGTTGCGTTCCGCAGTGAGCCAGGCCGGTACGCCGGCGCTGGAGATGATCGGTGCGATCCGCTCGGCGGTCACATCTGCGAACATCGTCATGCCGAACTCCTGACCATGCAGATCGGGATGGCGACGCCTGGTCTCTTGGATCGACCAGTCGAGCTCGAGTGTGTCCGGATTCCCGGGGACAGTGGGCAACGGCAGCCGACCAAGAAACGGCTCTCCGGTGGCTACGACTACCTCGTGACCGGCGTCGGCACAGGCTAGCGCCAGCGGCATCATCGGATAGAGAGATGTCCGTACGCGCCGAGTGAGGCGAAGATGATCTTCAGGCGGTAATGCTCTCAGATGCACATCTGAAGCGGGCAATAGATCCTGATCAACACCGATATCAGCGCAACGCCAAGAGTCTGTCCGCGATCGGCTCCAGCTCCAGATTGTTGACCTCGCGCACAGTTCGCACGGCGTCACCAGGCCAGCGGTCCATGCCATGACATGCGCCGGCGACCGCTCCTGTCATGGCGGCGATCGTGTCGCTGTCGCCGCCGAGTGAGGCGGCAGTCAGGCATGCCTGCCAAGGATCATCCGGATGCAGCGCAAGGATGGCAAAGGCGGCCGGGATGGATTCCTGCGCCGCGAGGCTGGTGCCCACCAGCTCGACCACATCGCGCACCGAACGTTCATGATCAGCAACGTCAATCAGCTCGACTCCCCAGGCAATACGGCGCGCAAGAGACGGTCCAGGTGCCCAGTCGCCCCTGCGCTGACCTCCTTCCGCAGCCTTGATCGCGAGCTCTGTTGCCTCGGCGACGGACGCTCCGCTGATGCCGGCGCTGACAGCCGCCGCGACGGCCGCAGCACCCGCGATCGCTATCCCGCTGTTGTGGGTCACCTGAGACGCATCGACAACAAGATCAACCAGCGCGTCAAGATCATCCGTCGAGATGATCAAGCCGACCGGCGCAATGCGCATCGCCGCGCCGTTGGTTGCTCCGAATCGGCTCGCCTCGTCCAGCGGGCCGCCCGCGACGAGCGCGGCCAGCGCGGCGCTGCTCGATGGACCCAGCAGATCCGTTGATCCGCGTTCCCGAGCGCGCTCCGCCCAGGCCAGCAGCCGACGCGCAAGATCATCGCCATCGATGCGGCCACGGCCGTCCAGCAGTGCCTCGGCAAGCAGCAGCGCTTGCTCTGTATCGTCGGTGATCGACCCGGCTGGCAGCCCAGCCGCGATGGGGTGGTCCGCCGGCGCCTCTTGGAAGCCGTCGATCACCCCGAAGTGCGCAACCACCTCTTCGTGTGACATGAACTGAGTTGGCATGCCTAGTGCGTCGCCGATGGCCAGACCGTATAGGGCGGCATACGCGCGATCGGCTCTGACCATGATCGGACCTTTCAGTAAGAAGCCTCTCGAACTGATCTTTCCCTACTGTGGCCGTCGCTTGGCACGAATCTCTAGGCTGACATCATGCCGCCGCAGGATGCCGTTGCGACCAGTCGCATCGTCGTCGGGATTGGCGATGGTGGCCCAGAGCACTACCAAGCTGCCCTGGCATTGGCTGCTCGGATGCTTTCGCAGCGGACCGCCGCGATTACTCTCGTCCACGGATGCACGCCCCGGTTCTCGATCGCGCCGAGCACCGGCGCAATCGAACGCCAAGTGGTACGCGGGCAGCAGCTGCTCGAGGAAGCGGAGCTCGCGCTGTTGGCGCTAGTTGATCATGATTCTCGGATCATGATCACCGCCGTGCCGCAGACTGGAATCGAAGCGCTGCTGCACGAATCGAACCAGGCAGACGTGTTGATCGTGCAGCGGCGCGGCGGATCATCGATCCTTCGTGCCTACAGCGCCTCCACATCGCACACTGTCGCGGCCCAAGCCGCGTGTCCGGTGATCGTGGTCAGACATGATCAATCCGACGGTGATACCAAGACCGGTGTCGTGGTCGGGGTGGCACCCAAGTCAGGTTTTCGCGCGCTCGAGTTTGGCATCGTGGAGGCCGCCGCCCGGAAGTGCCCACTCACTGCAGTTTGCGTGTGGGATTTGCAATTCTCACCTACTTTCGGCGGCTCGATCGAACCGGATGAGGAGGAGCTCGCGGAGGCCAACAGATGGGCCAACCTCGCCCTGGAGCAAGCTGTCGCTGGTTTAGCGAATGATCATCCTCATGTTGAGGTGCGCGCCCGGAGTGTCAAGGGGGTCGTCGAGAATGCGCTGCTGCAAGAGTGCGAGCACGCCGAGCTGCTCGTCGTCGAGCGGCATCGCCAAGCGCAGCTGGCCTCGATTGGACTCGGCACGTTGATCCGGCGTCTTATTGATCAAGCACCATGCCCCGTCATGGTCACCCCGCAGAGCGACACTTCTGATGATCTCGAGGTAGCTGAGAATCAGACCGAGCCGGAAGCTGCGGCGCCTTAGCCGCCAGCTGGAGGCTCTTGAGCCGGCTGATCGGTAGCGCCGGTTGTTTCACCGCGCACATGCTCAACATGCGCATCGGGACCAGGAAAGAACAGACTCTCGCTGCTGTCCGACCATCGCACCAGATATGGGCCGGCGCCAGCTTCTCCAGTCTGCAGGATCTCGCCGTCTCGGTCCGGCCGGTGCAAGGTGCCGGAGGCCACCACGATCCGATCGCCAACTTCCGCCTTCATCGTGTCCTCCTGACTGTCTTGGTGGATCGCTTTGTTCGTCAATTCAGCATGACCCACAGATTTGGCTGTGGACAGGGGTGCTGTGCAAGGTTTTTGATCAGTTCTATGCAGTTCACCGACCAGGAAGTCAGAGGAGTCGTCGCGCCCCGATTCGAGCCACTCGGGAACGCCTTCGCGCGAACACTTGCAACGTGCCATGGGCATGGCGCAGCGCTCCACGTACGGGTCGACGGCGAGGTCGTCGCGGATCTGTGGGGCGGCAGCGCTTCACCGGACCAGCTGTGGCAGGACAACACGCCAACAGTGATCTTCTCCTGCACCAAGGGGCTGGTATCGATCATGGCTGGTGAGCTCGTCCGGGAAGGCTTGCTCGACCTGGATGCGCCAGTCAGCGCGTACTGGCCGGAGTTCGCTCGTCACGGCAAGGGTGCCATGCCGGTGCGGTGGTTGTTTACCCATCGCGCGGGCCTCCCTGCGGTCCGAGCGGACCTGCAGCTTGCCGATGTCGTGGACTGGGATCGGATGGTAGAGATACTGGCCGACGAAGAGCCTCTCCTGCAGCCAGGCGGGGTCCATCAGTACCACGCGCTGACCTTCGGATGGTTGGCTGGAGAGATCGTCCGTCGGATCTCCGGCATGGGCGTGGACGAGTTCTTCGCTGAGCGAATCACTGAGCCGCTTGGGGTCGAGGCGTGGATCGGAGTGCCTGATTCCGAGCTTTCTCGTGTTGCTCAGCTCTACGCCGATTCTTCGCCGCCCAATCCGCTGCCTCTCCCACCAGATGTCGACCCTGAACTCGCGTCTCTCAACGAGAGGGCGATGACTCTCGGCTCAGCCCTTCCGGCCGAAGTGGCCGCTGGGGACGATTGGGTTCAACGATGACGAACTGCGTCGAGCCGTAATCCCTGGCGCCGGCGGGATCGCGACGGCCCAAGCGGTGGCGACCATATGGAGCGCCACGGTGTGTGATGCAGAGCAAATCCGGCTGCTGAATGATGACGTGATCGCCGACATGTCGCAGGAGCAGTGCGCCGGCCAGCCTGCGGTTCCGCTTCCTGGGCCATGGTCGCGATGGGGTACCGGATTCATGTTGTCCTCAGAAGCTCGTCCCTTCCTCACCGACGCATCCTTCGGACACGACGGGCTTGGCGGGCAGGTCGCCTTCGCTGATCCTCAGCACAAAGTGGGGTTCGCCTATCTCACCAATGACCTGCAGCGCGTCGACGACAGGCGAGGCATTCTGCTTGTCGAGGTGCTTCGCGATCTGCTGCGGGCATAAGCGATCGAGAACGGCTTCTCGTTATTCCGCACAAGGCCACGAATGCAGCCCAAAAAGGGGCCTCGAAGCCCCTTTTTGTGGCCTTGTGCGGAATAACGCAGAGGCCGACCGATTCGTGGATGTGCAGAGTTGATGAAGAGGACCTTCGACTCTGCTCATCGCCATGGCCGGCCGCCATAGTGGATAGCAAGCCGGTGGGCTTGATCATCACACGCGCCCACCGGCGCTTTCGGAGGTGATGATGAGCGCATCGACCTTCTCGCCGCGCGGTGATCACCGCCTGGCCGTCCGGCCGATCGATCGGGGAGAGCCGCAACGGATTGTGGTGGGGCTCGACGACACACCGACATCTCGCGCCGCGCTGCGCTGGGCTGCGCGGCAGGCCCGCTTGACGGGCGCCACCGTACGCGCGGTGCATGTAATCGACTGGCCGATCGGCATCGAGGCCTTCGGCTCGGCCGAGACGGATGACGACGGCCGGTTGCCTGAGGAGAAGGTCAGCGCACCGTATCGCAGAGGAATCCGGCGGGTCTTCGATGAGGAGTTTCCGGAGCCGGACTGGCAGCTGCAGTTCGCCGAAGGAGATGCCGGTTCGATGCTCGTGGCCGAGGCTGCCGACGCGGATCTGCTAGTGATCGGGACTCGTACCAATCCAAACTGGACCGGCGATATTGCCGGTCCGGTAGCGCATCACTGCCTAGGCCGCGCAACCTGTCCTGTGGTCACTGTTCCGCTGGAAGAGGTCCGTCACTCCGCGCCTCACTGACTTGGTACGCGGGACCGTGCCAGCGGCAGCACCAAAGCAGCAAAGCTCGTCATGGCACAGGCGCTGACGGAGGTGGTGACAATCCCAAGGGGCAGCGCCGTTTGCTCGCCCGCGATGCCGACGAACGGTGCTGCGATCGCGCCGAAAACGAATTGGCTGAGGCCCTGCAGAGAGGATGCGGTGCCTGCGAGATCGGGATAATCCGCCATCGCCAGCGCGTTCGCTGTCGGGAAGATCAGGCCTATCGCGCAGACCATGATCACCAGCGCACCGATCAATGCCCCCAACGGCAGCCCGCTGATCACGGTGACGAGCAGCGCCGTTGCGCCGAGGAGATTGATCGTCAAGCCGAAACCTAGCACCCGGGTCAGCGGCCAAATGAGCGCGAGGCGAGCTCCACCCTGAGCGGCGCCCACCAGGCCGAGAGAGATGCAACCGAATACCAACGAGAAGCCCTGCGGGGACATGCCGTAAATCCTTTGCAGGACGAAGGTCGAACCCGCGATATAGGCAAACATCGACGCGCCGGCAAGCCCAGAGGAGAGCGCGCAGCCGACAAAGAAACGATCATGAAGCAGTGTCTGGTAGCCCTGCACGGTACGTCGGAAACCGCCGACTACGCGTCGCTCAGCTGGAAGCGTCTCCTTGAGGCCGAAGTATCCCGCCGCCAGCAACAGCGCGCCGAAGCCAGCTAGTACGCCGAAGATGCCGCGCCAGCCCATGATCCGGCTGAGCTGGCCTCCGAGGATAGGCGCTATCACCGGGGCCAAGCCGGCCACGAGCAGCAATCGAGAAAAGAAGATCATCAGCGCGCGTCCGGAGTAAAGATCACGAGCGATCGCCCGAGAGATCACGATTCCGGCTGCTCCGGCGAGGCCTTGAATGAGGCGGAGCGCCACAAGAATCGCTGGAGATGGCGCCAGAGCGCAGGCAATGGAAGCCAACATAAACGCAACCAATCCAACGATGAGTGGACGTCGGCGGCCGAGCCGGTCCGACAGCGGACCGGCAATGAGCTGGCCGACCGCGAGTCCAATCAGGCATGCGGTGATCGACAGTTGCGCCACTGACGTTGAGGTGTCAAGATCATCTGCCAGCTGGGGGAGCGAGGGGAGATAGAGGTCGAGCGAGAGCGGCCCGAATGTCGACAGCAGACCGAGCACGATGACGGTACGAGCAGGCGGTCGGACGGGCTCGCCGGGGGACATGAGGGAACCCTAGGACGATCCTCGCTACACCTTCGGCACGGGACGGATACGTCAGCTGAAGATGTCGCTCGGTTCGGGAAGCTCATCGACCCGCTGCAAGGTCATGCTGCCGTATCTCAGCGAACCATCCGCCGCGAACTTCACGAACTCACCGATTGATCCGTATCCGCTGCCGGCGACGATCTTGAACCGGTCGTGGTCGATGACCTCGAGGTCGTCGGCGCCGTCGAGTGGGTCCCACTCCGCGGGGTGAGTGGCGAGCAACCGGCTGCCGACTACGCCGATGTCGAGCATCCCCCACAGGTTGCGGTACCGACCGACGCGGTCCAGCACATCGTCGAACGGCTGCCCGTCGGTCGCCGGTTGAGCGAGGGCGTTGTCAATCAGCTTGAGAATTCCTGCTGCCAACTGGCTGGCCGGACCGTCAACCGCATTGGTCAGCGCCACCACGACCAGTCCGGTCTCGGGATCAAGCAGGGAGCGTGTGATGTGACCGGGATATCCGCCGCCGTGCCCGACCGTGCGGTGCGCGTCGAAGGATTCGCCCGCCATGCCGAGGCCGTACGACGCTCCGTCCGGCTTGGTCTGATCAACGAGGTTCGCAGTTCGTTGCATCAGCCGCTTGGACCGGTCGCTCAACAGCCGATCGTCGCCCAGGGCGTGTGCGCCGAAGTAGCTGACCAGGTCCTTGGCGGTGGAGGTAACTCCGGCAGCGGCGTCGAGCGCACGGGTGTCGACGTGATCGAGGCGTTGTCGCTGCACTCCGGTGGCAAGCCCGGTGTAGCCGCGCGCATAATTCTCGGCCCGCTCAGAAAGATAGTGCCCGGCGGTATTGGTCAGATTCAGCGGCTCGGTGATGTGCTGCCGGACGAGCTCGGCGTACGGCCGACCGGTCACCGAGGTGAGCACCGCGCCGAGCAGCCCGAACCCGAGATTGCTGTAGGCGAACAGTTCGCCCGGCGGCCGTTTCGGCCCGACACCGACGAGCGTGATCATCTCCTCGTAATCGGGGAATGGACGCATGCCCAGCCAGAAGTCAGCGTCTTCGCCGTCGCGCAGCACACCGCCGGTGTGTTCGAGTAGTTCTCGGAGGACGATGTCACCGAGCTCATGATCATTGAATTCTGCGACATGATCACCAACTCGATCATCCAAGTTCAGTCGTCTCTGTTCGACGAGTTGCAGGATGAGGGTCGCGGTGAAGGTTTTGGAGTGCGACGCGACCCGGAACAGATGATCAATCCGCATCGGGACTCGTTGCTCGAGGTCGGCAAAGCCGTACGCAGCTGAGAAGATCAACTTCCCGCCGGACCCAATCGCCACCTGAGCGCCGGGCGTCCGACTGTGCCACACGCGGTACGCCACCCAGCGGTCGATTGTGGCCAAAGTGGCTTCATTCACAACGGCGCTCGAGGGCGGTCGGGCATGATCGCGTTCGCGGACCATCGGGCATGCTCTCCTCACGATGCGGCCAGATCAGCAGACAACGTTCCATTAAATTCCTCGCAGCACTTATTCATTGCCTCTTGACCGGACCGTTACATCGCCGCCAGAGTTTGTCTCCGTTGTATAACGATTAGGCAACGGGGGTCGCCTAGATGGCAGTGCCGAGTGCTTCAACGCGTCACATGATCAATCGCTTCAGCTACGGATATACACGCAGCTTGCACAAGGCCATCACCAAAGCCGGTGGACCGCAGGAGTGGTTCGCCGCCCAGCTCAAGCCGAGCAAGATCTCGGACAAGAAGGCCGACGCGATGAAGGCCTGGTATCCGTACCTGCGCAGCAGTTCGCGGAAGCGGCAGCAGGCCGACCGCACCGGCAAGCGCAGCGGCTGGGAACAGTCGATGGACCTGGTCCGCTGGACCATCCTGCGCCGGATGTTGAGCAAACGTCAGGTGCACGAGGTGATGGTCGATTTCTGGTCGAACCTGCTGCACGTGCCCGCGACAGGGGACGGCTGGATGTATCGGGCCAGCTACGACGCGACCATTCGTAAGTACGCGCTCGGCAAGTTCTCCGACTTGCTGCTCCGGGCGACTGTCCACCCGGCGATGCTGGTCTTCCTGAACAGCGCGGGCTCGACCAAGAACGCACTGAACGAGAACCACGGACGCGAACTGCTCGAGCTGCACACCGTCGGGGTGAAAGCTGGCTATACCGAGCACATGGTGGTCGACTCAGCTCGGGTGCTGACCGGATATCACGTAGAGACCTGGCAGCCCGCCAAGAAGACCTACGTCAAGGCCGACCACTGGACCGGCCCGGTGCAGATACTGGGCTGGAAAGCCGCGAACGCCAACGGTGAGGGCCGCACGGAGCTCAAGTCCTACCTGCACTACCTCGCGGCGCACCCGGCGACGGCCAAGCGGTTGGCGACCCGGCTCTGCCAGCGGTTCGTGTCCGACCAGCCGTCAGCCGACATCGTCGCGGCAGTGGCCAAGGCGTACACCGACTCCGGGACCAGCATCAAGGCGGCCCTGCGAGCGCTGGTCAAGCACCCGGACTTCGCCGCCAGCACCGACGGCCTGGTGCGCTCGCCGGGCCAGGACGCCATCGCGACCTACCGGGCGATGGGGATCAAGGTGTCCAAGCCCAAGCAGAGCGGTGATTTCGGCTCCGCGGTCAACTACGTGCTGGACGAGATGGGCCAGGCGCCCTTCATGTGGCCGGCACCGAACGGATTCCCCGAGCCCAGTGTGGCCTGGGCCTCGGCCGGCCGGATGCGCAGCTCCTGGGGCATGCACCACACCACTGCCGGCGGCTGGTGGCCGTCGCACGGAATGAGCCGGAAGAAGCCGCGCAACTACCTGCCGAAGGGGCCCGTGCGCTTTGATGACGCGGTCGACAGCGTGTCCCGTTCGTTGCTCGGCCGGCGCGCGAGCGCTGACCTGGTCAAGGCCGCCGCGGTACTGATCGACTTTGAGCCCACGGCGACGATCAAGAGTCGCGAGGACTTCGGTGATTGGCGCGCCGTGCCTTTGATCGCGACCGTGCTGAACAGCCCGCAACACCTGAGGAAGTGACATGAGCTGCGACGATTTCCGGCTTTCCCGGCGGCGCTTCCTGGCCGGCGCCACGGCCCTGATCGGCGGTGCGGCTGTCTCCGGGATGATCGGCGACATCTTTACCCAGACCGCCTACGCCGCGCCCGGCGGCAACACGCTGGTGGTGCTCAGCCTGCGCGGCGGCTCCGATGGCCTGTCCATGATCGTCCCGCACGGCGATCCTGGCTACGCGAAGGCGCGTCCGACCCTTGCCGTGCCGACCAAGACGCTGCTGGCCAAGGACTCCATGTTCGGGCTGCATCCGGAGTTCGAGCCGGTGCTCTCGATGTGGAACGACGGCCGCTTCGGCGCCGTCCAGGCCGTCGGCATGCCGGCGCCCAACCGCAGCCACTTCGCGGCGATGGAGGCGGTCGAGGATGCCGACGCCGGGTCGTCGGCCCGGATCGGCTGGCTGAACCGGATGATCGGCCTCACTCCCGAAGACGCTCCGCAGGAGGGCATGCAGCTGGGCAGCACCATGCTGCCGACGTCCCTGGTCGGGCCGGCCGAGGCGATCTCGGCCCGGCAGCTGGCGGACTTCCGGCTGCCCGGCGGGGAGGACAAACAAGCCCAGGCGCGGATGCGCAGTGCACTGACGGCGCTGTGGGGCAAGCAGGCCACCGCGACCGGCAAGGCGGCGAAGGCGGCGCTCGACGTCTCCGCGACGATGACCTCACTGGCCAAGGACGCCAAGCCGGCCAATGGGGCCAAGTATCCCGACGGCGATCTCGGGCTGGCGCTGGCCGCCGGTGCGCGGGTGATCAAGGCTGGGGTCGGTGTCCGGGTGATCACCCTGGATTACGGCGGCTGGGATATGCACGTGGACCTCGGGACGGTCGCAGGAGGCAACATGAAGAATCATGTCGGCGGTGTCGCCAAGGCGATCGCCGCGTTCTTCACGGATCTGGGATCCTCCGGTGATCAGGTCACGCTGGTGACCTTGTCGGAGTTCGGTCGCCGAGTCCAGGAGAACGGCAGCGGCACCGACCACGGGTACGGCAACGCGATGCTGCTCTTCGGCGGCGGCGTACGCGGCGGAAAGGTGCACGGCAGCTGGCCCGGACTGAGCTCGGGAAAGCT
Organism: uncultured Actinomycetota bacterium; assembly: GCA_963798835.1. Classification (GTDB taxonomy): domain Bacteria; phylum Actinomycetota; class Actinomycetes; order Propionibacteriales; family Propionibacteriaceae; genus Microlunatus. The sequence goes on along the minus strand of CAWCVF010000004.1, from coordinate 75,816 downwards.
GGTCGACGGCGACCTTGCGGTGACCACGGACTATCGCGGCGTACTGAGCGAGGTGATCACGACGCGGTTCTCCCATGTGAGCACGGCCGGCGTGTTCCCCGGGTTCAAGGCCGGATCGCCGATCGGCGTGATGCAGGCGGGCTGATCGCCCCATAGCCTGTGATCGCCGCCACAGTATGCGACTCAGCTGCCGCCGAACTCCCGCACCTGCTTCACCACCCACTGCCCGTTCTCGAGCAACTTCACCTCGAGGTCAAGCGACTTCGGCTTTTGATTATCAACAGTCACGAACTCGCACGGCCCGGAGTAGTAGTCCCGCTTCGCAGCGCAGTAGGCGTTCTCCACCCGGCGGCCAAGATCAGCCACCGAGGAGTCGGCTCGGCGCGAGCGTACCGATGGAGGCATCCGTGGCATGAAGCCTGTCACTCGGCGCGCAATTCCTTCGCGCCTTTGGCTCCTTGCGTTCGCAGCCACTCGGACAGTTCCGGTTGGGCACTCTTGTCAACAAGATCAAGAGGCGTCTTGTCGTCCCATCCGATCCAGTTGATGTCCGCGCCATGATCAACGAGGTATTGCGCGGCAGCCAGTTGGCCACCGTTGCAGGCACTCCACAGCGCCTGAGTGATCTCCTCGCGATCAGGGCCAGGTTCCTGAGCGAAGATCATTTCCAGTCGATCCAGCAGCCCCAGTCCGGCGGCGTCGCTGAGCCGGGTGGCGGCACCGCGTTCGACCAGTCTTTTGGCGGCCGCCCAGTTTCCGAAGCCGGACGCATCCGAGAGTGGAGTGCCGCCGCCGAGCACTGCGCCGGATGCCTCGATATCGGCTCCCGAGTCGAGCAGTGCATCCAGGACGGCGACGTCATCGCTACTGGCGGCCCAGTGCAGCGGTGTTTCGGTGTGATGGCTGAATCGACTGTGGGCGTTGACATCGGCACCGGCGGCGACCAGCCGCGCCACAACCGCCGGACCGTTGGGATAGTGGCCCGGCCAGTCTGCTGCGGTATGCAGCAACGTCCGATAGCAGCTCGCGTCGCCGATCCGGGCCGACGCAAGCCACGGGTCAGCAGTGAGAAGGTGCTCAAGGGCATCAAGATCGCCGGCCTGCACAGCAATGGTGGCCGCGATGACCCGCGGATCGTCCGTGGGCACTGGTCGGGTGGAGCCCTTGTCATCGGGTTCGTTGGGCATGGCTGCCAAACTACCTGTGGTGAGATCGATGAACTTGCCCGCGGTCCTCACAGCACAACCTCGGCTGGACAGCCTTACTCGAGGCAGTGATTCTGGGCGACGGTGATCGCTGCGTTTCTCCGCACAAGGCCACGAATGCGGCCCGAATTCCGCGATCCGGCCCGCGTTTCTCCGCACAAGGCCACAAACGTGGCCCCGAAGCGCCATGGCACCCGCTAGTTGTGATCAGCAGCCGCCAACACCTGCTGCAAAGCCATCGGCGGATGACCGGTCACCTCGGCGATATCCTCGCTGAGCCCAGCCAACTCGCCTGCCGCAATGGCGGTATAGGTACTCACCCAGGCATCGACCTGCCAGGGCGGCGCACCATAGCTAGCGCGCGACTCGTACGCCTCCTCGATCGTCTCAGGAATGTAGCTCACCGACCGGTCGAGATGATCACTCAAAATGGCGGCGATCTCATTCATGGTGAGTGCGTCCGGCCCAGTCAGGTTCAGTGTTCGGCCGTCGTACGCGCCACTGCTGGTCAAGATCGTCGCGGCTACCTCGGCGATATCGTCCTGGGCCACCACCGCCGCCCGGCCGTCACCGGCTGGGCCGCGGATGCTGCCGTCGCTGCCGATCATGAACGGCGTGAAGTCGGCGTAAAGGTTGTCACGCAAGATCGTGTGAGCCAATCCTGTCGAGCGCAGATGTTCTTCGGTGGCCCAATGGTCACGTGCCAGGGTGAACGTCGCCGTGGCGGAGGCGCCGAAAAAGGACACATACACGATCCGCTGTACGCCAGCTTCGACGGCCTCGTCGAGAAAGGCCAAGTGCCGCTCAACACGATCCGGAGTTTCGGATGCGGAGACCATCAAGAGCGTGTGGATGCCGGACAGGGCTGCTCGAACCGCGGCGCGATCCCTGTAGTCAGCCGTCGCGACATGGCTGCCGGGCAAGGCTGGCGCGCGGGCCGCATCCCGTACCAGCAGACGTTGATCAACGCCGAGCTCGGCGAGCCGGCGAGCCACCCGCCCGCCAAGCTGACCGGTGGAGCCCGTCACTGCAATGGGCATCTGGGCGGCGATCATGAGAGACCGAGGACTGCTGGTTCGGTCTTGTTTCGCATCTCCTGCTCCGAGACATCCGCGGCAAGCTCGACAAGCTGGAGCCCTAGAGGCGTGACGTCGAGCACCCCGAGATCGGTGATAATGCGCTGCACCGCCCTCCGGCCGGTGTAGGGCAGTGAGCACTCCTTGACGATCTTGTACGAGCCGTCCTTGGCAACATGCTCCATCAAGACGATCACTCTCTTCGCGCCGTTGGCGATGTCCATTGCGCCGCCCATTCCCTTGATCATCTTGCCCGGTATCGTCCAGTTGGCGATGTCACCGGTGGCAGAGACCTGCATCGCGCCAAGAATTGCGGTGTCGATCTTGCCGCCTCTGATCATCCCGAATGAGGTGGCCGAATCAAAGATCGACGCTCCTCGCCGCAGGGTGACGGTCTCCTTTCCCGCATTGATCAAATCCGGATCCTCATCACCCGGGTAGGGATACGGGCCGATACCCAGCAACCCGTTCTCCGACTGCAGCACCAGCTCGACGCCCTCGGCGACATAGTTGGATACCAGCGTCGGCAATCCGATACCAAGGTTGACATAGCTGCCGTCGGTCAGTTCAGCCGCCGCTCGTGCGGCCATCTGCTCGCGCGTCCAGCTCATGATGCATCCGCCTCGGGCCTCGGGCGTACCGTCGTGCGCTCGATTCGCTTGTCAGCCGCCTGTTCGGGGGTCAGAGCCAGGACGCGATGGACGTAGACGCCAGGGGTATGGACCTGGTTTGGATCAAGATCGCCAGGCTCGACGAGCTGCTCAACCTCAGCGATCGTGATCTTGCCCGACATGGCCGCCATCGGGTTGAAGTTGCGAGCTGCTAGCCGATACATCAGGTTGCCGTGCCGGTCACCTTTCCAGGCCCGCACCAGTCCAAAGTCACTGACGAGCGCCTGCTCCAAGACGAATGCCTTCTCACCCTCGGCAGTCATGAACGTCCTGGTTTCTTTGACCGGTGAGGAGATCAGCACATTGCCCGTTCCGTCGTAACGCCATGGCAGCCCACCATCCGCCACTTGCGTTCCGACGCCCGTCGCGGTGTAGAACGCCGGAATGCCGGAGCCACCGGCCCGTAGCCGTTCGGCCAGCGTGCCCTGGGGCGTGAGCTCCACCTCCAGCTCACCGCTCAGATACTGGCGGGCGAACTCCTTGTTTCCACCGACATAGGAGGACACCATGCGCCGAATCTGCCGGGCCTGCAGGAGCTGGCCGAGTCCCCAACCGTCGATCCCACAGTTGTTGGACACCACTTCAAGATCATCAACGCCTGACTCCAGCAGCGCGGCGATCAATACGGTTGGGACTCCGGATAACCCGAAGCCCCCGACGGCAAGGCAAGACCCTGGCCGGATGTCGGCCACCGCATCCTGGGCGCTTACGACTACCTTGTCCACCGCTCTCACCGTAGACCTGAAGTTGTCGCCGACTGCGGTCAGAGAACCGCGTCAGCGAGTCGGTCGATCTGGTCGAGCTGCGCCACCGTCGGATCTAAATACAACTCGGTGAAGCCGGCGTCCTCAGATGCCTTTACCGTGTCCCGCAGCTGAGAGGTCGATCGAAGCGCACTCTCGGCGATCACTTGCGCATAGTCGCCGATGACGCGGTAGTAGTTGAGCAGGTAGTCGCGAGACGCCTCCTCAGCGTCCTCGCCCAAAGAAAAGTAGGCGAGTGTCGCAATTCGCGGTTCACCACTGCGGCTGGCGGTGGTCCACGCATCTCGCACCCGCTTGGCGTAGGGAGCAGTGTGCTCGACAGGCGCGCCGCCAGCAGTCCAGCCCGCCCCCCATCTGAGGATGCGTTCGATGGCTTTGTCCGTATTGCCGCCGAAGAGGATGGGTACTCGCTCGTCCGTCGTCGGGGTCGGGCCTACTGGCGAGGATCCTTCGGCAAGGGCCTCGCCCCGCCAGACCTTGTGCATGACCTCCAGTCCATCGTCGAAAAGACGACCTCTGCGGGGGAAATCTCTGCCAGTGATCTCGTAGTCGTCCGGTCTGCCGCCGGGCGCTAGACCGAGCGTCAACCGGCCATCCGAAATTTGATCAATGCTGGCGGCGGTTTTTGCCAGCAACACCGGTGAATAGACGGGAGCAAGCAGAATGTTGGTCATCAACGAGATCCGCTCGGTTGCCGCGGCGGCTGCCGTCAGCGTCGTCAGCGAGTCATAGCTGGGATAAGCGATCCGATCAATCGTCACCAGACCGGAGAATCCCGCCTGTTCCGCGCGTTTGGCCCACTCAACCAGCAGCCGCCCTTTAATACGTGGCACCGGGTTGGGCAGGCCGATTCCGATCTTCACTCCAATTCTCCTGTCATTCTTAGCGGGCGCCGAGGAGGTGTTGCACGGCGAGCCGACCGACACGGGAGAACCCGTAGCCCTGCTTACGGCCAGGGTCGAGGTCATAGTCCTCGAATGCGGTGCGGTCCTGGAGCAGGTCCTCATACGTTTCGCCGTCGGCCAGCGTCGGATTACTCAGCTCGGCAACGCGGGCCGCCTCCAGCGCCTCCTGCACCTCAGGATCAGCCCGGAACGCACGTGACCGGTCGCGCAAGATCAAATACAGCTCCATGTTGGACCGGGCCGATTCCCACACCCCCTCCATGTTCTCGGTGCGCAGCGGCTTGTAGTCGAAGTGCCGGTCGCCGTCGTATGTCGGACCTCCACCTGGTGCGCCGTTCTCCAACAGGTCGACCGTGGAGAACGCCTGCAGCAGGTCGCCGAAACCAAAGACCAGATCTTGGTCGTAACGCGGGCCCTTCTGCCCATTGAGGTCGATGTGGAACAGCTTCCCTGCCCACAGCGCCTGCGCAATGCCATGTGTGTAGTTGAGGCTGGCCATATGCTCATGCCCCACCTCGGGGTTGATGCCCACCATGTCGGCATGATCAAGCTCGTTGATAAACGCCAGCGCATGCCCGATCGATGGCAACAAAATGTCGCCGCGCGGCTCGTTCGGCTTGGGTTCGATCGCGAACCGCAGTCCATATCCGCGGTCGATTGAATACTGAGCCAACGTGTCCAGAGCTTCCCGGTACCGATCAAGAGCAGCCCGGATGTCCTTCGCGAAGTCCACCTCCGAGCCTTCCCGGCCACCCCAGAACACGTAGATCTGCGCGCCCAGCTCGGCGGCGAGATCCATATTCTGCATGACCTTTCGCATCGCGTACCGCCGTACGCTCCGGTCATTGCTGGTGAAGCCGCCGTCCTTGAACACCGGGTCATAGAACAGATTGGTGGTCACCATCGGCACCACGATGCCGGTTTCCTCCAGCGCCGCGGCGAACTCGTTGATGATCTTTTGCCGCGCCGCGCTGCCACTGCCGGGCGGAATCAAATCGTCATCGTGGAAAGTGATTCCGTACGCCCCGAGCTCGGCAAGCTTGTGGACCGCCTCAACCCCAGCGAGAACCGGACGGGTTGCCTCCCCGAACATGTCCCGGGCCTGCCAGCCGATCGTCCACAAACCGAAGCTGAACTTGTCCTCTTTGGTGGGCTGCGGTGCCATGAGCTCCTCCTACGTGGTTGACGCGTGCTGTGCCCTGAGCCTGTCGAAGGGCGCTTCGACGAGCTCAGCGCGCATTGCTGACGGTGGCGGGGTGTCCATCACCCGTTCGCCTCGGATCGTACGGGTCTCTCCGACGAGTTGGACCGGCACGGGTCCAGCGAAGGTTTCGCCCAGCTGGTTGGATCGGCCTCCCGATCTCGCCACAGGGCCAGACCGGGCGTGGAAGAGGCGGTCATGGGCCGTCCTTTCAGGCGAGCGCACGAATGAAGGGAGGCCGGATCGGGTGACAAGTCCTCGCCGCACATCCGTAAAAGGCTGCGAGCACAGGAACTTGTTTAGAAACTAGCCTTGACGTTTTCGAGCTGTCAAGCGCACGAATCTCGTTTAAATCGCCACAAGATGAGCGGGAGCAGTCTGAAGCTTCTGCATTGCCAGTGCTAGTGTCGTTCGAAACTTTTCGGTGGAGGCGAGCCATGAAAACCAAGCGGGTCACGCTGGCCGAGGTCGCCGAGTCGGCGGGAGTGTCGGTCGCCACCGTCTCCAAGGTGCTCAACGACCACGTTGACGTGTCTCCGGCTACCCGACGACATGTGCAACAACATCTCCGCAACTCGTCCTACCAGCAGCCGGGCCGCGACACGAGACGGTCGGCACGCACCGGAGGTCTCATCGAGGTCGGCTTTCCGCGCTGGCAGAACGCCTACATCGTCACGGTTCTCGACGGGATTACCACCGCTGCGCAGGGCGAGGGATTTCAGGTCGTGATCGGTCCCCATGCCGGGGACGATCAGGTCGATCTGGATCTTCATACCCTCCGGAAGTCTCGTGTCGGCTTCATCTTCATTACGGCCGACCCTTCCCACGATCCCGTCAGGACCCTGGTCGACAACGGGTTGCCCGTAGTGGTGGTCGACCCACTTCGCGCCAACTCCACTGGATGCATCAGCATTGGAGCCACCAATTTCGCCGGCGGCGTCTCCGCTACCGAGTACCTGCTCAAGTTGGGCCATAAACGGATCGGCCATGCTGGCGGCCCAGCAGCCATTGACTGCAGTCAGGCTCGCTTGGCCGGCTATCTCTCGGCACTACGACGAGGTGGCGCTGCCATCGATGAGTCGCTGATCACCCAGAGCTCGTTCAGTTATGAAGGCGGCCGGGAGGTCGCGTCGGCTCTTCTCGGCCGGCCCGATCGACCCACCGCGATCTTTGCAGCGGCCGATGAGATTGCTCTCGGCATTCTGGAAGAAGCACGCCAACTGGCCATCCGGATACCCGAAGAACTCAGCGTGGTCGGATTCGACGACAGCTTCCTCGCCAGCCGATCAGCACCACCACTGACCACCGTTGCCCAACCCCTTGTCGAGATGGGTCAACTCGCCGCCCGTTCCCTCAGTCAAATGATCACCGATGAAGTGGTTGGCACCCGCTACATCGAACTGGCCACCCGTCTCGTGGTTCGAAATTCAACCGGGCCGCCCGCGGATCACTAGCGCCGAAACTTTTCGGATCCCCGTTGCCCGGGTGATTGCTTGCGCCACGTTCGCTCGGTCGGCGTAAACTTGAGTACAAGTGTTTGGCCCACGGTGAGAAGGCGCTTATGCCGGCAATCGAGGAACGACTGGGGGCCCTCAGTGCGCACTACACCTGGCGGATCAATGCGGCCCTAGCCGCTGATCGCATCGATCTTGCGCGCGACTTGGCGAATGATTGGCACGATGAGGCGCTTCAGATGATCATCACCGTCGCGGGTAGGTCGAGCGCACCGAATCCTCCGATGGCTGAAGTTCTCGAGCTCGGCGCATGGCCCAAGTGGCGGCTGATGGGCAGAAACAGGGGATGGCTCTCCCGACTGTGGCGTCACAGTTCCTGACCAGAATTCTTGACTGAACCGTCGCGTTCATCGTGATGGCGTGGCAACTCATTGGTTGGTCACGCTTGCGTTTCAGATAAACCCGCCGGGTTGCACCCCACCAACGCAGGGAGCAGTGTTCCTACCGGAGTCGTCGCGCGTGGGGTCCTTGACATCGAGGGACTCGAGTGCGAAACTTCGCGCTGTCGAAACTTTTTTCGAAAGCTTTCGCCAGCGATGGATTCGTCCACCTTCAACTCAAGGAAGAGGAAATGACACGTGTGACGAGTAAGGCCTTTGTCGCGATCATGGCGGCGGGTCTCGCAGTAACAGCGCTCGCGGGATGTAATCGCGACACCGCTTCTCCTAGTGCCGGTGGCGAGGCAAGTGGGTCGGCGAGCGGAGGTTCAGCGGGTAAGCGGGCGTGCATCATCCTGCCGGACGCAGCGTCGTCGAGCCGTTGGGAGAATGGCGACCGTCCCCAGCTGGAGCAGGCGTTCAAGGCTCAGGGCGTAGAGACAGACATTCAGAACGCCCAGAACGACACCAGCAAGTACGCGACGATTGCCCAGCAGCAGCTCACCAAGGGCTGTGCGGTCATGCTGCTCGTCGACTTGAACAAGGCGGGCGTCCAGGTAACGCAAAAGGCTAAGGCGCAGGGCGTCCCGGTGATCGCGTACGACCGGCCGATCAAGGGCGCCGACTACTACATCTCCTTCGACAACTTCCATGTCGGTGAGCTGGAAGGCCAGATGATTGTCGATGGCCTCAAGAAGGAGGGCAAGGATCCATCGACGGCCAAGGTCACCTACGTCGGCGGCGATCCGACGGACGGCAATGCGAAGCAGTTCCACGACGGCGCAGACAAGGTCATGGCCGCGGCGGGTATCAAGCCAGCGTTCGAGACGCCGGGGTCCTGGCTGCCGGACAAGGTTCAGACCTACTTCGAGCAGGCCTACACCGCGCAAAAGGGCGACATCGACGCCGTCTGGGTCGCCAACGACTTCAACGCTGCCAGTGTGATCTCGGTGCTGGATAAGAACGGCAAGAAGGTTCCAGTCAGTGGCCAGGACGCGAGCCCGCCCGGTCTGCAGAACATCCTCCTCGGCAAGCAGGTCGCGACCGTCTACAAGCCGTTCCAGCTCGAGGCGCAGGCCAGCGTGGACCTAGCCATGAAGCTGCTCAATGGCGAGAAGCCACCTGCTCCTACGACAGACCCTGACGGCACGCCATTCATCCCACAGACGCCTGTCGTGGTCGACGCGAAAAACATGAAGGTTGTGTTCGACGACGGGAACGCGAAGATCTCGGACGTCTGTACCAAAGAGGTCGCAGATGCTTGCCAGAAGGCTGGCCTCACCTAGACCAACAGCAGGTGGATCGCACGCATGTTCTTGTGGTGGTCATGTGCACAGGCAGTGCGCATGACCACCAACCTCGCTCGCGGCAGTAGCTAAGGAGGAGACGTGGAAACCCCTATCATCGAGCTGCAGGACGTCCGGAAGAGCTTCGGCCCCGTCGAGGTCCTTAAGGGCGTAAACATGGCGGTTTACCCCGGTCAGGTCACCGCGCTCGTCGGCGACAATGGCGCGGGAAAGTCGACCTTGATCAAAGGGCTGTCGGGGGCCCAACCGTACGATTCGGGGGAAGTCTCCTTCGAGGGGGCGCAGATCACCCTTAACTCGCCGAAGGACGCATCCCAACACGGCATAGAGGTCGTCTACCAGGACCTGTCGTTGTGCGAGAACCTCGACATCGTCCAGAACATGTTCCTGGGGCGGGAAGAAGTTCACCAGCGCATGCTCAACCAGGCGGAGATGGAGAAGCATGCCCGGGAGACGTTGCAGGGGTTGTCCGTCCGGACCATGAAGTCCGTACGCCAGAAGGTCTCCTCGCTGTCCGGCGGTCAGCGCCAGACTGTGGCGATCGCTCGCGCCGTGCTGCAGAAAGCGAAGTTGGTCATCCTCGACGAGCCGACGGCTGCGCTCGGTGTAGCGCAAACCGAACAGGTGCTGGCGCTCGTCCGTCGCCTCGCCGACGCCAATGTCGGCGTCATCATCATCAGCCACAATCTCGCGGACGTGTTCGAAGTGGCGGACTACATCAACGTGCTCTACCTCGGCGCCATGGTGGCCCAGTTGAAGGCGAAGGAGACGAACTACAACGACGTTGTCGCGTACATAACCGGCATCAAGGGCGACACCGCCGCTGCTGAAGAGGTAGACGAAGAGGAGGAGGTGCTCTCGTGACCACCCCAGTCGAAAAGTCGACGAATCCGTCAACGGACACCGCAGCCCAGACGGCCGGAGCAACGACCCCTCACACCATCTCGACCGGCTACGAGGGCACGGTCCGCGACCAGATCGACAGCTATCTGCTGCGTGTCCGCGGCGGCGAGATGGGTATGCTGCCCGCACTCGCCGGCGTGGTCATTATCACCATCGTGTTCTTCATCCTGACCCCGTTCTTCCTCACCAAGACCAACATCGCGAATCTGATGACTCAGACGGCCGCGCTGATGATGCTGGCGGTGGCGCTGACGTTCGTGATCATCCTTGCCGAAATCGACCTGTCGGCCGGCGTCACAGGTGGCTTAGGGATGGCGGTTTTCATCCTGCTCACGAGCGTCGGTGGCTGGAACTGGATCGCAGCGCTGCTCGTCGCGTTGGTTGTGGGCGCCTCGATCGGCACGTTCATAGGCTTCATGGTCGCCAGGATCGGAGTGCCGTCGTTCGTCATCACCCTGGCCCTGTTCCTGGGCTTGCAAGGGGTCATTCTCGTGCTGCTCGGCAATGCCGGCGCCTACCGCATCGAGTCGCCGGCCGTGCTGGCGATCATGAACAAGTCAATGCCGGTTTGGGCCGGATGGCTGATGCTCGTCATCATTGTCGCTATCTCGCTGCTCACCGGGCTCTACGACCGGAGCCGACGAGTCGCGAGCGGTATGCCCGTTCGTCCCATGAGCCTGCTGTGGGCACGCGTCGCAGCCTGGGCAGTTGGCGGCGGATTAGTCGTCTTGCTGCTGAGCCTGAACAGGTCGACGAGCGTGATCCCCATCAGGGGCGTGCCGATCGTCGTGCCGATTGCGCTGGCGGTCCTCTGGATCGGGACGACGATGCTCGACCGCACCCGGTTCGGCCTGCACCTGTATGCGGTTGGCGGCAACCCCGAGGCAGCCAGGCGGGCTGGCATCAATGTCGCTCGGCTGCGTATGGCTGCATTCATCCTCTGTTCCAGCCTCGCCGTGCTGTCGGGGCTCTTCACGGCCAGCCAGGTAGGCACCGTCGAGTCCTCCGCCGGTCGGGACATCGTGCTGTCTGGCGTTGCCGCCGCAGTCGTCGGCGGCGTCAGCCTCTTTGGTGGTCGGGGTCGCCTCGCTCAAGCGGCGGTCGGCGCGTTGCTCATCTCGATGATCACGAACGGCCTCGGCCTTCTCGGGCTCTCCGCGGGCATTACGTTGGCGATCACCGGCGCAGTCCTGGCACTTGCCGCTACGGTCGACGCGCTGTCGCGACGGCGGGCCGGTGCAACTGCGTTGACACGGGGCTAGTTCGATACCCTTCGACGGGCTCAGGGCGCATCTCTGCGCGCTGAGCCTCGAAGTGCGTCATCACAACTCGATCGAGCACCGATCTACGTCGGCCGCAACGCTGACAGCCGACTGACCGTTGTCCGCTACCTGCATTCGCCACGACGCGGAACCGTGCAGCCGGGTGGCAGTCAGAATGCGCCCATCGCGAACCAATTCGAACTCGGCTGCGGTCTCTCCGGTCAGTCCAGGCACCGTTACTACCGTCCGGGCGCCATCGGCGAACTCATAGGCCCGCAAAGTCACGTCCTCCGCGTACGGATAGTCCGGCCGGTCGTCCCGTAAACCGAATGGGATGACAGACGCTGGGCGTACGAAGAGAGGCACGGTGTGGAAATCGCACACTTCGTGAACCCAGCCGGGACCGCGTACGGCGACGCCGGTCTGCAGATGCGTCCAGGTGCCGGCCGGGATGTAGTACGACGTCTCACCCGAAGCGGTGAACACGGGAGCTACCAGCAACCGATCCCCGAACATGTATTGCCGATCCAAGTGGGCGCAGGCCTCATCGTCTGGAAACTCCGCCGCCATTGGTCGGAGCACGGGCATTCCGTCTCTGGCCGCCGCCAGTGCTTGCCCGTAGATGTAAGGCATTAGCTGCGCCTTGAGGCGCGCAAACCGTCGCAGCACCTCGACGGACTCATCGTCGAACAGCCATGGAACGCGATAACTATCGCTGCCGTGCAGCCGGCTGTGCGTACCGAGCAGTCCGAACGGAATCCACCGTTTGAACACGGCCGGGTCTGGACGTCCTTCGAAGCCGCCAATGTCGTGGCTCCAGAATCCGAAGCCGGACATGGCTAGTGACAGACCGCCGCGAAGGCTTTCGGCCATCGACACAAAGGTTGACTCGCAGTCGCCGCCCCAGTGGACCGGGAAGCGCTGCCCGCCTGCGGTCGCGGAGCGGGCGAATACCACCGCCTCCTGCTCTCCCTTATAGCTACGCAACAGCTCGAAGACCGTCTGGTTGTACAGATAACTGTAGAAGTTGTGCATGCGCTGCGGGTCAGCGCCATCAGACCACACCACATCGGTGGGTATCCGTTCGCCGAAGTCGGTTTTGAAGCAGTCCACGCCCATGTCCAAAAGCGTCCGCAGCTTGGCTGCATACCAGTCGCAAGCGTCCGAATTGGTGAAGTCGACTATGCCCATCCCCGCTTGCCACTTGTCGGTCTGCCAGACATCACCGTCCGGCTTTCGGACCAGATAGTTGTGCTCCATTGCCTCGGCGAATAGCTGCGAGCGCTGAGCGATGTAGGGATTGATCCACACACAAACCCGCAAGCCTTTGTCTTTGAGACGGGACAGCATGCCCGCTGGATCGGGAAACGTCCGCTCGTCCCAGGTGAAGTCGCACCAGTGAAACTCCCGCATCCAGAAGCAGTCGAAGTGGAACACCGACAACGGCAGGTCGCGATTGGTCATGCCGTCCACGAAGCTGCTGACCGTTTCTTCGTCGTATGAGGTGGTGAAAGACGTGCTCAGCCACAGCCCGAATGACCATGGCGGCGGCAGGCCTGGCCTACCGGTCAATCCGGTGTACTTGCGCAGAATGTCGGCCGGCGTCGGCCCATAGATGATCAAATATTCCAGCGCCTCACCGGCCACGCTGAATTGCACCCGGGATACAGCCTCCGACCCCACTTCGAAGGACACCGCACCTGGGTGGTTGACGAAGACCCCGTAGCCGCGGTTCGTCAGATAGAACGGCACATTCTTGTACGCCTGCTCACTGCTGGTGCCCGCGTCGGCGTTCCAGATGTCGACGACCTGGCCGTTTCTTACCAACGGGCCGAACCGCTCACCCAGGCCGTAGACGAACTCTCCAACTCCGAGACTGAGCTGCTCTCGGATGTAGCGCTCACCAGAGTCCCTGGTGATCAGAGCCATAGCCTTCTGAAGGCTTCCGGTGAGCACTGTATCGCCGGCCAGAAACTCCAATCCCCAGCCTTGCTCGCGCCTGAAGCGGGCAGACAGGGCGCCCGAGGTAAACGAGGCAGCGACGTCGTTGACCTGGATCTCGACCTGCACTGAGGGGTCAACGTTGAGAGGAAATTCCGGCCGCGGCGGGCGAGTCCCATGGAAATGGCTCACCGACACCGAGACGACATCAGAAGCGGGTGATGTGCATCGAACTGTCAACAGGGGTTCGTTGAGGGTGTCACCACGGTGGGTGATCTTGCGTGTAGGTGCGTAGATCGTAAGAGCGTTGGGTTCCACGGCCAGGTCGTAGACCTCAGCGGGATACCGGGCTTGGACACCCTGACGTAACTGCCAGTAACCGTCGGTGAACTTCATTCTGGTCAGGGTAGAGGTGTTTGGGTATCTTGAGTCACCGCCCTCGTGTGGAACACGGGTGCACATCCCTGAGGGGAGCGAATGCCGAACACGAGCTCGGCTCCAGTCGTCATCGTCGGCGCGGGACTAGCCGGCCTAGCGTGTGCCCAGCGGCTGACCCGCGCCGGAATCGACGTCACGGTGCTCGAAGCGTCGGCCGCCGTGGGCGGCCGGGTTCGGACCGATGTCATCGACGGCTACCGATGTGATCGCGGCTTCCAGTTGATCAATCCCGCCTATCCGGCGCTCAAAGAGGTGGTTGACCTCGCCGAGCTTGATCTGCGAGCTTTCGACGCCGGAGTCGTGGTGGCGCACGGCTCCCAGCGTTGGACGCTGGCCGATCCGCGCCGCGAACCAACCCGCTTGCTGGCGACGGTCCGGGCGCCGCTCGGCTCGACGGCGGACAAGCTGCGATTCGCTGCTTGGGCGGCGGAATCGCTGTTGCCGGTACGCCGCCAGCTCGCAGAGCCGGATCGAGCGCTCGCCGACGACCTGAACTCCGCTGGAGTGACCGGGCTGCTTCGCACTGGGGTTCTTGAGCCATTTCTCGCCGGTGTGCTTGCCGAACGTGACGGTTCGACGTCGGCCCGGTTCACCAAGCTGCTGGTGCGGTCCTTTCTGCTCGGTACGCCATCCGTGCCTTCCCTCGGCATGGCACGACTGCCGGAGCTGCTCGCCGCCTCGTTGCCAGCCACTGCTGTCCACTTCGGTGCCACGGTGAGTTCGGTGACCGACGGGGGAGTGCGCACCGCCGATGAGGAAATTCCAGCCCGAGCGGTGGTGATCGCCACCGATCCGCGTACGGCAGCTTCACTCACTGGTCAGCCACCCGTGTCAATGAAGCCATTGACCACTTTCTGGCACACCTGCGCGGAGCCTCCCACGCGACAGCGCCTACTGCACATCGATGCCGACCGCAGGGGCCCGGTCGTCAACACGGCGGTCATGACCACCGTGACCCCGACGTACGCGCCGGCTGGCCAATGCCTGATAGCGACCACAACGTTGGGCGCCGACGGATCAGCACAAGCCGAAGAGGCCGCATGCCGGCATGCCGGCCAGATTTACGGTGTCGATTCCCGTACCTGGGAGTTGATCTTCACCCATGTGATCAAGGAGGCGCTGCCAGTCCAAGCGCCTCCGTTGCAGATACGCCAGCCGGTCGCACTGAGCGACCGGCTCTTCGTCGCGGGTGATCATCGCGACACTGCGTCGATTCAAGGCGCCCTGGTCTCGGGACGGCGTACGGCTCGCGCCGTGCTCGCCCAGCTCGTCGGGGCCAGGACTGAGGCTAGCTAGCTCCAGTTCGCGGGGCCGTCCGAGCCGGCGGCATAGGACTCCATCGGCACCTTTCCATCCCGCCAGGCCTGCAATATCGGATCGACAATGCGCCAGCACTCCACGGCCGTGTCTCCGCGGACCGCTAGCAGCGGGTCGCCATCCAGCACACCGGCCAGGACCTCCCCGTACGCCGGCAGCCGGCCCGGGGTGAGGTCGGTGTCCAGGGACACCCGATCCAGCTCCAGCGGATCATCGGGACCGTTCACGTTCATCTCCAAGGCCATCCGATCCGGGCTCATGGTGAGCCGCAGTTGATCAGGAATCGCCTGGCCGTGAAGGCCGGTCGGTAGATGTGGCAAGGGCTTGAAGGTGACCAGCACCTCCTTGCGCCGCTCCCGCAATGCCTTACCGGATCGCAGTCGGAACGGCACGCCCGACCAGCGCCAGTTATCAACCTCAACGGTCAGCTCCGCCACCGTCTCGGTGTTTCGCGCCGCATCGACGCCTGGCTCCGCCGTGTAGTCGGGCACTTCACGATCTTCGATGGTGCCTCGGGTGTAGCGGGCCCGCCGCCCGGCGCTCACCGGATCGCCGTTCCAGGGCCGGCAGGCGCGGAGCACCTGCGCCTTGGCGTCCCTCAGATCCGTCGCGTTAGCAGCGGCGATCGGCTCCATGGCGATCAAGGACAGTACCTGCAGGAGATGACTTTGGATCATGTCGACCAGAGCGCCCGCATGGTCGTAGTAGCGCGCTCGGTTCTCCAACGTGAGCTGCTCATCGAAGGTGACGTCGATGCGTTCGATGTGTTCGTTGCTCCACACCGGCTCGAAGAGCCGATTGGCAAACCGCACACCGATCAGATTGAGGACCGTGGAACGACCCAAGAAGTGATCGACCCGATGCACCTGATTTTCTGGTACGAGGTGGGCGAGCAGTTGGTTGAGGCTAGCGGCGCTCTTCTCATCAGTGCCGAACGGCTTCTCCAATACCAGCGTCGTGCCTGCTGGCAACGACACCTGCTGCAATGCCGCACAGGCCGCGGCGGTCACCGATGGCGGCAGTGCAAAATACAGCGCGGGCGCCGCAGGGCAGGAGTCGATCAACGGCTGCAAGTCCGTCACGCTCGTCACGTCGGCCTGCTGATAACGGGTGGTCTCGAGAACGCGTTTCAGCGTTTCGTCGGAGACGTCACCCGATGCGAAAGCCGTCCGAACTCGCTCTTGCCAGGCGTCGTTATCCAGCTCCTCAACGCCGGCACCAACCAGCGCAACGTCCCGGCGCGATTCTTCTTGGTCTAGTAATTGTCCAAAGGCTGGTAACAGCAGTCGCCCGGAAAGGTCGCCACTGGCACCTAGCAGGAGCAAGCTGCCGATCACGTGATCTCTCTACCCGATCGCATGAGCCGGCAAACCTGCGGCAATGCGGCCCTTGAGCTCGTGAGGAATGGCCCTGAGCTCGTAGGAATGCGCCCTGAGCTTGTCGAAGGTATGCGCCTGAGCCCGTAGGTAGCCCTGAGCCCGTAGGTATGCGCGCTGAGCTCGTCGAAGGGCACAATCGGCGCTTCGACGAGCTCAGCGCGCATGCGCCTCAGTCGTTAGCGAGCAGGGCGTCGAGCTTCTCGTAACCCTCGTAGACCCCGACTTCCATCCCGCTGGCCATGATTCCGTCACGAGCTTCAAAACTGTCCACCACGGACAGACCGACGGACCTCGTGCGGCCATCTCCAAGGTCGGAGAAGACCATGGTCTCCAGGCTGACACCATCGGGCATCCCTTCCCAGGTGAAGGTTTGCACCAGTCGCTCGTTCGGCCGCACCTCGTGGAAAGACCCGTAGAAGGCGGCGACCTCAACGCCATCCTGCACGGCCGCGTAGCGATAGTGGCCGCCCGTACGAGCGTCCCATTCATCGAGTCTCATCTCGGTGTTTTTCGGCCCCAGCCACTTCACGACGAGCTCCGGATCGGTCCATGCCCTAAAGACCTTCTCCGGCGGCGCATCGAAGTCACGAACGATGCGAATCGTCGGCACATTCGGGTCAGCC
Organism: uncultured Actinomycetota bacterium; assembly: GCA_963798835.1. Lineage (GTDB taxonomy): Bacteria > Actinomycetota > Actinomycetes > Propionibacteriales > Propionibacteriaceae > Microlunatus. The sequence continues at coordinate 58,933 of CAWCVF010000004.1, read as the reverse complement.
TCGATCTGGGTTTGCTGGGTTGTGGACTTCTGCGTGGCGTTCGTGCTCACGGTGTGCTCCTTTCTCAGGATGTTGGATTCCGGTCGTCGTCCATGGAGGCGAGTACGGCATCGAGTCGGCGGTAGCGCTCCTCGGCCTGCTTGCGATAGCGATCGATCCACGCGGTCATCAGATCGAAGACCTCGGCCTCGAGATGCCGTGGTCGGCGCTGTGCGTCGTGGCTGCGGGTCACCAGACCTGCATCTTCGAGCACTTTGAGGTGCTTGGACACAGCCTGGATCGACACCTTGTACGGTGCCGCCAGTTGGCTCACTGTGGCGTCGCTCACGGCGAGCCTGGCCACGATGTCACGACGCGTTGGATCAGCCAGCGCGGCGAAGACTCGCGAGAGTCGATCCTCACTCATACCGCGCCTCCTCGTTGGACGTTATTCAACCGATTGGTTGAATACGAGCTTATGAAACGTTGGCGCCGTTGTCAACCGTTTGGTTGAATACGCGCCGACAAATTCCTAGAGCACCACCGTCATGCCGCCGTCGACGTAGATCACTTGCCCGTTGACGTAGTCCGACCCTCGCGACGCAAGCCAGATCGCAGGACCGACGAGGTCGGCGCTGCTGCCCCAGCGGCCAGCCGGCGTCCGGCCCAACACCCAGGCATTGAACGCTTGATCATCGACCAGGTGCTGGGTCATCTCGGTATGGATGTAGCCGGGCGCGAGCGCGTTGACTTGAAGGCCGGCCGCCGCCCACTCGGCAGCCATGGCCCGCGTCAGATTGCGTAGCCCGCCCTTCGCTGTCGTGTACGCCGCAATAGTCGGCCTCGCCAACTCCGATTGCACCGACGCGATGTTGATGATCTTGCCGCGGCCACGGCTGATCATGTGGCGAGCCACTTCGCGACCCACCAGAAAAGCGCCAGTCAGGTTCACTCGTAGCACTTGCTCCCAATCAGCATGATCAAGTTCGAGCAACGGCACGCGATGCTGAATGCCGGCGTTGTTGATCAAGATGTGAATCGGCCCGACTTCATCCTCGATCCAGTTCACGGCCGCGACCACCTCGCGCTCTGCGGTGATGTCGAAAGCCTTCGCGTATACGCGTTCCACGCCGTAGTGGTCACGGAAACTCGCTTCCGCATCCGCCAGTCCGGCGCTGCGTTTGCCATTGAGAACGACCCTTGCACCGGCGTCTGCCAATCCGGCCGCGAGTGTGCGGCCGATGCCGCGGCTGGATCCGGTGATCAGAGCCAGCGCGCCACTGAGGTCGAATGTTTCCACAATTGCTCCCACTCAAGATCGCGTTGCTGCCTGGTTGTGAGGATACGCACGGCGATAGTGTCGGGACGTGAACCGCTGGGAGTGAGGCGATGGCGAGAGATCAGGCAGAGCGCCGGATTTTGGTCGGGGTCACCTACGGCCAACCAGACATCGTGCTGCGCCATGCCGCCCGCTTTGCACGCACCTTCGGTGCCGCGCTCGTCTGCGCCCACGTCGATCCCGGACGGTACGTCGTTGAGGAGCGCCCGGACGGCACCGTGGTCTCGCTGCCGCTTGATCCAGAGCTGCCCGAGCTCAAAGACACTGACTTTGATCAAGGACTCGTGGCACAGGTTCGAGCGGCCGTCGCCGACAGTTCTGTGCAGCTCTCATTCCGTGAGCTGGCCGGCGATGTCGCATACGCGCTCACTCGGCTGGCCGACATCTTGGACGTTGAGTTGATCATCGTCGGTAGCCGGCGGGGCGGCGTGCGAGCTGGCCTGAAACAGTTCCTCACCGGGTCGGTTGCGGCCCATTTGGCTCATCGTCAGCATCGTCCGGTCGTCGTCATTCCATTGGCCCCGGTCGCCGAAGGCAAGCCGCTGCCGTGGGAGGAGCAGTGAGGCTGACCGAATAGGGCGCCAGCCGGGTGCGCCATGATGTTGTCATGGCGAAAGCATCACTGGAGATATTCGGACCAGGCCCGCCGTTCTCGCTCAAGGTCTGACTCTTGCCTCACGTGCTGCGATGGCTTATCGGCCTCGCCACCTCGTTAGTCGGCAATCACATCTACCTGGTCACTCTCGCCTGGGTTGCCGTGCAGACCACAACCCCCGCCAATGTCGGCCTGATTCTCGTGGCCGGCTCCATTCCTCAAGCCGCTCTGCTGTTGATCGGCGGAGTTTTCGTCGATCGGCTAGGTCCTAAGCCGACAATCATCGCGTCCGACGTATTGCGGACGGTAATCATGGTTGTCTTTGCAATCGTCGTTGCCGGCGGTGACGTCAGCCCGTTACTGCTCGGCGTACTAGCCGTGCTGTTCGGGGTGGTCGACGGCTTCTTCTTGCCCGCAGTCTCCACTGCTCCTCGATACCTGGTCCCGCGTGACTCGCTGACGCGCGTCGTCGCAGCCAAGACGATCGTGGCCCGCGGCGCCGAGTTCGCCGGCGCACCGCTGGGCAGCTGGCTGCTGGTCGTCGCGAGCGCGGCGGCAGCGTTTTGGGTGAACGCCTCGCTCTTCGCGGTTTCAGTCGTCATGCTGGCGCTCACCCGGATGGCGCTGCCACAAGACGAGCAGAATGAGGCACTGCCCTACACTGACGCTGGCTCGAAACCGCCAACGGTCTCGGTGTGGTCTGACCTGGTCGCCGGGATCCGGTTGATTCGTGGCTACCGAACCTTGGCGATGCTGCTGATCATTGTGTTCGTCGCCGAGCTCGGGTTCAGCGGGCCGATGATGGCCGGGGTGCCGCTGCTGGCCAATCAGACCGGCTGGGGTGTCCGAGCAGTCGGCTGGGTTCTTGGCGGTTTCGGCTTTGGTGCCGCCGCGGCCGCCGGGTTTCTGTTGTGGCGCAGCAACCTCCGTCACACCGGAGCCGCCGCCCTATCAGGTTTGACGGTCATGGGAATCAGCGTGGTCGGGCTCGGCCTCCTGCCTGCGCTCGGATTGCCGACTTCGGCGGCCTATCTCAGCGCGGGCTTTCTGGGCCTCTGTTCCGGCATCGGCGCGGGGTTCTACGGCACCCTGGTGACGACCGCAGTACTGCGACTCGCCCCCGCCGGCCAGATTGGTCGTGTCATGGGTGCGCTGTCTTTCGCCAGTCTGTCGGCAGTTCCCTTGACATATGCGCTCACCGGGTTCATCACCGATGTGTCCGCCGCGCAGGTCCCGTTCTTTATCGGGGGCTCACTCGTCTTGTTCGCCGCAGCTGTCGCCTTTGCCAATCCGCAATTGCGTCATTTGTCGGTGAATGTCGAAGGTGATGCAGAACACACCACGGATGAAGCCCTCAGCGCCCGGGCGAAGAGTTAGCCGTCCCCGACCCCTGTTTACTGTCCTGAGTACGCGGGTACCTCAACAGCACGAGAGGAGGTCTTGCCATGAACAGGGGAATTATTGGCACCATCATCGGTGTGCTGGTCATCATCATTTTGGTGATCATTATTCTCAACATGACCTGACGGCAGACCCTGGGCGGCGGCGAGGCATTTCTCCGCTCCCGCCTGGTGGGGCACTTCCGGCCACGAGCTTGCACCCCGGCGTCGACGGAGCCTAACCCTGTGCTTCGCGGCGTTCGGGGTGCTGTGCTGCTAGGTACTGGTAGGTGGCCGCGAGGTCCTGACTGCTCAGGCCGGCTCGGTCCAGAAGTAAAAAGAGTTCTCGTACGTTCGCCAGCAACCGCGCAGACGTACCCGTCCGCCAGGCTTGCTGAGCTGCGACTTCAAGTGGAGCCAACGCTGCTCCGGCCGGTAGATCGGGCTGAAAGTCGCGATTGAGCAACTTGTTACGCGCCGCGCTCAGCACCTGGCTGCCTGCCGGCGAGAGATCCCAGCTGTGCAGCACTCGTGCAAGATCAAGACCTGCGCGCTCGGCAATGACCGCCGCTTCGCCGAGCGCCATGGCCGTTGCTGCGATGACGTATTGCTCGCATGCATTGGCAATCTGCGCGCAGCCAATCCCGCCGACGCGTACGCAGCTGCCGAGCAGCTCCAGAACCGGCAGGACTTCGCGATAGAGCCCCGGGTTGGCACCAACGGCGATCGCGAGCTCGCCGTGCGCAGCTGTCGCCTGCGCGCCGGTCAGCGGTGCGTCGATAATTCTCAGCAGTCCGGCTTTTCGCTCGGCGAGATCACTGCTCAGATTGCGCAGATCGTCCGGGGACGAGATTCCTCCGAAAACGACAATGGTCGGGCTATGCACGCCGGCCAACATTCCACTAGGACCGCTCAGCTGTGCCTCAAGCTCCTCAATGCTGTCCAGTACGACGATCACGAACTCGCTGCGGGCGGCGAGGTCGGCAGGACTGGCGGCGCGCTTGCCTCCCAGCCGTTCCAGCTGAGTGAGTTGGTCAGCATTCGGGCCATACGTCGAAATGTGCGTCGTCGGCAGCACATGTAGCAGCCGCTGCATAACCGGCTCGGCCAGGAATCCGTGCCCAAGCACCCCGACTGAGCGCGGATAATCACGGTCGCGCGCTATCCCCGTCGGCACGCTAATCACTCTATCGAAGCTGTGACCGTGCGCCCTGAGCTGTGACCATGCGCACTGAGCTGTGACCATGCGCACTGAGCCTGTCGAAGGGTGCCCTCTCGCTAGCCCCCGCGATTCAGCACAACCTGCACCAGCCGGCGCAACTCCGGTGTCAGATCTTGCTCGGGCACGGTGAATTGCCAGGCGCCATATTCGACGGTGTAGGTAAAACGATCGGGAGCCGGGCGCGTCGCGGAAATCTGCTGCCGGCCGACCCGCATCAGCAAGTGCCGGACCTCCGGCCCCTCCGGATCGGAGTTGAGATCCAGTTGTCCAACCTTGGTGGTGCCCGCGAAGCCACCTGTTCGACGTACGGCAACTGTCCCCGGTAGCTCGGCATCAGTGGGCGAGACCGCCGGGTTTGGGACTGAAGCGGCGGTGGGCAGGCCGGAATTCCCAGACTGGCCGGCGAAAAGGTCAGCCGGCTGAGCCTTGAGCAAGCCAACCTCAACCCACGCCGCCTGAACCTTCTCGGCGATGGAAGCGTTATCGGGGAAGAGGCGACGTGCAGAGCTGATGGTCGCTCGAGCGAAGGATCCGAAGCTCGCCTGCGCAGTCAGCTCGCCATGCAGCAGGGTCTCGTACCAAACCTGACCAGCCTTTTCCCAGCTGGCCCCGCCGATATCGAGCGCCGCCAAGGCGAAGGCGCGGTTTGGAATTCCCGAATTGATATGAACGCCACCACTGTCCTCGTCGGTGTAGACGTAGTCCGCCATGGAGCCCACCTGCAGATCGCGCCCGATTTGCGGATCGTCGTACGCCGTTCCCGGTTGCGTCATCGAACGCAATGCCTTGGCATTGATGGCTGAGGTAAACAGTCCCGCACCGATAAGCCAGTCCGCCTCGCCAGCCGTCTGACCGAGAACGCGCTGTTTGGTCATCGATGCAAAGACGTCGCTAATGCTCTCGTTCAGCGCGCCCGGTTGATCCTGGTAAGCCAATCCGAGCGTGAACTGGGTCACGCCATGCGTGAACTCGTGCGCCATAACATCCGTCGGCTTCGTGAACCGCTCGAATATTTGTCCATCACCATCACCGAAGACCAGTTGGATGCCATCCCAAAAAGCGTTGTCGTAATCGCGCCCGTAGTGAACGGTGATGGACACAGTGCCACCGCGCCCGTCGATCGAGCGCCTGCCGAATTCGGTGCGGAACAGATCCAAGGCTTGTCCGGACGAGTCGAACGCTTCGTCAACGGCGAGGTCGCCGACAGGGGAATCGCCATCGGTCCGAACAGGGTCCCCCGGAAGGGTTTCGGTGTTGTGGGCAGTGTGCACGACTCGAGTGCGTACCCCAGGGATGGGCGGTGCAGCAAGCTCTGGTGGTCTCACCTCGCGCTTGGCTCGCAGCCGGTCATCGACATGAAGCGTTTCCCGGCCGGAGGTGGAGGCATGCCGCGTTCCGGCCCATAAGGCGATGCGTTGCAACAGATAGGGCGGAACAAACATGCAGGCCATGGAGCCTCCTTGACGATAGGCCTTCCTAAGAAGACACATAAACGCGAAACATTCTGGCGGCAGAAATGGTTTGATAGATCTCATCGCACGTGCCTGCAGCATGCTCACTGGCAGGTTACATTCGGTTTTGGGGACCATCGGGGGAGAAATTTGAGCAGGGTCTTGACGGCGTGCCGTCGAACGTTTCAGGCTGACACTCGGGGATTGGGTCAACTCGCTTGTATGCGGATAACCTTTCTCCCGGGGTGGATTGACGATACGCAATCGGTGACGGCCACCATGCAAATGGGGCGATTCTGTGGCCACCGGGGCCGCGGACCGGGGTCCTGTCATCGTCAAATCGGGCCCGTGACGTACGCGTTGCAGAGTGTGCCTAAGCACCTAACGCGATTTCGGCATGTCCGCTTTAGGACATGTCCTCTTCCTGCTGCCCTTTTCACGTGACTTCGTGAGTAGCGGCTGCTTAACGTCCTTCTTGACGTAGATCAAGAGACTCACCAGTCGATAAACGGACACTGGGCGACAGCAAGGAGAAAATCATGCAGACAACGGATCGCGGTCATACCTTGGGTCGAGGCCACACACTTCGCGGCCACACACTTCGAGGTCATACACTTCGCGGCCATACCCTTCGGGGACATACGCTCTGACCTGACATCGCAGCGGCGCTGAAAAGCGCCGCTGTTTTGCTTGTCGGGGTCGCAAAGCGCCAAGTGCCAAGTGATGACTCATCGTGACCAGAAATGGCCCGTCTGCTATCGCTAAGCTCAGTTAAGTCTCACTGATTTTCACCGTGAAATCCGGACGGCACGCAAATCACGGGGTGAAAGGCTAGTGAAATCACGCCAAAAGTCCGATAGTGTTTGGCGTACGCAAGCGAGCACAAGATCTTCCGCAAGGAAGCCGGGATACCTGACGTTCCCGGTGGTTGAGCTGCGAGTGAGCGTGGCTTGACCAGCACAGCCCGTGTGGAACTTTTCCCCGAGGTTCCGCTCGGAGTTCCTCCCCCTGGGCGACGCCCGCGGTTCATTTAGGACCGCGGGCGTGGCTTTGGGTGCTTACCTCCAGCGCTCATCGTCGGTTCAGCGGTATCACTGCATGATCACGATCAAGCGCCACCAACGGATCGCCGCGCAAACCCTCTGATCGCACCAGCGCTGCGCCTAACTGAAATCGCGTCGACACTCCAAACTCATCCATCAGATCGGCGATCCAGCGACGCACCGAGCGCACGTTGATGTTCAAAGTATTGGCGATCGCAGAATCGGTAGAGCCGGTCATCAGCATGGAGATCAACATCTGACGGCGCGGATCGCTTTCACTGTTGACGGAGGTCATGATCGGCACTGCTGCATCCCACACAGCTTCGAAGAGCCATTGCAACGCCTCGACAAGTAGCGCGTGGCGCACGATGGAGGCGCGCAGCTCGTGGCCGGGATTGTAGGAACGCATCGAGGGAATGAGCGCGACGTGAGAGTCAACCAAGATCAGCTTCATAGGGACGGGCGAGGTGCGGGAGAGCTCACCCTTTCTCGCGAACAGGCCGAGTTCGGTGAGTCGGTCGGGATCAAAACCGGGGTGATAGACGACCCGCAAGGTGACATTGCGCTCCAGGGCTTGCCATTCCGGCTCAATACTGAGAGCTTCCTCGGTGATCGTCGGGACGTGCTTGCGCGTAAGGCGGCTTGTCAAAGCCGCAGATTTCCCGACGTGCGGAGTTCAGCAGCTCGCGATGGGCCGCGACAATCGATTCTCGTCCGACGAGAATTTTGACGTCATCGGCCTGAGTTGCTCCCGGCAGCCAGCAAGTGACTTTCCAGCGACTCGGCCGCCACACTGGCCAGCTCAATCTCGGACAATCGTTGTGCCTTGAGGTGGTTGACCACATCGAGCAGCGGTAACGCCCGCCAGTGTCCTAGTGAGGAATCCGTTGCCAGTCCGAGCCTGCGCAACTCATCCAGGCTCTCCGCCACACATTCAGGCGTTGACGAGGTGAGTCGCGCCAGCTCGGCTACCGACGCAGACGGCAGAGGTCCAAGCGCGACGTACACGGCTTCCGCTTCGGCACTAATGCCCAGCGGCTGAAGCATGCCTTACCTCCAGCGCAAGTCCTTTAAGACTGTGTTCGACCATCTGGGGCCAACAGTGCCCGACCCGCCATAGGGGCAAGCCGATACGCTGAGCCAACGACACTAGCGACCCCGCTCGCTGCTCGATCGTCTCACAACGCCCCAAACGGCCCCAAAAAGGAGAGTTGTCAAGAAATGGCTGAACTGGCTCAAATCGGTGTCACAGGCCTTGCCGTCATGGGCCGAAATCTCGCGCGCAACTTCGCTAGGCACGGGCATCGGGTTGCGATCCACAATCGCAGTTACGCCAAGACCGAGTCACTGTTCGCCGACGCCGGATTAGAGGGGACATTCATTCCATCGGAGTCGATGGCCGACTTCGTCGCCTCGCTGGAGCGTCCGCGCCGAGTGTTGATCATGGTCAAGGCGGGTGTTGGTACCGACGCGGTGATCGATGAACTGACTCCGCTGCTGGAAGAGGGCGACATCATCATCGATGCGGGCAACGCACATTTCCCCGACACCATTCGCCGCGAGGCGAAGCTCGCCGAGATCGGCTTGCACTTCGTTGGCACGGGCGTCTCGGGTGGCGAGGAGGGCGCGCTGAACGGCCCGTCGATCATGCCGGGCGGCTCGCCTGAGTCGTATGAGTCGCTGGGTCCTTTGCTGGAAAGCATTTCCGCCAAAGTTGATGACGTGCCGTGTTGCACCTATGTCGGTCCGAACGGTGCTGGCCATTTCGTGAAGATGGTGCACAACGGCATCGAGTACGCCGACATGCAGCTGATCGCCGAGGCATACGACTTGATCAAGCAGGGGACCGGTGCCGCTGCTCCAGAGATTGCCGAGATCTTCCAGACCTGGAACGAAGGTGATCTTGAGTCGTTCTTGATCGAGATCACCGCCGAGGTGCTGGGCCACACCGACGCTGAGACCGGCAAGCCGTTCGTCGACATCGTGCTGGACAGGGCCGAACAGAAGGGCACCGGCCGCTGGACCGTACAGAATGCTCTTGATCTTGGTGTGCCAATCACCGGCATTGCCGAGGCGACCATGGCGCGTGGGTTGTCAGGATCGGTTCCACAGCGAGAAGTTGCTCTGGCAAAGCTGCCGACCGGCACCGGGGACTGGAAAGTGACTGACCGGGACGGGTTTGTGGAGGACGTGCGGCAGGCTCTCTACGCCTCCAAGGTGGTCGCTTACTCGCAGGGATTTGATCAGATCGCGGCCGCGAGTGCCGAGTACGACTGGAACATCGACCGTGGCGCCATGGCAAGGATCTGGCGCGGCGGCTGCATCATTCGGGCGCGTTTCCTCAATCGCATTACCGAGGCGTACGAGCGCAATCCCGACCTGTCGCTGCTGCTTGCCGATGACTACTTCACTGAGGCGGTGGGCAATAGCCTGGCTGCCTGGCGGCGAGTAGTGGCGGGTGCTGCGCAGAACGGGATTCCGACGCCGGCGTTCTCCTCCTCATTGGCCTACTACGACGGCATTCGCGCCGAGCGGTTGCCCGCTGCCCTGATCCAGGCGCAGCGCGACTTCTTCGGCGCGCACACTTATCAGCGCGTCGACAAGGAAGGCTCCTTCCACACCGAGTGGAGCGCCGATCGCAGCGAGCGTCAGGTCGGCGAAGCCTTCAAGCGAGAGGTTCCCCAACCCACGGAGTCGGAAAAGGCGCCCGTTACATCGGCATGACCCGTTTCGGTCCGCAGATCTTGGGTGGGCGAACTGCGTGGGCCGCGCGCGCCGCCGCTACCAAGCTACGGAACGAGGTGACGGCCCGTGGCTTCGCCGAGCGGGCCGGCGGCAACGGGATGGTGCCCAATGCCGGGATCGCAGTCTTCTTTGCAACTGGACCGGAAAACTTCTACCAGTTTGATCAGTGGCGGATGCCGATTGAGCACCTCGCGCTACAACGGCCGGTCTTTGTGATCGTCGACCGGCCCGACACCGGGGATCTGGTGCTTGGTAGCAGCAGTCTGCCCGTCGCATTTGCACGCGGCAGCCGAGCGCTCGAAGAACTGGTCACTGAGCGTGACATGCGGGTGATCTTGTATCTGAATCAGGTCGAGTCGAACTTTCGCATGTTGCGGTTCGCGAGCCCCGTGCACGTTCAGATTGGCCATGGTGAGAGCGACAAGGGCGGCAGCGTCTCCAATCAGCACAAGGCGTACGACCTGACCTTCGTCGGCGGCGACGCCGGCCGTGATCGACTCAGTCAGGCGCTGCGCGGCTTCGACGGCGACCAGCGCACGCTGGCGGTTGGCCGCCCGCAACTCGACCACAGCTACCCGGGCGCCCCGCCCTGGCCGCGCGATTCAGGTTTGCGAGTGTGGTACGCGCCGACCTGGGCGGGTGATCGGCCGAGCATTGCGTACGGGTCACTGGCGAGTCATGGCGTCGCGATCATCGAAGCACTCCTCGCCGATCCCACTGTCCGGGTGATCTATCGCCCGCATCCGCGTACCGGATATGCATCAGCGGCCCATCGCACTGCAGACAAGGCAATCCGGACACTGCTGGCGAAATCTGGCGAGCGGCACCTGATCGATCGCGAGAGTTACGGGTGGCAGTGGGATTTCGCTGACGCATGCATCACCGACATTTCGGCGGTCGCGTATGACTGGCTCGCCACCGGCAAACCGCTGGTGATAACCGAGCCAGCCCCAAGCGCGTACCGTCCTCCCTCAGCCCTGCTGGACACCGTTGAGCTGCTCGGTGCCGCTGAGGCGTCAGAGGTCATGTCAAGAATTCGTGTGTTGTTGGGGAATTCCGAAGCCCTGGAACAGCTGCAAGCTTTGGCTTACCACTACTTCGGCGATGTCAGCAGCCAGCAGAGCACGAAACGGTTTGAGGACGCGGTCGAGCGCGCGTACCAGATCCAGCGCGGACTAGAGGCCACGTAGGAAATCAATGTCGTCGTCGGGTGCCTTCGGTACTGGTTTCTGCTTGGTGCCCAATGACTCTGCGTTGGGTCGACCGAGCAGCAGCCAGCAAACAGCGCCAGCCAACGGGAGACAGATGATCGCCGTCGCCCACAGCCAGCGAGGCATCCGGCGGACTGCAAACGGCGGGGCCTGAGCGACCTCGACGACACAGTAGATCATCAGCAACGCGATGATGATGATCGGCAAATACCGCCCCATACCGAAGAGTATGCGTCTTGGTCCCGGGTCGATACAACACTCGACGCTAGGCTGTCGAGATGCCCTTTGCCGTACGGTGGCGTCGGGGAGTCAGGTAGTTCGGGGAGGTGTGGTGACGGCTGGTTCAGACATCGGTGCTGAGCGACCCGCACGACCGACCATTTCCCAATTGCGCGAAGTGACGCAACCCCCGAGTGTGCGCGATCGCGCCGCCGCGGAACACTGGGTGGCGCATGCCTATCTGCGCGACATTTCCCCTTATCTGACTCGGATTCTGCTGCGGGCTGGGTTCAGCGCCAATGGGGTCACCTGGCTGATGATCATCAGTGCCGCCGCTGCAGCGGTGGCCACCGGTTGGCCCTCCCTGGTCGGGGCGATTCTCGTCGTGATCTTGGTCCAGCTGCAGATGCTGCTCGACTGCTGTGATGGCGAAGTCGCCCGATGGCGTGGAACCTCCTCGCCGGTTGGGGTGTACCTCGATCGAGTGGGGCATTACACCGCTGAATGCGGGATCGCGGTTGCTCTGGGCGTCCGTGCCACTGGTCAGTTGCAGGTCAGCGGTGTCTGGATCAGTGCCGGGCTACTGCTGGGACTGCTGGTAGCCCTCAACAAGGTGGAAAACGATCTGGTGCACGTCGCGCGGCACTACGCCGGCCTGCCGCAGATGCCTGATGCAGATGAGGTCCGCGCTCCGAGAGGCGGCTTGCTGCGTACCGGACGACGGCTGGCTCGAGTGGTTCCGTTTCATCGAGTCTTCCATTCGGTGGAGTTGTCGATCTTGGTTCTGCTGGCAGCCATCGTTGACCTATTCGTCGGCGGCGCAGCCACCAGGGTGCTTCTCGCCGCGCTCGTCGTCGCCGCCTGCGTGACGCTGATCGGCCACCTGATCGCCGTGCTGGCCTCCTCGAGGCTGCGGTGACGGCTACGGTGCGTGCCAAGTTCGGGGTCGTGGTCTTGACGATGGGCAAACGGCCGGATGATCTTGATCGCGGTCTGGCCAGTCTGCTGAGCCAACGTGAGGTTGATCTTGATGTGGTCGTGGTTGGCAATGGCTGGCGGCCGACGGGTCTGCCGGACGGGGTCAAAGCCAAAGGCCTACCGGAAAATCTGGGCATTCCTGCCGGTCGCAATGCCGGAGTGAGCTTGGTGTCCGGTGACCTGCTGTTCTTTCTCGACGACGATGCTTGTCTACCCGAGGACGACATCTTGGCGCGGATGGCCGCGCAGTTCGCTGCCGACCCGACTCTCGGCATGATTCAACCGCGAGTGGTCGACCCGATAGGCCGGGCTGCGCCGCGACGCTGGACTCCGCGGGTACGCGTTGGCGACCCGGCACGTAGTAGCCCGGCCATGAACGTCTGGGAGGGTGCGGTCGCTATCCGTCGCGACGCATTCGAATTCGCGGGCGGTTGGCCGGCGCCGTTCTGGTACGCCCATGAAGGCATCGAGCTCGCTTGGCGCGTCTGGGACGGCGGCTTTCACGTTCGCTACGACGGAGAGATCGAGGTATTCCATCCGGCAATTCAGCCCACCCGGCACTCGGAGTTCTATCGATTCCAGGCACGAAATCGGGTGTGGCTCGCCAGACGGAATCTGCCATTGCCGGTGGGTGTGCTCTATCTCTTGGCGTGGACCGGGATATCGGCGGTGCGGCTGCGGTCGCGTACTGCCTGGCGGGAAACGTTGCGCGGCTATCGGATTGGGCTCGCCAAGCCGGCCGGTGAGCGGCGGCCATTGAGCTGGCGGACTATCTGGCGCATGACACGAGCCGGGCATCCCCCAATAATCTAGGCACCGGGTAATTTGACTCCTGATGGCGGAGATGAGTGACCGGGCTTGGCTCGAGTGGGCGATCGCGCAGGTGGAGGCGGATGCCAATCGCAGCGCGGACACCCATCTCCATCCGTTCCCATTGCCGGCCGAGTGGGGCATCAACCTTTATCTCAAAGACGAATCGGTGCATCCGACCGGCAGTCTGAAACATCGATTGGCACGATCGCTGGTGCTCTACGGCCTCTGCAACAACTGGATTACCGAGGGCACCACGTTGGTGGAGGCATCCTCAGGGTCCACGGCGGTGAGCGAGGCATACTTCGCGAGACTGCTCAACCTGCCGTTCGTGGCGGTGATGCCGGCCTCGACCGTACGCGAGAAGTGTGAGCTCATCGAGTTCTACGGTGGCCAATGCCACCTTGTCGAGGATCCGAGGACGATCTATCAGGTTGCGGCTGATCTTGCCGACAGCAGCGGCGGGTATTACCTCGACCAGTTCACCTACGCCGAGCGGGCTACCGACTGGCGCGGCAACAACAACATCGCCGAGTCGATGTTTGCGCAACTGAGTCTGGAACCGTTTCCGATACCTGTCTGGGTAGTTGTCGGCGCGGGCACCGGCGGCACGAGTGCGACGATCGGTCGCTATGTGCGGCTGAACAAGTACCCCACGCGCATGTGTGTGGTCGATCCCGAGGGCTCGGCCTTCTATATCGGATGGAAGAACCGGGATCCCGGTGTCACTGCCGTCGGTTCCAAGATCGAAGGGATTGGCCGCCCACGCGTTGAGCCGAGCTTCGTACCGGAACTGGTCGATCGAATGATCTCCGTGCCCGACGCGGCATCGATCGCGGCTATGCGGTGGTGTACTTCCAAGCTGGACCGCTGGGTGGGCGGATCAACCGGCACCAACATCTGGGGCGCGCTGCAGTTGGTTGCCGAAATAAAGGCTGCCGGTACCCGAGGCAGCGTCGTCACGCTGTTATGCGATGACGGCCGCCGCTACTCCCACACCTATTACGACGATGACTGGGTCGCCCAGCGTGGCTGGGACCTGGCACCGTACGAAGCCCAGCTCAAGGCCTTCGAAGCTACCGGAACGTGGCCAACCGATGCGCCCTGAGCCTGTCGAAGGGCTTAACCGCCGAATGCGCTGATAGCCAGCCCGGCGGCGAACCCGATGGCGGCCAGCAGTTCCGCGAGGCTGGTGGCTTTGAGAACGTTAATAAGCGCTGCACCGCTGCCGCCGGACAACACGATACGTAGGGCGGGAATGGTCAGGACTAAGCCGGCCAGCCCCAGCAGTGCCCACCAGCTGGTCAGCAGTGCCACGATAATGATCAACAAGGCGCTGAGGCTGAGCAAGATCACATAGAAAGTTCGGGTGTGGGCGTCACCGAGCCGGGTGGCGACGGTTCGTTTGCCGACCTGGGCGTCGCCGCGGATATCGCGCAGATTGTTGGCCACCAAGATCGCGCACGCGAGGGCGCCGACCCATGTCCCGGTGAGCAGCGTGGCGAGGCTGACCCGGCCGACTTGGACGTAGGCGGTGCCGCAGACGGCTACCAGACCGAAGAAGATAAAGACCGAAACCTCACCTAAGCCCGCATATCCGTACGGACGCTTGCCGCCGGTGTAGTACCAGGCGGCCAGCACGCAAGCGACCCCAACGGCCACCAACCACCAGTGCTGAGTCATGATCACCAGCGCCAGTCCGGCAAGGCTGGCGACTCCAAAGCTCACAAACGCTGCCCGCTTCACCAGCGGTGGCGACGCTAGTCCGGAGCCCACCAGTCGCAGCGGACCCACCCGCACGGCGTCCGTGCCGCGAACGCCATCGGAGTAGTCATTGGCGTAGTTGACGCCAACCTGGAGCGCGAGGCTGACCAGGAGGGCCAGCAGCGCGGCTAGCCACGAAGCGCCATGCTCAACGATCGCCATGCCAGTCCCGGCGATCACCGGAGAGCAAGCAGCGGCCAGGGTACGAGGTCGCGCGCCAGCGAGCCACTGTGTCGGCGTCGGTCTTGCCGTGGTCGGCGCTGTCACGCCCTCACCCGTCGTGCGTCGCGTACCCTCATGATCATCGATTTGATGGCGACCCGATCCGGCTTGCCATTCACCAACCAGGGGAGTTGATCAACATGGATCAGCTCCCGGGGCACTGCGTACGCCGGCAGCGCTTCTCGGACGGCGGACTGTAGGTCGGCCAGCGATCCCGGCGAATCCGAGACGGCAACGATCGTGTTGCCCCATACGGCATCCGGCACGGCTACCACGGCACCATGTGCGCCACGTCGCGCCGCCCACTGCTGTACCGGCTGCTCGACATCGACAAGATCAACTTTGTGTCCACCGGTGATCACGATGTCATCCATCCGGCCCAGTACCACCAGCCGACCGGCCTCCCAACGACCCAGGTCCTGAGTGGAGAACCAACCGTCGGTGAGAGCCTCAGCGGTGAGATCCGGACGCAGCCGATAGCCGTTGAAGAGACTTGAACTCTTGATCAAAATTCTGCCGTCAGCGGCGAGCTTGACGTCAACTCCGGGCAGCGGCTGGCCGGCGTACGTGCAGCCGCCGCACGTCTCAGTCATGCCGTAGGTGGTCACCACGCGGATGCCGCTCGCCGCTGCCTGAGCCACCAGCCCCGGCTGAGCGGGACCACCACCGACCAGCACCGCGCTGAAGTCTCGCAACGCTTCGGTCAGCTGGTTATGTCGCAACGCTCGCGTCAGCTGTGTCGGAACTAACGAGATATAGCGCCGCTTGGACATCGCGGTGGCAACATCGACCAGGTCGCTCAGATCGGGACGCGTCGGCATAGCTCGGGTGCCCGCAAGACTCGCTCGTGCGATCACCATCAGGCCGGCGATGTAGTAGGGCGGCAGTGCGAGTGCCCAGTCGCCGGGGGCACCCAGCCAGGCGTGGCTGGCCGCTACGGAGGCGCGGATTGCCGCGCGCGAGAGCACCACGCCCTTCGGGGTTCCGGTCGAACCGGAGGTTGACACCACCGCGGCGGCATCCGCCTCGATCACCGGCTGCGCTGGTTGCAGCATGCTGATCGCTCGAGTCCGCGCGATTGCATCGGACGGCAGCGGTGCGATGGGCTGCCCGCCTTGCAACGACTCGGACAGCGACGCGGCGACCTGCGAAGGCTCGACTGGTTGGAGCCACACAGGTTTCTGATCCGCTGCACTCACGGCGACCAGGGTAGTGGCAGTGACTAGGCCAGACTGGGACTGTGCCTGACCAGCCCTACTGCTACTCGATTGGCCTGCGCAGTCGCTTTCGTGGGATCACTCAACGGCAGGGGATGGTCTGGCGCGGCCCCGCGGGCTGGGCTGAGTGGAGTCCCTTTCTCGACTACCAGGGGCCCGAGCTCGTGCCATGGCTGCGGGCAGCAGAGGAGGCTGCCGAGTGTGGGTGGCCTGCACCACTCAGGCCCGAGATCGAGGTCAACAGCACGATTCCGGCAGTCGGGCCCGAGCGGGCGCACGAGATCGCTCAGGCTGCCGGCTGCCGCACGGCCAAGGTGAAGGTTGCCGAACGCGGTCAATGTCTGACGCAGGACGTCGGCCGCCTGGAGGCGGTACGCGATGCGCTCGGCGCGTACGGGAAGATCAGGATCGATGCCAACGGAGGTTGGACCGTTGATGAGGCTGTGCATGCTGTCCGGGAACTCGATCGTTTCGATCTTGAATATGCTGAGCAGCCGTGTGCCAGCGTCGATGAGCTGGCGGACCTGCGCCGACGACTGGTGCACGCGGGAGTACAGGTGCCAATTGCTGCCGACGAATCCATCCGGCGCGCTGCTGATCCCTATCAGGTGGCGCGGTGCGAAGCGGCAGACATCGCCGTGCTCAAGGTCCAGCCGCTCGGTGGCGTACGCGCCTGCCTAGAAATTGCCGAGCGAATCGGCCTACCAGTGGTGGTGTCCAGCGCCCTGGAGACATCGATCGGGATTAGGGCCGGGCTCGCCCTCGCCGCCGCGCTACCCGAGTTGCCGTACGCGTGCGGGCTCAATACCGTCGCGCTACTCACCGATGATCTTGTTCCGGAGCCGCTGGTCGCGGTCGACGGAATGATCACAGTGGGCGAGCTCTTCGTCGACGAACCGGCGCTGGACGGGCACCGACCCAGCGAGGACGCCCAGCTGTTCTGGCAGGCTCGTCTTGTGCAGACGCGGGAGCTGGCTGGTGGGTAACGCCACTGCTTGCGCGCGGGTGATCATGGAAGAGTTGATCAGCCGCGGTGTCCGCGATGTCGTGCTTGCACCAGGTTCACGGAGCGCGCCACTGGCGTACGAATGTTTCGAGGCCGACCGTATTGGGCTATTGCGGCTGCACGTACGCGTCGATGAGCGCACTGCCGGGTTCTTGGCCCTGGGCCTGGCCAAGGCGTCCGGCGCGCCCGTAGCCGTGCTGACCACCTCCGGTACTGCGCCGGCCAATCTGCACCCAGCTGTGCTGGAGGCGTGGCATGCACACCAGCCGTTGGTCGTGATCACCGCGAGTCGCCCGCGCTCCATGATCAATACAGGGTCGAACCAGACTGCTGACCAAGATCAGCTGTTTGGACGGCACGTGCGGGCGTATGCCGGACTGTCCGATGAGCTGCTTGATCATCGGACCTGGCGATTCGAGATGGCCCGCATCATGGCCGCTGCGAGCGGGGTCAGAAGCCGGATGCCCGGCCCGGTACAGCTCAATGTTGAGTTCAGCGAACCGCTGCTGCCCGCAGAGTTTGCGTGGCCACCACCGGCTCCAGAGTTCACCATTACCGCGTCACGGGCTCCGTCGGAGGTGACGTCGCTGCCAGACGGAGCGCAGACCGTGATCGTTGCGGGCGACTGCCCGCCCGACGCAGGCAGCGCGATCGCTGAGCTTGCGATGCGCGCTCAGGTCCCGCTGTTGGCCGAGCCGTCGAGCAACGCTCGGTGTGGCAAAGCGGCCCTATCCACCTATCGATTGCTGCTTTCTTCGACGCTTGCCGAGGGAATCGAGCGCGTCGTGGTGTTCGGCAGGCCGACCCTGTCTCGCCCTCTCACCAAGCTGTTGAACCGCGACGATGTCGAGCTCGTCGTCGTGTCGGCCTACGCGGACTGGATCGATCCCGGGCGCGTCGCGTCATTGGTCACCGATGCCGTGACATTGGCAGAGTCGACGGACTCGGGCTGGTTGGATGCCTGGCGCGATGCCGACCGGATGGTGCGGGACCGGCTCAATGCCCTGCTTGCAGCGCAGCCGCATTTCACCGGACCAGCATTGGCTGCGATCGTCTGGACCGCGCTGGACGCCAATGACGTCTTGTTCGCCGGCTCGTCCAGCCCGATCCGTGATCTGGACCTCGCTCCGATCACCGCCGCGGGGCCGCGGGTCTACGCCAACCGCGGCCTCTCCGGCATCGACGGCAACGTCTCGACGGCCGCCGGCATTGCCCTGGCGCTGGAGCGTCCGACCCATGCCCTGTTGGGTGACCTGACTGCCCTGCACGATGCGACCGGCCTCGTCGTCGGAGAGATGGAGCCGCGGCCAAACCTCAGAATCGTGGTGGCCAATGATGACGGCGGCAGCTTGTTCGCCACTCTGGAGCAGGGCGAGCCGGCTCACATGGGAGCCTTCGAGCGACTCTTCGGCACACCGCAGAGACTGCAATTCCAGGCATTGGCGACCGCCGTCAGGATCGCTTACCAACGAGTGGAGCAGGCCGCGGAGCTTGATCAGATTCTGACCGAGCCGCCCGTCGGCATTGAGCTCGTGGAGGCAGTGATCGATCGTGCTCACCGTCGCACGCTCGATCGTGAGATCACTGCGCTCGCAACCACGCTCTAACGTGGTTGGTGGCGACTACATCGTCCTCGTTGTATTCCAGTACGCGGCGTCGCGCCTGGGCACGTAGCTCAGCCGTCGCGCCGTGAACGGCCTCAGCAAACCAGAGCTGTGAATTCAGCCCGCCTGGATCATCGTCGCGCCAACTGAACCCAACATGCCGCGCCATCAACTTGAGTCCAAGGCCACTGACACCGAAATAGTGGGCCTTGACGATCTCCAGCAAGTCGACGAAGTGCTCCTCGGCGTATCCGGCAGCCCAGTCCAGCAGCTCGTCGTGTTCGCGGCGCGCGAGCTCGCTGATCTTGGCGACCTCATAACCGCTGTAGTGGAAGACCGCCACAGATGGCACGGTGTCGACAACACTTCGGAGCCAGGTGAATGCGTCCGCGGCGAGCGCGGCCTCGGCTCGGTCATCAAGATCATCGAATCGACTGAACTCGGCGTAAACGGGATCGCCATCACCGGATCGCTGCACGAGGAATCCCCAGAGATAGACCCGGCCGTCTGCCGAGCTTTCGATGTCAAGATCGATCTCCACATCGGCCCGCGGTACCTCGATCGGACCGACGGTCTCTCTATCAAACGCTGTGCCTTCGAGCAGCATCCGAGCCCGACGCGCCGCGATCCTGATGCGGCCTTCGGCCCCGCCGCGGTGGCTGACTTCGGGCAGATACCATTCCAGAAGTTGATCAAGGTCGGCGCCCACGAGATCGGTGATCGTTGTTATTCCATTCCGGCGCAGTGTGGCTATTTCACGCATGTCGAGTGGCGCCTTGTCGATGCGAAGGCTGACATCATCCGGGTCGAGCTGCGGCAGGCAGTGCTCCCACCACTGGCAGCGGGAGCATTCTTTGTTGACGATCGGTCGGACCAGCGGTTCCGGGTCGAGATCGGGCCGGCCGGTCTGTAGCCGCGCGACCTCGGCGATCTTGATCCGAAACGCGTGCTCGTGGTCGTAGCGCTCCAGCAGGCTGCGCAGTCGCCAGCCCTCAGGACTGCTGCGGGAGAATGCTCGTACCTCGAGCTGCTGCAGATCCGCCCAACTCAGCACAGGTGTGTCGAAGAGATCGTCGTTCCCGATGACGCCGACGATCGGTTTCGCAGGTCCGAAACCGCAGGCTTCAAGAATGCGGTAGTAGTGAGCTAGCTGGAGGAAATCAGCGGTCCGGCTACCGATCCGGAGCCCGTAGCCGCTAGCGGTGTTCGCCGCGTGAGGAGCAGGTCGGTTCAGCGTCGAATAACGCAGCACCCGGCGCTCCACCGCATCGTCCTCCGGCAGCTGGCAGCGCTCGATGATCTTGTGCCACTTCACTTCCACTGGGTGGTAACCAGCTGAACCATCGGCTTTGTCAAGGCCGCGGACCAGTAGGTCGGGATAGCCGACACGATGGCCGGCAAGATCAACTGGGAGACAGCCGCCGATGATCACCGCAGCGCCCGAGGTCATGGCCCGAACACACGCGTCGATCTGCTCAGCCCTGGTGCCGTCCGACATCGGCCGAAGATCAACGACGTCATCGCGACACGAATTGATCAACTGCTCGACAACGGCTGCCTTGAATTGGCTGCCACCCTCGAACAACTCGGCGAGTCGCTCGTTGTTTGGCACGAGATCGCCATCGGTGAGGTCGTCAAGTGCCACCACGGGATTGAAGGCGTTCTGCGTCTTGACTGGGCAGCTGCGCGCGGCGTACGCGCCGAGCAAGATCGCTCCGGGCGGCGCCGTCACAGTCGGCGTCTCAATCATGATCGTGCTCGATGTAGTGCCACGATGCCACCCGACAAATTGCGCCACTGCACATCTCTCCAGCCAGACTCCTCGATCATGGTCGCCAGCCCTTGCTGGTCAGGCCAGGCTTGGATCGATTCCGCCAGGTACTCATACGCGGCCGGGCTGGAGGAAACCAGGGACGCGATGTGTGGCAAGGCGGCGACCAGATAGTTGGAATAGAGCGTCCGGAACGGCCGCCAAGTCGGCGTGGAGAATTCGCACACTACGAGCGTGCCGCCCGGCTTGATCACCCTCCGCATCTCAGTCAGCGCAGCAGCCGCGTCCTCGACGTTGCGCAGCCCGAAGGAGATGGTGACGGCGTCAAAGCTGTGGTCGGCGTAGGGGAGCTGCAGGGCATCGGCTGCCACGAAGCTCAGATGAGGCCTACGCTGCTTGCCGACCAGCAACATGCCGAAGGAAAGATCGGTCGGGATAACCGTCGCGCCGCTGCTCGAAAATGGCTCGCTCGAGGTGCCCGTGCCCGCCGCCAGATCCAAGATCAACTGCCCCGGTCCCGGCTCGACCGCCGCAACGACATGTCGGCGCCAGGCCCGGTCCTGACCGAGGGAGAGCACATCGTTGGCGACGTCGTAGCGGGCCGCGACTCGGTCGAACATCGCGGCGACGTCACTGCGACGCTTGTCGAGCGTGGCGCGTGCGCTAGCGGAGTCCGGGTCAGGCACATCGAGAAGCCTGCCATGTACTACTGACACATGAGCGCTGAGCTTTGTCGAAGCGCGCTGGCGCCCTTCGACAAGCTCAGGGCGCATCGCTAGAGTTCCGTGACCGTCTGGATCGTCGACGGATTCGGCTGCTGTGCACCTCCGGCATCCTCGATGCTCACTGCCAGTCCGGTCACCCCCTCGAGCGTCTCCCGGAAGAACTGCTGACGATCACCACCCCCGGGTACCAGATTGTCGGCGATCGCGCGCTCGCCTTCCAAGGTCCACAACTGGTAGCGCTTGTCGGTACCCACCGCAGGCAGGTCCTTGCCGATGAACATTGCCCGGTTCAGGCTCTTGGAGACCACGAAGGAGACCTGGCCGCCGTCCTTCATGGTGGTGGAGTAGGTCTGGACATCGGGCGCAGTCAGCAGCTCGGTCTCCGCGGTTTGCTGAGCCACCTGCGCCTGTCGCGACTGGACCAGCCCGTACACCACACCACCCAGTGCTAGCGCAGCCGCCATGACTGCGGCAACCAGAACGCTGAGGATGCGAGTACGCCGCTGCTGCCGGCGAAGTGCCAGCTCATCGACGGGACGCTGCTGGGCCTGAGATGGTGCAGGTGCCTCTGCCTCGACGGGCGCCAACTCAGCCGGAGGCTCCGGCGGCAGTGGTCTGACCTGCGAAATTGCGGCCAGAATCGATCCGCGTAGCTCAGCAGGAGGCGGCGTCACGCTCGCCAGCAGCGACAACTCGGCAGCGGTTTCCCCAAACTCCTGCACCTCGCGGCTGCACGTCGGGCACACGGCCAGATGCGCCTCGAACTCATCCATCTCGTCGGGGTCGAGGGCATTCACCACATACGACCCAACGGCGCCATGGACTTCGCTCATGCTTCCACCCCCAACGCATCCCGGAGCCCAATCAGGCCGTCACGAATTCTGGTCTTCACAGTGCCCAGCGGCAGCTTCAATAGTTGCGCGACCTGGCTTTGGGTATAGCCGCCGAAGTACGCGAGCGTCAGCGCCTCTCGCTGAATGGGAGTCAACGAGGCCATCCCTCTCCGTACCCTTTCCACATCAAGTCTTTGCTCTACGCCGTCCCATACCTGATCGATCTCGCGGTCGCTGCGATGGAAGGCATAACGCTCGTCGCGGGCAACCTCGCTGGAGACGGATCTGACCCGATCGACCGCCCGGCGATGCGCCATCGTGGTCAGCCAGGCGATGACGCTGCCCTTGGCGGACGAGTATCGCGCCGACTGCCGCCATACCTCTACATAGACCTCCTGCATCACCTCGGCAGCGTGGTCGGGTGAGCGCAGCACCCGCAGGATGATCCCGTAGACCCGCTGTGAGGTGAGGTCGTAGAGCTCAGCGAACGCCTCCTCATGTCCCCGGGCCGAGAGCGCCATCAGCTCGACGAGATGTGCCGCTGGAGTTTCTCGACCACTGGATATCTCGGCGCGCTGAGCGGATTGGGAGGGCTGTCCCGCCAAGTTCAGGCCCTCCGAATCCGGCGGCAGCGACGAGACATTCACAAGATCGACGCTCTCACGATGGATGCTGCTGGCTGAGGAACTCGATAGGCAAACGCGGGCTGTTGATCAAGATCGTCGTCATCGTGGCCTCCCTCGGGGTCGCCTGGTCGAGGAGGGCCATGCCCTCTGGAGAGTGATTCGTCGCCACCGGCCCAAGAGATTGGGGAGGATCGCTTGCCGAATAGAGGCAGAATCGCCTCCATGGCCAAACGCACGACGATCCTCAAGGTTTCCGGCCTGCGCCGGGCCTTCGGGCCCAACACCATCTTCGAGAAGTTCAATCTGGAGGTGCGTACCGGAGAGGCGATCGCGCTCACGGGACGTAACGGCGCTGGCAAGTCCACCTTGCTGCGCTGCCTGATCGGTGCCGATCGCGCAGACGATGGCAGCGTCGAGGTGTGTGGCAACGCCATGACCGAAACCTCGCCGGAGATCAGGCGCGACGTCGCCACCGTAATTGATGATCTTGACTTCTTTCCGGATCTGAGTGTGGTGGAACATCTCGACCTGCTTGCTCGTGCCCACGGAATCGCCGATCCCGACGAGCTGGTCGATGAAGTGCTGGAAGAGGTTCAGCTGGTTCCGCAATCCGGTCAGTTGCCGGGGACCCTCTCTTCCGGCCAACGGCGCCGGCTGGCGCTCGCCACCGCGTTCGTACGCCCCCGCAAGTTGTTGATCTTGGACGAGCCCGAGCAGCGACTAGACACTGAAGGCGTCGACTGGCTGGCGCAACGACTGAAATCCGAACGGCAGAAGGGTTTGGCGATTGTGTTTGCCAGTCACGAGCCGGCGCTTGTCGACACGGTCGCGACTCGAGTCATCCAGCTCGGAGCAGCGCGCGGATGAGCAGTCTGGAAGCAGGTGCCGATGACTTTGCCTTTGAGGAAGCACCCGAGTCAAAGCCGCTGAGCCCAGCTACGCCACGTGAGCTGAAGAGGCTGATCAAGGACTGGCGTTCCGGCCGGGCGACGCGCAACGTGCTACAGGCGATGGGCGATGCCTACGTCGCTGTCTTTGCCGCCGTGATGATCGGCGCCATGGTCGTCAATGTGGTTCTGAAGGCGCAGCGAACGATTGCGCAGTGCAGCAGCGCTGCGTGTTTGTCCGCGCGGGCCATCTTGCCCTGGGCAGCGTTCGGAGCCACTGTTGCTGTCGCTCTAGTCGCCAGTCGGCTATTCGGGCCGGTACTCGCCTCGGCGGCCGAGGGCTTCTGGCTGCTCGATGCGCCGATCTCACGCGCCAAGCTGCTCCGCTCGCGTCTGGTCGGGGCAGTACTGGCGGCATTCCTGGGTGGCGCGGTGATCGGTGCGCTGATCTCGGCCTTGACCGGTTCGACTCCAATCGAGGTAGCGGTCTGGGCAGCCGCCACCGCACTCTCAGCGGCCGCATCCGTCGCCTTTGCGGCGGCACAGCAGGGCATCGAGCGCCACCGGCTCACTCACATTGCGACCTACATCTTCGGGATATTGGCGGTTGGTGCGCTGTTCAGCGTGATCGGCGTAGCGGCCGGGTGGTTCAGCATCGGCGTGTTCGACAACATCGGTCTCGAGCTCGGTCTGATCATGATCGCCGGCTCCGCAATGGTGCTGGTGGTCAGTGCCGTGCTGGCCGGACTCCGGCTGAGTCAGATTCGCCGTACCCGGCTGCTGAGCGGCGGGGCACTTGTCAGCGGCATCTCCGGTGCTTTCTTCGCGCTGGACATCGGACTGGCGCGCGACATCGTGGTCGAGCGGCGGGCGATGGAGCGCGGCCACGTGCATCCCAAGCGTGGCAAGGGATTGGGACTCGAGGCGATCATCTGGCGAGAATGGCAACGGCTGTGGCGATTCCCGCAGCCGTTGCTTGTGCTGGTCGGGACGATCGTGGTTCCGTACGCGGCCGACGCGCTCGGCATGAGCACGCTCACGCCCGTCTTCGCGGCGCTCGCTCTCTTCGGTGCCACGATTCCGCTGCTCGGGGGACTCCGGGTGCTGACGCGTACCGGAGGGCTGGCCAGATGCTTCCCCTTCTCACTTGCTCGTCTCAAACTTGCGTCGATCGCCGTGCCGGCGATCTTGGCGGCGGTCTGGGCGGTTGCGACGACGCCGGCGTACCTGGGTTTCGGCGACGGGGCGGTCCAGCGTGCGGTGCCCGAGGCATCGCTGATGGCTGTTGCCACGGCCGCGGGCGGACTGCTCGCGGCGGTGCGCTGGACCCAGGCGAAGGGTGTGGACTTCGGCGCACCCATGGTCGCTAGTCAAGCTGGTGCGTTCCCTCCGGGTCTGGTGACCAACCTGTTCCGCGGATTCGACGTCTGCATCTTGACGACGGCGCCGATGCTCCTCGGCGCCTCGCCCTGGTGGTCGCTGGGCATCGCGGCTATTGCGGCGGCGATCCTGCTCAACTCGATGGATGCCGAGACCCTGCGTGCGCGTCAGGCTGAGCAGCAAAAGCAACTGGCGGCTCAAAAGAAGCAGCGTGCCGATGCGGATGCTGCGGCCAAGCAGCGGAAGCGCTAGCGACGTCGGTGCATGGCTCGGAGCCGAGCCATGACGTTTTTCCGCACAAAGCCACGAAAATCGATGAAAGCGACCTATTCGCCTGCCATTTGCGGCCTTGTGCGGACAAACGCACCGAGACGAGTCAGTCCGATGATTGTGAAAGTAATCACAAAAAGGCGCGCCGGGCGCCATGCCGATTGGTGGGCTCCCTTGCCACAGCTACGCTGAGCCCCGTGACCTGGTCGGCAACGGACCCGCCGCGGCTCCACGTGCGGACCCACGCCATTGACGATCCAGGGTCTTTGCTCAATCTGCTGCCCCCCAAAGACAGCTATCTGTGGTTACGCCACGGCGATGGGCTGGTCGGTTGGGGTGAGGTAGTTCGGCTCAAGCCGGCGAGTATCGCCGAGGCCGCCGAATGGTGGGCTGATCTCGCCGCTCATGTCGAGGTGACCGCCGAGCTTGATGACCCGCCCGCGGGTGCCGGCCTGATGGCGTACGGCTGCTTTCTCTTCGATCCGGCGAATTCCGCCGGGCGCTCGAGCCTCATCGTGCCCCAGACAGTCGTCGGACGCCGCAACGGCCAGGTCTGGATGACCCAGATCGGCCCGGTTGCCGGGGCGGGCGTCGAGACTTTCTCACCGACACCGGCGCAGCGTCCGCGCAATGTGACTTTTGCTGATGGCGGCCTCAGCCGACCCGAGTGGGAGGCTGCAGTTGCCGAAGCCGTACGCCGTATCGGCCAAGGCCAACTCGAAAAGGTCGTGCTGGCTCGCGATCTGGTGGCTATGTCCGATAACGACATTGATCCACGCTGGCTCGCCGCGCGTCTGACGGAGAACTACGCGCAGTGCTGGACCTACGCCGTTGACGGCCTAATCGGTGCCACACCTGAGATGCTCGTCAAGCGGGAGGCAGGCTTGGCCACCTCGCGGGTGCTGGCGGGCACGATCCGCCGTTCCGGTGACGATGATCATGATCTCAATCTGGCCGCTGCTCTTGCGCGTTCGAGCAAGGACCTGGAGGAGCACGAGTACGCCGTCCGCTCAGTAGCGCGTGCCCTCGCCCCATTCTGTTCGGGAATGAACGTGCCGGACGGCCCTTATGTGCTGCAGCTGCCCAACGTCCTCCATCTCGCGACCGATATCACCGCCGTCGCCGACAAGGGAGTGGCCTCGCTTGAGCTTGCGTCGGCCCTCCATCCGACCGCTGCAGTCTGCGGTACGCCGACCGACAGCGCACGTTCGCTGATCGCTGAGCTGGAACACCTTGATCGAGAGCGGTACGCCGGACCGGTGGGCTGGATCGACGCAAACGGCGACGGTGAATGGGCGATTGCCCTGCGTTGCGGCCAACTCAGCGAAACCGACCCGCACCAGATCCGCCTCTTCGCCGGCTGCGGAATCGTCGCTGGATCGGATCCGGCCGCTGAACTGGCCGAGTCGAACGCCAAGCTGATCCCGATGCGCGGCTCGCTCAATTAATTTGCCTCGCTCGCCAAGCTCGCTCGGCGTGGATCGCGCCTGGGAACGCGCCTACTTCGTCGTCGTTCGGAGACGGAAAAGCGTTGTCCCCTCCCTCCTCCTCAGCACTGCGCGTGGCGCGATCCGAGCTAGTCGAGGTGTTTGTCGAAGAAGGACACGGTTCGTTCGATTGAGCGCTGCCATTGCCGATCAAAGGTGTGCCCCTCGCCGCGATACTTCACGAAGGTGACGTCTTTGCCCGCAGCCTTGAGCGTCTTGACCGTCGCTTCTGACCACCGGATAGGGCAGGTGTCGTCTTGCGTGCCGTGGTGCACCAGCAGCGGCTCGGTGACCCGATCCAAGTACGGCCGGGCAGAGGCCGCCCGCCAAAACTCCGGGGATTTGTCGGGCAGGCCGTACGTACGAGCTATCCGTCGGTTGGTTCTCGACCGGTCGTCGGATCGGCTACTGAACTGCTTCCAATTGTCGGCAGCCAACGAGCTGACCGAGGCGTAGATGACGGCGGCATCGACCAGGCCTGGCTGAGCTGCCAGCGCCGTAAGCGTTACGCCGCCTCCCATGGATCGTCCTAGCCACCCGACCCGATCCTTGTCGAGGTACCGCAGCTTGGATGACTTCACCGCCTTGACGGCATTGATGGTGTCGACCGCGTATGGCAGCCGTAGTTCGTAGTCCACGTTTGGGTCATTGTCGGAGGAAGCGTGACCTCGATAGTCGGTGTGCAGCACGACGTAACCGTGCCGGGCCAGGTAGTCGTGCTCCCGAGGCATGCCCTGACCGGGGAAGTAGCTGTCCGGGTCGATGTATCCGTGGTTGAGCACGAGGACCGGGAACGGCCCCTTGCCATCCGGGACATTCATGACGCCCGAAATGGTCAGTCCATCACCGCGGTAGGTGATCAGATAGCGCTTGTACGCGCCGTAGTCCGCGAGTAGCCGACGCACCTTGAGGTCGCGACCGTCGTACTTCTTATTGATCAACGCCTGCATGGATATGGGATGCGGCTTGGGCGTCGCGGTCGGCTTGGGCGTTGGACTCGCGCTGGGCCGAGTTGCGGTCGTCGCGGACGCAACTGTTGACGGCGCTGCGACGCTCGGACTCGACGGGTTGTTCTGGGCCTCGGGTGCGGTGGTCGGTCCGCCGGCACTGCAGGCCGTCACCAGCAGGGCCGCTGGAAGCACCCGGAGCGCCTTCACCCAGCCAGTATTGTCCCGACCCCTTCGGGCCCGTTATCAGACCGTTATCATCACCGGCCGTGAGAGGTCTGATCACAATCCCGCATCGCGCCCGCGTGTCGCGTCGAGGTGTCGCGCTGAGCTCGGAGTTTCTCCGGCTTGACCGCGGATCAGCGTGTTAGCGTGCGGGCTGCTGTGGTGTGAGCCGGGGTAGCAAAAACGGGGAAGGCCGGGGCTGACATCGGGGATCAGGTCTTCCCCCACATCACTGAATCGGGGGGTTCGGTTCTACATGAAAAAGCTTGTCCACCCTTTGGTGGCACTCATGATCTTGGCGCTCGGTTTGGTCATCGTGCCGCCGGCACAAGCCAAGGTGTACATGCCAGCAGCTGGTGCCACCTTCAATGATCCGACCGGAGTGTATGCGAGTCCGACCGCTTTGATGGACCAGATCATCGAGGCGACCAACAACGTTCCATCCGGCTCCATCATCCGGTTTGTCGCCTATTCCTTCGACTACCAACCGATGGCTAATGCGTTGCTCGCCGCCAAGAAGCGGGGCGCCCAGGTTCGGCTACTGATTGATAGTCACGCGGAGACTACTCAAATCAAGCAATTGAGGAGCGCGCTCGGCACGGGCACGAGCGATGGCAGCTATCTCCGGACCTGCAAGTACAGCTGCATGGCGAACACGTCCTCGTTCATTCACTCCAAGCTCTACCTGTTCTCCCGAACCGGCGGGGCGACGCGGGTGTCAATGAACTCCTCGGCGAACCCAGCCGAAACTGGCGTCAGCAAGTCGTGGAACAACACCTACACAACTGTCGGCGACAAGGCCATCTATGACGCGAACGTCGACAACTTCAACGACATGTTGCCGGACAAGACCAACACCGACTACTACCACACCGTGGAGAGCCCTCCGCTGAAGGAGTACTTCTTCCCACGGGCCGGCTCAACGAAGAAGTCGGACACGATCTACAACATCCTCAACGATGTCGGCTGCTCCAAGACCGGCCCCACGTCGACCGTCCGGCTCACCACGTACTTCTGGACAAGTGCGCGTATCTACTTGGCAGAGAAGCTCTCAGCCCTCAAGACGGCGGGCTGCAAGGTCGAGGTGATCTATCCCGATGGTCCCGGAAGCCAGGACACCATCTATTCCCAGGTAACTGATGAGCTTCGCAGCACCGCCATTGACACCTGGAATACCCGTCCCAACAACGGTCTCTACGTACACAACAAGGTGATATTGATCGACGGCACGTATCAGGGCCTCGCAGGTCAGAAGCTCGTGTACGCCACCTCGCAGAACCTCACCCTGACGAGCCTGCGGGAAAGCAACGAGGTCATGCTTCGCATACCGAATGATCCAAGGGCTTATACGGCCTACTTCAACAACTTCCAACAGATAAAGAGCCAGTCGGTGCAAATCATCGGGAGTGCTGCTGCCAAGACAACCGCCGGTGTCAACAGCACCAGCAGTGAAAAGCGCAGCAGTAAGGCGCCAAAAGACAATAGTCCGGACCCTGACGAGTAGCCATCCTTGGTCGCGACGCGTCACCGCCGTAGTTCTGGCCGGTGGCGCGTCGCGGCGTTTCGCTCCCGACAAGCTTGCTGAGCAGCTGGAGGGCCAGCCGCTGCTCGATCGGGTGCTGGAATCGCTGCCGGAGCAGGTGACTGAAGTGATCGTCGTCGGGGCGGCCCGCGAGGTCGCTCGGCCGGTCATTTTTACCTCTGAGGAACCCGCTGGCGGTGGACCGGCGGCCGGGCTCATTGCCGGGCTACGCCGAGCACTCGAAGAGTCGAGTGATGCCATCGTGACGCTGCCTGGAGACGCCCCGCTCGCCGGTCAAGCTGCAGACCTTTTGCTCAACAGGCTGCAGCAGTCCGGCGTCGACGCGGTAGTAGGCGTTGATGCAGCAGGTTACGAGCAGCCGCTGCAGCTTGCACTGCGTCCAGCTGCGGCTCGCAGCTTGGTCGTCGCAGCAGGACCAGGTGGCGCGGCTGGTGGATCAGCGCGCCGGCTGCTCGATGCGCTGCGGCCCGGATTGGTGACGCAACGGCTCGCAGCTGCAGAGCTCTGGGACATCGACACGCCTGATCAACTTCTTGCCTGGCGCTTGCAATCCTCCGCGGCTGTCTCAGCGATCTTGGGTCAGGCGGCGGAGCGGCGTAAGCGAGTTGATCGCCCAGTCGTCATTGCCATCGACGGACCCAGCTGCTCAGGCAAGTCGGTGTTGGCCGCCGCGGTTGGACTGCGGTCGGGCGGCTCCGTCCTGGAAGGTGACGACTTCTACCGCAACACGCTTCCTGGGCTGAGCGCGGGGCAGCGCGCGGCGATGTCGGAGGTTGAAGTGGTCGCGGCCGTGATCGATTGGGAACGGCTCCGAGACGAAGGCGTGTTGCCGTTGCGAGCCGGTCAGGCGGCGAGCTTCCAACCGTACGACTGGGACGCGAACGATGGTCGGCTCTCAGCTCGAAAGATCATTCCGGCTGCTGAGCTGATCGTCGTCGAGGGCGTGTACGCGGCGCGTCCGGAACTCGCTGATCTTGTCGATCTTGCTGTCTACCTGGGCGTCGATCCCGAGGTACGTGCGGATCGGTACGGCCAGCGCCAGGACGATCCGGAATGGCGGCGATTCTGGGAGCGTGGCGAGGTCTACTACTTCAGCGCCGTACGCCCTCCGGCGAGCTTTGATCTGCAATTCGATGACCAGGACTTGGGCTGACGCATGGGGCGTGATGGAAGAAGGTGGGGCCTCAGTAACCGTGTCCTGAAAGTCGTAGACTCTGCCTGAAGACTTAGTGAAGTTTTTCACTAAGTCCGCGGAGACTCTCAGGAGAGACGCTTTGTCGGTCATCGATGCTGACGTGGTCGTAGTCGGTGCCGGCCCAGCAGGGTCGGCGACCGCTACGCACCTGGCTCGTGCTGGCCTGCGGGTTTCGTTGTTGGAGAAGAGCAAGTTCCCGCGGGAAAAGGTGTGCGGTGACGGCCTCACCCCACGTGGCACCCGACAACTGATCCGGCTCGGCATCGATACCTCGACCGAAGCCGGTTGGCTACGCAACAAGGGCTTGCGGATTTACGGCGGCAAGCGGCCCTTCGAACTGCAGTGGCCTGAGTTGGAGGACTTCCCTCCGTACGGGCTGGTTCGGCCGCGAGCCGATTTCGATCAGCTGCTCGCCCGCCACGCCATTGCGGCAGGGGCTTCGCTGTATGAGCTGAGCAACGTCGTCGAACCGATCATTGATCGTCGCAGCGGCCGCGTTGTCGGAGTGATCACCAAGGACGGCCGGCGTTTCACGGCACCGATGGTGGTAGCCGCAGACGGGAATTCGACACGGTTGAGCCTGGCCATGGGTCTCAACCGGCGCGATGACCGGCCGATGGGCGTCGCCGTACGCACCTACTACTCCAGTCCTCGGCATCGAGACGACTATCTGGAGTCCTGGCTGGAGCTCTGGGAGGGTAAGCCGGGCAAGAGCGCGCTGCTGCCTGGCTACGGCTGGATCTTCGGCATGGGAGATGGCACCTGCAACGTCGGGCTCGGCATCTTGAACACCTCGTCCGCCTTCGGCAAGACCGACTACAAAGACCTCCTCAAGCGCTGGCTGGATAACACACCAGAGGATTGGGGCTTCCGGAGTGAGAACATGATCAGTCCGGTACGTGGTGCTGCGCTGCCTATGGGCTTCAATCGCCAGCCGCACTATGAGCGAGGGCTGCTGCTCGTGGGCGACGCAGGCGGCATGATCAACCCGTTCAACGGTGAGGGCATTGCCTATGCCATGGAGTCTGCCGAGATCGCGGCAGCCGCAATGGCCGAAGCCCATGAACGCGGGCCGGGGAGTCCGTCAGCTGAGCGGGCGCTCGCGTCCTACCCGACCAAGCTGAAGGCCCATCTCGGCGGCTACTACACGCTGGGCCGCACCTTTGTAAAACTGATCGGCCATCCTCAGGTGATGCGGGTCTGTACCAGGTACGGCCTGCCGCGGCGCACCCTGATGCGGTTCACCCTGAAGCTGCTCGCCAATCTGACCGATAGTCAGGACGGTGACGCCATGGATAAGTTGATCAACTCGTTGTCCAAGATCGCGCCCGCGGCGTGATCAATTCACAGACCTGCGGAAAGGGAGCTGGCAGGTGAGTCCCTACGTCGGAATCGTGATCTTGCTCGCGATTGCCTCCGGATTTGTCGCGCTGACCATTCTGACCAGCGTGCTGGTGGGTCCCGGGCGGTTCAACCGAGCCAAGTACGACTCGTATGAGTGTGGCATCGAGCCAACGCCGCAGCCGGTCGGTGGCGGTAGGTTCCCGGTCAAGTACTACATCACCGCCATGCTCTTCATCGTCTTCGACATCGAGATCGTTTTTCTTTACCCCTGGGCGGTGGCCTTTGATCAGATGGGATTCTTCGCCCTCGTCGAAATGATCTTGTTTATTGTTTCTGTCTTCATTGCCTACTTCTACGTGTTGCGACGCGGTGGGCTGGATTGGGATTAAGGAATGCAAACAAGCAGGAGTGTTGTCTGAGATGGGCGTGGAGGAGAAACTCCCCAGCGGCGTGTTGTTGACCACGCTGGAGAACTTGTTCGGTTATATGCGCAGCGCGGCGTTCTGGCCGGCCACCTTCGGACTGGCATGCTGCGCCATCGAGATGATGACCTACGGCGCACCGCGATATGACTCCGGTCGTTGGGGACAGGAAGTGTTCCGAGCATCGCCTCGTCAAGCTGATCTGATGATCGTCGCCGGCCGAGTCAGCCAGAAGATGGCGCCGGTGCTGCGGCAGATCTATGACCAGATGCCGAACCCGAAATGGGTTCTCGCCATGGGCGTGTGCGCCAGCACCGGCGGCATGTTCAACAACTACGCCATCGTGCAGGGCGTCGACCACGTCGTACCGGTGGACATGTATCTGCCCGGCTGTCCGCCCCGTCCCGAGATGCTGATCGATGCCATGTTCAAGTTGCGCGAGAAGGTGCGCAGCATGCCGATCGGGATCAATGCGATCGAGGCCGCACAGGAGCAGGAGCAGCGGCAGCTCGAGGCGCCGACACTGCTCGACCAGAAAGGTCTGCTCCGATGAGCGAAGGGAAGGATACGCGTCCTGAGCCTGTCGAAGGAGGGGACGAGGGCGCTTCGACGAGCTCAGCGCACAGTGCTGATGAGGGCGCTTCGACGAGCTCAGCGCACAGTGCTGATGCAGACGCTTCGACGAGCTCAGCGGACATACACAAGGAGTCCGATGAGAAGGCTCCGATCAAAGGAGCGGAGCCCGAGGGCGAATCCGAGCCGGATGCCGGAACCAAACCCGAGTCTCTGACCGGAGAAGCGCCTTCAATCGATTCCGGCGCGACCGAAGCCGAAGAAGACGAAGCCCAACTCGCTACGACCGAGCCGACTGCCGAGGTACTTCAGGTCCGGCGTGGGATGTTCGGCGTCAAGGGCAGCGGCGACACTTCCGGCTACGGCGGCCTCACGCGTACGGTCGAATTACCGGCTGCGGCAACTCCGCCGTTCGGCGGCTGGTGGGACCAGGTCTACGAGCGTGTCGGCGCGCTGATTCCCAACTTCAGCGATGTGATCACCAAGGTGGTCATCCACCGCGGCGAAATCACCTTCCATGTCGAACGGCGCCACCTGACGGAGCTGGTCCAGCACCTTCGGGACGACGCTCGGTTGCGTTTCGAGTTCTGCAGCAGCGTGTCTGGCGTGCACTATCCGGCCGACAAGGGTGCTGAGCTGCACGCGGTCTATCACTTGCAGTCGATGACTCACAACCGCCGCATTCGGCTCGAAGTCTCCGCACCCGACAGCGACCCGCACATCCCGTCGGTCGTGGGCACCTACCCCACAGCAGACTGGCACGAGCGCGAGACGTACGACATGTTCGGCATCGTCTTCGACGGCCATCCGGCCCTCACCCGCATCCTGATGCCGGACGACTGGCCCGGCTTCCCGCAGCGCAAGGACTATCCGCTGGGTGGCATTCCGGTGGAGTACAAAGGCGCAACGATTCCTCCCCCAGATCAAAGGAGGTCGTACTCATGAGCACCACCGACACGACCGACGAAGCAACACAGCAAGATCCCTTCGCTGCCGGCGGCGACACGGCGGAGGGCCACGTCTATACCGTGACCGGACAGGACTGGGACACCTTGGTGTCCGAGCAGGCCGAGCGCGGCGACGAGCGGATCGTGGTGAACATGGGTCCGCAGCACCCTTCGACTCACGGCGTACTCCGGCTGATCTTGGAGCTAGAGGGTGAGAGCGTTACCGAGGCCCGGTGCGGCATCGGTTACCTGCACACCGGGATCGAAAAGAACATGGAGTTCCGCAACTGGACCCAAGGCGTTACGTTCTGCACCCGGATGGATTACCTCGCGCCACTGCACAACGAGACGACCTACTGCCTCGGCGTCGAGCGGTTGCTCGACATCGAAGCCGAGATCCCTGAGAAGGCCAACGTCGTGCGGGTGTTGATGTTGGAGCTCAATCGGATCTCATCGCATCTGGTCTGCATTGCCACCGGCGGCATGGAGATCGGTGCGTTGACGGTGATGACCATTGGATTCCGGGAGCGGGAGAAGGTGCTGGACGCCTTCGAGTTGATCACCGGCCTGCGGATGAATCACGCCTACATCCGACCCGGCGGCATCGCACAGGACCTTCCCGACAAGGCGCTCGATTTCGTCAAGGACCTCGTGGTCTGGATGAGGAAGCACCTGCCGGAGTACGCGGACTTTTGCAATGAGAACCCGATCTTCAAGGCCCGGCTCTCCGGCGTCGGACACCTCGATCTTGCTGGCTGTCTGGCCCTTGGGATCACCGGCCCGCCGCTGCGGGCGACAGGCTACGACTGGGATCTGCGCAAGAAGCAGCCGTACTGCGACTACGAGAGCTACGACTTCGAGGTGCAGACCTGGGACACCATGGACGCGTACGGGCGGTTCCGGATCCGACTCAACGAGATGTGGGAGAGCCTCAAGATCATTGAGCAATGCGTGGAGCGGCTGGAGAAGATGCGCGGCGCGCCGATCATGATCGCGGACAAGAAGATCGCCTGGCCCGCGCAACTCTCCATCGGCTCGGACGGCATGGGCAACTCGAACGAACACATCAAGCACATCATGGGCCAGTCGATGGAGGCGCTGATTCACCATTTCAAGTTGGTCACCGAGGGCTTCCGGGTGCCGCCAGGTCAGGCGTACGTCCCGATCGAGAGTCCGCGCGGCGAGCTCGGCGCTCACGTTGTTTCCGATGGTGGCACCCGACCGTTCCGCGCGCATTTCCGGGATCCCAGCTTCACCAATCTCCAGGCCATGCCGGTGATGTGCGAGGGCGCGATGGTCTCCGACGTGGTGGTTGCGGTCGCATCGCTGGATCCTGTGATGGGCGGAGTTGATCGCTAGTGACCAATCCACTCGAGCCGCTGCCGCCGACGCCCAATGGGCACGCCGGCGGGGACGTTGCGGCGGAGGATCTCGCCGGGCGGTTGACTGGCGACACGCACGGCCCGCAGGGTCACTTCACAACCCATTTCGACGAGCCGAGCCTCGACTACGGCCTCGCCGAGACCAAGATCACCGAGGCGACGCTGGAGGAGCTGCGCTCGATTGCGGCCAGGTATCCGCAGGCGAGATCCGCGCTGCTCCCCATGCTGCACCTGGTGCAAAGCGTCGAGGGACGGGTGACGCCGGCGGGGATCGAAGCTTGCGCCCAGATCCTGGGGCTGACAGCAGCCGACGTCAGCGGGGTCGCCACCTTCTACACCATGTACAAGCGACGCCCAGTGGGGGAGTACCACGTCGGCGTGTGCACTACCGCGCTCTGCGCGATCATGGGCGGCGATGAGGTGTATGCCGCGCTGCAAGATCACCTTGGTATCGGTAACGACGAGACCACTGAGGACGGCAAGATCACGCTGGAACACGTGGAGTGCAATGCGGCTTGCGATTTCGCGCCGGTGATGATGATCAACTGGGAGTTCTTCGACAACACCACGCCGCAAAAAGCCATTGACGTTGTTGATCAAATTAGGGCTGGTGCGCCGGTACATCCCACGCGCGGAGCTCGGGTCTGCACCTGGAAGGAAGCCGAGCGGGTGCTCGCCGGCTTTCCTGACGGGCGAGCCGATGAGGGGCCTACCGCAGTTGGTCCGTCGCTACTCGGTCTGCGCGTTGCGCAGCAGCACGACTGGACTGCACCAGATCCGGAACACATCCAAGATCGATCAGGCGAGGAGGGGCGGTGACCGATCCTTCGACAAGCTCAGGACGCAGCCTTCTGACACCTGTCCTGACGGCCAACTGGGCAGACGAGCGTGCCTGGAAGATGACCAACTACGAACGGCGTGGCGGCTATGACGCCTTGCGTGCCGCCCTCCAGATGGAGCCGGCTGAGGTCGTCGCCCTGGTCAAGGACTCCGGCCTGCGCGGCCGTGGCGGTGCAGGCTTCCCCACGGGAATGAAGTGGAGCTTCATCCCGCAGGACAACCCGAAGCCCAAGTACCTCGTGGTCAATGCCGACGAATCCGAGCCAGGGACGTGCAAAGACATTCCGCTGATGATGGCCTCCCCACACACGCTGGTCGAGGGAGTGATCATCTCGGCGTACGCGATCCGGGCCAATACCGCATTCATCTATGTGCGCGGTGAGGTGCTGCATGTGGTACGCCGCCTGCAGCAAGCCGTACGCGAGGCGTACTCCGCGGGCTACGCCGGCAAGAACGTTCTCGGCACCGGCTATGACCTGGAGATCATCGTTCATGCGGGCGCCGGCGCGTACATCTGCGGTGAGGAGACCGCATTGCTGGACTCCCTGGAAGGTCGCCGCGGCCAGCCACGGCTGCGGCCGCCATTCCCGGCGGTCGCCGGCCTGTACGCCTGCCCGACGGTGATCAACAACGTCGAATCGATTGCCTCGGTGCCATCGATTGTCGCCAATGGTGCCGACTGGTTCTCCTCGATGGGCACCGAGAAGTCCAAGGGCATGACCATTTACTCACTCTCCGGTCACGTCACCCATCCGGGACAGTTCGAGGCGCCGTTGGGCATCACGCTGCGTCAACTTCTTGATCTTGCAGGGGGCATCCGTGAGGGTCATCAGCTGAAGTTCTGGACACCGGGGGGCTCGTCGACGCCGATGCTGACCGACGCCCACCTGGACGTGCCGCTGGACTATGAGGCCGTTGCCGGAGTGAAGTCGATGCTCGGCACCAAGGCGTTGCAATGCTTCGACGAAACCACCTCGGTGGTGCGAGTCGTGCTGCGCTGGACCGAGTTCTACAAGCACGAGTCCTGCGGCAAGTGCACGCCTTGTCGGGAAGGCACCTGGTGGCTGGTACAGATTCTCAAGCGGATGGAGGCCGGCCGCGGCGAGCCGGGTGATATAGAGAAGCTGCTGGACCTCTGCGACAACATTCTTGGACGATCCTTCTGCGCACTTGGTGACGGCGCGACATCGCCGATCACGTCGGCGATCCAGTACTTCCGAGACGAGTTCGAAGCGGCGATGCACACCCCAGCCTGGGAGCTCTTTCCCTACGAACGCAGCACGATCTTCGTCCGTGAGCTCGCAGGAGCAGGGTCATGACCGTTATCGCCAACCGCCCAAGCGAGGCCGATGAGCAGCGCGAGGATTTGATCACCCTCACCATTGATGACATTGAGGTGTCGGTGCCCAAGGGCACCTTGGTCATCCGTGCCGCCGAACTCATCGGAGTCGAGATACCGCGGTTTTGTGATCATCCGTTGCTCGACCCCGTTGGTGCCTGCCGGCAGTGCCTGGTCGAGGTGCCCGATGGAGGCACCGGTCGTCCCATTCCCAAACCGCAGGCGTCCTGCACCCTCGAGGTCGCAGCGGGAATGAAGATCAAGACGCAGCTCACGTCCCCGATCGCTGAGAAGGCGCAGCGGGGAAACATGGAGTTCCTGCTGATCAATCATCCGCTCGATTGCCCGATCTGCGACAAGGGTGGCGAATGCCCGCTGCAGAACCAGGCGCTGTCCCACGGTTACGCCGAGAGCCGGTTCACCGACGAGAAGCGCACCTATCCCAAGCCGATCAACATCTCACCCAACGTGCTGCTCGACCGGGAGCGCTGCGTGCTCTGCGCCCGGTGCACCAGATTCTCCGAGCAGATCGCGGGTGATCCCTTCATCGCGCTGATCGAACGTGGCGCGCTACAACAGGTCGGCATCTACGAGCGGGAACCCTTCGAGTCCTATTTCTCGGGCAACACCATTCAGATTTGTCCGGTCGGGGCTCTGACCAGTGCGGCGTACAGGTTCCGATCCCGGCCCTTCGACCTAGTCTCGACGCCCTCGATCGCCGAACATGACGCGTGCGGCTCGGCGATCCGGGTCGATCACCGACGCGGGATCGTGATGCGCCGTCTGGCGGGTGATGATCCGGATGTCAATGAGGAGTGGATTACCGACAAGGACCGGTTCGCGCATCGCTATGGTGACGGTGAGGACCGTCTCACTCGGCCGCTGGTTCGCGATGGCAATGTGCTGCGGCCGGCCTCCTGGCCGGAGGCGATCGACGTGGCGGTGCAAGGCCTGAAAGCGGCCGGCAGTTCGGTCGGGGTGCTGACCGGCGGTCGGCTCACCCTTGAAGACGCGTACGGCTACTCCAAGTTCGCGCGCGCCGTGCTGGATACCAACAACATCGACTTCCGGGCCCGCCAGCATTCGAGTGAAGAGGCCGATTTCTTGGCGCACCTTGTCGCCGGAACTGGGCATCACGTCAGCTTTGCTGATCTTGAAAATGCCAGTTCGGTATTACTGGTCTGCCTCGAGCCAGAAGAGGAAGCCGGCATGATCTTTCTCCGGCTTCGCAAGGCGTTTCGAAAGAAGGGCCTGGCTTCCTGGACCCTGGCGCCGTATCAGAGCAATGGAGTGCGCAAGATGGGAACCCAGGTGATCTCCTGTGCCCCCGGTGACGAAGCAGGTCTGCTTGATCAGCTTTACCCCGAAGGCGATGTGATCGATGATCAGCTGGCCGATCTCTCTCTAGATAAGAATTCGGTGATCTTGATCGGCGAGCGAGCAGCGGGTCTCTCGGGCACGTTCAGCGCTTGTCATCGGCTCGCCGAGCGCACTGGTGCACGGTTGGCCTGGGTACCGCGGCGGGCCGGCGATCGAGGTGCCGTCGAGGCCGGTTGCCTGCCGAACCTTCTGCCGGGCGGTCGGCCGGTGGCCGATGCGGCGGCCCGAGTCGATGTTCAGACGACTTGGGGGAGTGACTCCTTGCCGTCCCTGCAGGGTCGCGATGCAGACGAAATCTTGATCGGCGCAAGTGACGGCGAGCTTGGGGCACTGGTCGTGGCAGGCGTTGACCCGAATGACTTCGTCGATCCGCAAGCGGTGCTCGAGGGACTGGAGACGGTCAGCTTCGTGGTGAGTCTGGAGACTCGCGCCTCGCTGGTTACCGAACGCGCCGACGTCGTCTTTCCGGTATCGCTGATGCATCAGCGGGCAGGCAACTTCGTGAACTGGGAAGGTAGGCGACGGCATTTCGATGTGGTGATCGAACCGCCGAATGACATGTCGGATCTGAGGGTGTTGGCCGCCTTGGCCGATGCCCTGGGAAGCGATCTTGGCTTCCGTACGCCTGCCGAGGCTCGCGCCGAGCTCGACGAGCTGGGAGTGTGGGAGGGCGAGCGTAGCGAGGCACCTGACTATGCGGCCGGTGAGCCGGCGGAGCCGAGCGGTAACTCCGCTGTGCTCGCTACCTGGCGCATGGCGCTTGATGAGAGCCGCGCTCTGGATGGGGAACCGTATCTGCAGGCCACGGCACGGGCCCCAGCAGTGAGACTGAGTCCGAGCACCGCCGCCGCTGCAGGAATCAGCACCGTAGCGAAGATCAGCAATGACCGGGGCGCGATCACGCTTCCGGCTGTGATCGATGCTGAAATGGTCGACGGGGTGGTCTGGCTGCCGAGCCGAGCGCCGAGTATGGGAATACCGCAGCATCTCGCGGCGACGGCTGGTGATCTTGTGACAGTCAGCCCCGGAGATGAGATAGCCGACGTGGGGGAAAGCGAATGAACCTGCTCCTCACGTCACTGGATCTTGAGATCTTCTTCAACGAGAAATGGTGGGTGGTGCTGCTCAAGGCACTGTTCGCGTTCGTGATCTTGTTGGTGCTGACCCTCTTCACTATCTGGTACGAACGCCGCGTGGTGGCCTTCATGCAGCACCGCCAAGGCCCCAATATGAACGGGCCGTTCGGACTGCTGCAGTCCCTAGCCGACGGCATGAAGCTGATGTTCAAGGAGGACTTCACTCCGACGGCCGCCGACAAGATCGTCTTTACGCTTGCACCCTTCGTTGTCGCCATTCCGGCGATCACCGCGTTTGCCGTCATTCCGATGGCGGGTCTGGTACGCGTACCGTTCACCGACATCACGACACCTCTGCAGGTGACCGACCTACCCGTCTCGGTGCTGTTCATCGTGGCCGTTGCCTCGATCGGCGTGTATGGCATCGTGCTGGCGGGCTGGTCATCGGGATCGACGTACTCCTTGCTGGGCGCGCTGCGCTCCAGCGCGCAGGTGATCAGCTACGAGGTGGCGATGGGCCTCGCGCTGGTCGCCGTCTTCCTGTACGCCGGTTCGTTGTCCACCTCCGAGATCGTCGCCAAACAAGCCGAGCCGGCAACGGTCTTCGGTGTACCGCTGTGGTTTGCGGTGCAACTGCTGCCATCGTTCGTGATCTATGTGATCTCCATGGTGGGGGAGACCAACCGGGCGCCGTTCGATCTGCCGGAGGCGGAAGGCGAACTGGTCGGTGGCTTCCACACCGAGTACTCCTCGATGCGTTTCGCCATGTTCTTCATGGCGGAGTACATGAACATGATCACGGTATCTGCGCTGGCCGCGACTCTCTTCCTGGGCGGTTGGCACGCTCCTTTGCCGTTCAACTTCTTGCCGGGTGCCGATAGCGGCTATTGGGGCTTGCTGTGGTTCGTGGTGAAGGTGCTGATCATGCTCTTCATCTTTATCTGGCTGCGCGGCACTCTGCCGCGGTTGCGCTACGACCAGTTCATGCGGTTCGGGTGGCGCTGGCTGATTCCCATTTCGCTGGTCTGGACCCTGATGATCGCGATCTTGAGGATGGGTCAGCGCGAGGGGTGGTTCAGCGGCCGGGCGTTCTGGATTACTGCCGCCGCGGTGTTCATTGTGCTGGTCGGCCTGGCGTTCTTCGGCGGCCGCGAAGAGCCGGCCGAGGCTGCCGGACGGGACCGTGATGAAGGACTGGAGGAGTTCGACGCCTTTGCCGGTGGTTATCCTGTCCCGCCGATGGGTGATCAGGTGCTGCCGGAGTTTGCCCAGGTGCTGACGTCCGATGAACAGCCGGTCCCTGATGAACGGTCGACCAGGGAAAGGAGTGAGACCTGATGGGGTTCTTCGATCCTGTTGCCGGCTTCGGCGTGACCTTCCGGACCATGTTCCGCAAGACCTTCACCATCGACTATCCGAACGGACCTCGGGTCACCGCACCGCGCTTTCACGGCCGGCATCAACTGAACCGCTGGCCCGACGGTCTGGAGAAGTGCGTCGGCTGTGAGCTGTGTGCCTGGGCATGCCCAGCCGATGCGATCTACGTTGAGGGCGCGCAGAACACCGAGGAGGGGCGGTACTCACCCGGGGAGCGCTACGGGCGCGTCTACCAGATCAACTACCTGCGCTGCATCCTGTGCGGCCTGTGCATCGAGGCTTGTCCGACTCGCGCCCTCACGATGACGAACGAATTCGAGCTCGCCGACGACAGCCGCGAGAAGTTGATCTATGAGAAATCTGATCTACTGGCTCCATTGCTGCCCGGCATGGAACAGCCGCCCCACGAGCGCAAGCTGGGTGATGATGAGCAGGCCTATTTCATGGGCCTGCCTGCAACAGGTGAGCCCGACGATCGTGCTGGTGATATCAGCGGTGTCGAGGCGCGGCCGGTCAACCAGGGCTTCCGGTACCGGCGCAAGCATGCGGCGGAAGGTCAGGGATGATCATGCTTACGGCCTTGTCCGTGCCTCTGGTTACCGGCGCGTCGATCGCCTTCTGGATGCTCGCCCCGGTGATGGTCTTAGGTGCGCTGGGCATGATCTTGGCCCGCAAGCCGGTGCACTCGGCCCTCAGCCTGGCTGTCGTGATGATCTCCCTGGCGGTGCAGTACGCGGCCCAGGAGGCGCCGTTCCTTTTCGTCGTGCAAATCATCGTCTACACCGGCGCGATCTTGATGCTGTTCTTATTCGTCCTGATGCTGGTTGGCGTCGATATCCGGGAATCGCTGGTCGAGACGATCAAGGCGCAGCGCACTCTCGCTGTGTTGGCGGGGCTTGGTTTTGGTGCGCTGCTGATTCTCGCGGTAGGCAACGCGGTTGTCGGGCCGGCGATTGGGCTGCGCGCCGACAATGCTGAGAATGGCGGCAATGTCCAGGGCATTGCGGCGCTCATCTTCAATCGCTATGTCTTCGCCTTCGAGGCGACATCGGCGCTACTGATCACCGCTGCAGTCGGAGCCATGGTGCTCGCCCATCGGGAGCGGCTGACCAGGCGTGTTACTCAAGCTGATTTTGCGGAGACACGGATGAAGCGGTACGCCGAGACTGGCCAGCATCCTGGCCCGCTGCCTACTCCAGGAGTTTTCGCCCGGCACAATGCGGTGGATACGCCTGCGTTGTTGCCGGACGGGACTGTGTCCGAGCTGTCGGTCTCGGCCACGTTGAAGGCCCGAGGCACGGTCGTGAACAGCCGAGAGCTGGTCAAGCCAGTCGATGAGACGGTCGACGCCATTGCTGACGAGCAAGCGCCCCGCACAACTGAGGACGAAGACGTATGAATCCCACAAATTACATCGTTCTCTCCGCGATCTTGTTCACCATTGGCACTGTCGGTTTCATGATCCGGCGCAACGCGATCGTGGCCTTCATGTGCGTCGAGCTGATGCTGAATGCCACCAACCTCGCCTTAGTGACCTTCTCGCGGATGCACGGCGCCCTCGATGGGCAGGTTGCGGCGTTCTTCGTGATGGTGGTTGCTGCCGCGGAGGTTGTCGTCGGCTTGGCGATCATTGTGACCATCTTCCGTACCCGCCGCTCGGCCTCGGTCGACGACGCGAATCTGCTGAAGTTCTAAGAGGACTCCTGATGCCCCCACTCGAGACGCCTGTGCCAGCCACCGGCCTCTTCACCGTGTCTTGGCTGCTGATCGCGATTCCTGCCCTGAGCGCCGCGATCTTGCTCCTGGTCGGCCGCCGTGCCGACCGCTGGGCTCCGTACCTCGGTGCGATCGCGCCGCTGATCTCGTTCGCTCTGGGGCTGGTCTACTTCATTCAGATGCTTGGCCGCGACGTTGCGGCGCGCGCCATATCAGTGCCGCTCTACAACTGGATTTCCAGTGGAAACTGGAAAATCAACGTCGGACTGCTGATCGACCAGCTCTCCATCGTCTTCGTGTTGTTGATCACTGGCGTCGGCGGTTTGATCCACGTCTACTCCATCGGCTACATGGCGCATGACGATCGGCGGCGGCGGTTTTTCGCCTTTCTCAACCTCTTCGTCGCCGCCATGCTGCTGCTCGTCCTGGCCGACAACTACCTCGTCCTGTTCGTCGGCTGGGAAGGCGTTGGCCTGGCCTCCTACCTGCTGATCGGCTTTTGGCAGTACAAGCCGACGGCCGCAACTGCGGCGAAGAAAGCGTTTGTCGTCAACCGCGTCGGCGACATGGGTATGTCGCTCGCGATCATGCTCATGCTGGCGACCTTCGGGTCATCGGCTTTTGTCGATGTCAATGAAGGCATGCCCAACGTCGGCAGCACAACCGCGTTGATCATGGGCCTGCTACTGCTGCTCGCCGCGTGTGGAAAATCAGCTCAGGTGCCTTTGCAGTCCTGGCTACTGGACGCGATGGAGGGTCCGACTCCGGTGTCGGCGCTGATCCACGCGGCGACCATGGTGACTGCTGGGGTCTATCTGATCACCCGCAGCAACGCGATCTACGCGCAGTCGCCGCCTGCGAGCACCGTTGTCGTGGTGGTCGGCACGGTGACGCTGCTGTTCGGTGCCTGGATCGGCTGTGCCAAGGACGACATCAAACGAGTGCTGGCCGGCTCGACGATGTCCCAGATCGGCTACATGATGCTGGCCGCAGGCATTGGGCCGGCCGGCTACGCGTTCGCGATCTTCCACCTGCTGACTCACGGGTTCTTCAAGGCTGACATGTTCCTCGGGGCCGGTTCAGTCATGCACGCCACCAACGACGAGGTCGACATGCGCCACTACGGAGCGCTTCGGAAGCTGATGCCGATCACCTTCTTTACCTTCGCGTCCGGCTACCTGGCAATCATTGGATTCCCGTTCTTCTCGGGTTTCTACTCCAAGGACCACATCATCGAGGTCGCCTTCCAGAGAAGCGCAGTTATTGGCGGACTGGCGCTGCTCGGCGCGGGCGTTACGGCGTTCTACATGACCCGGTTGATGT
The DNA here is from genome assembly GCA_963798835.1 of uncultured Actinomycetota bacterium. Classification (GTDB taxonomy): domain Bacteria; phylum Actinomycetota; class Actinomycetes; order Propionibacteriales; family Propionibacteriaceae; genus Microlunatus. Next base: position 14,541 of record CAWCVF010000004.1, on the reverse strand, counting down.
TGATGACCTTCGTTGGAAGCAAGCGGTGGAAGTCTGACGTCCATCCGCACGAGTCGCCACTGGTGATGACCGTGCCGTTGATCTTTTTGGGTATCGCGTCGGCCATCGGCGGCTTGGTGATGAACAACTGGATCGTCGGTTGGCTCGATCCCGCGGTAGGTGGGGAAGTGCCCGAGGAGCAGCATGGTCTGTTCTACTTCTCGACGACGGCACTGGTGACGCTGGTCGTCGTAGCCATCGGTGTGGCGATCAGCGTCTGGCTCTTCGGGCCGCGTCGAGAAATCCCGGATACGCAACCCGCCAGCCAGTCCTTCTTCACCGTGGCCGGCCGCAACGACCTCTACGGCGATGCCTTCAACGAGGCCGTCTTCATGCGGCCCGGGCAGCAGCTCACCGAGGGCCTGGTGCGCTTGGAGAACTACGGCATCGACGGTGCGGTGAATGGTACGGCCGCCTCCATCAGCGGCATGTCATCACGCCTGCGACGGGTGCAGAACGGCTTCGTTCGCTCGTACGCGCTCACCATGACGGTGGGAGCCGCAATCATCGGCGTGGTCATCTTGCTAGGTCGACTGGGCTAGGGAGCAGATCATGACTATTCCCTGGCTCACCATCCTGGCACTCCTGCCGACTGTCGGTGCCGTGGTGTTGATCTTCACGGGTCCCAAGATCGCGAAGCATCTGGCGCTAGTCGTCTCGTTGCTCACGTTGGTCTTCGCTCTAGTGATCGCCAGCCGGTTCACTATCGGCGCCGGCATGCAGTTCGTCGAACAGGTGTCCTGGATCAAACCGCTCGGGGCGTACTACGCGCTCGGTCTTGATGGACTCGGCCTGACCTTGGTGCTGCTTGTGGTGATCATCACTCCGGTAGTGATCATTGCCTCCTGGCGTGACTTTGATGCGGCGGATGCGGACCGGGAGCCCGTCGAAGGGCGTGTAGCGACCATCGCCCCGAAATACGACGCTCGGGTGTTCTTCGCTCTCATCCTCGCGGTCCAGAGCAGTGCGCTCTTCCTTTTCCTGGCCACCGATGTGTTTCTGTTCTACGTGTTCTTCGAGGTCATCTTGGTCCCGATGTATTTCCTCATCGGCGGCTTCGGGCCCGGGCCGCGCAGGACGTACGCGGCAGCCAAGTTCTTGATCTTCGGTTTGCTCGGCGGGTTTGTGATGCTCGCCTCGGTGATCGGGTTGTATGTGCAGTCCGCGAGAGTCGGCGAGCCGAGCTACCTGCTGAGCACGCTCAGCCAGTTGGACATCGCGACCGGCACCGGCCGCTGGTTGTTCGTCGGCTTCATGTTTGCCTTTGCGATCAAGGCGCCGCTGGTACCGCTGCACACCTGGCTGCCGGACGCGGCGGAGGAATCAACGGCTGGCAGCGCCACCATGATGGTCGGCGTGATGGACAAGATCGGCACCTTCGGGATGATCAGGTTCTGTCTCGGGCTGTTCCCCGAAGCGAGTCAGTGGGCGACGCCGGTAGTTCTGGTGCTGGCGACCATCTCGATCGTGTACGGCGCAATCTTGGCGATCGGCAGTCGAGACATCATGCGGTTCATCGCCTATACATCGATCAGTCACTTTGGTTTCATCGTGCTCGGCATCTTCGCATTTACCAGCCAGAGCCTCACCGGCTCGACGCTCTACATGCTCAACCACGGGATGTCCACCGCCGCCTTGTTCGTGATGGCCGGGTATCTGATCAAGCGCCGTGGGTCACGCGACATCGGCGCGTACGTCGGTGTTGATCAAGTGGCTCCAGTACTGGCCGGCCTGCTGCTGTTCGCAGGACTCTCGACGCTGTCGTTGCCCGGCTTGTCGAGCTTCGTGTCTGAGTTCATGGTGCTGGCCGGCACCTTCAGCCGGTATCCCGCGTACGCGGTGATCTCGACTCTGGCCATCGTGCTGGCCGCGCTCTACATCTTGATCATGTACCAGCGCACTATGACCGGGCCGGTGACGCCTGAGGTGCGGGGGAGGGTCACCGAGGTCAACGGACGGGAGCGGCTTGCAATGGCACCACTGGTGCTGCTGATCTTGCTTCTTGGCTTCTTTCCGAAGCCACTGCTGGCGATCATCGAGCCGGCGACCCAAGCCACCATGCAGCATGTCGGGGTAACTGATCCGCAGCCACGGGTCAGCGCTGAAGGGGGCCGGTAATGATCGCCTTGGTCAAGGTGTCGCTGGAGATCACGGCACCCAACATCGAATACGGGCTGCTGGCGCCGGTGCTACTGATCTTCGGCGGAGCCTGCCTTGGCGTACTCGCCGAAGCCCTCGCGCCACGCGAGATCCGTCGCGTCGTGCAACTCGTTATTGCGTTCCTGTCTTTGGCACTGGCGCTGGTGACCACGGTGTTGAACTGGGCCTCCGGCGCTCAAGCCGTCGTCGCTGTCGATTCGCTGTCCCTAGACGGACCCACCTATTTCATGTGGACGATTTTGATCATCTTCAGTGCCGCCGCACTGCTGATGTTCGCCGAGACCAAGATCGAGAACTCGAGTGTCTTTGCGCCCCAGGCCGCCGCGGTGCCCGGCACCGTCGCCGAGCGTGAGGCGATCAGAAGTCGCGTCGAGCACACCGAGGTCTTCCCACTTGCTCTGTTTGCCGTTCTGGGCATGATGCTGTTTCCGGCCTCCAATGACCTGATCACCATGTTCGTCGCGTTGGAGATCTTGTCGTTGCCGCTGTATCTGCTGTGCGGGCTCGCTCGGCGGCGGCGGTTGTTGTCGCAGGAAGCAGCTTTGAAGTACTTCTTGTTGGGCGCACTCTCCTCGGCGTTCTTTATCTACGGCGCGGCGCTGCTCTACGGCTATTCCGGGTCCTTCACCCTGGCAGCCATCGATGATGCGCTACGCAATAGCAAACAAGGGCTGGGGCTGTTGCTGGCCGGGATGGCGCTGCTCGGGGTCGGCCTGCTGTTCAAGTTCGGTGCCGTACCGTTCCACTCCTGGACCCCGGACGTTTACGCTGGCGCGCCCACGCCGGTGACCGGGTTCATGGCGGCCTGTACCAAGATCGCCGCGGTGGGCGCCTTAATGCGCGTGTTCTATGTGGCGCTGGGTGCCGATCGCTGGGACTGGCAGCCAGTGATGGCGATTATCGCGGTTCTGACGATGGCAGTCGGCTCGATCTTGGCGATTACGCAAACCGACGTGAAGCGGATGCTGGCGTACTCCTCGATTGCCCATGCCGGCTTCATGATGACCGCGTTCGTTGGGGCGTCGCAGGCCATAACGGGCAGTAAGCCGGGCGCATTGACCAGCGTTTCCTCGGTGATGTTCTATCTCGTCGCGTACGGTGCGGCGACGATCGGAGCATTTGCGCTGGTGACCATGGTTCGTGACTCAACCGGCGAGGCGACCACGCTCAACAGCTGGATCGGACTCGGCCGTCGCTACCCACTGGCAGCGACGATCTTCTCGATCTTCATGCTGAGCTTCGCTGGAATCCCGCTGACCAGCGGATTCGTCGGCAAGTGGGCGGTGTTCGCAGCGGCCTGGAGCGGCGGCATCGAGTGGCTGGTCGTCGTTGCCGTGGTGATCAGTGTCGTCGCAGCCTACTTCTACATCCGCGTCATTGTGCTGATGTTTTTTGCCGACCCGAGGAAGATGGCAACCAGTGTGGTTCGTCCCAGTTGGACCACGCTGGCGGCTGTCGGAGTCGGCGTATTCGCGACGGTAGCCTTCGGGGTGTTCCCGGGCCCGCTGTTGGCCCTAGCCCAGCAAGCAGGTGAGTTCATCCGCTGACGGCAAGGCGTAACGGAGGAAGAGTGCTGGCTGAACAGACGCGGGATGAGGTATTCGAGTCCTCTGTCCGAGCCCGGCTTGAGCTGATCGAAGCCGCGTTGCTCAAGGCCGCGGAAGCGGACTCGGACATGGTGACCGAAGCTGCTCAACACATCATTGCTGCCGGCGGCAAGCGCTTTCGGCCGCTACTTGTCGTTCTCGCCTCCTATCTCGGACCGAGGGCCGCAACTACCGATGTGGTGAAAGCTGCGGTGGTCGTCGAACTCACCCATGTGGCGAGCCTGTACCACGACGACGTGATGGATGAGGCCCACATTCGTCGTGGCTCGGTGAGCGCGAACTCTCGCTGGGGAAACACCGTGGCAATCCTCGTCGGGGATCTGCTTTTCGCGCGCGCCTCGGACATCGTCTGTGATTTAGGCCCGGAGTTCGTACGACTCCAAGCGCGTACCTTCTCAAGGCTCGTACAGGGCCAGATCGCTGAAACTGTGGGGCCCAACGGGGTAGATCCTCTTGATCACTATCTGCGCGTTGTTGCAGACAAGACGGGTTCGTTGATCGCGACATCTGCGCTGTTTGGTTCCAAGATCGCTGGCGCGGCGCCGGAGCTTCAGCGGGTGATGGCGGACTTCGGTGAGCAGATCGGTGTGGTGTTCCAGCTCAGCGACGACATCATCGACATCACCAGCGACCAGACCGGCAAGACGCCCGGTACTGATCTTCGCGAGGGCATTCCAACGCTGCCGATCCTCCTGGCTCGCAAGTCGACCGATCCGGCTGACGCACGGCTGCTGCAGCTGCTCGACTCCGATCTGCACGACGATGCCGCGCTGCACGAGGCATTGAGTTTGTTACGCCGCCATCGCTGCATCGATCAGGCGCGCGAGGAGGTTCGCCGGCGCGCCGAGGCCGCGCGTACCCTCCTTGAGCCGCTACCCTCCGGGCCGGCTCGAGACGCCCTCGACGACCTCTGCACCTCTGTCGTAACGCGGACTGCCTGACCTCGCGCTTCTTTGGGTGAACATCCCACGCTCCGCGGGATGACGGGCGATGCAGAATCGCCCCCCAGATGAAGATTGCCCTCCTGGTTTACGCTCAGCGACGCGGTCTGAGCGTCAGCTCGGGGGCGATTCTGAGAAAACAAGCCTTGAGCCGACGTTCCCGCTGCCATCGACAAGCAGGTCGGCATGTTCCCAGGGCCGCTCGGCGGTATTGCAACGGGTGCCCATCGCGCAGCGCTGGCAGTACGTTCTTGATCAGCAGCTCGTCCCAGGCAAACACCCCGTGGTGCCAGGCGAGGTCGTCGGTATGCAGCACCGAACAGTCCGGCAGCACGGCACTCAACTGCCGCGACAGACTGGTCTTGCCACTCGAGCCATGCCCGTTGATCGCCACGATCGCCGGACGCGCAGAACCGGCCAGCTCGACGACTCGACGTGCGAAGTCGTCGAGGTCGATAACCTGCCAATCGACGGCTACCAGATCTTGACCCGCTTGGTCTCGTCGAGCCAGAGGGAGTCGGAGTCAGCTACGTCGAAGGCGGCGTAGAACTCGGAGAGATTTCGGACGATCTGGTTGCAGCGGAACTCAGCGGGGGAGTGTGGATCGGTTGCCATGCGCTGCAGCAGCATCTCGGTGCGTACCTTGGCTTGCCACACCGCGCCCCAGCTGAGGAAGAGCCGCTGCGCCGGCGTGTAGCCGTCCAGCATCGGCTCGGGATCGCCCTCGTGAGCGATCTGGTACGCCTTGAAGGCGATCGAGAGCCCACCAAGATCACCAATGTTCTCGCCAATGGTCAGCTTGCCGTTGACATGGTGGCCGGGCGCCTGCATGGGCTCCAAGGCGTCGTACTGGTCGACCAGCGCCAGGGTGCGTTCTTCGAAGGCCTCTCGGTCCTTCTCGGTCCACCAATTACGCAGCATGCCGTCGCCATCGCAGGTGGAACCTTGATCGTCGAAGCCGTGGCCGATCTCGTGTCCGATCACTGCGCCAATGCCGCCGTAGTTGACGGCGTCGTCGGCGTACTCATTGAAGAAGGGTGGCTGCAAGATCGCCGCCGGGAAGACGATCTCGTTCTTGAGCGGGTGATAGTAGGCGTTCACCGTTTGCGGCGTCATCAGCCATTCTTCGCGGTCGATTGGCTGGCCGATCTTGTTCAAGGCTCGATTGACCTCAAAGTCGGCCACCCGCATGACGTTCCCGATCAAATCGTCGCGACTGATCATCAACGACGAGTAATCCCGCCACTTCGTCGGGTAGCCGATGTGTGATCGGAACTTGGCGAGCTTGGTGAGCGCGCTTTCCTTGGTTTCCTCGGTCATCCAGTCAAGATCAGTAATGGAGCGCCGGTACGCCTCGATCAAATTGGCGACCAGCTGATCCATGCGCTCCTTGGCGACCGGGGAGAAGTAGCGGTCGACGTAGATCTTGCCAACCGCCTCACCAACCGAAGCTTCGACCAGTGCGACGCCCCTCTTCCATCGCTCACGAAGCTCGGGCGTACCCATCAAAACCGTTCCGTAGAAACGGAAGTTCTCCTCAACGAAGGCGCTGGACAGATACGGCGATAGCGAGTTGATCACCTTCCAGCGTGCCCAAGCCCGCCACGCCGGAAGCCGGTCCTCAGTCAGCAGCGCCGATACCTCGGTGAAGAATGATGGCTGCATTGCCACCAACTCGTCCATCTTCGACTCGGCAATGTCGCCGCCTGCGAGAAACTCGCGCCACTGTAGGCCAGGACAGCTGGTGGTGAAGTCCTCGAGGCTCATGAGGTTGTACATCAACCGAAGATCACGACACTTCACCTTGTCCCAGTGCGTCGCGGCGATATCAGTTTCAAGATCAAATACTTGTTGCGCATCGGCCTCGGAGTCTGCAATGCCAGCAAGTGCAAAGGACGCCGCAATGTGGGCCAGGTATTTGCCGCGAATCTCCGCGTACTCCTCGACGCGGTAATACTCCTCGTCCGGCAAGCCCAGGCCGCCCTGCCCGGCAAACATCACGTAGCGGTTGGGATCGCCTGGGTCTGGCTCGGCCTGCAACCCCACCAGTCCAGCAACCGCCCGGCGGGCGAAGCCGCCCAGCATCCGCGTCAATTCCGACAGAGTCCTGATCGAATCGATCGCAGCGAGCAACGGCATGATCGGGTGCGCGCCGGCCTGCTCGGCTGCTTCCTCATCCATGAAACTGGCATACAGATCAGCGACCCTGGCCTCGTCCGAACCCGACTCGCCGCTCTCGATGGTGGTGATGATGTCGCGGACTGCCGCCTCAGCTTGATCACGCAACTCCATGAATGCACCGGTCAGCGGCTTGTCAGCGGGAATCTCAGTGGTATTGAGCCAGGTCCCGTTCACATGCCGGAAAAGATCATCCTGAACGCGGATGCTTGGATCGAAGGCGGAGAAGTCGATGGCAGGTCTGGGAGCCGGCGTCTCAATCACCCGGCACATGCTACCGATCAGTAGCCACTTACTCGACTCTCAGAGCCACTTGACCTTAAGGGGCTTGGACGTCACTTTGATCACCGCGACTGACGTACCAGTCAGCGAGCCCGAGCAATTGCCGGACCTGCCCTGGTAGCTGCAGCTGCCCGACAGCTTCAGATCGATCGGAACCTGAACCCGAGCCTGCGTTCCACTGAAGGTCACCGACGGTTTGCGGAACGGGTCCTTCCCGGTACGCCGCCAGGTGATCGTGCTCTTGTTGTAGGTGTACTTGGAATTGAACTTCTGCGGGCAATTCTTCGGAGCCAGCGAATGGACCTTGAGACACTTGTTGTAGCTCTTCTCGGCGGCGGCGATGGCCGCCTTCTTACCCGCCTTGGTCAGCTGGCTTTGAATGTCGTATGTGTCGGCGTCGACAAAAGGACTCCGTACCAGCACGACGTTCTTGGACCCGAAGCCGACATATCGTAAGCCGGTGGTGAACGCGTACGAACCGGGCAGCACGGCGACCGATTTCTCAGTCACCTTCACACCATTGATCTTGACCGGAACCGGCCCGTCCACAACGAAAGCAAGATCGATGTCCTTGACAGCGCGGCTGAGCTTCCAGGTGCCGCCGGCCTTGACGACATCGAACGACTCCTTGACCACCGTGCTGCCAAGTGTGTACGTGGCTGAAACAGACTTCACGTTTTGATCATCAACAACCGGTACGTCGATCCCGGTTAGCTGCGTACGACTGAGGGATTTCGCGAGCACCTCGTTGGTCAGCAGCGGCCCGCTAGGAGCTGGATCGGCAGCATAGGACAGGGCGGCGCTGGCATCGCCTGCAGCGACAGCTTGCAGGTACGCCGTAACCGCATCAGATGGTCGCGGAGTGCTCTGCGGTGCGCCGCTCTGCTGCGAATTCGTTTGCTGGCCTCCGGGATTCTGACCGCCCTGGGGATTTGCACTGGGCTTGTCGCGCGTCAGAACGATCACCACGACGGCGATCAGGATCACCGCGAGTGCAGCCGCTCCGATGATGATCAGGATCTTGGTTCTGTTCTTCGGCTGTTGGGGCGCCTGCCGAGCTGGCCCTGGGTCGTACCCACCTCGAGATGCGCCGTACCGGCCGGACTGGAAACCACTGTCCCATCCTGTTTGCTGCTGCTCAGGAGCGAACGGTCCGAACGAATATCCAGAGGCGCTCGTTGGGCTGCCGGCCGCCGGTTGCCGTGGATATCCAGCCGGAGGCTGTTGCGGGTATCCGTACGGTGACGGCTGCTGACCGCGGCCCACGTTCGGCCCCTGGCCTGGCATCGGTGGCTGAGGTCCGCCGTACGGGTCGTTCGAGCTCATGCGGTTATCTCCAGACCGACATTTTGGGATCGCTCGGGCGATGCGGACGCTCGCGATCCGGGGGGCTCTTCAATGGAGTGACTCTAGCTACCGTACGGTCCAGGTGTCTCCGCCGTTGATAACTGACTGAAGTGCGTCATTGTCGCTGCCCAGGCTGGCCGCCAGCGAGACCTGGTCGCGGGCCAGGTCGTCGTAGGCCGGCGCCTCGACATCGCGGAAGATGCCAATGGGCGCGCGGTGCAGTACTCCTGCGTCGGTCAGCCGTGACAGCCCGAACGCAAACGATGGATCTGCCAGGTGGGCATCGTGAACGACCAAGGCGTCCTCCCCGACGTCAGCAACCTCGACCACCGAGAAGACCCCGGTCTGTGGATCACGGACCACGCCAAGGTGGCCGTCCACGCCGAATCGGACCGGCTCGCCGTGGGTCAGCGGGATGATCGCGTCCGCCGATGTGGCCGGATCCTTGATCGCATCGAATGCCCCGTCATTGAAGATCGGGCAGTTCTGATAGATCTCCACCAACGAGCTACCGCGATGCGCGGCGGCTGCCCGCAGCACGCCGGTCAGGTGCTTCCGATCAGAGTCGATGGTGCGCGCAACGAAGGTTGCCTCCGCACCGAGCGCCAGAGAAATCGGATTGAACGGGTTGTCGAGCGAGCCCATCGGGGTGGATTTGGTGATCTTGCCGATCTCCGAGGTAGGGGAGTACTGGCCCTTGGTCAGTCCGTAGATCCGGTTGTTGAACAGCAAGATCGTGAGATTGACGTTGCGGCGCAGCACATGGATCAAGTGATTTCCGCCGATGGACAACGCGTCGCCATCACCGGTGATCACGAAGACCGCTAGGTCCTCGCGCGACGTCGCGACACCGGTGGCGATCGCAGTTGCCCGGCCGTGGATCGAGTGCATGCCATAGGTGTCCACGTAATAAGGGAACCGTGACGCGCAGCCGATACCAGAAACGATCACAGTGTTCTCGCGCCTGATCCCCAGCTCCGGCATGAACCCCTGGAACGCGGCCAGGACGGCGTAGTCTCCACAGCCCGGGCACCAGCGCACCTCTTGATCACTAGTGAAGTCTTTGCGATTCAGCGGCTCAAGTGAGAGTGGTACGCCGGCAAGCCCTCGGTAAGCCTGCCCCACGCCATTGGGGCTGAGTGGCGACGTGGACACGTCTGTGACCTCTCGAGTGGGCAATGGCTGATCAAGCTCCGAATGTAGCTGATCGACGGCGGTCACGGGTTCGTCCCTTCCGAATATTGGGGCACTGCTCGTGCGTCCGAGGCTTGCAGTGCGGCTAGCTGATCAATTTCCGCTTCAAGATCACGAGCGAGTTCGCTGAGTGAGATCGGCGATCCGCGAACCCGGGAGTAACTTGCTACATCTACTAAGTATTTCGCGCGCAGCAACATTGCCAACTGTCCGGTGTTCATCTCCGGGACGATAACGCGGTCGTAGCTCCGCAGGACGTCACCGAGATTCGCCGGGAACGGATTCAGGTGGCGTAGGTGCGCGTAGGCGACGAGCCGGCCAGTTTTGCGTACCCGGCGCGCTGCGGCAACGATCGGCCCGTACGTGGAACCCCAGCCGAGCACCAAGACCCGCGCATGCCGACCATCATCCGCGGCGGGATCGTCGACGGTGAGATCGGGAATGTCGCGTACGATCCCGTCGACCTTGGCCTGCCGGGTGCGGACCATCTCCTCATGATTGGCCGGATCATAGGAGACGGCACCGGTGTCCTTGGCCTTCTCGATACCGCCGATGCGGTGTTGCAGGCTCGCCGTTCCTGGGATCGCCCACGGGCGGGCGAGAGTCTCGGGATCGCGCAGATAGGGCAGGAAGACCGGCTCACCGGCCTTGTCGGTGCCGTTGCTTGCCGCTGCGAAGTGTGGGTCGATCGGTGGAATTGAGTCGATGTCGGGTAGCAACCATGGCTCGGCGCCATTGGCGATGTAGCCGTCGGACAAGATCACGACCGGAGTCCGGTACTTGATCGCGATCCGTACGGCCTCAAGCGCGGTGGGAAAACAGTCAGCCGGGGATTGCGCCGCCAGCACCGGGAGCGGTGCCTCACCATTGCGACCAAACATCACCAGCAGCAAGTCAGCCTGCTCAGTCTTGGTCGGCATACCAGTACTCGGTCCGGCTCGCTGGATGTCACAAATGATCAAGGGCAACTCGGTCGTGACTGCTAGCCCAATGGTTTCGGACTTCAAGACAACGCCCGGGCCGGAGGTCGTCGTCACGCCGAGATGTCCGGCGAAGCTTGCACCGAGCGCAGCGCCGACCCCAGCGATCTCGTCCTCAGCCTGGAAAGTGGTCACCCCGAAACGCTTGTGTTTGCTGAGCTCATGCAACACATCCGACGCGGGAGTGATCGGATAGGCCCCGAGGAAGAGCGGCAGACCAGCCTTACTAGCTGCAGTGATCAACCCGTACGCCAGCGCGAGATTGCCGGAGATCTGCCGGTACTTTCCCGGCGGCATGGGCGCAGGTGCGACTTCGTAGGTGACCGCGAATACCTCAGTCGTCTCACCGAAGGCATATCCGGTCTTGAAGGCGGTGACATTGGCGTCGCGGATGTCGGGCTTGGAGGCGAACTTGGTCGTCAAGAAGTTGATCGTGCCGTCGGTGGGCCGGTGATAAAGCCAGGACAGCAGCCCGAGGGCGAACATGTTCTTGGCCCGCGTCGCATCCTTGCGAGTCAGGCCGAACTTCTTCACGGCTTCGATCGTCATGCCGGTCAAGTCGAGGGCATGCACCTGATAGTCGTCGAGTGAGCCGTCAGTGAGTGGATCGCTGGGGTAGCCGACCTTGGCGAGGTTGCGCTTGGTGAAGTCAGCAGAGTCGGCGATGATCACGCCGCCGCGCGGCAAATCGGCAATATTGGCCTTGAGCGCTGCGGGATTCATGGCGACGAGCACATCGGGCCGGTCGCCGGGAGTCATGATGTCGTAGTTGGCGAAGTGCAGTTGGAAGCTCGAGACGCCGGGCAGGGTCCCAGCAGGTGCGCGAATCTCAGCCGGGAAATTCGGCAGCGTTGAGATGTCGTTGCCGTAAACGGCAGAGTCGGAGGTGAATCGATCACCGGTGAGTTGCATGCCATCGCCCGAGTCCCCGGCGAATCGGATCACGACCCGGTCGAGGGTATTGACGTGCTTCACTGCTCTACTTGCCTCTCTTCTTCGGCACGCCTCAACCGCTGCTGAGGATCAGGGGGGTCCGTGGCTGCGATCTCCGCTGAGGCTGCCAATTCGTGGGGAGCTGCTTGCGCAATGCCGACGCTCGCAGCTCGGGCATAACCCCATGATAGGCAGGCGTTTCTACGAATCACGGGACTTTCAGCCCATGAGAAGCCAATGAGACCTTCGACGATTTGTGTGCTAACGGTTTGGTGTCGATCCTCAGCACTACCGTGGTCTTGTGCGCTGGCTCGACTGGTATGGCGATGGGTCGCTGTATGTGCTGGAGGTCGGGTTGGCTTGTTGCACGCTGGAGTTTGACGCCGCCGTGCCGGTGCGGCCCGCGCTGGTCGAAGGGCACCCTTCGACAAGCTCCGGGCGCAACACTGCGCAGGTGGCAGTCGTGATCTCCGGCACCGTCACCGATCGGTTGGCGCCGGCGGTGGCGGCAATCATTGACGGCTGTGAGCAGCAGGCCGGCCGGCGGCCCGCGGTCATTTCCTTCGGAGCCTGCGCATCATCAGGAGGTCCGTACTGGGATTCCTACGCCGTCACTAAGGGCGTCGATCAGCTCGTTGCCGTGGACGCCTACGTGCCGGGCTGCCCACCCCCACCAGAGGCCCTGTCGGCGGTGCTGGATCAGCTCACCGGACGGGTGGCGTCGTGATCGAGGTGGCGTCCCGGGAGTGGCTGACCGCGGTTGAGGGGCTCAAGGCAGACGGCTTTGACTACTTCGATTGGCTCGGCTGTGTCGACGAGATCGGTCGGCGGGACTGCTTTCGGATCGTCCTGGTCGCCCGAAACCTCGCGGCGCAAGCCGAGCCGAGGATGCTGAGTTGTGTGTTGGCTCGAGCTGACCCGCGTATTCCCTCGGTGCACGGTGTCTTCGCTGGTGCGGCGTGGCACGAGCGGGAGGTCGCCGAACTGTTCGGAGTCGAGTTTGTGGGCGGCGACAGCCGTCGGTTGCTGCTCAACCCGGAGTTTTCTGGAACGCCGCTGCGGAAGGATGAGGTGCTCGCCGCGCGTACCGGCCTGGATTGGCCGGGAGCCAAGGAGCCCGGCGAGAGCGATGCTGCGCCGAAACGGCGGCGGATGGTGCCTCCGGGAGTTCCGGAGCCTGCAATCTGGGGTGACCGCGACGCGTCGCAGCAGGCGGCAGATCCGGCTGAGGTCGCCGAATCAGCTGTCGGCGGCCGGGTCCGGCGGAGGCGTACGTGAGCTCGACGGAGCCGTCGCATCGGTGGATCCGGTTGATCGAACCGGCCTGTACGTCCTGCATGATCTGCGCCCGCGAGTGCCCGAGCTGGTGCATCAGCATTGATTCACATACCGAGCCGGTTGCGGGCCTGCCGGTCGGAGCCCGAGACCGTACCGAGAATGTGCTTGATCGTTTCGCTGTCGACTGGTCGCTGTGCATGTACTGCGGAATCTGCGTGGAGGAGTGCCCCTACGACGCGCTGGAGTGGGTCGGCGACCTTACTCAACCTGGATCGAGCTCGGAGTCGCTCACCGAAGAAATGGTGATCACCCCGCACAGCACGTGATCAAATGCCAGACTTGATCAAGGTGTGGCGGATTCGACACATCATGGGGAATCTACTGGTTCGGTAGCCTCTCCGGTGCTTGCGGCGGATGCTTCTGCTGTTTCGTTCTCGACTGCCGACACATCGGGCTCGGTTGCTCCTACCGGTGCAAACTCGCCAACGCCCTGGTCTGCATCGGACGCTGCTGAGCTGGCGTTCTCGTCAGGCTGTGCTGCCGGCTCTGTTGGGACCGTAGCCTCTCCGGCGCTTGCAGCGGACGTCTGGGCTGTCTCGTCCTCGACGGCTGCCACTTCAGGTTCCGTTGCGCCGACAGGTGCGAAATCGCCGATGTCTTGACCGGCGTCCTCCGTTGCGCCCTCTTGAGCTTTGTCCGCCCTGTCTTGTGCCTTATCCCCGAACTCCTCAGCCTTGTCCTTCAGCTCATCAAAAAAGCCCATGCTGTGATCCTCACTGTGAACGCCCGACACCAGGTTGTAGGGGATGTGATCATCCTAGGCTGCTGGCGGTCATGATCGACAGACGCCGACACCAGCCCCGTGACTACCGATAGTTGGTGAACTGTACGGCGAAGTCGAGATCAGTCGCCTTGATCAACGCTTGCACCTTCTGAAGATCATCTCGGCTCTTGCTGCTCACTCTCAATTCATCGCCTTGCACTTGGGCGCGGACGCTCTTGGGGCCCTCGTCGCGAATGAGCTTGGAGACCTTTCTCGCGTTCTCCTGGCTGATGCCTTCTTTGGTCGTTGCGGTGATCTTGTAATGCTTGCCAGATGATCTTGGTGGGTCGGCGTCGAGCGCCTTCAGGCTGACGCCGCGCCTGATGAGCTTGGACTGGAAAACGTCCAGCACAGCTTTGACACGCTCCTCGGAGTTGGCCTCCATCTCGATCGCCGGACCTGACCATCGAATGCTCGCGTCAGTGTTCTTGAAGTCGAAACGTTGCCGGACTTCCTTAGCTGCTTGGTTCAAGGCGTTGTCCACTTCCTGACGGTCCACCTTGCTCACGATGTCGAACGAGCTCTCTCCCGCCACCTTGCTGCTCCGTCTCTGGGTTATGTGACGAGGTCATTCTGCCGAATCGAGCTGATCTGCTGTGCAGGTGGTTAACCCGCGACGGTGTGAGTTGGGTATTGTTGCTCCCCGCCGCTGGATGCAGATCATGGCGGCATGGCAGGTTGCCCGAGCGGCCAAAGGGAGCGGTCTGTAAAATCGTCGGCTGAAGCCTACGTTGGTTCGAATCCAACACCTGCCACAAGCTAGAAACTGGCCTCTGACT